>CAKNZJ010000193.1 GCA_932222125.1 uncultured Clostridia bacterium | reverse complement strand
GGTGGCTTCGGCGTACATGAATACGAAGAACCCATTGTGCTTAGATGGATCAATTATAAGAAAAGCAAACGTGAGCTTGGAGATGATCTTATTTTGACCATTTTAGAAATAACCTTAGATTTCAATAATTCTGGTCACGATTGTAAGCTGGAATTGTATTGACGATTTTCGGATAAAAGAGATATTGCCTATAAAGGACTGAACCCACCATGGAAACCGTCAAACGCGGCTATGTGCCGAAAGATACCATCGAATTTGGCTCCAAGGCTGCGGCCAAGCTGAACGGCGCCGCCCAGGAGCTGGCGTTCCTGCTGGACCGGGGATACGACACCAAATCCGCCTCCACCTTCGTGGGCAACCACCACCTGCTCTCGGAGCGCCAGCGGCTGGCCCTGGCCCGGATCACCTCTCCCCGCACCGCCCTGGAGGAGCGGGAACGGAAGCGGCTCCGGGAGGCCCCGGAGGCCCTGGTGCTGGACGGCTTCAACACCATCATCACCCTGGAGGTGGCTCTGTCCGGCTCCCTGCTCCTGGCGGGCATGGACGGCACCATCCGGGATCTGGCCGGACTGCGAGGGAGCTACCGCATCGTGGACAAGACGGTGCGGGCCGTGGAGCTTCTGCTGGCCCGGCTGGAGGCCCTGGGGGTCAAGGAGGCCCTGTTCTACCTGGGTCGGCAGGTGTCCAACTCCGGACGCCTCCGGGCGCTGCTGCTGGACAAGGCGGCGGAGCGGAGTGTCCAGATCCAGGTTGAACTGCACCCCAGCGTGGACGGCGTTTTCTCCCGACTGGAGAACGTGGTCACCACAGACGCAATCATCCTGGACAAGTGCGGCAGCTGGTATAACCTAAACCGGGGGATCATTGAGGAAGCCGTCCCGGAGGCGTGGGTTTTGCGGCTGGAGCCATCATACATCTGAAATTTCTGTTAGGCTTTTTGCCAAGGGTAGGAGCACAAGCCCGTTACCCTTGCGCCCCTGCCTCGTTCCGGCTCCCGTCTGCGCTGGTTTGTCATACGCTCTCCATGAAAAATGCTCCCGCTGGCAGGAGCAAGGCTGATGTTTTGAAATTGTTTGATGGTTAGTAGTGGAAAAATGGCAGCTGTTGTGGTAAACTACACGCTGTATAAAATTAGGAGAGTGGAATAAATCGTGTTTTTTCTTCCCGCTTTTTTATTGGCTGGCATTGCTGCTGTGTTTGTGGTATGGCTCGGAACATTTATCTGGCAGATATTTCTTAGTAAAGCAGATAACCCATGGCTGGGCTTGATTCTGCCTGGTATTACATTTGGCCTTATTCTGTATATAAGCACGATGGCACCTGATATTTCTACTGCATGGTATGGGTTGAGTAGGGGGAATATTCCCACCGTCATTTATTTGCTGACTTATTTCTTTGTTCGCTGGAGAAAGAAAAAACGGTGAGGCCGGTGTTGCCCATGCGTACCTCGGTCACATAATCTGAGTGATGGCAGTTTTTAGACTTAAAACAAATCCACTTATGAGTAGGGGGCGGACAATGGCTGAACGATTTATAGTAATTGGCGGTTCTCTGTTCTTTTCATTTGGTGCATTTTATTTTTGTAGGCAAAGTTGCGCTTACTATGACACATTAAGATGGAATGCATTTCTTAGAATACGGAGTGATTTTGTGTGCTGGCTGTTCATTTCACCGGCAATCAAGGCAAGGAATGGCATAAATAGAGGCCATTTAGTATATGTTGCTCCGCAGGATGAACACAAGATAACTGCCCTTGGTTTGCTATCCCATTTGATTGTAGACAGCTTG
>CAKNZJ010000192.1 GCA_932222125.1 uncultured Clostridia bacterium | reverse complement strand
GTTACATGGACGAGATCACCGGCGGGCGTGGTATTACTTTCGCCACGGGGACCCCGATCTCCAACAGTATGGTAGAGTTGTATACCATGATGCGCTACCTCCAATTTGACACGCTGGAACGGAACGGCCACCGTCACTTTGATTCCTGGGCGGCGGACTTTGGTGAGAAGGTGACGGCTATGGAGCTGAAACCGGAGGGAACCGGATTCCGGTCCAAGACCCGGTTCGCCAAATTCTACAATCTCCCGGAGCTTATCAGCATTTGGAAGGAGGCTGCTGATATTCAGACGGCGGATATGTTGAAACTGCCAACCCCGGAGGCTGTCCCCATCACTGTCACCACCGAACCCAGCAAGTTTCAGCAGGAGATGGTGGCGGAGCTGGCTGACCGGGCGGACGCTGTGCGTAACAGGCTGGTGGACCCGTCCGTGGACAATATGCTGCGGATCACGTCTGACGGGCGCAAGCTGGCTCTGGATCAGCGTTTACAGAACCCCCTCTTGCCGGATGACCCAGACAGCAAGGTCAACGCCTGCGTCAAGAATGTTCTCACCGAGTGGCGGAACAGCATGGACATTCGGGGGACCCAATTAGTGTTCTGCGACCTGTCCACGCCCAAGGGGGACGGCAAATTTAACGTCTATGACGATATAAAAGCGAAGCTGATCGCCCAGGGCATCCCCCAGGAGGAAATCGCCTTTATCCACGATGCCAACACCGAAGCGCAAAAGGCGGAGCTGTTCGCCAAGGTGCGCCGGGGGCAGGTGCGCGTCCTCATCGGCAGTACGCAGAAGATGGGCGCTGGCACTAACGTCCAGGACCGGATCGTGGCCTCCCATGACCTTGACTGCCCATGGCGTCCGGCTGATTTGGAGCAGAGGGCGGGCCGTTCTCTGCGCCAGGGCAACATGAATAAGACGGTTAAAATGTTCAAGTACGTTACCAAAGGAACCTTTGACGCATACAACTGGGGTCTGGTGGAAAGTAAGCAGAAATTTATCGGGCAGGTCATGACCGGGAAATCCCCTGCCCGGTCCATTGAGGACGTGGACGCTACCGCCCTCTCCTACGCCGAGGTCAAGGCCCTGGCTACCGGGGATGACCGTATCCGGGAGAAAATGGAGCTGGATGTGCAGGTGGCAAAGCTGAAAATGCTCAAAGCCAACCATACATCCCAGCAGTATGAAATGCAGGATAAGGCGCTGAAATATTATCCGAATAAAATTGCGGAGACAAAGCTGTTTATTGAGGCGCTGGGGAAAGATTTACCCATTGTGCAGGCCAATCCGGTCAAGGACGATGCGTTTACCATGACCGTCATGGGACAGACCTTCACGGAGCGGAAGGGCGCGGGCGAGGCCATTATCAAAGCGTGTATGCTCATGAGCGACCCGGAAAAGCCGCTGGATTTGGGCGAATACCGGGGCTTTCCTATGCAGCTTCATTGTGATGGGTCCAAGTTCAAAATCACCATGAAACAGAATTTGACTTATACTGCGGAGCTGGCCGATGACCCGGTGGGCAATGTCACCCGTATCAACAACGTCCTGGAAGGTATGGCCGAAAAAATCAAAGCGCATGAGGCCCGTCTGGTGACGTTGGAAAAGGAGCTGGCTAACGCCCAGGAGGAATCGGAGCGGCCCTTCCCCAAGGAGGATGAATTACAGCAGAAATCGGCTCGTCTGATCCAGCTTAACCGGGAATTGGAGAAAGCTGACCACAAGTCGGAGGAACAATCTCAGGACGGCGATGATGAACCGGATTTAGATGGTGACAGCGCCCCCGCGCCGGTGCCGCCTGCGCTTTCCGTTGTGGGCGGTGATAAACCGTCCATCCGGGCGGCGCTGCGCTCCTACGTTCCACCCGCGCCGGTGGCTGCTGGCGCGGAAAGAG
>CAKNZJ010000191.1 GCA_932222125.1 uncultured Clostridia bacterium | reverse complement strand
TCCCGGCACGGTCTTTGAAATCAAGGGCATCCACTACGGCTACCACAATGACGTGACCACCGGGCCGGACGGCAGGGCGGTTCTCTCCAATATCCCCGTGGACAGCTATGAGGTGGTCGAGAAGTCCGTCCCCGACCCCTATGTGGTGGGCGAGGAACCCATGCAGACCATCTACCTGGGACCCGGCGAGAACCGGGAGCTGATTTTTGACAATCTGAAGCAGCCTGTTTTGAAAATCTCCAAGGTGGAGCAGGGGACCAACACCCCCATCCCCGGCACGGTGTTCACCGTGGAGGGCATTGACAGCGACTACCGCCACGATGTGACCACCGAGGCGGACGGCTTCGCCACCCTGCGCGTTGCCCCCGGCAGCTACCGGGTGACGGAGAAATCTGTGCCTGAACCCTACTGTCTGCCGGAGGATGAAGTGGACCGGACCCAAACCATCAGCTTGAACGGCGGCGATGAAAAGACGCTGATTTTCAAGAACAGCAAAAAGCCCCTGCTCACCATCTCCAAGGTGGACGCGATCAGCGGCGATCCTGTCCCCGGAACTGTGCTGACCGTTGAGGGCATCAACAGCGACTATCAGCATGATGTGACTACCGGCGCGGACGGCACGGTTTCTCTGCGGGTGGACCCCGGCACTTACCGCATTACCGAGAAATCCGTCCCCGCCCCCTACTATCTGCCGGACAAGGATGCGGACCGGGTGCAGACCATCTCTCTGAATCCTGGCGATGAAAAGACGGTGGTATTCAAGAATCACAAGGCCCCGGAACTGACGATTTTCAAAGAGGATTCTGTTGCGGGCGCACCCATTGAGGGGGCAAAATTCCATGTCACCTATACTTCCAACGGCGAGGCGGCGGACGCTCCCAGCACCATCGACTTCGGGTATATCCTGACGGACGCCAACGGTGAGATCAAGCTCCATGAGCAGGGCAAGCGGCTGTACCCCGGCGAGCACACCATTACCGAGGTTGCCCCGGCCCCCGGTTTTCAGATGAAGGAGCCGACCACGCAGAAGGTCATTCTCCACGGCGGCGAGAGCAAAACTGTCACATTCCAGAATGAGCCGCTGAATGGAATTGTCGTGGAGAAGTATGACAGCGTGACCCATGAGGCCCTGCCCGGCTGCAC
>CAKNZJ010000190.1 GCA_932222125.1 uncultured Clostridia bacterium | reverse complement strand
TGGACGATGGGGACCCCTGCCCCTGTCCGCAGATGATTTCCAACACCTTAATCTGCAAATACTTCCGCGCCGCCGTCCTGCCAGCGGACCAGGAGCTGCACGGGGAGATCATGGCGGCACGGCCCGTCAAAAGCTGCTGTATCTGCGGCGCACCGATTTTCTCACGTTCCAATTCGGTGAAATACTGCCCTGCCTGCGCCGCCAGGGAACGCCGCAGACGGGACCGGGAGCGGAAAGCAAAAGCGGCCTCGCACTTCCGCAAATAGAGGGCTGGAAAGCCTTGCGGCACAACGCTTTCAAAACGTCAAACCGCCCAGGGACGTAACTTTGCCCTCGGAGGGCCAAAATTGACTTCTACTTGCGGAATTTTGCCCCGCACGGTTTCCTGTGCGGGGCCATTTTGAAGAAAGGAGATTTTTTGCCGTGGCAGACAAAAAGCCCAGCAACCGGGAACGGATCAAGGAAATCGTCACCGGGATTGAGGCAAACATACAGGACCTGTTCCAGAGCGATAAATTTGCGGACTATCTCCGCACCATGTCCCGGTTTCACAGCTATTCCTATAACAATACCATCCTCATCCATATGCAGATGCCCAGCGCCACCCATGTGGCCGGATTCAACAAGTGGAAAAATCAGTTTGGCCGTCATGTGAAAAAGGGAGAAAAGGGCCTGACCATCATCGCCCCCACGCCGTTCAAAAAGCGTATTGAGGAAATGAAGCTGGACCCGGATACCAGAGCGCCGGTATTGGACCATGACGGAAATGTTATCATGGAGGAACGGGAAGTCGAGATTCCCCTGTTCCGCCCGGTCAAGGTGTTCGATGTGAGCCAGACCGAGGGCAGGCCCCTCCCCAGCCTTGTTTCCAGCCTGACCGGGGATGTGCAGCAGTACGAGGCGTTCATGGAGGCCCTGCGGCGCACATCCCCGGTGTCGATCATGTTCAAGCCGCTACGGGAGGGCCTGGACGGGTTTCTGAGCCTGAACGATCAGACTATCACCATCCGGGAGGGCATGAGCCAGGTGCAGACGGTGTGCGCCGCCGTCCATGAGATCACCCACGCTATGCTTCACAACCGGGAACAGGACCAGATCACCGCCACTGCCGGAAATACGGACCAGGAGCCGCCTAAGCCGAAGGATAAAAACACCAGAGAGGTGGAGGCCGAGAGCGTCTCCTATACGGTCTGCCAGTATTACGGCATCGAGACCAGCGCCAACAGCCTGGGCTACATCGCCACATGGTCCAAGGATAAGGCCCTGCCGGAGCTGAAGGCCAGTCTGGAGACCATCTCCAAGACCGCCAATATCCTCATCACCAGCATTGACCGCCATTTTCAGGAGATTTGCAAGGAACAGGGCATTGACCTGACCGCCCAGCAGCCGGAACAGGACGCGCCCTCTGCCGCGCCCGACACCCTGGAGCAGTTCGCCGCTGATTTATACGATTTTATGGATCGGCTTCATCAGGAGGGAGTTCTGAAACACCCGTTTACCCAGGACCCCAGGGAGCGGTCCATCGCTGACCTTGTGATTGAAATGCGGAAAGGTTATTTTGAAGGTGTGCGCGGCCCGCTGAACTATTTGATCGAACATACTGACTTGATACTTACCGACTTGACAAAAGCCAAAACGCTGCTGGCAAGGCTGGATGGGCTGGTCCAGACGCAGGACGCGCCAGCGGCGGAGCT
>CAKNZJ010000189.1 GCA_932222125.1 uncultured Clostridia bacterium | reverse complement strand
ACGCCATCACGTTTTTGCAGGAGTTCTGCGGCAAGGATTTCCGGGAGGCGGTGAACTACCTGCTGGAGTTCAATGGAGGCCGCGCCAGGGACTCCCCCATCCCCCACCCCAAGCCTGTCCAGAAGAAGGAAAAACCTGTCTTCACCCTGCCCATCGCCCATGCAGATCAGCGGCGAGTGTTTGCCTATCTTCAAAAGAGAGGCATCTCCGCCCAGGTCATCCGTGGCTTTATCGACTCCGGCCTGCTCTATGAGGACAGCCTGCACCACAACTGCGTGTTCGTGGGCCGGGAGGCCAGCGGCAGGCCGGTGTTCGCCAGCAAGCGCGGCACCTATGACCTGAACGGCTCCGGTTTCAAGGGTGATGCGGTAGGCAGCGACAAGAACGTGGCCTTCCGCCTCCCCTGCGACCCGGCTCTGGATTGGGTGGCGGTATTCGAGGCCCCCATCGACCTCATGAGCTTCTGCACCCTCCACCGGCAGGTGCGGAGCAACGCCGTGGCCCTGTGCGGCCTCTACCAAGGTCCGCTGGACACCTACCTGCGGGAGAATCCACATCTGAAGCGGATCGTTCTTTGCCTGGACGCGGACGGGCCAGGGCGGGAAGCTACAGAGAAGTTCCAAGCGGAGTACGCAGAAAAAGGTTACACCGTATCCGCCCGCGCCCCCGCCCAGGGCAAGGATTGGAACGAGTGCCTACAGCTGTGTGGCAGGGCCAGAGAAAGGAGGGATCAGCGGCAGGCCGCTGCCAGATAATTCATCATCCAGGCTAAAAAATACGAAAAAACGGAGGAAAATACCATGAAACGCATTTTCACCATCCTGTGCGCCCTTGCCCTCGTCATGGCCGGGAGCGCCACCGCCCTGGCCGCAGAGGACACGGGCCAGAGCGCCAGCTACTACCCCATTTCCGTGGAGGAGTACACCTACGGCGACTTTGATGAGCTGCGGATCAACAAGACCTATCAGCTCTCGCTGTCGGACGATCCCAGCCTCATCCCTACGGAGGACTTTGTCCGCAATGGCCGAAGGTATTACCTGCTGGACATGACCCGGAAGGACGAGGTAGGCGTGGACATCCAAACTCATACAGAAGCCGTCACCCAGGCCAGCGATACCAATAACCTGGAGACCATCCTCCAGCGGCTGGACGCGGAGATGGAGGTGACCACCGAGGACGGCTATGTGGGCATCCTT
>CAKNZJ010000188.1 GCA_932222125.1 uncultured Clostridia bacterium | reverse complement strand
TGAGAAGTACATCACTGGCACCACCACTCCGCTGCAGGGGGTGACTTTCTTGGTTACGGAATCCAATGGCCAGGTGGTAGGCAGTTCCAATGGCGAGTTTGTGACCGATGAAAATGGCCGCATTGTGATTGAGGGGTTGGAGCCTGGCATTACCATTATTGCCAAGGAGATCAGGACATTGGAGGGGTTCGTTCTCGACACCACGCCCAAATCCATTAAGATCGAGGTCGGGGACGCACAGACCCTGCGTTTCTTCAATGAAAAGCAGGGAACCATCGTGATCCGAAAGTTGGACAAGCAGACGAATGAGCCACTGGCAGGGGTGGAGTTCCAAATCACCTATTCGGATGGTAGCTATTTGGACGACGACTACGGCCATCTGTCCAGCAAGGGCCTATACAAAACCGATGCTAACGGGGAGATCCGCATTTCCGGTGTGGTGGGTACGCTGGTCATCACAGAAACCAAGCCCTTGCCCGGTTATGTGATGGACGAGGGCACTAAGACACAGACCGTGCGCGTCAACGCCGCCGACACGCAGACCATTACGGTATATAACACCAAGGTCGGGGGCCTCACCATCATCAAGAAGGACGAGGAGACTGGAGCGCGTATCAAGGGCGTTGAGTTTGAAGTCCGTAAGCTGAACGGGGAGATCATCGGCACCTACACCACTGATGCCAGGGGCGTCATCAGTCTGCCCCAGGCCGAGAAGGGATGGTATCAGGTGGTGGAACTCAAAGCCGCCAAGGGCTATAAATTAGATGATACGCCCTACCAAATCGAGGTGAAGGACGGCGGCACCGCCACCCTGGAGATTACCAACCGGCAGAGCGGCAGTGCCCTGATCCACAAGATCGACAGTGTGACTGGTAAGGGGATTTATGGAGTCAAATTCCTTCTCTCCGATGCCAAGGGCAACCCCGTGGGCACTTACGAGAGCGATAATGAGGGGTATGTCTATATCGACAAGGAGCTAGCGGACGGCAGGTACACCATTCGTGAGATCGAATGTGCGGATGGCTATATCCTGGATACTCAGCCCAAGACCATCTATGTGGAATATGGCGG
>CAKNZJ010000187.1 GCA_932222125.1 uncultured Clostridia bacterium | reverse complement strand
TGTCCTATCCAGAATGCTGAAAGCGCCCATCGCTGGAACCGGCATACCAGAAAAAGGTGTACCACAGGGCGGAATCCTCAGCCCGTTATTGGCGAACGTCGTCCTGAATGAGCTGGATTGGTGGATATCCAATCAATGGGAAACATTTCAGCCTCATAAGCAATATAGGGGTCCATCGGAGCGATACAGGGCATTGAGAGCCACAGGCTTGAAAAAAGTCTTCATTGTTCGGTACGCTGATGACTTCAAGCTCTTTTGCAAAACAAGGAGCGAGGCGGAGCGCATTTATATCGCAACACAGAAATGGCTGATGGAGCGATTGGACCTGGAAATCAGCCCGGAGAAGTCCAAAATCGTCAATCTGAAGAAGCGGTGGTCGGACTTTCTGGGGTTCAAGCTGAAATTGCGTCCCAAAAGCGGGAAATGGGTGGTCAAGTCTCAAATGACAGAAAAGGCGTTTCTCAAGTGCAAGGATACCATCCGAACGGCAATCCGGCGGATAGGCAAAAATCCAAGTACGCCCAACGTTATGCAATTTAATGCCACCGTGCTGGGGCTGCATAACTATTACAAGGTCGCAACCTATGTGTATACCGACTTTGACCGCATTGCCTTTGATGTCAGAAAGAGCCTTCTATGCAGGACAAAAAGATACCGAAGTGAAACGGGCCTGAAAAGCCAGGCATTTCAGCAATTTTATGGAGACTTTCACGGCAAAATCTTCTATGTGGCAAAGCTTGCGCTGTTCCCTATTAACGGAGTCAAAACCAAGCCGCCGTTGTGTTTTTCGCAGGATATATGCGACTACACCAAGGCAGGCAGGGCAAAAATCCATGCGCTGCAAAATGCGGTAAATCCCCGTGCGCTGCGGCAGCTTATGGAAAATCCATTACAGAGGGCAAGTACAGAACTGAATGACAACCGGATATCTATGTTCGTTGCGCAGCATGGCAAATGCGCAATCAGTAAGGAGCCGCTGGCAGTGGGAAACATTATTGTTCACCACATTACGCCAAAACAGGCAGGCGGTGGAGATGATTATGCAAATCTTATCCTCGTTACGCCGGATGTACATCAGTTAATTCATGCCACAGAAGAAGAAACCATACGAAAGTATCTCAATAAGCTGGAATCCTGCAAGTTGAATATGGTTCGACTGAACAAACTGAGGGAATTGGCTGGCAACTGTAAAATTGCAAATAGGTAAACATTGATGGGGCGCCGTGTGATGGGAAACTATCGCGCACGGTGCTAAGCGGGGGAAAATCTGGAGATGACTTCAAAGGATTACCTATCGCAAAACCTCGCCCGGAACTACGGCGCCGTGGCCTCACAGCACTACGGCTACAAAGTGGCGGTGATCGACCTGCGCAACCCTACCAGGTCAGACGGATACAACCTCCTCACGCTCATCAACCGCTACATGGATATCTGCCGGGAACAGCCGTCCAATCTGGCGGCGAGAGCCAAGGCGGAGAAGTACGCCAAAATTTTGGCAAAGACCATCATAAACCCGGAGGGAGACGCCTCAAACTACGGGCAGAATGCGTTTTTCTATGACGCCGCCGAGGGACTGCTCACGGCGGTCGTTCTCCTGCTGGCGGAGTATCTGCCGCCCACGGAGGAGGCTCCCCAGGAGCGGCGGCACATCGTCAGCGTGTTCAAGCTGGTGCAGGATCTGCTGGAACCTGCCACGGGTGCGGATAAGGGCAAAAGTCAATTCCAGGTACTCATGAGCAAGCTGCCGTCTGAGCACAAAGCCAGATGGTTTGCAGGCGCAGCATTGAATACATCCGATCAGGCCATGGCATCCGTACTGTCTACTGTGCTGTCGCGATTGAACAGTTTCCTCGACAGTGAACTTGAGCAGGTGCTGTGCTTCGACAGTGCCATTGATGCGGAGAGTTTTGCCAGCAAGAAATCCGCTATATTTCTGATTCTTCCGGAGGAAGACCCCAGCAAAAACTTTATGGCGGGGTTGATGATCCAGCAGTTGTCCCGTGAGCTGTTTGCCGTTGCGGACGAAAATGGCGGAAAGCTGCAAAATCGTGTGGTATTTTTCTGCGATGAGCTGGGTACCATGCCGCCCTTTGACATTCTCCCATTGTTCTCCGCAGGCCGCTCCCGAAAGCTGACGCTGGTGCCGATTATCCAGAGCCTTGCACAGTTGGAGAAGAATTACGGCAAAGAGGGCGCGGAGATCATCCAAGACAATGTGCAGGATACGATCTTTGGCGGCTTCGCCCCCAACAGCCAGACGGCGGAGGTACTCTCCAAAGCCTTGGGAAATCAGACAGTGCAGGGTGGTTACATCAGCAAGGCGAAAGATGGTGTCAATCAGTCGCTCCAGATGATGGGACGTCCGCTCATGACCCCGGATGAGCTAAAAGCCATACCCAAGGGCTCGTTTGTGGTGATGAAAACCGGGACGAACCCCATGCAAACGCGGCTGCGGCTGTTCCTTGACTGGGGCATCACCTTCGGAAAAGCATATCTGATGCCGGATCGTGGTCAGCGGAAGGTCTACTATGCGGATAGGAAGGAGTTGGAGGAAGCGATTCTAGAAAAGCATCCGAAATCCGGTCCGGAGGCTACTTCCCAGGCTGCGCCAATGGGGTCAGGGCCACATCATCCACGGCAGGCACTGCGGCACGCAGAGGGGAATCCCTCCTCTCTGCGGGAGTGAGGTAGGGATGATGGGGTACTTTAATTCTATTTATTCCTCCGATCTGCCCCACCGGGCGATTGCAGTGTATATGTATCTCAAGGATCGCACTAACAAAGACGGAACCTGTTGGCCCTCCGTCCAGACGATAGCGCGGGAGATGCATCTCTCCCGCGCCACCGTGCAGCGGGCGTTAAACGATCTCTATGCGGCTGGCTATCTGTCAAAGGAGAGTCGCTGGCGAGAGAACGGTGGATGCACTTCCAATCTTTACAAAATCTGCGATAACTCATAGGCTTATAAACAGGACGCATTTCCACCAAGGGAGAAATGCGTCCTGTTGCTGATCCAGGGGCGGCCTCACAGCGCGGCACCAGGAAGGACTCACTTGAAGGATTTAGAACAGAGAAAGAACCAGGAACGGGGGCGACAAACGTGTGTTTGGTTTTCCGCTATTTAGCGCGTCCTACTTTTGAACGGATAAATAACTATTGCTTCCGCATCTCCGATAGATCACCTCTGCCAGCGCACTCATAATCGCGTTGTACTTATGCTGGTCCTCAAACAACGTGGTGTACGTCTCCTGAGATTCCATATAACTATCCTGGGCCGCATCACCGAACGCCTTGGGGAAGATATATTCCCTTGGCGAAACATGATAATGAGTCCGGAATGTCCTCAACATTTGCCTGTTATTGAGTTGATGCGCGAGGCTGCGGAGAAGCTGGGATAAATAGACGCCATCGGACAAAGCCTAGATAGTGTGCATTAGAAAATGGGCTGAGGTGCGATAACCTCAGCCCATTTTCTAATGCTATTTCTATCTTACTGTTCTTCCATTGCCGCCTCGGCATATTTAATCTCATCGAAGGCTTTCTTCGCAACAACACGCCTAAACCGCCGCAGGCACAGCACCAGAGCCATAATGGATGCCAAAACATCTGCCACTGTATGCGCGGCGGCAATACCAGTGAAGCCCTGCCACGCACTCAACACATAGAGGGAAGGGATGAGAATTGCTCCCTGCCGCAGTATGGACACCAGCGTAGCTGTCGCCGCGCTGCCAGACGCCTGCAAAAAGTTGCTGCTCAAATAATACAGCCCCAGCAGTGGTCCAGCCAGCAGCAACCATATAACCAACTGCTCCCCCATGGTAGCCGCTGTTTCTTCCCGCAGGAATACTCGGATCAAGCTCTTACGGATGAGACAGCAGATCACGGTAGAAGCAGCCCCCAGAAAAACTGTCAACAGAGCCAGTTTTTGCAGAATCTCCTTGAGTCGTGACAAATCATTCGCTCCATAGTTGTACGCCATTAAAGGTTGGACACCCATGCAGACGCCCATCTGCACCAGTGTGATCAGCATCGTTACCTTACCGGCAGCGCCCATAGCGGCAAGAGCTTCTGTTCCGTATGGATTCAGCAGCCGGTTGGAGAAAGTAGACGCAAAACCGGACAGAACGCCGCTGACCGCATTGGGCAGTCCTAACGCAAAAATATGTAGTAACGCCTGTGGCTCTCGCAAGGCGAAATGGGGATGCAGCGTAAGGATACCGGATTTGCGGAACACATACCACAAGTAGATGGAAGATGAGAGCATATTGCCCAGAACTGTGGCAGCCGCCGCCCCGGTCACACCCATACCAAAGCCCAGGATCAGCACCGGGTCCAACAACAGATTGAGTATCGTCCCGGCAAGGTTGCCCAGGAACCCGATTTTGACTGCTCCATCTGCCCGCAGCAATGGTGCAAACCCGGTACCAAAGAGCATAAAGGGAGTCCCTATAGCCAGTACACGCAGATAGGTTGCAGAGTGTTTCATCATTTCTGGTGTGGCGCCAAGTACAGGCAGCAGGGAATTGGCATACCCCAATAAAATAAGTGCTGCCGCTGTGCCGAACAGGATGCAGAACCATCCGCACAAGCTGGCGCATGTTTTTGCATGATCAACTTCTCTTGCTCCGGCTGCCTTTGCAATGGCCGCGCAGCCACCGACACCAACCATGGTAGCTGCAGCAGTAACCAGCGAGAAGATTGGACCTACTACCGATACCGCCGCTACTTGTACATGATCATGCAGCAGTCCCACAAAGAACATGTCAGCCATGTTGTAAAGCAGCATCACCAGAATAGACAGGACGGACGGTATGGCCAACGTCAGGATCGCGTTCCACACAGGTCTTTCTTTAAATAGTTCCTCGTTCCGCATACCGACCGTCTCCTGTTCAATATCGCTCTAATGTGCTTATAAAGCATCCAATTCTGCCAGCATCGCCTCCACAACCTGCTCCGGCAGTCCAAGTATAGGAGCAAGCGCCTTAAACGTCATGCCATAAGCAGGCTTAGCCTGCTCGTTCGCTGAGAAGCCGGGCAAATACTTTTCTACAACCGCAGCACCTGCCTCGTTTTCCAGGATGGCGGCGATGGTACTTTCCGCCCCCAGCTTTTCGCCTGTAACCAATTCCGGGTGTTTCCAATTTGTGATGTTCTGGTGCCCGGCGCTTAACGCGCCATCCACGGGGATAGCCGCGCCGGTGATATATCGCGCCATATCACTGGCCAGGAAAAGCGCCAGATATGCACATTCTCTGGGGTCGCCCATCCGTCCGGAGGGACAATCGGAAGCAAAGAAATCCATGGCCTGCTCCGGTGCATCGCCAAAGATGCTGGTTTTGGTATAGCCGGGGCAAATGGCGTTGACAGTAATTCCATATTTGGCGTAGTCCAACGCGGCGGCGCGGGTCATTCCGACTACGCCAAATTTGGTTGCGGTATACAGTGCCTGCCCGCGCTGCGGCATCAATCCTGCAATGGATGCAACATTGATTAGGAAGCCTCCCTGGCTGCGGGCCTTGAAAATAGCTTCTGCGCCGTATTTCATACCGGCGAATACTCCTTTGCTGTTGAGAGCGAAGATCTTCTCATACTCATCCAGTCCGTACTCATGCAAGGGGGTACCGCCCATGCCGATCCCGGCATTGCTGACGACGCCGTCCAGACGGCCATAGCGGGATACCGCGGCATCCACCAGTGTTTTGATCTCCTCCGGACTGCTGCAATCTGTGCGGACAAAGATGGCATCGCCACCCTTTTCGCAGATCTCATCTGCCACGGCCTGTCCCTGCTCCTGACTGCGGGCGGCGCAGACCACATTCATTCCGTGTTCTCCAAACACTGTGGCAATCGCCCTGCCAATTCCGCGGCTTGCGCCGGTAACGATTGCGACCTTCCCCTTTACGCTGCTGAAATCCATTGCTGACATCCTCCTAATTTTAGTGTGCAGATGGTCAAATATCGTGCATCTGTTGCTTTCTTCTGCTGCTTGTACTATACTGGACAGCACAGCGACAAATCAAGAAACAATCTTTTGGCATCTGCTAGATAATGTACACATAAAGCAGATCTGTTGATGAAAGGGACAGGATCATGAAAACTGATGCCCGTGTGCGATACACATGCAAAGTCATCCAGGATGCCTTCCTGGACATATTGAAGGAGAAGCCTATCTCCAGAATCACCGTCAAAGAGGTCTGCGACAAGGCGGAGATCAATCGGGGAACCTTCTATAAGCACTATCAGGACTGCTATGACCTGTTGGACAAAATTGAGGAGGAGGGGCTGCGGGAGTTTGAGAAGATGCTTGCCTCCATCGAAGCCGCCGGTGCGCAGGCGGCGCTGACGGCCATATTAAATACCCTGCGTGATAACAGCACACTGATCCAGGCTCTGAATACGCCAGCGAGCGGGCAGCGATTTATCCAACGGCTGTCAGGACGTTGCTTTCTCTACATGGAACAATGGCTCGGTCCTGTGCAGAAAGATGACCGTTCCATGGTAAGGCGGGATGCCGGTTTCGCATTTTTAGCGGGCGGCAGCAGCAGTGTGATCCAGCGATGGCTGCGGGATGGGATGCGGGAACCTCCGGAGGAGATCGCCGCCTTGATAATCGATTTTTGTGAGGGCATTGCGGCAAAATTTGCCATGCGCGGAGTTTAGGGATCTAAGGCATCGATCTCCCACACGCTGCTCATTCCATAATCAAGATAAATGATTTGCCCACTCATATAGCTAAAAATCTGGCTGCCGATGGCGACTAAAGGATATCCCATATCTTCCGGTTCAGCCCAATAGCCATTCCAACTGTCCAGAAACAGCGCCTCGATCACAGCCTTTCCTTCCTCAGCATTTCCGGAAGGAGACGTTCCCCGATTGAAATCGTCCGTCAGGCCGGTCGTCGTGTTGCCAGGATTGATGGCGTTCAAACGAATTTTTCGGTCAATGAACTCCGGTGCATGAACCTTGGCCTTCACATAGGCGCAAAGGCACTGCTTGGAAAAAACATAACCGCTGGCGATTTCCGTCGGGTGGTTTTCGTACCACGCAAGCGCGTCCTCATACGTCTGGGTATTGATGACCTCCATACAGCTGTGGAAATTGCTCTGCCAGTCAAATCCACCGGTAGAAGAAATGATGTTGACCGACCCCTGATCCGCTATCTTGCTCAGCGCCTTCTCCAGAAAATACTTGTGTCCCAGAAAATTCACCTTCTGTACCTCCATGGTATTGGAACCATCGCTGTTCAGGGCAATACCGTGGCAAAGGAACATGGCAAAGATATTGTCCGGAAGCACTTCCGCCAGCTCGTCAAGGTCTTTCTTCACACCAAAATCGGCGTACAGCACCTGTTTCACTGGGAAATCAAGCGCATTGTGACGTCCATTTCGCCGGCAGACCACATACACCTCCGCTCCCAGCTGAGACAGCAATCTGGCGGCGGCCCGGCCCATACCGGAAAACGCACCTGAAACAAGTACCTTCTTCCCGCTGTATCCAAATAGTTCCTGCGTATCCATAGTTACTTCACCTCCTGTGTTATGGCTGCGGGGAATACGGCGCACCGTATTCCCCGCAATGCTTATGCAAAAATCGCTCAGAAGCTGGTCCAGCCCCGGTCGCAAGTGATCACCGCGCCGTTGACAAAGGCGGATTCGTCGCTGGCCAGGAACAGCGCCGCATTGGCGATGTCCTCCGGCATCCCCATCTCAGGGGAGTGGGCCAGCAGGGCGCTGGTGCGGCCAAAGCCGAACTCATTGGCGGGAGGCATCACCAGAGGAATATCCGTCAGCACGCCGCCGGGAGCGATGGCGTTGCAGCGGATACCCTGCTCCTCGTACATGAAGACGGTATGGCGGGTGGCCGCCCACAGCGCCGCCTTGGAGGCGCAGTAGGCAACACCGGCAGTCTGGTGGACTGCGCCCACGGAGGTAATGTTGATGATGTTCCCCCGCTCCTCACCCTGGGCGATGAAGGTCTGTACCGCCTTACGCATGGCATAGATGGGGCCGTAGGTGTTCACCCGAAACAACTCGTGGAGCATCTCATCAGAGACGTCGCCTACCGCGGTGTTGTCATCCATAATGCCGGCGTTGTTCACCAGCACATCCAAGCGGCCAAATTCCTTCACTGCCAGGTCGATCATCCGCACGCTGGTCTCCGGATCTCCCATATCGCCCTGACAGGGGATTACCCGACCGGGGGCATCCTTCAAGGATGCCGACAGCTCCTCCAGTCGATCCAGCCGCCGGGCTACGGCGATGATATTGGCCCCCTCCTGAGCGAATCGTTCCACGATGGCATGACCCATACCGGCGGACGCGCCGGTCACGACGATGGATTTGTTCTCAAGACGCATGTTCTCTTCCTCCTTACAACCAGTGCTTCTCGGTGATAATGGCGGGAGAATCGTTGCTCCCCACGGTCACACGCTCGCCTGCGATAGCCTTCTTCGCTTCAATCACGGCGAAGCCGATATTTTTCTCCACGGTGTAGCCGTAGATCGCCGCACGGACGAAGCCGCAGGGTACGCCGTAGCGGTAAACGATCTCCTTCTGGGCAATGTCCTCGTAGGATTCCGCCAGATACTCCAAGCCTACCAATTTATACTTAGGCCCTTCCTCCTTGGCCTTTACAAGCGCGTCCTTGCCAATGAAATCCTTGTCCAGATTTACAGACCAATCCAGGCCGCACTCGTAGGGAGTCAGACCGTACATATCCTGCCGCAAGGCAAAGCCTTTCTCTACCGGCAGACTGCGAACATAGACCTCCAGGATGGTCAGCTCGGGGGCACTGAACTTGCCGCAGGCTGCCCGGACAGCGTCCTCCACCGCCTGCGTGTCCTCGATTTTGCAGTAGATCTCATAGCCCAGCTCACCGGTGAAACCGGAACGGTGGATCTGGACGGCAATGTCCCCGATTTTGTTGTCCTCCACTGCGAACCGCTTGAGGCCGTCCACGGGAGCGGCTACCAGAGCGTTCATGATTTCCAGAGACTTGGGGCCCTGAACGGCGTACATGTCCACTGTTTTCGTGATATCCTCGTATGAGACTTCCTCTCCGGACTTATGGGCGTCCGCCCATCTGATGAACTGGGGAGCGTAGAGGGTGGAGACCCAGTAATGCTCCTCGCCTGTATGCATGACGATCGTATCGTCAATGATCTTCCCGTCCTCATTGAGCATGGTGGTGTACTTGGTTCGTCCCACAGGAGTCTTGGTAATAGCGCCCACGAACAGACGATCCAGGAACTTCTCTGCATCCTTGCCTTTGACCTCCACCAGATCATGGGTCCAGCGGTACCAGCCAGCATTTTCACGGACGGCCTGGTGCTGTGCGCGCGCGGCCTTATCTTCTTTGAACAACATTTTCTGCGCCCTCCCTTCTTAAATCATCCGCTTGTCGATCTTGCGGCCTACGTTGATATACATATACTCATCGTCCTTGCCATCGAACCAGCAGGACCACTCCGGGGAAACCATGGTCTTCACCGCATTATGCCACAGCGTCTCATAGCCGGTGGTCAACTCGTCGATGGGGGCCATGGGGAAGCGGCCGTTGAAGGTCTCAGTATCCACCTTGATGACCACCTCGTCCTTTGTGAACCGCTCCAGCTCACAGGG
>CAKNZJ010000186.1 GCA_932222125.1 uncultured Clostridia bacterium | reverse complement strand
TGGTTAGTTGGGTTTCAAGCAGGATTTTACACAATGACGATTGACAGGGTGTAGGAGTACAATACATGTTGGACAGTAGGGGAAGAAAAAAGTAGAAGGATGAGGCCAAATCGGTTAAAGTTGAGTTACCACACTTAACAAAACCGAGAGGAGGCCACATCCTTCATGAGAAAGAGTATAACACAGGACATGGCATACAAGCAATCCCTAATGAAATATGCGGAAAAATACGGTGTCAGCCGGGCCAGCCGGAAGTACAACAGGAGCCGGTCCTATATCTATTTCTGGCGGGCTCGCTGGGATGGGCGTGTTGAATCCCTAGCCTGCCAGTCCCGGCGGCCTCACAGCCATCCAAACCAGCATACCGAAGCGGAACTGAAGCTCATCCGGGATATGCGCCGCCGCGATCCACAGCTTGGCCTGGTGGAGTTGTGGCACCGCCTGAAGCAGCGCGGCTACACCCGCCGACCCGAGAGCTTGTTCCGGGTCATGCGTAAGCTGGGGATGTTCCCACAGGAGAAGAAGAAAAAGGCTTATACGCCAAAACCTTACCAGCAGATGACGTATCCGGGAGAAAGGATCCAGGTGGATGTGAAAGTAGTTCCCCGCCGCTGCATTGCTGACCCGGAGCTGCGCCTGTTCCAGTATACCGCCATTGACGAGTTCTCCAGGCTCCGTTTCCTGGCCGCCTATCCGGAGCAGTCTACCTATTCCTCCGCCGACTTTTTGAAACGCCTGGTCAAGTGGTATGCCCGCAGGGGCATTCGCGTGGAATGTATCCAGACCGACAACGGTTTTGAATTTACAAACCGTTTTTCCAACAGCAAACGGGATATCCAGACCCTTTTTGAGAAAACCGCCGCTAATCTTGGCATCTGCCACAAGCTCATCCGCCCCTACACCCCAAGGCACAATGGCAAAGTGGAGCGCAGCCACCGGGAAGACCAGAAACGCTTTTACTCTGTCCACTCTTTCTTCTCTCTGGCTGACTTCCGGCAGCAGCTTGCTGTCCATAACCGCCGCTCCAACAACTTTCCGATGCGTCCACTCTCCTGGCTTTCTCCTCTCGAGTTCCTTGTCCAATTTGTTTGACAAACTTACAATGCGACACAAATTAACACCCGAGAGAAAGCACGATTGAAAAATCGTGCTTTTTCGTTTGCTCAAAATGAGGCTCTGCCCATGCCGGAAGTCATTTTGTCAGATTATTTCTACGACGATGAATCGGAGGAATTTGTCTTTTTCAAAATCCTCCGCCAG
>CAKNZJ010000185.1 GCA_932222125.1 uncultured Clostridia bacterium | reverse complement strand
TGTCCATACTGTTTGCCAGGTTCCACATGAGCAAGATACCCGTCAACAGCAGAATAGCGGTGAATAAAAGCAGCCCTGCAAAGTAGGCGTTAATTGCAGCCACAAAATTTGTCAGGAGCATACTGAACAGAATGGCGCTTATGACGGTCATGGAATTAGACCTTCGGGCGAACCCAATGCGGATAGAGCACAGAGTAATACCACAGGCGAGGCAGGTTATCATAATAGAATTGCGCAGCGCGGTGACAAAGTGTGCAAACACCAGTTGGTCCTCCACTAAGGAAAGTGCGCTTGCCGCCATTGCAAAAGCAGTGAAACTGCACAGCGTCGTGCCTATTGCCGCTATGGATGTAAACATCATCAACAGCAGCGTTTTTGCCGTCAGGATACGTTTTGGGCTGATGGGATAGCTGAACAGTAAGATGGCCTGAGCACCGCAGTATTCCCGAATCACATACCGGTATCCCATAGCGGAGGACAGCGCGGAGAAGGCCATAAGCGCAATGGCGCCGTTGACGGCCATAATTCCAGAATAGGAAGAAAAGAGTACGGCGCTGTTCTGGCTGCCAGACTCCAGCTTCGGTACATAGGCAAATAGAAAAGACAGCCCCAGCAAGCAGAGAAATATGGCTGCTGCCGCAATGCAGTAGGGACATATATTCGTTTTTCGCAGCTCCAGTCGCAGTATCCGCATTTATGTGTTCCCTCCCAGCATAATTTTGAAAAAATAGTCCTCCAGCCCGTTTGGACAGGCTGCTCTGATTTCCGGCATAGAGATCTCCTGCGTGATAGAGCCGTCCGCAAGCACGCCTACCCGGTCGGCGATCTGCTCTATTTCGCTGAGGATGTGGCTGGAAATCAGAAGTGTCATATTGCGCTCCCGTGCCAGGGACAAAAACAGATCACGCATTTGCCGTATTCCAAGAGGGTCAAGACCGTTGAGCGGTTCATCCAAAATCAGAAGTTTGGGTGTGTGGCTGATAGCCCTGGCAATGGCAAGGCGCTGCTTCATACCCAGTGAGAATTGGGATACCGGCTGGCCATCAACGTCTCCAAGACCTACGGCAGCCAAGGCGCTGCGGATTCCAGAACAGCTGCATCCCATGTATTCCAAGTGTATCTCCAGATTGGCCAGTGCGGAGAGATGTTCATAGAAGACTGGAGTTTCAATCATAATACCCATATCCTTTAAGAACGCCCGTCTCCTCATGGTTATAGGCTGCCCGTTAAACACAATCTCCCCCGAGGTTGGGTACAGCAGACCAGCGAGCAATTTGAAAGCGGTGGTTTTTCCCGCACCATTGACGCCCAGCAGCCCATAGATTGTCCCGCTCTCTACACGCAGGTTGATTTGGTGCAAAACCTCTCTACTTGCATATGTTTTTGTCACTGACCGCATTGCTATCATTGGATTAGCCATTGCTCGTTACTCCCCCCAATTCACTTAGAACTTTCTTTGCATATAGAGCAATACACATTGAGATTGCACCTGCGCCGGTTATGATGGGAACGGCGCTTATTTGCTCAAGAAAAATCCCGTAAGTCAGTTGCCCAATGGGTTGAGCACACATGATCAGCGTCATAATGCAGGCGATGACTTTCCCAATCAGATGTTCCGGCGTTTCCCTCTGTACGACAGCAAGCATTTGGATGCTGAACATAGTAGAAAAAATTGTAATTGCGGTACCAGTGCCCGACAGAATCAGATACTTCAAATAAGGAGTATTGCTCCAGAGCATCCCCGCTCCCATCAGCAGCGTGAGCATGGCGCAGAGGATCAGAAATACATAAGCTCGCTCTGGCTGAAGCCGCTTGCCAAGGAGCGCAGTCAATAGGCCGCCAAGCACACCTCCTGCCGCCAGCAGCCCCTGGGCGATCCCAAGCAGCTGATTGGACAGTCCCCAATGCTCCACAATCATCACTGGAACACCAATGGTGACCATAGAGGATAAGAACAGGTTCAGTCCCGGAATAACCAGGCACACCTTTAGAAATGCCGGCTTTTCAAATCGGAGGAAATGTGTGCTGGCCTGCAGGTCATGTCTTACAATC
>CAKNZJ010000184.1 GCA_932222125.1 uncultured Clostridia bacterium | reverse complement strand
GTTCCAAGCCGTTCCCCGCGCTCCGCTTTGGCACGGAGGACGGCCCGAACCTTGCGGCTGGAGTCCCGTACATACCATTCGTTGAACAAATTTTTGAACGGCATCAGTTCGTTGCTCTCGCTGCTGTCAGTGTCCACATTGTCGTTGATGGCGATGTAGCGGACACCGAACATGGGGAAGCGCTCCTCGATGTACAGCCCAGTGTGAAGCTGGTTTCGGCCAAGCCTGGACAGGTCTTTCGTGATGATGATCCCAATCTCGCCGTTTTCCATGTCGGCCATCATCTGCTGGAAACCTGGACGCTGAAAGCTGGCCCCAGAGTATCCGTCATCCACATAAAAGCAAGGGGTGGGGAAATGGTGGTCGGCAGCGAAGCGTTGAAGGATCATTTTTTGATTTTGGATGCTGTTTGACTCGTTTTCCGTATTGTCATCCTGACTGAGGCGGCAGTACAGAGCGGTTTTCTTCTGGTTTGACGTTATCATCTTACCCTCCTTCGTTGGTCAAACCGTTCAGAGCATTGCGACATGACTATACTCCAAAACGGCCCGGATATCCAGTGCTTTTCCCAGACAGCACTGGGCTTACGCGCACAGTTTTTCCTGCTGGATTTCCAGGTCGATCAATGCTTTTAACTTATCTTCCGGGGAACAATGTCCGTTTTCCGGGAACACAGATACCACTTGGATCGTTCTGCCGTGGGAAACCTGGATACGTTCCGTTCTGATCTGCTGGTTGCTGTTTGGCTTGTCTATGGTCGAACCCTCCCTTCTTGACAATTTTGCCAATCATAGAATTTATCCTGTATGAACATATCCAATCGCTTGCGGCCAGAGCCGCAACGGGGGCCATACGGGGCGCTGTACGGGGTAGTCACGGCCTGGTGACACAGGGACTCGCCGTCTGCCGCCAGAGGCCAACAAGTGGCCTTTGTGGGGCCGACAGGGGCGGTATGCATCCGGCAGGTTGGAGGCAAAAGCAGGCAGGCCGTTCGCGGCCTGCCTGCGCTGGGGGTACGGCGTTATTTACTTTGTCGAGCCAGGGACAAATAATTCTTTGAGGAAGGCGGTGGCCTCCGGGGCCTGATCCTTCCCGATCTGGTAGCTTTCCACCAGTAGGACGCCGTTCCT
>CAKNZJ010000183.1 GCA_932222125.1 uncultured Clostridia bacterium | reverse complement strand
GAATAGGTTTTCTTCCTCATAAAAAGTTCTCCTTTGCTTTTTCGGGCAAGAGAAAAGGTCCTCCAGCCTGGGCTGAAAGACCTATCTCTGTCCGTATTTTGTTATCCGTAGGGATTGATGGTGTCCGGCCTGCCGACAAACATATAGCAGTAAGTCACTCCGCCGCTCTCCGTCACGCCCACGCCGATGCTGTCACATTTCGGGTCGATCATGGCCTGGAAGTGGCCGAGAGATTTGATCCAGTTGTCCAGAGCGTGCTGGGCGGTGTCCGCAGTTGCCACGCCGGTAAACACCGTGAGATTGGAGCCGAAGCCGTGGGAATATCCAGCAGCAATCACGGCCTCACATTCCTCCTGATTGTGGTGGTAAGTGTAATGCTGGTCGGAGCAGGCTTGCGCAGCGGTCATCAGGGCCTCGCTGACTGGCAGCTCCGCCGCGCCGTTTGCCATGCGGGTCTGGTTGATAAGCTGAATCAATTCCTGCCGCACGTCCAGATTTTCCGGCTGGCCTTCGGTGTCCGTGCTGGTGGGGGCAGCATGGTCAACGGCGGTGCCGACTGTGAGCGTCAAGGTCCCGCTCTCTCCGGCGCGGTTGGCGGCGGTGATCTCCGCAGTTCCCTCGGACTTGGCAACGGCCACCCAAAAGCCCGCTACTTGCTCTACCGCTACTGTGTCCGGGGCGCTGGAGGTGACGGTGTACTCCGTTCCGCTGGGGCCGATAATGAGGCCGCTGCGCTCACCCACATCCAACGAATTGCCTTTGTAGCTGCCCACTCGGATTGTCTCGGCGGGAGCTGCCGCCTTTGCGGGGAGGGTCAGGCCGAATACCAGGGCGGCGCAGGCGATTCCAGCGGTCAGGCGGCTTGCAAAATCTTTCATCTTCATAGCTCTTTATCTCCTTTGTGGTGTTTTGGTGGTTCCGTTGAGAAAAAGATACCACAGAAGAAGAAAAGTGTCGAGGATGCCGCCCGGACCGCCGCCTTAGACCTCCTGGGCCACCACGCACCAGCG
>CAKNZJ010000182.1 GCA_932222125.1 uncultured Clostridia bacterium | reverse complement strand
TGGTCTGCATGGACCACATCCGTCAACAGATCCCCGTCATACCGGTACTGGGTCCGACGCTTAATCTCATCCGTGATCTGGACGATTTTCCCCCTTTCGCTCACCACCTCCAGACAGCCGCCCAATGGCGTGACGATTCTTAATAATCCTTCCTCATTATACATAAAGGACAGATGCTGCCGGTTGGGATACTCCACCCGGATAAGATATCCCTCCCGGTCATAGACACAGACCGTATGCTCCTGATGGTTGGTTAAGAGGAAATGATTCTCATCCGTCACCTTCAGAGAATGCTGAGACGTTCCCCGGCTTGTGTTCACCCACTCCCCTTCTTGAGCTTCAAAACAGAGGGAATGCCCAGTGATGGCATCCAGGTGAATCCGGCGGCTGTTCCCCGTATCCCGGTAAATCCGGCTTCCATAGGAAAAGGTCCAGCCCTTCCCAAAGACCGAGACGTCGTTGCTGGTGGAGCGGTAGGTCCTCTCCAGCTTTAAGGCGGAGGGAAGGCTGGCCAGGATTACGTCTGTGGTCTGGATAACATAAGCCCCGGAGACCGCATCCACCGGGTCATGGATTGACATAGCCACGATATTGGCCCAGCCATTCTTTTGCAGGCTCTCCCAAAAGTTAAACTCTTTTCCTGCCAGGCCGCTCATAACCCCGTCCACCAGGGTATCGAAAAGGGTGTCCACTGCAAATTCCGTCCCCTTTGCAAGCAAAGGGCTCGTCCCCAGGAAGCTTATATTTTTTACCAATGCCTGGGTGGTTTTATTTCCAATATAACCCTGGGTTATTCCGATCCCCATATTGATCAGGATATCCCTGCCCCCCACCTTCCCCGTATGGGACAGGTTTTGGATAATTCCAATCCCCACATTGTACCCTACATGGATTGTCGATGAAACAGCAACGGCTTTTGCTCCTTTACAGGCAGCGTTTCCAAAATAACGCGCCGTCAGGCTATTGGCCGCCGCCCCTAGCGCCTTCCCGCTCACCACACCAAAAACCACATTGCTGGTCAGCTTCGCAAAATCAAATACCGCCTGCTTATGGGAAGGGCCAAAATAAGGGCTTGCCACCATATCTCGTAATACATTAAAGGATTCGCTGGTATCCCCCTTCCTGGCTTTTTTCATGTCCTGCAGCCCTTCATACCCTTCGCTGGCGGATATCCCCACATTTGTCGCTGCCGCCGCAATCACCCCGGCCGGTACTGCCGCTGCCCCTCCTGTAAAGACCGAGATTACACCCAAAAGGCATATCACACCGCTTGCAGCCGCGCTGTTTGTGATGAAATCCCCTACCTTTTTCTTCCCTTCCACATATTTCTCCACCGCCGGCTGCATCACCTCCAGGTTGGCATTGTCCCTGGCTTCTTTGTCCCCCGCAGCCAATTCACTGGCAATGGTCTCCGGCGAGGGGGAAACCGGGACAGATATGGAAGCGTTTAAGAGCACCTCATCGGCTATCACCTTTACCTCGTCTGTAATCATGATCTGGGTTCCGTCCCCTTCCCCCACCTGGACCGTGATTTCCGCTCCCTCTACCGTAAGCTCCTCCACAGGCTTCCCGTCCTCCCCGGACGGCTCTCCCATAGAAAACGTCCCCCCTGCTTCCAGCACCACATCCATTCCCTGGATGGATGCATTCCCGTTCCGGCCCAAATGGACGCAGGTAAGCATCCCCCGGTCCGCCGCCGCACTGGCCGAATCCGGCGTTA
>CAKNZJ010000181.1 GCA_932222125.1 uncultured Clostridia bacterium | reverse complement strand
GACCACAAGCTCCGGCCTGTGGACTACCACTGTGAAAAACACCGCTACACCATCCCGTCTGCCTCAAACTGGCTACTAAACCAGCACTACCGCAACAATTCCCGACCGAACCTCTCCTATCCCGCCAACACGGCGGGGTAGGGGAGGTCCCCAAAATAAAAACTATAAAAGGTAAAGGAGGTTAGCTGCACCTCATAGCAGCTGTACATCATTATGGATATCACCAGTGTTCGCATTTTTCTCAACAAAGGCACATCCAATCCCAATGTGAAGGGTGTTGCCCACGTCGTCATCAACAACGCAATCGTTCTGCGTCGGATTCATCTCATTGCCAACGAAGCTAACCCTGATAATATCCGGGTGGTTTACCCCGTGTATCATCTGCAGCCCAAGGCCAAGACCCCTGAGGAGGCAAAGACGGAGAAGACCCATCGCCGCTGCTTCTACGCCTCTACGGAGGAGAGCCTGGCTAAGCTGAATGAGGCCATTCTCGATGCGTATCATAAGGTTCTGGCGGACCCCACGAACGACACCGTAGTTCTCATGGCCCTGGACACCCCAGAGACCCCATTCGAAATCACCGATTGGTCCATCTATCCCCATCAGGAGGTTCCTTCTCTGTTTCCTGGTGCCGATACCACTCTGGCAAAAGTCAATGTCGAACTGGACGGCAGCTTGTGGCTGCGCGGTATGTACCTGATGAAGAAAGAAGACGGCACCATCTATCTGCGTATGCCCCGCCGCACCCATGCTGATGGCAAGCGGGTAGACCTGTATCACCCCCGCACTCAGGTTGCCCGTGATATGCTTACCGAGGCTGTGATGCCCCTGTACGAGGCAGCGGTGACCAAGGCCGAGGCGACCGGGCTGGAAGCTAACATCCCTGTGTAACCAATCGCAAGAACGCCGGGGAATAATTGTGGAGCAGCGCAGTGGAGACCTCGGCGACGATAGCAAGATTTCTCAGTAAGGCAGCCCCCCAGGAATCACCCGCAACAGCAAAAGCCCT
>CAKNZJ010000180.1 GCA_932222125.1 uncultured Clostridia bacterium | reverse complement strand
ACTGCCAACCGCTGGCCCGACATACCTTTATTGCGGAATACCGCCCGTATCTTCTTCGAGGTGTCCTTGGCGTACCACTCATTGAACAGGTGCTGTTGGGGAAGGGTACGAAAAGTTTTGAAAAAGCCAGGATTTATTCGGGATTGCGGCGGATTGGCTCCTGACTGTTCCCGCCCTGGAATAGAAAATGGCAAAGGCCGACAACTGCATACTGTTTTTACGGGAGAATGTAGCATAGCTATGTTCTCCCTTTTTTCATCCCCATTTTGCGATGGGGCATTTTTATTTGTAGTAGGGAGTTGAGAACACATGAACGCCCAAGTGATCGCCGTAGTCAATCAAAAAGGCGGTACGGGCAAGAGTACAACTTGCGCAAACCTCGGCGTCGGGCTGGCCCAATCCGGGAAAAAGGTGTTAGTGGTGGACGTAGACCCCCAGGCCAGTCTTTCCATCAGCCTGGGCCATTCCCAGCCGGACGATCTGCCCGTCACTCTCTCGGACCTGATGGGCAAGGTGCTGAACGATCAGCCCATCGCTCCCGGCGAGGGCATCCTGCATCATGCGGAGGGCGTGGACCTCATGCCATCAAACATCCAACTCTCCGGCATGGAGGTGTCGCTGGTGAACGCCATGAGCCGCGAGACCATCCTGCGGCAGTATCTGGACACGGTTCGGAAACAGTACACCCACATCCTGCTGGACTGCCAGCCCTCCCTGGGTATGCTCACCGTCAACGCCCTGGCCGCTGCCAATCGCCTGATCGTCCCCGTCCAGGCGGAGTACCTCCCGGCGAAAGGGCTTGAACAGCTCTTGCAGACCGTGGGCAAGGTGCGGCGGCAGATCAATCCCAAACTGCTCATTGACGGCATCCTGCTGACGATGGTAGACAGCCGGACCAACTTCGCCAGGGAGATCAGCGCCCTGCTCCGGGAGACTTACGGCGGGGACATCAAGGTATTCGATTCCGAGATACCCCATTCTGTCCGGGCCAAGGAGACCAGCGCCGAGGGTAAGAGCATCTTTGCCCATGACCCCGGCGGGAAGGTGGCCGAAGCCTATGGAAATCTGACGCGGGAGGTGTTACAGCTTGAAAAGCAGCGCGCGAAAAGTAGAGCTGGCATCAGCCGCTGATCTGTTCTCCACGGAGCAGGAGCGTCAGGACGCGAAACTGGAAAAGGTGCAGAATATCCCGCTGTCCGAGCTGTACCCGTTCCCCGACCATCCGTTTTCCGTAAGGGATGATGATTCTATGAAGGAAACCGTGGAGAGCGTCAAGGAATACGGCGTTCTCATGCCCGCCATCGCCCGCCCCCGCGAGGGCGGCGGCTATGAGTTGGTGGCCGGACACCGGCGCAAACACGCCTGTGAACTGGCAGGGCTGGACACCATGCCTGTAATCGTCCGGGATTTGGATCGGGACACCGCCATTATTTTCATGGTGGATAGTAATATCCAGCGTGAAAATATCCTGCCCAGCGAGAAAGCGAAAGCCTATAAGATGAAGCTGGATGCTATCAAACGACAGGGCGCGAGACGAGATTTAACTTGTACCCAAGTTGGGTACAAGTCGGACGGGAAAAAGAGCGTTCAGGTCGTTGCAGAAGAAGCTGGCGAAAGCCGGTCCCAAATTCAGCGGTATGTTCGTCTCAATGATCTGTCCCCCCAGCTTCAGCAAATGGTGGACGATAAGAAAATCGCCATGACCCCCGCTGTGGAAATTTCCTATTTGAAGCCAGAGGAACAGGAACTTTTGGTGGAGACCATTGAGAGTGAACAGGCTACTCCATCGCTGTCCCAGGCCCAGCGGATGAAAAAACTCAGTCAGTCCGGGAAACTGGATGAGGACACCATGCTGGGCATCATGTCGGAGGAAAAGAAGCCGGAGGTCGATAAGATCGTTCTGACTTCTGACACCCTCCACAAATATTTCCCCCGCTCCTACACCCCCAAGCAGATGCAGGACACCATCATCAAACTGTTGGAACAGTGGATGAAGAAACGCCTGCGCAGCCAGGAGCGGTAATTGAATATCGGACGGTTAAGCCGGGCAGGGATTTTCTTTTCTCTGACCGGCTTTTTTGCTGTCCGGGAAAGGAGACCTATCGTTGTATATCAACACATTCCAGTATAAGCCGGAACACGTCGATTGCAGGCTGTGTACCGAGTACGCCGGGAAAAAGAAGGGCTGTACCGCTAAAACCTGTCCCTGGCTGGCGGAGCGGATCGAGGCTGGGGTTGTGGGCTACAAAGAGGCCGTCATGGAGACGTTTCCACGTAACGTCCACACGGACGCCCGCCTGCATACGGCTATCCGCCGGTTCTCCGGCTCCCTGTTCCTCACCGCCGCCCACTACCAGCGCATGGAGCGTATGAAGGTCCGGCAGGGCTACCGCCGACGCCGGGACACCCCGGCCTACTATGCGGCTATGTATCTGCTCACCGCCAATGAGGACATCTGCACCCGCGCCGCAAATTGCTTTTGCAGATATGGCATTGAGTTCGACTACGCCACCACGCAGGACATCTCGCCCCACAACTATACCCTGCTGTCGGCGGCGAAAGATATTTACTCGGACGGTTCCAGCGTGGCGCTGAATGACCTCGCCATTTCGGAGGTGGTGGACACGCTGGCGTTCAGCCTGATTGTCAACGCCCTGCTCATCGCCCGGTATGGCTGCTCTGTACTGAAAATCAGTGAGAAGGAGGGCAAGGAGTGAAAGCGGTCCATCTGCCCATCACGGGCCATGATCTGCTGGCTGTGGAGCGGTTTCGGGACGATACCCGCCACATGGCCGAGTTTCTGGTGCTGGAGGATTGCCCCCAGGGGCAGGAGGGCCAGTACATCCGGCGGTTTCTGACCGAGGACGGCTATGACCAGGTGCTGGACGCCCAGCGGCAGGGCCGTGTCCGCATCTACAAACACGCCAACATCATTGAGGGACACATCATCCCCGCCAAGCCTAAAAAGCGGCGGGGCAAATAACTATAAGGAGGGATTTTTATGTATTCTGTGGATTCTTTGGAGTATGCCGTCCGGCATCTGTTCCAGGGCGGCATCGGGGAGCATGGGTACAGCGAGGAAGAAGTGGAGACGCTGCTCCACGGCATTGACTTCGAGGCCCTGCTGCAAGCGGTCCGGCACAACGCCCAGACCGTCCACGCCTACACCACCGAGGGCAAAGAGCCTATGTCCTTCAACTACCGGGGCAAGGACCTGTTCGGCCAGCGGGCCACCCTGCTGTACGAGGACAACGACCAGAGCTGCGCCTCCATCGTGCTGACGGACCGCACCTATGAGCTGTGGCTGCTGGAGGACATGGATCTTGTTGCCGTGGCCTGCGTGTCCCTGGACTGCGGGGACGGCGAGTACGTCACCGAGTATCGGGAGATCAAGGAGGGGGACCCCTGGGACAGTCCCATGTATCTGGACCTGGATGAGCTGGCCGATGAGATCAACGCAATGTGCGCCGCCTACTATGAGAGCGACATCCCCCTCTATGAGCTGTAACAGACGGGAAAGGAGATAAAAAGGCAGTTTTCCCGTCATGGGAACCACAAAAAGCAACGAAACCTATTCGGCAGTCTCGCTCTCAGGTGGAAAAGACAGCTCGTGTCTTTTGATTCTGATGATCGAAAAGGGCCTGCCCATCGACTGCGTACTCTATGCGGACACTGGCATGGAGTTCCCGGAGATGGAGGCCCATATCGCCAAGCTGGATGATTTTCTTTTTCAAGAGCGCGGCATCCACATCACCACTTTGCGCCACCCTCACGGCTTTGAGTGGATGATGTTCGAGGAACCGAAGCAGAAGCCGAGCTGTTTGGAACGCCGCGCCCGGTTGGGCATACCGCCCTATGGCAACGGCTGGCCTGGGATCAAAGTTCGCTGGTGTACCGGCCAGCTTAAAACCCATCTGATTACCAAGGAGACCAACCGGCTGAAAAAAGAGAAGAACGCCCTGCACCATATCGGCATCGCCGCCGATGAAGCCCACCGCTGCAAAGACGATCCTCATAACCGCTATCCATTGGTGGAATGGGGAATCACCGAGGCCCAGGCGCTGCAAATCTGCTATGACCGGGGCTACGATTGGGGCGGGCTGTATGAGATATACCGCCGCGCCTCTTGCTGGTGCTGTCCCTTTCAACGTATTGACGAACTGCGAAAGCTGCGCCATCACCACCCGGAGCTATGGGTGCGGCTGCTGGACATGGACAATCGGGCGCGGGCCATGTTCGGCCCTGGTCCCCTGGGACAGTTCAAGCAGAATTGGAGCGTGGAACGGCTGGAAGAACGCTTTGCCCGCGAGGACGGGTCAACCACCGCATAACCAAAATCTAAACAGGAAGTGAGTTGAAATGGCTGTCTATCGTGTAGAACGGACGCGAGATTACACCGTCATGTCAAATTATCATCTGAAAGATACATCCCTGTCGCTGAAAGCCAAGGGGCTGCTGTCCATGTTTCTCTCTTTCCCGGAGGACTGGAATTACAGCACACGGGGGCTTGCCGCCATCTGCAAGGAGGGTGTGGACGCTATCGGCAGTACCATCAAGGAGCTGGAAAAGGCGGGCTACATCATCCGCCGCCAGCTTCGCGGGGCCAACGGGCGTATTACGGACACCGAGTACATCATCTACGAAAAGCCCCAGCCGCCGGAGCCGCCCGCGCCGGATGCGGACGAGCCGGATATGCCCCCGCCAGATACGGCCTCACCACATACGGAAAACCCGGATGTGGCTGGCCCGGATATGGCCGCGCCGCATACGGAGAACCCCGCCCAATTAAATATAAATCAATTCAAAACTCAAAAATCAAATACTCAGCGATCAAATACTCATTCATTCCCTCCCCCTACCCCCTCCGAGACACCCGCACAGCCGGTGGAAGGAATGAAAGAAATTTTTGAGAAGCGGGATGAAATTCGGGATCAGATCGAGTATGACCTGATCGCCACTCCCTCCAACCGGGAGCAGCTCAACGAGTTTGTGGAAATCATGCTGGAGGTGGCGCTCAGCCGTACCCCCACCATGAAGATCGGGCGGGACGCGGAATATCCTACGGCCTTCGTCCGGCAGCGGTTTGAGCAGATCACCTCCGCCCACATCGAGAAGGTGCTGGACGGCATTCAGGAGAACACCACCCGCGTTTGGAACACCAGGGCTTATCTTTTGGCGGCGCTGTTCAACGCGCCCTCCACGATGGACAACCACTACACCATGTTAGTCAACCACGACCTCAACGGCGGCAATTAGCCGTCTTATTTTTTACCCGGCCACCGGGAGAAAGGATTATGCCATGAAACGCCCCCTTGCTTACATCACCGCCGCCTGGAGCGGCAGCGAGATTGAGAACGCCGAAACCGCCGCCCGGTACTGCCGTCAGGTGTATGACGCGGGCTATTCCCCCATCTGCCCCCTCCTGCTCACCGCCCGTTTCCTCCACGATGCCGTCCCCCAGGAGCATAAGGACGGCCTCGACATTGCCCGCGACTACCTCCGCCGCTCCCGCGTCCTGGTGGTCTGCGGGCGGAGCATTGATGAGACGGTGAAGAATGACATTGCTACCGCCGAGCGCCTGCGGATCACCGCCACCACCCTGGACGGCATCCTCACCGTCAAGGGCCAGGGCCGAAGTAATTCCAATTCCCGCTGATAAATCATCGAAAGGAGTTTTGAGCTATGAAAAAGCGAATCCTGACGCTGCTATGTACCGCTGTTCTGGCAATCAGCATCGCCGCACCCCCGGCGCTGGCCGCTGGCGGGCCGTTCTATCCCATCTCCGTGGAGGAATACACCTACGGCAGCTTTGACGAGCTGCGTATCAACAAAGTGTACCAGCTTTCCCTGTCCGATGACCCTTCCGGCATCCCTACGGAGGACTTTGAGCGCAACGGGCGGCGGTATTTCCTGCTGGACATGATAAAAGAGGACGAGGTGGGGGTGGACACCCAGGACTACACCGACACCATCACCCAGGACAGCGACACCAATGATCTCTCGGTGGTCTTGAAACAGTTGGACCCCCATCGGGAGGTCACAACCGAGGACGGCTATACCGGCCTCTTGGCGCTGGACTATACCTCCGTCACCGTGGAGGCCAAGGGTTACAAGACCAGCACCAAGAGCCTGTCCGCCACCCGTACTTATCCCAACTTGTCCGATGCCGATCTGTCCCTTATTCCCAAGACCACCACGGACAACGGCAAGACCCTGACCCTGGGAGCCGTGGAATGGAGCGGCGGTGAGAATGGATATTACACCGCCACAGCTACCTACACCGGCACTTCCAGCACCCGCTACGCCACCGGCTATACGGTCACAGCCAGTTATACGGGCCAAGTGGCAAAGACCGGCTGCGAGGTTGTCACCTACACCGCCATCTTCGGCAGCGAGGAACTGGCAAAAGAGGAAAAACCGGCTGACCCTTCCGCCCCGTCCAACCAGACCGGGCCGGAGGCCCCTGACACGGACCCATCCCCCACTGAAACGGGCGGCACGCATTGGTTCTCCCTGCTGGGCTGTGCTGGCGGTGTGGCGGCGCTGGCAGCGGCGGCGGTTTGGACCATCCAGAAAATGAAAGGAAGGAGGAATTGAACATGAAACGGTTACTGCACATTTTTCTTTTGACGGCGGTATTCGCCGCCATGCTGGTGGCCCCTGCCCATGCGCTGGAGTACACCATTGACGAGCCGGAGGACTACCTGTTCGGCAGACCCACCAGCGAGGACGCCCCCTATACGGCGGAGAATCCCAATATGGACAGGAGCAAGAACACCGCCCTCATCCCGCCCGGTTTCGGGACCCCCACCAGCTATCTGCCGGGGAGCGGCGAATATCTGACCCCCAATCTGGTCCCCGGCGCTCTCAGCGGCGGGCTGGTAAATCAGGTGGGCAGCGTGGGCGGCGGCACTGTCACGAACAGCGGTTATCCCACGGTGGATGTGGGCGGTGCTGGCAGCACAAGCCAGTTCAGCTACACCACCACACAGACCACCGCCTACACAGAGGTCACGTCTGATCTCTACTATTCCGGGGGCTACCTGGGGACGCTGAAAATCCCCTCTCTGGGCGTGAACGTCAAAATCTACGAGGGGACGGACAGCGCCCAGCTTGCCAAGGGCGCGGGACATTTCACCAACACCAGCATCTGGAACGGCAACGTCTGCCTTGCTGGGCATAATCGAGGGGTAACGAACCACTTCGGCAAAATCCATACCATGAACGCCGGAGACACCATCACCCTCACCACTCAGCTCGGCACCCGGACCTATGCCGTCACCAGCGTCACCAAGGTCAGCGAGACGGACACCAGCGGCACCGCCGCCACGTCCAGCAATCAGATCACGCTCTATACCTGTGTCATGAATGAATCGGCCTACCGCTGGTGCGTGGTGGCCCAGGAGGTCTAAGGCGGCGGTCCGGGCGGCATCCTCGACACTTTTCTTCTTCTGTGGTATCTTTT
>CAKNZJ010000179.1 GCA_932222125.1 uncultured Clostridia bacterium | reverse complement strand
GCCAGGATTCATTGGGTTCATCCTTGGCAAACTGCTTCCGGCGGCTGGGGATCAGCGCGCCGAAGAGTTCATAAATCATCGGGCCAATCGTAATGCCCATGAAAATGGAGGTAAACACTGTGGAGCCATGTCCTTCCACCGCGATGCGCTGAAGAGCCTGAATGAAGATAGCAAAGGGAATGATGGCTGCAATCGCCCCCCAGCGTGCCGGAGAGATGTATGCCACCAGCACGGCGCAGACGGTAAAAATCAGCCCGGAATGAGCAGAGATCATCCCGCCCAGAGGGGACAGCAGCAGCGCCACAATGATGGCAATAGGCAGAACAAAAATGGTCCCCACGACAGAACCCGCCGCCATTTTCCGCATAGCCATATGAGGAACACCAAGACGCTTGGCAATCGTGCAGCTCTGAACCAGAGGCACAGCCATGGTGCTTCCGGGCAGACCAGTCATTGCCGTCGGAATGGTGTGGGAGCACTGCATAGCAACGATGATGCCCACCTCCCATGCAAAGAGAACCCCTGCCGGAGCTCCCGCGAGCACCAGAATGATGGTGGTCGGAACCATGGTGGCCGTTTCATCTGTTCCGGGGATGATGCCGACAATCGTGTACAGGAAGCCTCCCGCCAACGCTGCGACCATGGCCAATAAAATGTTTGTCAACATATCAGACACCCTCTCTTCCTGTCCCTTTTTCCTTCGCGCGTCTGCGGTACTCGGGCTTATAATTGGGAGAATCCTCTGGAATCAGTGCCAGCAGGGAGTAGAGTTCAAAGTTCTCCATCTCGCGGATTACCTCCGGAGAAACGGTGCGCAGCGCCTCGATCTCCTCCTCCAGCGTCATGCCGGCAGAGTGCAGAATCTCCTCAATATCATCACCGGAGGCGTCTGCCAGAATGCGGCGCTTGGGCTTGAAGCGAATACCAGCGATAATCGCTCCGGCAAAGGTGCCCACGATACCCACCAGGAGCGCATAGCCCTTGGCAAGCTCCGGCTCCAGGGTACCAAGGCTCATAAAGAAAGCCCGCCCAGCCAGGAAAAAGGCCATCGAAGAAATGATGCAGATAACCGCGGAGGCAGCGAGCTCCTTGGGGACAACCGTGTCGCCCCAAACCTCCATATACTTTCCCACTTGCTCTTTTTGCTTGGCCATATTGTTCTCCTTCCCAGTGGGGGCGCACCGGGGTTCTGGCGGTGCGCCCCATTCATGTTACTGCTTACTGCATACCAGCCAGAATCTCCTTGGCGTAGTCAACAGAGATGGTCTTGTCCGCAATCATCTTTGCTACAACAGCATCCAGCTGGTCAGCCGCAGCGCCGGCCACCGTAGCCAGATTTCGGGCGTGGAGCTTCATGTGGCCCTTTTGGATACCATCGGTG
>CAKNZJ010000178.1 GCA_932222125.1 uncultured Clostridia bacterium | reverse complement strand
CAAAACAGGCGGAATCTTCACCACCATTATTTTCTCCTTTGTATCCATTCTCTATCTGGCCCCTCTGTTCATCGTGCTCATCAACTCCTTTAAGAAGAAGGCCTTCATCAACCTGGAGCCCTTCAAGCTGCCCACCGAAAAGAACTTCATCGGCCTGGAGAATTTTACCACCGCCATTGAAAACTACGACTTCCTCATGTCCGTGGTGTGGACCGTGGTCATGACGGTGGGCTCGGTGCTGGTCATTCTGATCTGTACCTCCATGTTTGCCTGGTTTATCACCCGGGTGAACAACCGGGCCACCAAGTTTTTGTATCTGCTTTGCGTATTTTCCATGGTGGTCCCCTTCCAGATGGTCATGTTTACCCTGTCTCTGGTCACCGACCGGCTGAGGCTGGGCACCCCCTGGGGCCTTATCATCATCTATCTGGGCTTCGGTGCGGGGCTGGCGGTGTTTATGTTCTGCGGCTTTGTCAAGTCCATCCCCGTGGAGATTGAGGAGGCCGCCATGATCGACGGCTGCACCCCCCTGCGCACCTTCTTCTCCGTGGTCCTGCCCATCATGAAGCCCACCTATATCTCCGTGGGCATTCTGGAGACCATGTGGATCTGGAACGACTTCCTCCTCCCCTACCTGACCCTGGACCTGAACAAGTTCAGCACCATCCCCATTACCATCCAGCGGATGCAGGGCTCCTATGGCCGGGTGGACATGGGCGCGATCATGGCCTCCCTGGTGATGGCCATTATCCCCATCGTGATTTTCTATCTGGTCTGCCAGAAGCACATCATCAAGGGCGTGGCCGCCGGCGCGGTGAAGGGTTAAGTCTTGCATTTTCACCGCGGACGTGCTATGATTTCACAGCTATGATTTTTCAGTCTTAACTGAAGGAAGGGACATCGATTGACCATCAAAGATATCGCCCGGCTGTCTGGGTACGGCGTGGCAACCGTGTCCCGGGTGCTCAACGACCATCCCGACGTCAGCGACGAAACCAGGCGCCGGGTGCTGGCGGTGGTGGAGGAGCAGGGCTTTCAGCCCAACAACAACGCAAAGCACCTGAAACAGCAATCCAGCACCAGCATCGCGATCATTGTCAAGGGCACCATGAATCTGCTCTTTGCCGAT
>CAKNZJ010000177.1 GCA_932222125.1 uncultured Clostridia bacterium | reverse complement strand
TTGAAACACTGTTTGAAAACAGTGTTGAGCGAACACTCTGATTATTTTGAAAAACGATTTGCGAAGGGGCTGTCCATCCGAAAGTACGCCCAGGCCCATGGCCTAAACCGTGGAAGCGTGGATCATCTCCAACGAAAATTCTTTGCGGCCCTTGCTCAAGCATTAAGAGAACGAGACGAAGCAGACGGCAGGAGCCGTCTCCAAATCAAATAAGTGCACACAAATATGAAGCACCCGTCAGTGATGGCGGGCGCTTTTTATGTCAAGATTATGTCAAAATCCAGTGAGCTCGGATACAAAAGTAGAGGGACCTGTCAGACGCCAAGAAATATTTGGATGAAGCACTTATAAAAAATTCGTTCTCGTTGCCTACACAGTGAGGGGGAAAATTTGAAAGGGGTGAGATGCATGAAGATCTCAAGCTACAAAAGCTATGATGAGCTGCCGCTGTTCCTCAATGCGCAAACGGTGGTAAAGGTGCCGGGCGTGTCGCCGTCCAGCGGTTACGAGTTGATGCACGAAAAGGATTTTCCTGTGCTGAGAGTCGGCAATCGGATGGTGGTGCCGAAGGAGAAGTTCATAGAGTGGGTGGAGCGGCACACGGGAGGTCAGCAATGAGGGGCGTGTGGTCAGCGACAGCAGCATCTCCCAATAAGTTTTGCCTGCCGCACGAAGTATTCAAACTCGGACTGGGGCACGGGCCGCTGTTGGTGTATCTCTATCTGGTCTACCGCAAAGGCACAGGCTACGGAACGGGCAAAATGAACTTTGCTGTCATCGGCAAAGCGGTGGGGATGTGTGAGAAAACGGTACGCACACATCTGCACACCCTGGCTGACACTGGGTTCATCAAGATGGAATATCACGGGCAAAGATTCTCCTACGCCCTGTGTCCCATCCAATCCAAAGTATGTAAACGTAGCAACTCAACACCCTGCAACCGCTGGATATCGACCAAGCGCACTTGGCTCACCGGCGAGGTGTTCGACGCGGTGTTCCCCGTGCCAAATGAGGTGTTCCAACTTGGCCTCCAGCCCGGCGAGCTACTGGTGTACATCTACCTCCACTACCAAAGGGGTGTGCGGAGCGGGCAGTGCTGGCCCAGCTACGCCACCATCGGCGCAGCGGTGGGCATGAGCCGGAAAACCGTTCAGAAGCACATCGGGTCGCTGATCAACAAGGGACTGATTCAAGCGGAGGAAACCATGATCCGCCGTAAAGACGGACGCCGCTGCAATGGCAGCCTGCTCTATACGATCAGGCCGATGGAGCAAGTGCTGAGGGAGCGCGAAAAGGAATCTCTCGCGCAATTGAAGCAGGCGGAGGCCCAGCAAAAATGGGATCGGCACTGCC
>CAKNZJ010000176.1 GCA_932222125.1 uncultured Clostridia bacterium | reverse complement strand
CACGCCGCCATTCCACCCCTGCGGTGTCTGGCCTACCTGTGAGGCCACATCCGAGACCTGGCTGTTGACGGACTCAAAGATACCGGTGTATTGTCCTGTGATCGCTTCGATTAAGCCCTCTTTAATCCAGTCTGTTATCCTTTCAAACAGACTGCCCATCGGCTATTAACCGAACAGGCCGGAGAGCAGCGGGACCAGCGTGGCACCCACCAGCGCAATACCTCCGCCAGCCATAAGCTGTTTCATGCCCTGTGATTTCGCACCAGGGTTGTCATTGCCGTAGCCCTCCAGTAAGTTGATGACGCCCCATGCACCGAGGCCGGCGCCCAGAGCAATCACCAGAATTTTCAGGGTATCAATCGCACTTGCAAAAAAAGCCATAAAGAAAGTCCTCCTTTAATTTGAAATATATTGGTTTTGTGGTATGGCCGTATCTGGCCGGAAACGAAAAAACGCCCCAGTGCTTTAAGAAAATCTGCATAAAGCACAGGGGCGGCATAGTCCAGGATCATCCTGGAAAGGTATACAGTTGTCAGGGAGGGGCGCGAATCCTCAATAGAACCTCCTTCCGGTGAAAAGAGAAAGCCCGCCAAAGCCAGAGACTTTAACAGGCAGCTACATCATCATACAGCCGGCGCCTCCAAATCCTCCGCCGTGACCTCATAATTGCGGTAAAGCTCGCCAGGGCTGACGGGCAGCCTGGTTGAGAGGAATTTTTCAATGTCAAAAGCATTTTTAGGGGCATAATCCGACAGGTATTTATAGTTCGGGTGTTTCGTAATATCGTACTTGCGGGAGAGGAAAGGCCGGACGCCCCTGATCTGCAGGAGGCATTTCCCGCCGTCCATCACGGCCAGTTCGTCCACCGACATCAAATCCTTTCCCAGCTTCTGGAAATTCTGGCCGTGGGATTCCTGGTTGCCTTTGGTGACGCTGGTGTTATACATGTCGATGGTCTCTTTTCCGAGCAGGGAATTCCAGCTTTTCAGCGTGGTTTCCTCCTTGCCTCCCAGGAAAAGGGAAGCGTCACAGTTGCCGATGATGGTGTCCATGTTGTCCTTATACAGCGCCTTTAACTGGCTCTGCGCCTGCAGGACCAGGCAGGCCGAAATCTCCCTGGAACGGATCGTCGCCATCAGCTTTTCCAGGTTCGGAATCTGCCCGATATTGGCGGCCTCGTCGAT
>CAKNZJ010000175.1 GCA_932222125.1 uncultured Clostridia bacterium | reverse complement strand
GGCTGTTTCTGAACGACCTCATAGACAGCGGAGGTAATATCCACGGACAAGTCCATAACAGCCCCTGACGCGCCGATAAAAATAGAGGCCATAAAAATTTGTGTCAGGTTCAGATGCTGGTATCCGGCATACAGCAGGCTCTCCGAGTAAGACATAACCGCTCCGTGGATTTGGAAAAGGTTCGTAAAAACCACGCCCATGACACAGGTGACCAGAATGCCTAAGAAGGAACCGGAGACAGCGGCGGCACAGCGGCGGTCGAAACCATATACCAGGCTGACGATCAAGACCGTTAGCACCAGAGTGATCCCCAGCCCTACCCAAATGGGATTCCAGCCTTTCAAATAGAGCGGAACCAACACCTTCCAGATCATCAGCACGGACAAAATGAAGGAAAGTACCGCCCGCAGACCGGTCCAGCCCGCGAAAACAACCAGCAGAAGGATAAACAGTGCCGCAAGCAAAAGTTCCCACGGGGTGCGATAGTGGTCGATCATGGAAACATTCAGGATTTGCCCATCCAGGAAGTTGATGCGCACCAGGGCTTTGTCACCTGTGGAAAACAGCTTGTCCTGTTCCAGAGAGCCGTTCAGCATATTCCTTCCCTCGGCAACCTGCCCCTGAAAAGAGCCGCCTAAAATTTTCACTTGACACCGCTGTTCCCCGGAACGCACAAGCCCGGTGTCAACAATGGAGGATTCATCCGTAGACAATACCAGCGCAGGCCGTATGTCCGATTCCTGAAAAACCAGATTTCCCTCAAAGCCCGTTGGAAGAACCAGCAGTACAACGATCAGGGTAAGGCAGGCCCATATCGGGGCCTGATAATGGATGGATGCGCTTGGGAATAGCTTCATAATTGATTGTCCCTTTCTGATAGGGTCGAGGCCGCTCCTACCGGCAGGCAGAAGCGGCCTCTCTATGAGAAAGCAGAGGGTAAGCGGTTATTTTACCGCCAGCATCGTAGCCAGCTTCTCGTAGATTTCCGTGTTGTCATAGTATCCATCAAACTGATCGGCGTTCACGCCGTCAGCGAACATGGCGACCGGCAGTCCGGTGTGGCTATAAGAGGTGAAGGATACACCGGATTTGTTATTGAGAATGTGGGTAATCGTCACGCTTAACGGCTCGTAGGTTCCGTAGGCCACATACTCCGCCTGCTGGACCATGCCGGTATCCTTTTCGTTCACACTTTTCTCGTAGGCGGTTTTCAGCAGGCCCAGCTCGTACTCGGTGAGTACCAGCTTGTCCCCGGTGTCACCCTTTGCTTTCAGGCCGAACAGCTTCTCTATGTCGGCCAGGACGGTGTTGAAATCAGTCTTGTTCTCCTTGTAAGCGGCTACATAATCGCTGTCGAACTTGGCAAAAGAAATTTTCTGGCTGTCCAGCAGGGAGAGGTAGGTGTCGTAGTCGGTTCCGGCAAAGCCGATGGTCAGACCGCCGGTTTCGTGGTCACCGGTAACCAGGATCAGAGTCTCATCGGGGTGTTCCTTGGCAAAGTCGATGGCTACCTGCACCGCGTCGGCTAGGGCCAAGGTGTCGTGAATGGTGGAGGCGGCATCATTGGCGTGGCAGGCCCAGTCGATCTTACCTCCCTCGCACATCATGAAGAAGCCCTTGTCGTTGTCCAGAACCTCAATACCCTTTTCCACATAGTCGGCCAGGGACCACAGTTTGTCTGTCCGGTCCAGCTCATAGGCCATGGCATCAGAGTCGGCCAGATGCTCGTCGATAATGATGACAGGACCGGAGGTGATCTTATCGGCCTCAGCTTGGGTCTTTACCACGTTGTAGCCCGCCTGCTTTGCCAAGGCATACAGATCCTCCTTGTCCTTGTCCGCTCCGGTGGGCTTTTTCAGTCCGCCTCCAGCAAAATACTCAAAGCCAGAGTCGATTAGTTCCAGGCCGATCTCGTAGTAGCTGTTGCGGCTGGCTTGGTGGGCGTAGAAGGCTGCGGGAGTGGCGTGGTTCAGGTTGACAGAGGAGATGATGCCCACCTTCATCCCCAACTGCTCGTGAACCTTCTCGGTGATCGTCTCATAAACCTTGGTGGCTGTTTCGTCCACATTGATGGAGCCGGAGTAGGTCTTGTAGCCAGTGGCGATAGAGGTGGCGGTGGAAGCGGAGTCGGGAGCGAAGCTGTTGGAATCGTAGGTCACAACGGAACCAACCGTTTCAAAGCCCATGAAATTCAGCGGCTTGGGGCCGTCCAGCACCGCACCCTGGTTGTCGTCCAGGCTGGGAACTGCCTGCATATAGTCGCTGTCGGCCATGGCCCCGAGATAGTCCGCCGCGGACTGGAACTGGGGAAAGCTCATGCCGTCTCCGATGAACAGGAACACATACTTGGGTGCCTTGATGGTCTGGTCAGAGGCAGTCTGGCTCGCCAGCGTGTTGATCGCGCCTGCGTTTGTCTGAACAGGGCCAGTGCTTCCGTTTTTGGCGGTAGCGGAACAGCCAGCAAACAAAGTGGCTGTCAGCGCCAAAGCCAATGCGATAGCAAAGATTTTTCTCATATTTACCTGTTTCCTCCTAAAGAGTAGTGTTTGTCCGCCTGGGACACATCCAGAATAATCTCTGGATGTAATATTTGCTACCATGGTTTTGAAAAATCCTTGTAAAATTCTGATATAAGCAAGAAGCCTTTACATGGATTTCACAAAAAAAGCCTTGTAGACTTTACAAACACATCTTATAATCAGATTTTGACCAGCAGGCAAAAATAAACATGAAAGGCAGTCATGATATGGAAGAAAAATGTTTACTTGATTTCAATGCGAAAAAGGGCTTTATCTGTGATATGGATGGCGTCATTTATCACGGAAATAAAATCCTTCCGGGTGTTGTGGAATTTATTCAGTGGCTCCAGGCAGAAAACAAGAGATTTTTGTTTTTGACCAATAATAGCGGATACACGCCAAAGGAACTGCACCAGAAGCTGGCTCGTATGGGGTTAGATGTGTCTGAGGATCATTTTTATACGAGCGCTCTGGCAACTGCCGCATTTCTGAAGGAACAGGCTCCCGGCTGCTCTGTATTTGCAATCGGAGAAGCCGGACTTCTCAACGCACTTTATGATGCAGACATCACCATGAATGAGGTGAACCCTGACTATGTGGTGGTTGGAGAAGGACGCACCTACTCCATGGAAACATTGACAAAGGCAACGAATTTGGTCATGGGTGGGGCAAAACTCATTGGGGCAAACTCTGATGTATCCGGCCCGATTGAAAATGGTATTGCACCGGCCTGCCGCGCTTTGACCGCTCCTATCGAAATGGCAACCGGAACACGGGCCTATTTCTGCGGCAAACCCAATCCGCTGATGATGCGGACTGGCCTGCGGCTGCTGGGCTGCCACTCCGGTGAAGCTGTCATGGTAGGAGATCGGATGGATACCGATGTAATCTCTGGTATGGAGAGCGGTATGTCCACTGTATTAGTACTTTCCGGCGTTTCTACACCAGAAACTTTGAAAGAGTATGCCTACCGTCCGACCATTGTGCTGAATGGCGTTGGCGATATTGTCGCTGCGGCACACTCATACGTTGTGGGGCATTGAGTAATAACGTTCCTATAACGTAGGCGAGCAATGTATTGGAATATCCTTTTCGGATTTTCCAATACGCCCGTTGGGGTCCCCCAAGCCCCGGACTGGCCGCTCTGCGTCCAGTCGAACACGCCTGACGGCGTGGCTTTGCGCTCCCTTCGGTCGCTCATTC
>CAKNZJ010000174.1 GCA_932222125.1 uncultured Clostridia bacterium | reverse complement strand
TTCCAGCAGGGGCCGGCCATTGTCCATATAAAACTCCTTGCTGTGGTAGTGGTATCCCACCTTAATGCCATAGGGCTCAGCCATCTCCGCCATGGCGTCCAGCTCATGGGCCACCTCAATGGCCTCCTCCTCGTTGCAGAAGTCAGTGCTGGCCCAAACAACAGCCTTTCCACCCAAAGCAGCCATCTTCTTAACGATTTCCTCTGTGGGCTTGGCGTGGACAGAGACAATCTCCAGGCCGGTTTCAGCAGCCCATTTCTTGATGTCCTCCACACTGTTGTCCAAATCCACAGGCAACAACTCCACGCCGTCAAAGCCCAGGGCCTTGATGGTCTGGAACTTCTCCAAAAGCGTGGGGCCAAGGCCCAGATAGCTGGCAATGCCGCCAAAGGAATATGTACCGATATTGACTTTCATGGGAATCATCCTCCAATTTGTTAGATTGACTTGATTTTACCATGATTTTTCCCAAATGTCAATGTATATTACCCAAAAACGGATGGGGTTTTCCACTGCCTGTTACAGGAAAAACAGGGACTGCTCATAGTCCTTCACATAGTATCGGATGCTTGTTCTGCCCTTTCGTATCACTGTGTGTCCCTCCTGCTCCAGCTGCTCTCTTTGCGCCGTCACGCCCCCAGGGTATTTAGGGTTCAGTTCCCCATTGGCTTTCAGAATCCGCCAATAGGGTGTCTCGTCCCCCTCCCGCTGATAGCTGGCCCAGGCTGCAATGGAAACAAAAATCCCCGCAGTAATGGGTTCTGTAAAATCCGCCCCATTCTCCTTGGCAAAGTACTCCCGAATCATCCCCACTGTCAGCAGCTTTCCAAAGGGCACCCGACGCATCACTCTATCATAGTCTGCCGGAGGGGCAAAGTACATCCTGTCTCCGCCATATTTTTTAATGCTCTTTTCATCTGTAACGATTTGAATCTTCGGCATATCCTTGCTGTCGCCCAGCATAGCGTTGAAATCTTTTTTGTTCTCGTTAGCCATAGCCGCCGCCTCCTTTTTCCCCATTGTACTCCAAAACATTTCCTGAGGCAATGAGGCGGTTTCAAAAAAGTTTACTGCTTTCCCCGCCGCTTCCTGTTTTTTGCTTTCTCCAAGGCATCACCAACCGTCGCGCCCCGCAGGGCGGCCCGCTTCTCCCTCACAATAGAGACAATTTCCCCCTGCGTCTGCTCTATCTCGGCCCGCAGTTCCCGGGCCGACATGCGCAGGGCACCATGGCCAAGAATAATCAGCTGCTCCGCATAGTCTGCACTGGCCACCCGCACCCGCCGCTTCTCTTTGCTCAGCTGATAGCTGGCCTTTTCAATATACGCGTCCGCTGTCTCA
>CAKNZJ010000173.1 GCA_932222125.1 uncultured Clostridia bacterium | reverse complement strand
TCCTCCAGGATGCCGGTGGAGAGGTACTGTGCCTCATCGACTGCCAGGAGGAGGGGCTGCTTCTTGTCCTTGTAGAGGTAGAGGATCTGCTCCTGCACGGCGCGGAACATCCCAGGCTTGCCGCCCCTTGGCTCTACCCCTAAGACAGAGCAGAGCTGGCGGTAGAACTCCATGACGCTGACGGTGGAGAGGCAGATGTATTCCATGTGGTAGAGGTTGGGGTTGAGGCTCTTTGCAAAGCAGCGCAGGGCGAAGGACTTGCCCATGCCGGGGCGTGCCGTGAACAGGCCGATGCCCCTGGTGTCCTTGAGGTAGTCCAGCCGGGACGCCATCTCCGAGATGTCCCTTGAGAGGAACCGGTCCTTCTCTTTCGCATTCTGCTTGTCAAAGGGATTGAAGGAAAGCCCATAGTAGGAACGGAACATCAGCCCTCACCTCCGATCCTTGAATAATCGATGGACGGCGTGTTATTGCGTTTCGTCCGGCAGTTCTCATCCTTATCCGTAGGACGGATGGGGTAATGCTCCCCTTCGTAAAGGATGAAGGCGGAGGACATGTCGTCCGGCAGGAAGCGGATTTCCACTTTCGATGAGATGAACTGCATGGGGACGTCATAGGACACTTTGTCGATGGAGATGGTGGAGTCCTTGTTCACCTTCCTGGTGATGCGGTTGAGGAAGCATTCCTCCAGCCATTCCCTGGATTTGGGCATGCGGATGGAGGAACGGGTCTGCTGGTAGCGCTCCAGGGGCGTGGTGCCGATGCCGGAATGGAGGGATGTATTGTAGGTGCGCATGTAGTCCTTAAGCAGCCCGTTGAACTGCGCCAGCGAGGTGATGGAATCCAGGTCCAGCGTATAGAGCCAGGTTTCCTTGAGCGTCCTGAACTGGCGTTCGATTTTGGCCTTGGATGCACCGTCATGGATTTTCGTATGTAAAAGTACGGTGCCGATGGAGCCGCAGATGAGGGAAAGCTGCTCATTGGAGTAGCTGCAGCCATTGTCAGTGCTATTACGATAACGGAATAGTACCGACTATACCGATGTTTTGACTATTCCGACATTTTGAGCCGGAATGAGT
>CAKNZJ010000172.1 GCA_932222125.1 uncultured Clostridia bacterium | reverse complement strand
TAGGTGATTGCGAAAGTCGCCCCAAATAGGACAAAAAGGGATGACACGCCAGCCGGTGTAGGTGATTGAGGGAAGAGCGTATAGCAACCACGCCCCCACGGGAAAGCCCGAGAGGAAACAGAAGGGTATGAGCTTCGGTTCAGGCGGTGAGGGAACGAATACGGCGGAAAAGACTGCGTTGGCAAAGGACATCAGCTAAAACAACACAAAGGAGCTGGACAATACCAGCGAGGAATAAATCGGCCTTTGTGGTAAGAGGATTGAACGTCTTTCTCTGCTCTACACCGAGGACGTATTTGAACGAACCAATGGAACGCTCAACGGCGGTACGCTTGGCATACAGTTCAGACCATTCAGACGAACCGCGCAGGATGCCGGGATAGAGGCGCAGATCAGCGTCAGGGTAGATGTAAACACATCGTCCATATTTGGAAGGGGTACAAGGGTTCTCGCAAGTACAACGCAGGGAAACGCCAGAAGCAGTTCTAACAGTGACAGTCTCTGGACAGACAAATTTCAATCGTTTTGAGCGGTTTTTCCCGCCGCAAACACCTTGAAATTTCAACTGTGCTTCATCATGGGGGCAAAGAGGGATGCCAAAGTCGTCCAGGAGGGCATCGTGTCTGCTGGCGGTATTGCGGCAGTTCATGGGAATAACAGCTCTTGTAAAACCAAACTCCTTCAGTAGAGCGCGGTAAGTGTCATAGCTGTCAAAAGCGGCATCCCCCAGGAAAGTCGAATACCGTAAGGCAGGATGTTTGCCGCCGAAATCCCGGAGCACCGGGAGCAGTGTTCTGGAATCTCCAATTTCCTTGTCCGCATCCGGGTTATCGGTACGCTTTTCAACAAGGATTTCGGGGTGGGACTTCTGGAAATCCTCATCGAAAAAAGCGATGTGGCGCACGATCCCCAGACCGTTGGTTAGCAGTCCTGCTTTCTGCGCGTAACAAAAGTGGCCGTTGATATACTGCTGCTTCACCGCTGTATTGGCGGCGGCACAATCGGGGAGCAAACCGTAGACCGCCCGGTATGGATCGGTGTCCGGGTTTGTCTTTGCCATGAACTTTGCCTGCCGCAGCTTTAAGGAAAAGAACTTGGGGTTATTCTCTGCAACATAGCTCTCGATCCCGGTGGTGTCGTAAATCAGGCAGTCGGCAAGCTCCGCGTCCATCGCCCGGCAAATCGGTTCTGTCAGCTCCACCAGCCGCTCAAAAACCTCCATGATATACGGCAGGAAATCCTGTTTGAATCTGGTGAGTTTCGCGGCGTCCGGCACCTTGGAAAATCCGCAGAACCTCCGCATTTCCCGGCTGTGTCGCAGAGTCACCAGCAGAACGCTGTCATTCACATATCCGAATATCTTTTGCAGCACCAAACTTTTCAGAAATGCCACCAGAGGATACTTCCTTGGCCTGCCGGTGTTCAGGTAAAACGCCATGTAAAACCTGGCTGGGATTAGACAATCCCAATCAATGTGCTCGTCCAGCAGGCGGAACAGCTTCGGCTTATCCTCCTCCATGCTGGCGCACACGCTTTTGTAGGTGTCAAACAGCGACATCTGCTCATATTTATTCCGCATGATTTTTCCTCCGCTTTTGTCTGGCTGGTTGTTGCTTGTCACTTCAATTATACAGCAAAACTGGAGGAAAATCAGGTGTCTTGCAAACCGGGAATCGCTTGATTTTCAAGCCTTTCCCGTGTTTCGCAATCGCCACTTGATGAACGAGGAAAGGAGAACCTATGACCAACGACCCCAGCATGACGATCACCAGCACCGCCCCCGCCCCGGAGGGGAGCGACAGCACCAGCAGAGAGGGCAAGACTATTCCCCTGCCCGTGACGGAGGGCGGCAACGCTCCACCCGCCCAGGACGTACCCACGCCTGCCCTGGTGCAGAAAATCGGCAACACCACCTATGAGGTGTCGTTCCATTTCAGCACCACCAGCAGGGAAACCATGAGCGACAAAATCAACCGTCTTATCCGCCACGAACTGGACGCATCCTGATTTTTTCGGGTTTTCCGCACTACCTCCTTGACAAACCGAGCGAAAAGGCACAGTGGTCGAGGAATGCGGCAAGATGCTCCAACGGGGCGGATATGTTATAAAAATCCTTAATACCATCAATTTTAAGCAGTCTATGAGGTACAATCCGTTCCGCTATATCTACTGCGAAAATGACATTCTGAAGCTGGTAAATTGCATTATGGAAAACACCAAGGGCGAGGACAGCAAAGGCGGTGAGGACTTCTGGGCGAAGGCCGAAGCCCTGTACTATCAGGCGTTGATTGCCTACATCTGGTATGAGGCCCCGGAGGAAGAAAAAAACATGACCACGCTGCTGGAAATGTTAAACGCCTCAGAAGTGCGGGAAGATGATGAAAATTTCAAAAATGCCGTGGATTTGATGTTTGAACAGTTGGAAAGCCGGGACCCGGATCACTTCGCTGTGCGGCAGTACAAGAAGTATAAAATGGCGGCGGGCAAAACAGCTAAATCTATACTTATTAGCTGCGGCGCAAGGATGGCCCCCTTTGACATTAAGGAGGTTCGCCAGCTTATGGAGGGGGACGACCTGGAACTGGACAAGATTGGGGACCGGAAAACGGCGCTGTTCTGCATTGTGTCCGATACGGATATGACGTTTAACTTCATCTCGGCCATGGTCTACACACAGGTGTTTAACGTCTTGTGCGACAAGGCTTTGGAGAACGGCGGC
>CAKNZJ010000171.1 GCA_932222125.1 uncultured Clostridia bacterium | reverse complement strand
TCTCGGATTCGTTGCTGTCAACCTTGTCCAGCGTATAGCTGTGCTCGACCGGGCCCAGCGAAATGAAGCCGAACAGTTTCACCTTGACGCTGTTATCCGTGTGGATGTGCTTTTTGAACTCCGCCACATTGACTTCCTTGAACACCACGTCAATGGTAGGCTCACGGCTGATCACAAACGTTTTGAGGAAATTCAGCCTGCCCTTCGGGCCGAAAAGGCTCTCGACAGAGAACTCACTGCCCAGCAGCTTGTAGCCGTCCGCATTGTCGTTCCCGGTATTCTCCTGGATCTCACGCAGGATGTTCACCGCATACCAGCCCAGCTTATTGTCTGAGGACAGGGACAACGGCATCACACCCACAGTGGTCAGGCCAGGATAGGTGATGTCGATGGAAAAGCTCGTTTTCTCAGATGTGAACTCGCTGACATCCACCTGCGAGGAGTGAGACGCCGTAATGTTCAGCAGGCCCACAATGGGAATATGCACATCGCCTTTCCCTTCCACATGGACTTTGCAGCCCGAGGATGAGAAGGAATCGCCCGACAGATGGATCTTCAGCGCGTTGCTTCCTGTTCCCAAACTGCCGATCAACTGGTTGGCTGTGGGCAGCTTATCGAACGCCACATAGTAGGAAGCGTCCCCCGTCTGGAGGCCGCCGTTCTTTGCGGTGGGCGCGGTGGCGTTCTGGATGGCGGCATTCAGGACCGCCGTGGCCTGGGAGGCGCGGGAGTGGAGCTGGTACGCCTGATTGGACATTTCGATATAGGTTGCCAGCGCGTCTTTCAGCGCGGTCAAATAGACAGGCAGATTATCACAGGTCTCCGTGACCGGACCGTACTGCTCCGTAAGCTGGTTAAACACATCGGCGATCTTCCCTCCGGGAGGGACCGGGTCGGTAAAATGGAAGCCGGAGTCGGTGAAGGCGCTCAGCACAGAGGCGATCTGCGCCTCGGCAGCCTCGTCCCACTCGTTGAGCTTCTTCTGCGTCGCCTTGGAAAAGACAAAAGCGGTGCTTTTGAAAACCTGGCGCAGCAGATCAGACAGCTTCTGGGCGCTGACGCTAACGATCCCATCCTTATCCGTCTGGATGGTGGAATTCAGCGTGGAGAGGGTCTGCTCATTGTAATAAGCGTTCGCTCCGTAGGTGATGCCGTAATTGAACCCGGCGGGGCAGGCGGCGGCGACAAATTTGCCGTCCAGCTTTCCGGGCAGGGCGGATGCCGCCTTTTCCGAGAGCAGTTGGTTAAATTCTTTTTGAAGGGGAAGATTTGTACTCATAATTTCACCCATTTCTTTCTATCTTTTGACTTTGGCAAGGACCTGTCTGTCCCGCTTGTACCGGTGCGGACAGATTCAACCGTAGCGCACTAAATTCAGTCTGCTGCTCAGCAAGGTGCCGGAAGCCTTATAGGCCGCAGTCCGGCCAATGTTGGAGTAAAAAATATATTCCTCCGCCGCGATCTGACGGGAACCGGATACGATAAAGGCAATCAGACGGACATGGGTGCCGTCCTCAATGCCAAGCTCTTTCATATCCACGGTCCGTTCCGCCGCAGTATAGATATCCGCGTACTCTGCGGGTTCCCAGGTTTTCCAGCTTTCCTCGCCCCCCGGCCTGTAATTGACATGGAGACGGCAGATAAAAGCGCCCTGGTTCATCAGCCTGAAATAGCGGATTGCTCCCATTTCCAACGTAATACAAGCTCCTTCCGTCTTAACGCGAGTCCCTGCCTAAAAGTTCGGGGCGGGACCGAAGCCCCGCCCCTTGTACTAACTCTCTGCTTTGTTTAATTCCACTATCGGGATTAGCCCAGCAGCTGGAGCACGCCCTGGGGCAGCTGATTGGCCTGGGCCAGCATGGCCTGGGCGGACTGGACCAGGATGTTGTTCTTCACATAGCTCATCATTTCCTCGGCCACATCGGTGTCGCGGATAGAGGATTCGGCGTCCTGGATGTTCTCGGCCATCACAGACAGGTTGTTGCTGGTGTGCTCCAGACGGTTCTGGATCGCGCCCAGACCGCCGCGGACATCAGAAACGTAGTTGATGGCGTTCTTGACCACATCAATGGCAGCCTGTGCGCCCTCCTGGGTGCTGATATCCAGGTCATTGATGCCCAGAGCGGAGGTGTGCATATCATTGATGGAGACCTTCAGCTGGTTGTACTCATGGCTGGTGTCGCCGAGCTGGAGCTTCAGGCCGCCCTTGCCGTCATAGAAGCTGA
>CAKNZJ010000170.1 GCA_932222125.1 uncultured Clostridia bacterium | reverse complement strand
GTTGCGGCCTATCCGCAAGAAAGGAAGGTAACTATCAGTACAATTCAGAAAACCAGCGAAAACACCGCCGTCATGTACCGGCGCGTCGGCTCCACCACTTACAAGGTAACGGTCCACTTCAACGAGGCCGAGCAGGAGACAATGACGGACAAAATTGTGCGGTTGATTGGCAACGAGGCTCTGGACAAAAGCCGGGAGTGTGGTATAATTGAGATGCCACAAATGAGCCGTCAGCCTGAAAGGAGTGCCCTATGAGCAGCGGGCAGACGGAGAAGATCACCGCATTATACGAGAGACTTAGCCGCGACGATGAGGCCGCAGGGGATAGTAACAGTATCGTGAATCAAAAAATGCTGTTGGAGAGCTATGCGGCCCAGCGAGGCTTTACAAATTGTGTACATTATACGGACGACGGATGGTCCGGGGGCAATTTTGAGCGCCCGGATTGGAAGCGGCTGATTGCCGACATTGAGGCCGGGAAGGTTGGCTGTGTCATTGCCAAGGACATGAGCCGAATCGGACGCGACTATCTCCAAACTGGATTTTATACCGAGGTCCTCTTTCGGGAGAAGGGTGTCCGGTTCATCGCCATTGGCAACAGCGTGGACAGCGCAGACCGCAGTTCGGGAGAATTTGTGCCGTTCCTTAATATCGTAAACGAGTGGTTTTTGAGAGATTGCAGCCGCAAGCAATGTGCGGCATATCAGGCCAGAGGACACGCTGGTAAGCCCACCACCAATCACGCGATCTACGGCTACCGGAAGGACCCGGAGGACAAGCACCACTGGCTGATCGACGAGGAGGCCGCTGCCGTTGTGCGGCGCATCTTTCATCTGAGCATGGAGGGACACGGCCCCCATGAGATTGCCAGCATCCTTCGGGATGATAGAATTGAGCGACCCTCAGTCTATATGGGTAAGCGGGGGCAGGGGACACAGCGGAACAGCTACGATGACAGCCGCCCCTACGACTGGAGCGGCACGTCTGTCTCGAATATCCTCGCCAAGCCGGAGTACATGGGGCATACGGTCAACTTTCGTTCCTATAAGGAATCATACAAAGATAAACACGCCATCAAGCGGCCTCCGGAGGAATGGACGGTTTTCGAGCATACCCATGAGGCCATTGTGGACCCGGAGACTTGGAAACTGGCCCAGCAGGTCAGAAAGACCGTCCACCGCACGGATACCACCGGGGAGGCCAACCCGTTGACGGGCCTGCTCTATTGTGCTGACTGCGGCGCGAAGATGTATAACCACCGGGGTCGGGCGCAGGCCAACAAAGAGAACAGGGGCAAAGACCCGGTAAGCGGCCTTTACCCCTATGACCATTACGACTGCTCCACCTATGCGCTGACGTTTCGCCATTACCATCAGGAGTGCTTCGGCCACTACATCAGCACCAAGGCGCTCCGGGC
>CAKNZJ010000169.1 GCA_932222125.1 uncultured Clostridia bacterium | reverse complement strand
GTTTTTGCTGGTTTGTGGGCTGATTTTTTGCTACATGACCTGGGCCATGAAGTTACCCATGGTTTCTGCGGCCTGGGTCTGGGCCTGGCGTGTGGCGTGGGTATAGGTGCGGAGGGTGAAGCCTGCGTCGTAGTGGCCCAGCATGCTGCTGACCGTCTTTACGTCTATACCGTTTTGGAGAGCTACTGTGGCGAAGGTGTGTCTGAGGGAGTGCAGGGGGGTGTGCTCCAGGTTGGCATCCTTGAGGATCTTTTCGTGGAGTTTTGCTACGGAGTCGGGATGGTACATCTCACCGGTGGTGGGTGATGGGAACATGTACTGGTTGTTGGGGTGCTTGCTGTGCTCCTGAATCAGGAGGTCTACCGCTTCCTTTGGGATAGAGACCCTGCGGACAGAGGTCTCGGTCTTGGGGCGGGAGAGGGTCAGTTCGCCATTTGGATTGCGGATGTACTGCTTGCTGACGAAGATCGTGCGGTTCTCTATATCCAAGTCATCCCAGAGGAGAGCGACCAGCTCGCCTTTGCGGAGACCGCTGACCAATGCCAGATAGAACATGGGGAGGAGGCCTCTGGTGTTGGCGGCGTCGAGGTAGGCTTTCATGTCCTCGGGGCGGAGAGTTTTTCTCTCAAATTTTTGCACCTTGGGAGCGATGCAGTCATCGGTAGGATTGCGGGAGATTAGCCGCTCCTTGACAGCTCTTTCGAAGGCGCAGTGGAGCATGAGGTGGACGCTGCGGACGGTGGTGCTGCTCAGGCCAGGGCTTTGATTCTTCCCAACGTGAACCCGGCCACTCTCCATCAGGTCTTTGTAGAGCTTCTGGAGGTCGCGGGAGGTCAGCTTGGTGAGTTTGATCTTGCCGATGCGAGGGATGGTGTAGGTTTCGATCATGAGCTGATAGCGGTCTGCTGTGGCGAGGCGGATGTTGGGTTTGGCATAGAGGTCGTACCAGGTGCGGAGCCAAGTGGTTACGGTGTATTCTTCAGCACGGATTATATCGAGGTCCTTGATTTCTTCCAGGACTTTGGCCAGCTTCGCCTTGACTTCTGCCTGGGTCTTGCCGAGGACATTTTTGATAATTCGTTTACCGGTGGTGGGATCGTATCCGGCGGTGTAGCGGCCTTCCCAGCGGCCATCGCTTCGCTTGCGGATGTTTCCTTCGCCGTTTGCACGCCGTTTTGCCATCAGGGGTCCATCCTCTCGTCAAATTCTTCGCTGAGCCTCTGCTCCTCATTTTCTACGTAGGAATACCAGTTGCTTCTTCCAAGTTCACTGCCGATCCCGCAGGCCAGCCGGAAACCGGCAATGAAGCTGTCCAAGGCCATGCCGTCACGGAGTTGTGATTCTGCATCCACCAACTGGAGCAGCTGCTTTCGCTGTTGTTTATCCAGCGTATGGCTCAGCTTGCAGCGTATGGTTTCGATCTCCTGCCGTTGTTTTGCATAGAGGTCATCTGAGAAAAATTTTTCTTGCAGGGCTTGCATGTAGTCGTACATTGTGTGTTGCCTCCTTTGGTTTGGTAGCAACACACGATACCTTAACTCCGGGAGAATAGCCATACCCTTTGGGCAGAGTTATCAGAAACTTATCATTTTCTCGAAGGAC
>CAKNZJ010000168.1 GCA_932222125.1 uncultured Clostridia bacterium | reverse complement strand
TTCATCTCCAAAGTCTCCATATCAAAATACTCCACCGCTATCTTCTCCCTCTGCTTAAACCCCGTCAGCACTTTCAGCCACTTTGGGGAAACCGAAAAACTCACCGCAATAGATACCACCCCCAGCCTAACCACATCCCTCTGGGTAGTCCCCGCCTCCGTCTCCCCGCCCGAATCCGCCTCCACGTCAACCATCTGCACCTCATAAGAATCCGGCAGAGGGAGCAGAACACCGTCAAACACCAGATACTGTACAAACGCCATCCCTATCTCCCTCCCGACCTAAGATTCTGCCTAGCCTGCGCATCCACCACCACCTCATCCAGCAGCGTGCCGCCCACATACACCGGAATACAGATCGTCCCAAAATTCTCCCCGCTCTGCATCCCCGCAAACATCTCCCGCAGCCCCGAAACCATCTGCCGCACAGCCTCCAGAGAAGCCCCCTGCGCCTGGACCGCCTGCATATCCGCCAGCTTCGGGCTCACCACCATATCCCCGGCCACACCCTCCACGGCTTTCCGCACCAGCCCCCGGCTCCTCTCAATCCCTCTCGCCAGACCGCCCATAAAATCCGGCATCCAGCTCTCATAATCCGTCAAAGGCCCCTCGTCCGGCACAGAAAAATGCAGGAAAGAACGTATCTTATCCGCCACGTCAGACACCGCGCTCACCACATTCCCTATGGCACTGCGGATACCCTCCGCAATCCCGTTGATAAAATCCATCCCCCACTGCAAAGCCCGCCCCGGCAGAGACGTAATAAACCCAATGGCCGACTGGAACCCATTCTGCACCACACTCCCCAGAGAAGCCAGCGCCGAACCAATCCCCGACACCATCCCCCGGAAAGCCTCCACCGCCGACTGCCTCAAATTCCCCGCCACGGAAACCACCAGATTTTTCAACCCGTTCCAGGCAACAACCGCCGCCGAAGACACCACAGACCACAAATTCCCCATAAAATCCTGAAGCCCCGACAGCAGAATAGACACATGGTTCACCAGCCCCTGCACCGCAGAGCCAACCATCTGCCCAATCCCCGTCCAGATAGCAGAAGCCGCCTGCTGGATATTCGTCCAGATATGCAGCGCATCCTCTTTCAGCTTCGTAAAATTCCCCGTCACCAAGTCAATCAGCAGCAGAACCGGCCCCAGCACCACATTCTTAATCAACTCCCAGGCCCCCGAAGCCGCAGCCTGAATCCCAGACCAGATCCCCTGCAACGTAACAGAAAGATTCTCCCACAAAGAGCGGATCATATCCACAATCCCGGCCAGCACCGGATTCTCCATCATGCCCGTCCAGACACTCCCGAAGAAATCCCCCACCGACTGCCAAAGCCCCGACCACCAGGCCGGAATCCCCTCAAAAAACGAAACCAGCGCCTCCCAGGCCGCCGGTATAGTCTCCGTAAAAAACGAACAGATAACCTCCCAGGCAGAAACAAAAAAGTCCCTCACCTGCGCCCAGACCGCATCCACCGCATCCCGGAACCACTCACACTTATTATAAAGCAGCACCACAGCCCCGATCACCGCAGCAATAGCAATGGGAACCCACCCGATAGCCGCCACCACCGCCGACAACGCCGGAACCACCGTCCCCGACACAAACCCGATCACCCCGGAAACAGCCCCCGCAACCTTCGGAACCACCGTCAAAATCGTCCCGACAGCCCCGACAACTTTCCCGACCACAATCAGCACCGGCCCCAGAGCCGCCGCCACCAGAGCCACCGTCACAATGACCTTCTTCGTCCCCTCGTCCAGACCATTCAGCCAGTCCACAAGCCCTTGAATCCACCCCACAATCTGCCGGATGGACGGCATCAGAATCTCCCCGATAGAGATTGCCAGTTCCTCCAACTGGCTCTTCAAAATCGTAAGCTGCCCCGCCAGATTGTCCTGCATGGTCTCGGCCATCCGCTCCGCCGT
>CAKNZJ010000167.1 GCA_932222125.1 uncultured Clostridia bacterium | reverse complement strand
CTGCCTTTTCTGGCCTTGCAGACTTTCGCAGAACTCAATGCTCCGCACTAACTCGTCCTTGTCCAAATACGCCGCCGCCAGCCGGTTCAGCTCGTCAATGACCATCCGCTCCAGCTTTTCCACCGAAATGAAGGAGCCGATACAGGCGTCCTTTGCCACATGGCGGTTGGAGCATTGGAGGTAATGCCGCCCGCGATTTTTGGAGGAACGCATGGTGTAGCCGCAGTTGGCGCAGATCGCTTTCCGGGCGAACAGGCCCACGGTGCCGCAGTCAAAGGGCTTGGCCCGCTCCGCGATCATGGACTGCACCCGGTTCCAGAGGGGGCGGTCAATAATGGCCTTGTGGGTTCCCTCCACACGATACCACTCACTTTGAGGGCGGGGTTTGTTCTGCTTGGTCTTGTAAGACACGCTCCCATACTTGCCCTGCACCATGTTCCCGATATAGATTTCATTGGTGAGCATATCGGAAATGGCGAAATACTTCCAGAGGGTGCTGTTTTTCCGCTTGGGCTGCTGGTAGCGCAAACCGTGGAGCCGCTTGTACTCGGTAGGGTTGGGGATGCCCCGGTCATTGAGCATCCGGGCGATGGCTGTCTTGCCGTAGCCCTGGGAAAAGAGGGTGAACACCTCCCGGACAACGGCGGCGGCCTCCTCGTCGATAATCAGGTGGCCTTTCTGGTCGGGGTCTTTTTGGTAGCCGTAGAGGGCAAAGGCCCCGATGTGGAAGCCGTTCTGCCTCCGGTTGGTGAGGACGCTGCGGATATTTTCCGACATATCCTCCAGATACCACTCGTTCACCAGCCCGTTGATCTGCCGTGACTTCTTGTTGCCCTTGTTGGCGGTGTCGGCGTTGTCCACGATACTGACAAAGCGGATGCCCCAGATAGGGAACAGGCCGTGGATGTACTTTTCTACCAACTCCAGCTCACGGGTAAAGCGGGATTGGGTCTTGCAAAGAACGATGTCAAACCGATGGGCCTTTGCGTCCTCCAGCAAGCGGTTAAATTCGGGCCGCCTGCGGTCTGAACCTGTGTAATCATCATCACTGTAAAGGTTATAAACTTCCCACCCCTGTTCCATCGCGTATTGCAGTAGCATGGCCTTTTGGTTCTGGATGCTGTTGCTGTCGTCGGTTTCAAATTGCTTGTTTCTATCTTCTTCGGATAAACGGCAGTAGATCGCTGCTTTCATGTTCATATCTCCTTAGAGATAGGACAAGCTGTTTCCTGCTTACAGTATAGCACACAGAAAACAGCTTGTCACATTATTTTTGGGCTATGGCCTGTTTTTCCTTTTCCAGCTGATTGATCAACTCGGTCAGCTTGTGTGTAAAATTCTCTTTTGTCGTTTCAGTGGAGCCATCTTTGAATACGCTTTTGCATAGCTCCTGTGTCTGCAAATAACATCACCCAGCCTTTCACAACAGCCTATGCGAAATTGCCTGTCCATTAGTCAT
>CAKNZJ010000166.1 GCA_932222125.1 uncultured Clostridia bacterium | reverse complement strand
TCTATGGAGAAGGTGATCGGGGCGCTGGGCGAGGCGTTCATGGAGCAGAACGACGGCGTGACCTTTACCTACAACCCCACCGGTTCCGGCTCCGGCATCAAGGCTGTCCAGGAGGGCCGCTGTGACATTGGCCTCAGCAGCCGCAATCTGAAGGATGAGGAAACAGCCAGCGGCTTGACGGCCACCGTCCTGGCCTATGACGGCATCGCCGTCATCGTTCACCCGGACAACCCCGTGGCCGACCTGGACGTGGAAACCATCGCCAAGCTCTACACCGGCGAGATCACCAACTGGAAGGATGCAGGCGGCAGCGACGCGGCCGTAGTCCTCATTGGCCGGGAGGCTGGCAGCGGAACGCGGGACGGCTTTGAATCCATTACCGGCACCGAGGATGCCTGCCAGTACCGCCAGGAACTGACCTCTACCGGCGATGTGATTACTGCCGTCTCTCAGAATCCGGACGCTATCGGCTACGCTTCTCTAGCTTCTGTCAGTGACAGCGTAAAGGCCCTTACCGTGGGCGGCGTGGCTCCCACCGAGGACACCGTCAAGGACGGCAGCTATGTGATCCAGCGTCCCTTCGTGCTGGTGACAAAGACCGATGCCAAGCTGTCCGAGGCCGCCCAGGCATTCTTCGATTTCGCAACCTCTGCCGATGCCTCTGACTTTATCAGTAAGGCCGGCGCGGTGGCGGCGAACTGAACCCCTCTCGTGGAGCGGCGGCTTTCTCTGCCGCCGCTCCTACCCATTAGGAGGCTCAATTTATGGGAAAACATCAACGGTTTATAGAAAACCTGATTCACGGGATATTCCTGTTCCTGGGTCTGGTCACGGTGGGCTGTGTCCTGCTTATTACGGTATATCTGATCCTGTCCGGAATCCCTGCTATCCGGCAAATTGGCCTGCTGGACTTCCTGTTGGGAGACACCTGGGAATCCACAGCAAAAGAACCGTCCTTCGGAATTCTGCCTTTTATCTTGACCAGCATCTATGGAACTGCCGGAGCTATTCTCTTTGGCGTACCGGTTGGCTTCTTCACGGCGGTATATCTGGCAAAGCTGGCCCCGCCAAAGGTGAAAGCTGTGGTGGAATCTGCTGTCAGTCTGCTGGCGGGCATCCCCTCGGTGGTCTACGGTCTGGTAGGTATGCTGGTGCTGGTTCCGGGAATACGGCAGCTCTTTCATGTGCCGGACGGGGCCAGTCTGCTGGCGGCGATCATCGTGCTGGCCATTATGATCCTGCCTTCCATTATTAAGGTGTCTGTCACTGCGTTAGAGGCGGTCCCGCAGGAATACGAGGATGCCTCCCTTGCTCTGGGGGCTACACCCATCGAAACCTACTTCCGCGTATCCGCTCCGGCAGCAAAAAGCGGCATAGCGGCGGCGGTAGTACTGGGGGTGGGCCGGGCTATCGGAGAGGCTATGGCGGTGATGATGGTGTCCGGCAATGTGCCTAATATGCCGTCCCTGTTCCAGAGCGTCCGTTTTCTCACCACGGCAGTCGCCAGCGAGATGGCCTATTCCAGCGGATTGCAGCGGCAGGCCCTGTTCTCTATTGCCCTGGTTCTCTACTTATTCGTGCTGCTGCTCAATGCCGCGCTGAATTTCTTCCTGAAACGCAAAAAGGAGGGCTGACCATGCAAAGCAACTGGATCACGACCAAACGGAAGGGTTACATTGGCCTGATGAGGGGCTTGATGGCACTGTCCACAGCTCTGACCTGTGGAATTGCCCTGTTCCTGATTGGATATGTTCTGATAAAGGGACTCCCCAGTATTACCTGGGAACTGCTCTCCACAAAACCAAGCTATCTGGCGGGAACGATTGGCATTTTGCCGGATATTTTGAACACAGTCTATATCATCGTAGCTACGCTGCTGATTGTACTTCCCCTGGGAGTGGGTGCGGCCATCTATCTGACAGAGTATGCCTCCAGCCAGAGGTTGGTGACGGTCATTGAGTACGCGGCAGAAACCCTGTCCGGCATTCCGTCCATTATCTTCGGGCTGGTAGGGATGCTGATTTTCGCCAACAGCTTCGGTTCCTGTCTGCTGGCCGGGGCATTGACACTGGTTATTATGAACCTGCCTACTGTCATGCGTACCGCACAGGAGAGCTTGAAAACCGTGCCGCAGAGCTACCGAGAAGGGGCTTTCGGCCTGGGAGCCGGAAAATGGCGGGTCGTTCGGACGGTAGTACTCCCTGGCTGTGTGGATGGGGTAATCACTGGCTGTATCCTGTCGGCGGGCCGCATTTTGGGGGAATCGGCGGCGCTGTTATTTACAGCGGGATTCGCTCATGTTCTGAACGGCTTTCTCAGCGGCCTGGGCAGTCCGGGAGCCACCCTTACTGTGGCGTTGTACCTCTACACCAAGGAGCCGGGGCCGGGCGGCGCACAGGCATCCTTTGCTATCGCCGCGATTCTGATGGCACTGACGCTGACCATCAATTTTGCCGCAGTCCTGGTTGGCCGGATCTTCAAAAAAAGGAGAGCGTTATGAGCAGTATTGTTACCGCAAAGGATTTGTGCCTGTGGTATGGGACGGCCCAGGCACTGAACAATATCAATATTGAAATTCCGGAGAAGAACATTACCGCCTTTATCGGTCCCTCCGGGTGTGGGAAGTCCACCTTTCTGAAAACACTGAACCGGATGAACGATTTAATTCCTGGCGTGAAGATCACCGGCGAGGTGCGCTATGGGGAGCAGGATGTATACGCCCCTGGCCTGGATGTGAACTTGCTGCGGAAGGAGATCGGCATGGTGTTCCAGAAGCCCAATCCCTTCCCCATGAGTATCTATGACAACATCGCCTACGGTCCCCGGACCCATGGTGTCCGCAACAAGGCCAAACTGGACGATATTGTGGAGCGCTCCCTCCGGGGGGCGGCAATCTGGGACGAGGTGAAGGACCGACTGAAAAAGAACGCCCTGGGCCTCTCCGGAGGCCAGCAGCAGCGGCTTTGTATCGCCCGCGCCCTGGCTGTGGAGCCGAAGGTGCTGCTGATGGACGAACCCACCAGCGCCCTGGACCCCATTTCCACTTCCAAAATCGAGGAGCTGGCGATGGGCCTGAAGGAGCAATATACCATCATCATCGTGACACACAATATGCAGCAGGCCGCCCGCATTTCGGACTATACCGCCTTTTTCCTGCTGGGGGAATTGATTGAGTACGGTGAGACAGAAAAGCTGTTCTCCCGGCCGGAGTGCCAGAAAACGGAGGACTATATCACAGGGAGGTTTGGATAATGCGGAGCAAATTTGACGAGCAGCTTGCCCTGATGAAAAATGAACTGATTCAAATGGGCGCACTGTGCGAGGAGGCGATCTCCCTGGCGGCAAAGGCTCTGACCGAGGGGGACAAGACCCTGGCGGAGAAGGTCGGGCCGCTGGACGGGGAGATCGACCAGATGGAGCGGGATATTGAGAGCCTGTGTTTGAAGCTACTGCTCCAGCAGCAGCCGGTGGCCCGTGACCTGCGGCAGATTTCCGCCGCGCTGAAAATTATCACGGATATGGAGCGCATCGGGGATCAGGCGTCCGATATTGCGGAGATCATTCTGGCCATGCTGTCAGAGGGCTATGTCCCGGAAGATGTGGGCCATATCCGCGAAATGGCGCAGGAGACAATCAAAATGGTCACAGAGAGCGTGGATTCTTACGTCCAGCAGGATATAGAGCGGGCCAGAGCCGTGATTGCTCACGATGACACCATTGACCGCTATTTTACACAGGTCAAAGCTGTGCTGATTCAAAAAATCGCGGAGGCGCCCGCAGTCGGGGAGCACGCGCTTGACCTGCTGATGATCGACAAATACCTGGAGCGCATTGGTGACCATGCTGTCAATATTGCAGAGTGGGTTATCTTCTCCATTACCGGGAATAAGAACGGGCAGGCACATTGATGGTAAGGAGTGTCTGTGGTATGATAATCTCGCTCGGAAAGGGGGAAAGAACATGATTTTTTGCGTAGAAGATGATGAAAGCATCCAGAGCCTTGAACTCTATGCGTTATGAAGCGCGGGATTCGAGGTCAGGGGTTTTGTGGATGGCGATTCTTTCTTGGAGGCGCTTCGCACAGAAATACCCCAGCTTGTTATTTTGGATGTCATGCTGCCCGGAAAAAGCGGTGTTGAATTGCTGAAGCTGATGAAGGAATCCAGTGCGACCCGTGAGATCGCGGTCATCATGGCAACGGCAAAGGGAGCAGAGTACGATAAGATTCAGAGCCTGGACCTGGGGGCGGACGATTATCTGGTCAAGCCCTTCGGCATGATGGAGATGGTATCACGGGTCAAAGCGGTACTGCGCCGGTGTCACCCCAGGCAGAATCCAGAGATCCTGGCTGCAAACGATCTGGTGATCGATCTGGCGGAGCATACCGTCATGGCGGGCGGTGAGCGGGTTTCCCTCACCTATAAAGAATTTGAATTGCTACGCCTGTTTATGTCCTCCCCCGGTGTTGCGTTCACCAGAGAAAAACTCCTGACCAGCATCTGGGATTCGGACTATTCCGGTGAAACC
>CAKNZJ010000165.1 GCA_932222125.1 uncultured Clostridia bacterium | reverse complement strand
TTGCTGATATCAAACTGACGGGACGGTGTGATCCCCTCAGCCGCCTGCTCAATTTGGACATACTCACTGATGATGCGGTTGATCTCCACCATCAAGTCCACGTTGTTTGCTGTCCTGCGCTTCTTTTTCAGCTGTCCGTAAATGGCGGCAATCGCTTCATACCGCTGGCGGAGGTCAGGCTCGATATCCTCCTGGTTCGTATATTTCACCAAGCGTGTTAACTCGGAGGCGTAGGTCTGGAAGGTCTTCTTTTCCTCCAGGGTGGCGGACACTGTGTTGGCCGCCGTTTGCAACAGGGCCAGCTTTTCAAAACCCTTGGCGTCGATCAGCGTTTGCAGTGAAAAGTCTCGGCTGGACAAAAATGACTCCGCTGCGGCGATGGTCTCCAAAATTTTGGCGATCAGTTGCTCCTTATCCACGGTGGGGTCGGCGCCGCCGGTGCCATTCCCATTGGCTGTGTAATCGGCCAGCGCCTTTCGCAGCGCTTTTACGATTCCGATGTAGTCGATAATCAGACCGTTGCTCTTTCCCTCGGCCACACGGTTGGCCCGGGCGATGGTCTGCATCAGCGTGTGGGCTTTCAGCGGCTTGTCTAGATACAGACAGGACAGGCACTTTACATCAAAGCCGGTAAGCCACATGGCGCAGACGAACACCACACGGAGAGGATTGTCGGCATCCTTGAACTCCTTGTCCAGTTCCCGCTTTTCCATCTTCGCCCGATGGCTCTGAATATCCAGTCCCCATTTCTGGAAGGATTGAACCTCGTTCTGCTCTTGGCTGATGACCACCGCCATCTCGGTCTCCTGCATCCATTGCAGCTTGCGTTCCAGCTCTTGAGCCTCCTGCTGGGACGCGCTCTTGATTCGCTCCTTCAGCGTGTCGATCTCATCAGCCCAGTATTTCTGCACCAGATCATACATACGAACGCAGGTGACCTTATTCAGGCAGACAAACATAGCCTTGCCGCTGGTCCACAGGTCGGAGTAGTGCCTTGCGAAATCCTGGGCGATGCGCTCCAGGCGGGGGGTGGCAGTGAGGAGGTGAATCTCCTTGGCGAACTCCTGCTCCAGCTTATCCTGCTGGTTCACATCCAGGTCGGCCTGCTCAATGGCGTCCAGAATCCGATCCGTGATTTCCGGGTTGTCCTTCACGTCCAGAATCTTCTCTCCCCGGTTTTCGTAGTACAGCGGCACCGTCGC
>CAKNZJ010000164.1 GCA_932222125.1 uncultured Clostridia bacterium | reverse complement strand
GTATTTGACCTCCCATAAAAATTAGACGGCCTGCGCCGCCTATGTAGGGGCCGGACAGCATGACATATCAAGGTTGGTGGAGCATAAACGCTCCCGTTTCCATAAACCTGTCCCACCGTCCGGCTTATATCAAAGCAAGCCTATTTGTCCGCGACACCCCGGCCCGCTGTGGGAAGTCATCAAGCGGCTGGCGGCGACCAGCTCCACGGGAATTTCACCCCCGCATGGTTCTCATGCGGCTGCTCTCATTGCCTGCGACGGCATAGTGCTGGAAACACTTTCACGCTCGGACTGTGACTGAACAGGAGTATCGTTGGCCCTATTGCCGGTCGTGGCCGTACCGGGAGCCGCCCGGTATTTCATGGCCGCTGGTACTCGCTCCGTGCCGGATAACAGACCGTGGACGAAATGATAGTGTGGCATCCCGCTGTCCTGTCCGGCACATCCTGGCGCAGCGGCAAAAGTGGCTTGCGGCAATAGGAATGTGCTTGATGAATGGGTATGAAGTTGTCAAAGGTCAAACCCATTCGCCGCACAAACGAGGAACAGGTGAAGGGCTTTCCAGCGCCTTTCACCTAATGCACTTAAAAGAGGGGGGTGTAGGGGTAGAAAATAAAAAAATCTCAAAATATTTTTTCAGAGGGTAAAACAGGAGGGCCGTCAACGCTGACAGCCCTCCCATGAAGTTATTTGACCTCGTTGAAGTATGTACGGAGCTTGTCCACCGCTCGGCGGATGCTCTCGTCCACCGATGTGAAATGCACCCCCTCGTCACTGGCGATCTTCCGCAGAGACACCCCGACGAAGAAGTGCCTGACAAAGCGTTCTTTCTGCTTTACCGTCAGCCTGCCGCACCTGAACAGCTTGTCCACCGCCAGCTTGACACGGCGGCGGTCATCGAACATGATGTAGCTGTCGTCCAGAGATGGGGCGGGATGTGCTATGGCGTCCTCCAGCCCGGTCATGGAAAACGTTTTATTCCCCTGGGCTGTTTCAAGACGGGCCTGCTCCAAATAAATCTCGTCAGACACAGCTTTCAGGGCCATAAAATCCGCTTCTGTCTTTCCTGGGTTGTCCCGCAGAAAGTCCTCCAAGGAGATTTCCAAGGTTCGGTCGGAAAACTGATATACAATGCCCTCGCTGAACTTGTTTAGGGCATAATCGCTTTTGCGATAGTTTTTCAAGGTT
>CAKNZJ010000163.1 GCA_932222125.1 uncultured Clostridia bacterium | reverse complement strand
TAAGCCCTCCTTAGAACAAGCCGGACAGCAGGGGGATCAGCGTGGTGCCCAAAAGGATGATACCGCCGCCAGCCATTAACTGTTTCATGCCTTGACTTTTTGAGCCAGGGTTGTCCGAGCCGTAGCCCTCCAAGAGATTCACCACGCCCCACACGCCAAGCCCTGCGCCGAGAGCCACAACAAGGGTCTGTAAAGTGCTGATAGCAGATGCAAAAAATTCCATATAGCCTCCATTTCTCCGGGATATTCCCGGCCATGAAAAAAGCCGCCATTTCTGGCGGCAGGTAACAAACCTCGGGACACTTTGTCCCAAAGCCCTATTTATGCAAAGGCATCCGGATCGTCAATATCGTCATAGTTGAGGATGTCCTCGTCCTCGCTTGTGAGCCCATTGTCCGGTACGGATACCTCATACACCTCACATATCTCATTGGGCCCGGGCCGCCTTCTGCGGTTTATGAGCCTGTCGAGCTGAAAGGCATTTCCTGTTTTATCGGCCTCAGCCGTGTAGCGGTAGTTGGGGTGCTTTTTCAAATCATACTTGGGGGACAGGAACGGGGGCAGGCCCCGAAGCTGCAAAATGCACTTGTCCCCGGACATGGTTGCCAGCTCGCTGGGGGTCATAAGTTCCCGGCCCAGCCGCTGGGTGTTCTGGCTGTAGCTTTCCGACTGGCCACGGGAGCGGCTGTCGGTCTGCATACTGATGGTGGCCTTTCCCAGCCAGTTTTCCGATATTTCCTTGATGGTGCTGGCCTCCCGGCCCCCGAGGAATACCACGCTGTCCATGTTGCCGAGGATCGTCTCGGCGTGTTTGTCATAGATGGCCTTACACTGCGCCAACTGCTGGTAGAACAGGGTTAAGCTGATCTCCCGGGAGCGGATCACGGCTACAATCTTTTCAAGCTGGGGCACTTGTTCCGTGTTGGCCGCCTCGTCCCACAGCACCCGCACATGGTGGGGCAGGCGGCCGCCGTGAACATTGTCGGCCCGCTCGCACAAAAGGTTGAACAT
>CAKNZJ010000162.1 GCA_932222125.1 uncultured Clostridia bacterium | reverse complement strand
TTCCATCAAGCCGGACAGAAGCCCCGCACCGCCGCTGCCGGAGGACTGGTCATGCTGGAGGTTCTGCTGCTTCCGATGGCCCTCGTTGGGCTGGAGGGATGGCTGCTGGTGGGACCCATCCTGATCCTGTGGGTCTGCCTGATCGTGAGCCTGCGCAGAATTGGCAAAAGTCTGGATCAGGCGGGCTATACCATGCAGCCCGCTCCTATGGCCGTCTCCAACAGGCTGGCCCTGGGGGTGTGGCTGGGCCTTCATCTCCTGATCATCGCCGCCCTGCCGCTGCTGTTCTCCCGCCTGCCCGCCGGTGTTCAGACGCAGGTATATGGTACAACTGCCAGCGATTCTCCTCTCCGTTCTGAACTGCTGGAGCTTGGCTTCCCGGAGGACATTTTGAGCCGGCTGGACGACAGCGAGCTGGTCCGGTTTGAGGGGGCCTATGGGCTGAAAAAGGAGGGGTATCGCAATGACGAAAGCGACCTTCCTGACGGGATGCCCAGCATTGTCACCGTGGAGGTTCCGGTGCGGGACGAGAAATACGGGTTCCGCACGGTCTACCTGGCCTATCTGCACTGGAATCCCAATGAGGCGTCCGGCGGCTATATGGAGGGCGTCCAGATCGCCCAGGACTACCAGGGCGTTACTGCTTGGACTACGCAGCCAGATGGAGTTCTGAAGTGGCAGGACAGCGCCGGGAACGCTTATACCATGCCGCTGAACTTCCGGTTTGACACGGACAACGCCGGAACGGCTTGCTATTACGCCAACTTCTCTCTGCCGAAGGATGTCAGCGGCCCCACGGAGGGTTTCCTGTTCTGGGAAGCGACGCCTACTTTTCCGGAGATCGTCTCGCTATACAATTTTTCCGTGACTGCCGCCCACAAGCGCAGCTGCTGGCAGTACCCCTACACCCTGCCGTCTGAACTACTGGCCTCCGGCTTCCACGCGCCCAACTGGCAGTGGCGGATGTACCAATGGACCTCCGAGGGTCAGATGGCTCCGGAAGGGCAGTATGATTCCAGAAAGTATTGAGACCGTTCAGCGTTCTGAATGAGAACGCACAGCCCCGTTCCTACTCATATAGAACAGTTCGTCATCAGCCTCAACATCTTCCGTTACGATCACCCGTCAGACTTAGTTCTGGCGGGTGAGTTTTTATACAGCAAAAATTTTTTCGGCACATGAAAAATAAAATGTCGTTTTTGGACTCTGGAGGTTGTGGTAGATGGATGAGGGAGTCAGCGCATAAGGGCAGAGGAAAAACTGACTCAACAGAAAGGGTGGGCAAGTACAACATGAAAGAATCCAGCTACAAGAGCTACGATGAACTGCCGCTGTTCCTGAATGCGGCAACGGTAGCGAAGGTGCTGGGCGTCTCGGCACACCCAGGGAGGTGCGGA
>CAKNZJ010000161.1 GCA_932222125.1 uncultured Clostridia bacterium | reverse complement strand
TTCTGTGCGGAGAAGGGAAAGGGCATGGGCTGGTCACTGAAAGGCCATACGTGGGGTAATCCCAAGCCCATCTCCGATCCCACGGTCAAGACGATGATGGCCTACTTCTACGCACATTCCACTGGTGTCTTTACCGGCCGGGCGATTGCCTTGGGTGAAAACGCCGTTTGGAACAGCAACTACACCTGGACAATGAACGCCTGGACACAGGCCATTGTCTGGCGGTACAAGGCTGGTCTGCTGTCGGACCCTGTGACCGCCTGTGCGGAGGAACTGATGTGTGTCTACAACAACCTGGAACACACAAACTACTCCAGCATTGATGACCTGATAGACGGCATATCCTTCCGCGACCGGGTCAAGTACATCCTGGATTTGGGCGCTGAAGGCGTGTGGGGCGAGTGTGAAGTCTATGAGTACGCCTATACCGGCCCTGGCTCCAGTTATCACCCCTCCAATGATGTTCAGGCCGTTATGGTGGGCGAATTGAGTGTCATCCGAGAAAAATATGGTCTCACAGTCAGAAAGGTCGATTCTACTAATCCCAACAAAGGACTGCCTGGTGCCCGGTTCCTGGTAGCATCTGAAAATGGCGCCTACTCTAAAGAGATTGTGACAGGCCAGGACGGCACCTATACTTTGTCCAATTTGGAAGCTGGCACCTATGCCGTGACTGAACTGGAACCGCCGGCCGACTACGAGATTGACAATGCTGGGCCGCAGTATGTTGTTTTGCCAAGCGGCAGCGATAAAACCGTTACGGTCACATTCACTGATACGCCGGTCATTACCGGCGAGGGCAGTATCCGCAAAGTGGATGCGGACGATCCCACCAAGGGGATTGCTGGTGCGGTCATAAAGATTACTGGTGTTGACAATGACTTCACTGGCACCTATGTCACCGGCGTGGGCGGCTATCTGACCGATGTGCCCTGGAAGGATATGCCCATCGGCAGCTTTACCGCAGAGGAAGTCACTCCGCCGGAGGGCTACTCTCTCAGCCCGGATGTCAGCAAGACCAAGCAGACCTTTGTGTGGGATGGCAAGACCGATGTTGCCCTGGTCTTTGAGAATGACGCCAAGGTGAAAGTCAAGCTCATTAAGCTGGACGACAGCGGCAACCCTCTCCCCGGCGCTGTGTTTAATATCGTCAAGGACGGTCAGATCATCGGCACCGAGGCCACCAAAGCGGACGGCAGTATCACCGTCACCGATGTGACCGAGGGGATGTATGCTTTCGTAGAGGTAAGCGCCCCCGCCCCCTACGCTACGCTCACCGAGCCTGTGATCGCCCATGTGGATCAGGCCACCATCAATGGCGGCGGCACTGTCACCGTAACAGCGGCGGACAAGAAGCTGCCCAGCCTGTCCATCCTCAAGCGGGACGCAC
>CAKNZJ010000160.1 GCA_932222125.1 uncultured Clostridia bacterium | reverse complement strand
TAAGGAGGTATATTTGACGAAAACAAGCGGAAATGAAAACTTTTATCACGCTGTCAGCCTGAGCGGAGGGAAGGACAGTTCTGCGCTCCTGCTGCTGATGATCGAAAAGGGTATGCCGATTGACGCGGTTATCAGCGCCGACACGGGCATGGAGTTCCCGGAGATGTACAACCATCTGGCGAAGCTGGATGATCTTCTCTACCGGGAGCGCGGCATCCATATCACTACCCTGCGCCATCCCCACGGCTTTGAGTGGCTGATGTTTGACGAACCGAAACAGAAGTCAAGCTGCTTGGAAAACCGGGCACGGCTGGGTATCCCGCCCTATGGCAATGGTTGGCCTGGTATTAAGGTGCGTTGGTGTACCGGTCAGCTCAAAACGCACCTGATCTCCAAGGAGGTCAACCGGCTCAAAAAGGAAAAGAATGCCCTGCACTATGTTGGCATTGCTGCTGATGAAGCGTGGCGGTGCAAGGACGAACAGTATCCGTTGGTGGACTGGAAGATCACCGAGGCCCAGGCATTGCAGATTTGTTACAGCCGGGGTTTTGACTTTGGCGGGCTGTATGAGATTTACCGCCGAGCTTCCTGCTGGTGCTGTCCCCTGCAACGCATTGACGAATTGAGGAAGCTGCGGACACACCACCCGGAGCTGTGGGCGCGGCTGCGGGAGATGGACAACCGGGCACGGGCCATGTTCGGTCCCGGCCCTCTGGGACAGTTCAAGAAGGATTGGAGCGTGGAGCGGCTGGAGGAACGCTTTGCCAGAGAAGAAAAAGCACTGTCTGAAGGAACAGGGAAAGCGAATGGGCTATGACCTGATTTACAGTGACCCTCCATGGCCGCAGCAGAAAGGAAATGTTCGGAAGTCCCGCCCCAACCAAGGTAGGCGGCTTGACTATCCAACTATGTCCGTAGAGGACTGTTTTAAGATGCAGGACCCATTTTTTGAGCAGGCGAATGAGCAGCACAATATCTTCATTTGGACAATAGATAAGTTTTTGCTGGAAACATCGGCCCAAATGGAAATGCGTGGGTATAAGCTCCATGCCCGGTTTATCTGGGATAAAGGAAATGGGGTTGCTCCCGCGTTCACTGTCAGATTCAGCCATGAGTATCTGCTGTGGTTTTACAGGCCAAATAAAATCCTGATGCCAAGACGGGAGTGCTTCGGTAAGTACACAACGGTCATGCGGGAACCGGCCACATATCATAGCCGCAAGCCGGTATGTGCCTATGAAATGCTGGAAGATATGTTTCCAGATACCAATAAAATTGAATTATTTGCCCGCAATATAAGGCCCGGTTGGCTCGTATGGGGCAACGAAATTGAGGAAGGGTTCAGCAGCGGCGAGGCCCGCTGAACCCGCCTATAGAAAGGAGGCAGATCATCATGCAGGACGAAGTGCGGGATAAATCCGTAGCCTTGGCAATCAAGGTGGGCAAGACTGGCGGCAGGCTGACCGCCGATCTGCTCAAATGGGCTATTCGGAAGTATCTGGCGCAGTCCCATAATCCGAAAATCCACCACGGTAAACAGAGTGTGAAGCAGCTTGTGGGCCAGGGCGTTGG
>CAKNZJ010000159.1 GCA_932222125.1 uncultured Clostridia bacterium | reverse complement strand
TTTCTGTGAGAATTGGCTGTTATGATAGCGGCATCACAGAAAGGATGGTGCAACCCATGAGCATTTTGCAAACAACTGACCTCAAAAAACACTACGGCGCAGAGCCGAACATCACAAAGGCGCTGGACGGTGTGACCCTCTCCATTGAGCAGGGGGAATTTGTCGCTATTGTCGGAACCTCCGGCAGCGGGAAGTCCACTCTGCTGAACATGATGGGCGGTCTGGATGTCCCGACCTCCGGCAGCGTTCAGATCAAGGGCAAGGAGCTGGCCTCTTTGAACGACGAACAGCTCACCATCTTCCGCAGGCGCAACATCGGCTTTATCTTCCAGAACTACAATCTTGTCCCTGTTCTGAATGTCTATGAAAATATCGTCCTGCCCGTAGAGCTGGACGGCGATACCGTAGACCAGAAATTCATGGATGAAGTCGTGCGCCTGCTGGCCCTGGGGGACAAGCTGAACAATATGCCAAACAACCTGTCCGGCGGACAGCAGCAGCGTGTCGCCATCGCCCGTGCCCTCGTTTCCAAGCCCGCCATCGTTCTGGCGGATGAACCCACCGGCAATCTGGACAGCCGGACGAGCAACGATGTGCTGGGGCTTTTGAAGGTTACCAGCAATCAGTTTCATCAGACCCTGGTGATGATTACCCACGATAATGAAATCGCCCAGCTTGCCGACCGTATTATCCGCATTGAGGACGGCCGGATTTTTGAGTAAGGGGGCGCTGACGATGAATGACATTTTATTCGGCAACAACAACGGCGCGGCAATCAAAAAGCTGTCAGGCCGCTACTTCAAGGCCAGCAAAAGCAGAAATATCATTGCGATCATCGCAATCGTTCTGACAACCATCCTCTTTACCACGATCTTTACCCTTGGGTCCGGCCTGATGGACACCGTTCACGATCAGAACATCCGCAAGGCTGGCAGCGAGGGGCAGGCGGTATTAAATTATATCAGCGATGAAGTCTACAATGATGTGGCGGGAAATCCCCTGATTGACCGCATCGCCTATACCAAAGCGGTGTCCTACCGGCTGAAAAATCCGGGCTTGGAGCGTTGGCGGTCTGACCTGTGGTATATGGATGATACCGCTCTGGAATTTGCCCGCTATACCCCCACAACAGGACGCCGGCCCGAAGCGGAAAACGAGATCATTGCGGGTACAAAAACGCTGGACGCCCTGGGTGTACCGGCACAGATCGGGGAAACCGTTTCTCTGACCTAT
>CAKNZJ010000158.1 GCA_932222125.1 uncultured Clostridia bacterium | reverse complement strand
TGGCGTAGATATAGGGCGGCATCTGCATGAAGCGGATATAGCCCAAGTTCACATAGGCTGTATAAAGGACAAGAAACCCTATTGCCATCAAGAAAAATTTCCCCGATACCAGCATCCGGCAGTCTTTTTTGAACAGGGCGCAAAAGCCTTTTCCCATCAGGACAGCCCCCTCCCCGTGTACTGGATGAACATAAAAAACCCTCCTTATTTGTGATAAGGAGAGTTTAGGGTTGCGGTGTGAAATTGGTGTGATGCCGCTGTGAAATCCGTGTGAAATTATTCTTTGACAGGGATGGAGAAATAGAACCGCACCCCACCCGCTTGGTTTTCTGCACCGTAGGGTAAATTTTGCATGGATAGGATTTGTGCCACAATGGACAGCCCCAGCCCGGAGCCGCTGTACTCTGCGCCGCTGTCCCGGTAGAATTTTGTCCATATTTTGGACAGATCACTTTCCGGAATGGGTCGGCCCTGATTGAAGATGGAGAAATGCAACACACCATCATCCACTGTCAGTTCCAGCCGCAGAGCGCCGCCAGGATACACATTTTTCTTGGCGTTGACGATCAGGTTGCCCAAGACCTGCTCCATGCGCCGCCGGTCAGTTTCCACAAAAACCTTTTGCTCCGGCAGCTCATATTGCAGCTCAAAGTCGGTGTCCGGGGCATCGATCAGAAGCCGTCCGGCTACTGTTTCCACCAGCTCCACAAAGTCAAAGCGGGTGACATCCAAGTCTGCGGCCCCGCTCTCTAATGCTGACAGATCCAACAAAGTCACGATCAGATCGTTCATGCGCTCTACTTCGGAAACAATGACTTGGGCGTATTTCTGCTTTTTGGCCTCGTCCGCTTCGTCCTGCAAGCCCTCGGCGTAGGCCCGGATGATACCCAGCGGGGTTTTCATCTCATGGGATAGGCTGTCCACCAGCTCTTTGCGCTCAGACAGGAGAAGCCGCTCCTTTTCCACGTCCTTTTCAAGCTGCGTGTTTGCGCCCTCCAACCGGGCAAGGGCCTGTTGCAGATTTTCAGCCATTGTGTTCAGGCTGGCAGACAGTTCTCCAAATTCATCGGTTGAAACGAGATTGCAGGGGGTGGAAAAGTCCAGCCCCGCCATACGCTTTGCGGAGGCGTTCAGTTTGTCAATCGGTTTCGTGATAAAGCGGCCCATAAAAAGGTCAATCCCGATAATCAGCAGAAAAACAAACCCCAGCCAGATTAGAAAAGAAGTATCTTCGCTGACCGGCAGGCCGGTAGAGAGGACGTAGGAAAAAATCAGCGCAACCCCCGCCAGCTTAGAGAGCATCAAGATCTTTTTCCGAACAGTATGGAGGGAAAACAGCTCTTTCATACCACTACCTCGAATTTATAGCCGGAGCGGATCAGCGTGACAATATGCCGCCCCTCGTCCCCCAGCTTTTGCCGCAGGGTCTTGATGTGGGTGTCCACGGTTCGGGTCGTCCCTTCAAAGTCATAACCCCAAACACGGTTTAGAAGCTGCTCCCGATTGAATATCTGCCCAGGGTTTGCCATCAGAAAGGCGAGTAACTCATACTCCTTATGGGTCAAGGTGATCTCCTGCCCGTCAAGATAGACCTTGTGCGCGTTGGAGTGGAGCATGATTTTCCCGGCGGTGATCGCTCCGACAGAAGCGGGGGAGGAACGGCGCAGGAGGGCGTTCACCTTGGCCAGCAGTACCTTGGGGCTGAATGGCTTTGTCATGTAGTCGTCCGCGCCGTAATCATAGCCTTTCAGCTTGTCATCCTC
>CAKNZJ010000157.1 GCA_932222125.1 uncultured Clostridia bacterium | reverse complement strand
GTTTCCGTGTAATGAGGTATCTGAATGAATAGGAGTGACTGTTATGCTATTTGCAATCGACCATGGCAATTCCGCTATCAAGACCCCTGATTTCGTTTTTACTTCGGGACTGACGGATTATCCCGTGAAGCCCCCTGTGGAGACCGATGTGCTGGAGTTCGGCGGCACCTTCTGGACTTTGTCCGGTGAGCGGATCCCCTATATGCGGGACAAGACCAAGGACGAGAGGTTCTTTATCCTCAGCCTGTTTGCCATCGCCAAGGAGCTTCGGCAGCGGGAGGCACTGCAGCCTATGGTAGAAGCGGAGCTGGCCATCGGCCTGCCCCCGGAGCACTATGAACTGCGGAATCGGTTTGCGGAGTATTTCAAGCGAGGGACAGTACAGTTCAAATTTAATGATACCCCCATCAGCCTGATGATCCGACAGGTGCTGGTCTATCCCCAGGCCTATGCCGCCGTGGTTCCCCAGGCCCAGATCATCCAGCAAAATCCCCGTACCTTTGTAGTGGATATCGGCGGATTTACCACCGATGTGCTCCTGCTGCGAGGCGTCCAGCCGGATATGCAGTTCTGCCGCAGTCTGGAGATGGGCGCCATCCCTATGGCAAACGGCATTATTGGCAGGGTCAGCGCCCTTCACGACATCAAGATTGATGACGACCATATTGCCGATGTCATTCAAGGGCGCCCCACCATCCTGCCTGATGATGTGCAGGAGACCATTCGGGCCACAGTGAAAAGCTATGCTGCCGGTATCCTGGACAAGCTGCGGGAACTGCAGGTGGATTTGCGGGCGACTCCTGCCATCTTCACCGGCGGCGGTGCGGCGCTGTTTCGGACTTTCATTGAAACGTCCAGCCAAGTGGCGAAGGCGGAATTTGTTGCTGATCCGAAAGCCAATGCTGTGGGATTTGGGATGCTGGCCACCGCCCAGCTGCGTCAAATGCAGGCACAGAAGGTCGGTGAAGGCTTTGCGCAGGGATGACAGGTTCCGGTTTTCCCTCCAGTGGAGTGCCGATACGGAAGAAAAGGCAAAGGTAGGCGCTCTTTTAGAGCGGTTGGGGAACAAGAAAAGCGATTTCATCGTCCTGGCCGTCGTTGAATACCTTCAGCGGCATCCGGAAATGGAGATGCCTGGCGCAAAAATCAAAATTACCTACCAGCCACTGCATACGAGGGAGCAGCTGCTGGCGATGGTCCGGGACATGGTAAAAACTTCGGTGGAAGAATTTCTGTCAGGGAATACGGCTGCTTCAACACAGAGCAGTCAGCCTCCGGAAATGCCGCTTGGCCCCAGTGAGCAGGACATTGACGCTATGGTAGCAAGCCTCAAACTATTTGACCAATCATAACGAACGCCTCACAGTCCCGGACAGGGACTGTGAGGCGTTTTTGCGAAAATGGCAGGAATGTGGGCAGATTGCGGGCAGACAGTCGGGGATAGGAGTGAGAGGCATAAAAGGCCTTTTGGGAAGGCATCCCTGTACCTTGACAAACAGGCCGCATGGCCTCATAGAGCCAACGGGTACGTTAAGTATATGGCCCAGCCGTATTGGGCAGACCAGAGCCATGATCCCAACGAATGGAAGGAGGAACAGGGAGAGCCGGGTGCCGCATACAAGCAAGCTGTGGCAGCTTGAGGCCATGACCCATATACCGAATCATGATACACCACCCTGGCTATGGTCCGAGCGGTAGCCAACCCGCCGCAGGCTGTAGGGGGTGCCGGAAAAGCCGCGGAGGTAAGTCCTGTGGAGCGGTCCAGCCAGCCGCC
>CAKNZJ010000156.1 GCA_932222125.1 uncultured Clostridia bacterium | reverse complement strand
ATTACTTGCAGGAATAACCGCACTCTTTGGTCGGGGGGCGGTTATTTCTTTTTTATCTGGAAATACAGTGCAATGCCGCTGAGAATGATCTGGATCGCCTGAAGCTTTTCTGATGTACTCATTGAGCTGTCCCCCTTTCTTCATATCAGGGGGAAATTTCCCCCTGTCTGGGGGCTGGCCGCCTACCATAATAAGGATACCGTAGACCGCCCAAAAATGCAATAGTAATTTTTGTATTTTTTATCCATTTCCTAAAATCGTACCCCGTTTTTCAACAATTTTCATCATTTTTTTGTCGGTTTTTGGCGGTTTTTGACGTGGGCTGTTTTTTTAGTTTTAGTGCTTTTTATCTAATTCTATTGCTGGCGCAGGCTGTGGTGGTTGAGCCAAGAATCCCTTGGCTTAGCCGTGGGGAGTGTCAACCGGCACAATACCCAAAAGAAATTCGAAGGCTTCCACTGCGACAATGAACATGGGAACAGAAACAGAAATAGCGCCCAATATCATACAATAAAATAAATATGGGAAAATCTGTTCAAGTAGTAGCGTTAGGCCGGTGACATCCAAACGGACATGCGGGCCCGTCCGCCCTCAATTCTTATCAACGGTGCCGACTATGCGGAGCTGCCCAACGCAGACCTAATATAGTATTCAGATTGAATCGTGACGGCTTTCTACCTGGTCACGTTAACGCTGTTGTCGTCCATCCGTACGCTGTCCACTTCAGGCCACCGCCTGGTTGGTCTGGGTCATACTTCTTGTGTATTATGCACAAGAAGTACAAGAGGTACAATATACACAAGATGTACAAGAAGTTTTATAGTACGTATTGACTTTATACGTGTTAAGTGGTATCATAGGCACATAAGGGAGGTGGTCCAGATTCCAAAGAAACCGATAGAGATGGAACGGATTGTCCTTAACGATGGGTGGACGTTCAAGAACCAAGAGGGCTCACACCGACATTACACCCACCCTTTGAAACCCGGAAAGGTCACGATCCCTTTCCACTGTAAGGAGCTTACCAAGTTCACGGAAAACTCCATCCTGAAGCAGGCGGGGCTGAAGAAAAAGAAATAAGCCCCGCCCTTTCGGGTATCTTAATTTTTACGAGGAGGTTTTTATATGCTGTCTGCTTATCCCGCCTGTTTTATCAAGGAGGACAACGGCTATTCCGTCATCTTCCCGGACCTGAACGACCTGGCTACCTGTGGCCAAACCCTGGATGAAGCTCTGGCCATGGCCGTCGATTGTCTGGCTGGTTACCTTTACTGGCTCCAGAAGGACGGTGAGACGGCCCCGGCTGCGTCCTCCATGGAGCAGATCGACCCGGCCGCTGTTGCGGAGGATTTGGAGGTATCCTCCGAGGAGATGTTCGTAAACATTGTTACCGTCGATGTTGCAGAGTACGCAAAAGCGAATTTTGAGAAGTCCGTGAAAAAGACCCTGACAATCCCGGCTTGGCTTAACAAAGCCGCCCTGGAGCGAGATATTAACTTCTCCCAGGTGCTGCAGGACGCCTTAAAGGCCCAAATCCAGATCAACTGAGGGGCATCAATCGCCCCTTTCTTTCCCCCATCAATACACAAGAAGTACAAGACGTACAAGATGTACAAGAGGTACAGCATACACAAGAAGTCCAGATAGCCTTTGCGGCGGCTCTCCAATTTGAACAGGGTCAGACCTGGCTCGCCGGGTTTCCCTTTGTTTCTCAATACACAAGATGTACAAGAAGTACAGGAGGTTGAATGAGAATATGACCATAATAACGGTTGCCTCGCAGAAGGGAGGCACGGGAAAAACAACCACGGCGGCGGCGGTGAGCTGCTGGGCTATGGAGCATGGCCTAAAAACCGTTGTGGTTGACCTGGACCCACAAGCAAGTCTTACCCACATCTTCGGCGGTGATGGTAACGTCCCTGGAGCCTATGAGCTCCTGAAGGGGACACCGGCGGAGCAGCTTGTACAGAGTTGCGACGGACTCCCCGATTTAATCAGCGCCAGCCTTCAGCTGGCCGGAACCGAATCAGAATTCAGTACAAAGCTTGGCCGGGACTTTTTCTTGAAGAAATCCTTGGCCAGCGCGACAGGCCGGTGGGACCTGGCCGTGATCGACACGCCCCCCATGCTCGGCACTCTGCTTGTAAATGCTCTGACGGCCTCCGACAAGGTCATTATCCCGCTCCAGGTTGATACCTTTGCAGCTCAGGCTGTCTATCAGCTCATTGGCACAGTAGAACAGGTGCGGGAATACTGCAACCAGGGGCTGAACGTGGCCGGGGTACTGCCAACCCGTTACAGCAACAGAACCGTCCTGGCCAGAGACCTCCTTGAAGATCTAAGGGAAAAGTGCGGTACACTTGGCCTTTCGCTTCTCCCGTCTATCAGCGAGGGCGTAGCAGTCCGAGAAAGCCAAACCATGCAGCAGAGCCTTTTCACCTATGCCCCAAAGTCCAAACCAGCACAGGACTATGCCGTGGCGATTCAGCAGATACTGGAGGGATGATTTATCATGGCAAAAGACTTTAAGGCCAAGGCGGCTAAAACGCCGTCGGTCTATGGTTCAATCATTGGCAGTGCACAAGATGCACAACACGTACAAGAAGTACAAGAAGCCCCAAGGCCGCAGCCAGTGCAGGCTATAGGGAGCACTCAGGGCCGCAAGGGGGCAAAGCTCCCCCGAATCAATATGGCTTTCTCCGCTGAAAGTTTGGACTATCTCCGGGTTATATCTGCCCTGAAAGGAATGAGTATCACTAAATACGTCAATGACCTGGTTGAACAGGACAGGGCTCGAAACGCCGAGGCATACATATCCGCAAAAACTTTAACCAAAACCATGTGAAACCAGACGCCGCCCGAAGTAAATCGAGCAGCGTCCATTCATCAAATGACTTTGGAGCGGGCCAGTTGCGTAGGGTGTTACCTTGGTTGGCTTCTGCGGGCTCTATGTGCTTTTGGTCATGCTGTAGGGTCAAATGATGTTATCGACGCCATTCGGCTCTGCGCGACATATGGTGGGCTGCTGTTGATATGCAAGGAAAGCATTTATTTTTCTCTCTCGGACTGCTTCCCGGCGTAGCCGGGCTTTATATAATTTCTAAAATATTTCTTATTTTCTTTTATAAGGAAGGAGGGGCTATAGCGTGACATAAGGTGCGTGTTTGGTGGACATATGGTGCGATTTAGGTGACATACAGTGCGTGGATGAGTGACATACAGTGCGAAATAAATTGTATTGTGACATAGTTGTTATTTGTGTCACATTCATGTATAATAGGGTCTGAGGTGGTCGCTGTGCAAGAGGAAACATATCTGGTAGCCAGAAATAAAACCGTAACAAAAGCAAACGATTTGATTCAAAAGAGCCGTTTTGACCTTGGCTTACAGCAGCAAAAGATTATCTTATATCTTATCTCCCAGATAACCCCATATGACGAAGATTTTAAGTTATACGAATTTTCAATACCAGAATTTTGCCGGGTGTGCGGGATAGATGATACCAGTGGGAAAAATTATGGGGATCTTAAAGCGGCTATCAAAGAAATTGCAGACAAGAGCCTGTGGATTAGCATAAGCGAGGACGAAGAGACCCTTTTGCGCTGGATCGAAAAACCCTATGTCAACAAAAGGGATGGGGTGATTAAAATAAAGCTCGACAGCGATATGCGCCCTTATCTCCTCCAGCTCAAAGCAAATTTCACCAGTTATGAGCTGATTTGGACACTGCATTTCAAGAGTAAGTACACGATCCGGCTGTATGAGCTAATCAAAAGCATCCATTTTCGGGAGTTGGAGAGTTTTAAGCGCAAATACAGCATAGGGGAATTAAAAAGGCTCTTGGATGGGGAAAGGTATAAGGAGTACAGGGACTTCAAGCGCCGTGTTTTAAGACCGGCTGTCGAGGAGATCAATACCTATAGCGACAAGATTGTGTCATTTGAGGAGTATAAACAACGACGTTGGGTTGTTGCAATAGAGTTTACGGTATCTTCGAAGGACGGGTTGGAGGCGGCCAGAATCCGGAGTGAAGTCGAAAAGGAAATGGGATTTGAGCAAATGACGCTGTGGGACGAGTTGACAGGAAAAGGTCTAGTCAGTGCCGAATGAAATTGATTTATTGGAGCGCCCGGGGCTGTTGAGTCCCCGGGCGCTGTGTCTGTGTCCAAGTTGGACACAATAGCACTGCTGGGCCTGGGCCGGGCCGCTGCAAGTGCGCCGGCGGCTGTGCTGGAGCCAGTGGAGCTGATGGGGCAAGGCCTCCACCCTGGGCTGGTAGCAACTCCCGGCCCCCCTGTCCGTCCTGGTGGCTTCCAGGGCCGGGAGTGGCCAGAGGCCGCGCCGGTGATAGGCCCGCTGCGTCTGCTTCGGGCTGTGGCTACGGTAGGTCTGCCAGCTGATCTCCACGGTCTTCAGCGGAGAAGGACCCCGGT
>CAKNZJ010000155.1 GCA_932222125.1 uncultured Clostridia bacterium | reverse complement strand
GTCAGCCGGATATTCATGCCCAACAGGAACCGGGGATACGCCATGTAGGGCGGCAGGGTGGAGCCGCTGGTAATATAGTCAGTTTTCATGTTCCTTCTCCATTTCGTGTCGGATTTCATGTACTTCCTCAAAAAGTTCCTTGATTGCTTCCGTGATGGAATATGCGCTATTGCCCAGTTCGTCAAATTGAGACATTGACATTCTGGCGAAAACATCTGCCCGGTGATGAAGGGCTTTGATGTCGGAAACATAGCGGGAGCATAGGAGCTTAAACTCGCGCAGCGCATCTTCACCGTCCGCCATCCTCTGCCGCTTCGGTGTTGGCGGGGCTATGGTCAGAACGGCAGCGGCCTCCGCCTGCTGGTCAGGGGGCAGTCTGGAAATTTTCAGCGCATCCCCTTTGGTGATTTTATCGCCAGCGTCCCGGATGGTTTTCTTGGCCTCCGGGGTCAGATTGGCGGCGGTCTGGACAAGCCGCTCCACGGTGCGTTTGCTGATTCCCAGCTTATTGGCGGTATCCTCCGAAAAGGGCTTTGCCGCTAAAACCGTCAAATTGTCGTTTTTAGCTGTCTGGCCGTTGCGCTGGCCCTGGCGTGTCTCCGGGTGGATGGCTTCATAGAGTTCTTTCCGGCGCAGAAGCAAGTCGCCCAACTCCCGGTGGGACAGCCCCGCCCGAACAAAGTTCTCGTCAATTTCTGCCAACTCCGCTTGCAGGCCGTCCGCATCGCTGACGGTACACTCAATCTCCGTCCAGCCCAGCAGCTTCGCAGCCTCCAATCGGTGCAGGCCAGCAATAAGCGTGTTGTCCTGGGTGACGGTGATGGGATTCATCAGGCCCACGGCGGCAATGCTCCGGGCCAGTTCCTCCACGTTCCTCTGCTGGGTGTCCCGCCGCCCTGGGTTGATTTTGATTTCGCTGATTTTCATTTGCATGGTAATTGTCCTCAATGCGAAAATACGGTAATAATGCGGTTGAGCATTTCACGGTCGGAGCCGTCCAGCGATTCCGCCAGCCTGCGGAGGAAAGTGATCTCCGCAGAGTTCAACGCCCTGCGGTCAAGGTGGAACCACTCTGCCACTCTGACCCCGCCGTGATTGCCCCTCACCGTTTCGAGGGGATAGGAGCAGGTCAGCACCACAATGTCCCGGCGAATCGTGCCGGTGCTGACGTTAAATTCATGTGACAGGTTTCTGTAAGTATCCTGCCGCCGGAGACACAGCGTCTCCAAAATCTTCTGGCGGCGTTCCCATGGGGTCATATCCATAATTGCAAAATCCTTTCGTAAAAATCGTAGTGTTATCGTTCGGTTTCCCTCTGCTGGCGCTGGCCCTCATGGGCCAGACGGTCAGCGGCCTTGCGGAGTGATTCAACAGCTTTGATTTCATCCCGCATAGCCCGCATTTTCTGATAGTCTGCGTCTTTCTGCATGGTCAATTTTGCGGCTTCGGCCCGCCACGCCTTGGGCGTGATCGCTTCGCCGGATTCTTTCAGCGATTTCAGAAAAACGGCGGCAGCATCGAATAACGCTAACCCGTCTCTATGCTCCTGCTGGTACTTCTCCCGTTTGCCTGGTTTCACCTCATCCAGCTTTTGGCGGATGGACTTGTATTGCTCATACTGCGCCCACATTTCCAGCCGTTTATCCAGGACGGCGAGCCGGCGTTCCGCTTTGACAATTTTGCCGCGCAAATCATAGTAATCTTTGTTCATGGCGGCAACTTTCTCATAAAGTTCCTGCATAGAATTGATGCCGTTAGATTGCAAAAAGGCAAGCAGCTTTGCATTATCTTGAAGCGCCCTAATCTTGCCGGAACGGGAACGGGCCTTATCCTGATTGACTTTGGCCTGGGCTTCATAAAGACGGGCCACAAGACTACCACCGTCTTTAGGCTGTTCAGCCCCAGCCTGCTCCTTCGACCAGTTGTAAATCCGGGTGATTCTGGCCTTGAGTTCCTTCAGCAGTTTGTTGTCATCGGCAATCTGCCGATTGAGATCGCCTTTCTCTGTTCGGATGCCCCGCCGTTCCATCTGACTGGCGGCAGGCCCCATGTGGACGGAGGGGATTTTTTCAATGCCCTGCCGCTCATAGCTGCGGTGGTCGATACGCTCCGGCCTGCCAGCGGCCTCCAACGCTCGGTTGGCGTAAGCGGCCCACGCCGCCCGCCACTTTTCGGCGTTCTCGCGGTTGTTCCAGTCGGTGGTATCCTCCCGATGATTCTTCCATCCGCCTTTGCCGTCCGGGATACGGTTGCCCTGGCTGTCCAGATCGTAAACCTTGCGGCACTTCGCTCCCCATTTTCCATCTTCCCGGAGTGGTCGTATTGTCAGCATAATATGGGCGTGGGGGTTGCCATCGCCCTTGTCGTGGAGCG
>CAKNZJ010000154.1 GCA_932222125.1 uncultured Clostridia bacterium | reverse complement strand
GCGGCTTTGCCGCATAAAATCGTAGCTGCACTTTTCATGCAGTTTCCATTCTTGCCCTTTTTGATTTTTACGAAAACTCAAATCATATTTTGGCCTGAAAAATGGACAAACTGGGTCAATTCATACACAAAGTTTCACAACTCTGTGCCACAAAAAAACGCTTGATACCTGAGTCTTTCGGTATCAAGCGTTTATTCGTTATTTCGTATTCTTCTTCACAAAATCCCAAGCACTGCGGCACATATCTTCTACGGTGTGGGTTGCTTCCCATCCCAGCAGTTCTTTAGCCTTGGTGGCATCTGCCCAGAAAGCGGGAAGATCTCCTTCACGCCGAGGCCCAACTACATAAGGCAATTTAATGTCATTTGCAGTTTCAAAGGCACGGACAAGCTCACGAACAGAGATACCGTTGCCGGTGCCCAGGTTGATGGCCTCAACACCAGTATGGTTCTCCGCATACTCCAGCGCCTTCAGGTGACCCACAGCCAGATCAACCACGTGGAGGTAGTCACGCTGGCAGGTACCGTCGGGAGTGGGATAATCACCGCCGAAGATGGTTAGTTCGGGAAGAACACCGGCTGCCACACGGGCAATGTAGGGCATCAGATTGTTGGGGATGCCGTTGGGGTCGTCGCCCAGCAGGCCGGAGTCGTGGGAGCCAATGGGATTGAAGTAGCGCAGCAGCACCACAGAGAAATCAGGGTGGGCCGTCACATAGTCGGTCAGGATACGCTCGTTCATTACCTTGCTCCAGCCATAAGGACTGCTGGACTGGATGGCAGGCATCTCCTCTTTATAGGGATAGGGATTTTCGGGGCCATAGACCGTGGCAGAAGAGGAGAATACAAACTTTTTACAACCATACTCCTCCATCAACTCCAGCAGAGTCATGGTGCTGTCCAGATTGGTACGGTAGTACTCCAGAGGCTTTTTGACGCTCTCGCCAACAGCCTTGCGGCCTGCGAAGTGAATCACGGCATCAAACTCGTTCTCCTGGAATATGGTACGCATCTGTTCCTTGTCGGCGCAATCCATCACACGGAATTTGATCTTTTCCCCCACGATGCTCTCTACACGGCATACGACATCCGTTCTGGCATTGGACAGATCATCTACGATCACAACGCTGTGGCCAGCCTGTATCAGTTCGACTACGGTATGACTGCCGATATATCCGGCACCGCCGGTTACAAGTACCTTCATGACTTAGCCCTCCTCATTCACATAGTTCACGAATTTATCAAAGGCCCTCGCGCCCTTCTCATTGCGCTGATAGACACCCGCGTGCTCCAGCACCTTTGCAAAGACCTTGCCGGTCTCCACTTTCAGAATGGCGGCGGTATTCTCCTTAGTAAAGGTGTGCTGCTTTTTCAACTCTTCCACCCAGTCGGCGTGCTTGGCCAGTTCACCAGTCAGCTCTTCTCCGGCAAGGATAGCCTTCTCCACACCGGCCAGTTCCTGCTTCAGGCGGGCAGGCAGCACAGCCAGGCCCATAACCTCAATGAGACCGATGTTTTCCTTCTTGATATGGTGAAGTTCAGCGTGGGGGTGGTACACGCCCAGAGGATGCTCTTCGGTGGTGATGTTGTTGCGCAGAACCAGATCCAGTTCGTAGTCCGTTCCCCGGCGGCGGGCGATGGGGGTAATGGTGTTGTGGGGCACGCCTTCGGTCTCTGCAAAGATGAAAGCATCCTCGTCGGTATAACCACGCCAGCTCAGCAGAATCTTATCAGCCAGCTCTACCAGACGCGCCTTTTTGCCGCAGCGCAGACGGATGACACTCATGGGCCACTTAACGATGCCGGCCTTCACATCCTCGAAACCAGCAAAGACAATCTCACGCTCGACCGCCGCGCGCTCCATGGGGAAGCAGTAGTGGCCACCTTGGAAGTGCTCGTGGCTGAGGATACTGCCGCCTACGATGGGGAGATCTGCGTTGCTGCCCACAAAGTAGTGGGGGAACAGAGAAACAAAGTCCAACAGTTTGGAGAAAGCGGCCTTGTTGATGACCATGGGAACATGCTCATGATTGAACACAATGCAGTGCTCGTTGTAGTAGACATAGGGGCTGTACTGCAGATGCCAGCCCTCACCGGCGATGGTAACTGGAATAGTGCGCAGGTTTTGGCGGGCGGGGTGGTTCATACGTCCCGCATAGCCCTCGTTCTCCGCGCAGAGCATACACTTGGGATAGCCGGACTGGGGAGCGAGCTTTGCGGCTGCAATAGCCTTAGGGTCTTTTTCCGGCTTGCTGAGGTTGATGGTCACATCCAGATTGCCGTATTCGGTGGCCGTCTTCCAACGCACATCCTTCTGGATGCGGTAGCGGCGGATGTAATCGGTATCCTGTGAGAAGTTATAGTACCAGTCGGTGGCAGTCTCAGGGCTGGTGGCGTACATCTCGGAAAAGGTCTGATGCACCTCACGGGGCATGGGAGTCAGAATCCCCATTAGTTTGGTGTCAAAGAGGTCACGGCTGGTGATGTCATCATCGCAGACACCCCGTTCCACCGCATCCTCCAACAGCCCCTGAAGAATATCCTCCAGGCTCATGGCTTCCGGTTTGGCAGGGTCGTAGCTGTCCAGTTTCATAGCCTCCAGTAGCCCGTTGGTTACATAGATCGTGTCACAAGGCTGAACCAGCTTCTTGTTCAGGCCATATTGGACCAAAGAAGCGATATACACATTCACATCCATTTTCCGCTCCTCCTTCAGGACAATCTCACGCCACCCTCATTACGAATGTGCAACACGTGGCAGCTGCCTTCACCCAGTACCCGCTCAATTCCACTTTTAAACTCTTCCAGCATAT
>CAKNZJ010000153.1 GCA_932222125.1 uncultured Clostridia bacterium | reverse complement strand
GAAAGCACAATTGCTTCCGCATTTCTGGAACAAAAATGCCCCCCAAGCGCCATATGGAGGCGTTTCGAGGGTGGGGTATCAGTTGGTAAGGATGAGGTCTCCAGTTCAAATCTGGATAGCAGCTCCACAAAAACCGCTTAAATCGTTGGATTTAGGCGGTTTTTGCTTAATTTATTCAACTTTTCAAGGGCGTTTGAAATTCTCAAAAGACCTCGTTGCCGGAGGAATGGGCTTTTTGCAAAAGATTTTGCAATTTTTGAGGGGGTCAAGGGTCTCCAAACCGTTGTGCCGCAACGGTTTTAGGGTTTTTTGTCCTGCAAATACTTTGCAACTGTCGGGACTACTACCCGGAGTAGGCGCGGTCAACAACGGCGGCGGCTTTGGAGATAGTTTCCCGGCCCTTGACGTAGTAACGCAGGGTCATGGCTGACGTGGTGTGCCCTGCCGCTGCCTGGGCCAGCTTGATGTCCTTGGTTTGGTCGTATAGGTCGGTCAGTACGGTGGTACGGAAGCGGATGGGCGTGATATTCTCGGTGAACCCTATATCCCGCCTGATACGGTCGCACATCTTCCGAACCTGTGTATAGGATAGGGGCTTGCTGCAACCAAACACGAATTCATTTTCCGCAACCTGGGGGAGATGGGGGACGGCCAAAGCAGAAAGGCCGATAGTCCGGGTGCTGCTTTGCGTCTTGGTGTCCTTGATTTCCGGCTGGTTCCGGGTGGGGTGGGTCACGGCCCTGCAAATGTGTATCGCCATACCCTCCCGGTCAATGTCCGCGCCTTGCAGCCCTAAGACTTCTTCCAGGCGCAAGGGATGAAGGGCCTGGATTGCCAGATATGCCCGGTCTAAGGGGTCTTTAATGTCCCCGATATGCTGAACCAGGAAGCGCATTTGCTCGACGCTATAGGGGACTGTGGCTTGACTGGTTTTGCCCGTGATTTTGATTCTCTTGGACTTCAACGGATTCTTGGCAATCAGGCCATCCTCCACGGCGGCGTCAAGTATCTGATTCAATACCATCTTGGCCTTGTCCTTGGTGGCCTTGGCCCCGGTCATACTGTTGAACAGCCGTTGAACGTCATCGGTGGT
>CAKNZJ010000152.1 GCA_932222125.1 uncultured Clostridia bacterium | reverse complement strand
TCTCTGCGGTATCCACGATAATCGATTTCTGTGGCGGCAATCAAATCCTTCGCTGGTGTGATAGCTGGAAACCATTTCTCCGTCCCATCCCCATAGTGGAGCACCGCAGAAAACAGCCCGGTTCCTTTCTCCACCAGCAACAACTGTGACCCACTCAGCATCCCGCACAATTTATTTTCCAAAAAGATCACTTCCTGATGTAAAACCCTCTGCGCCTATTCTATCATGGGAACATCCCAAAGGGAAGAACCTGTTGAACATTGACAAGTAAATACCCACCGCCGGATTGCATACTCCCTGGGTGAAGCAACGCCGAGAGCTCCACGCAGAAGTTGGAGTGAGCGTGCCAACAGGGTAAAAACGCCGCAGTGAGATCCTGGGGCAGGAAGGTGTACGGTGTGTGGCCAGCCAACATATCCACAATAGCAGACAGGGTTCAGTCTCCCCTCTATCTGCACCCAATTTTACAGAAAGGATTTGCACATGAAAATATCTGAGTACAAAAGTTACGACGACCTGCCGCTGTTCCTCAATGCGGCGATGGTGGCAAAGGTGCTGGGCATCGCTCCATCCAGTGCATATGAGTTGATGCACGAGGCGGACTTCCCCGTCCTCAAAGTAGGCCATCGGATCGTGGTTCCCAAGGAAAAATTTATCCAGTGGGTGGAGCAGCATACGAAGGGTGGTGAGATCGGTTGAGCTATCGCCAGAAGCCCGATCCTCTCAAGAATACTTTTCCTCTGCCCAACGAGATTTTCCTCCTTGGTCTCTGCCCTGGTGAACTTGCAGTCTACGCCTATCTACGCCACTGTGAAAACCGCAAGACACATCAGTGCTGGCCCAGCTATAAAACGATTGGCAAAGCGGTGGGCATAACTGAAAACACCGTAGCAAAATATGTCAGCGCCCTTGAATGCAAAGGTCTCATCCAAACTGAAAGCACTTCGGTAATGACCAAGGACGGGATAAAACGCAACGGCAACCTCCTCTACACTATCCCGCCCTTCCAGCCGATTCTGAAGGCCCACTACCAACAACAGCTGGATAAGCTGGCGTTGGACACAGCCCGCACCCGCTGGGAAGCCCAGGACAAAACGCGCGAAAGCCCCTGTGTCGCGTTGTAAGGAGGTTTGTGCCCATCCCACGGGCCGGGTGGCATACGTACACCTCCAACACCGCAAAACGCGGCGTTGGCCCTCGTGTGGCCGATGTTGGGCAAGCGCCCCTAAGTGGTTCATTTTCCCCCAACCGCAGGTG
>CAKNZJ010000151.1 GCA_932222125.1 uncultured Clostridia bacterium | reverse complement strand
CGCTAACTACAAGGCATACGTTAGCACAGGTGGGGACTTTTGTCAAGAGATAAATTGAAACTTATTTTTTGCCCTCTCGTGATAATAGATAAATTTTCCTGCTTTGAATTCCCTTTTTCTTGTTTAATCATGTGGTTGTGTATGACTAACCCGGTGTGCTATACTGATTGCGCTGTGCGTTGTGATGGGCAAATCTCCCTGCCTTCCGTCATGCGCATTTCTTAATACCTTGGAGTTAGTTTCCGCTAACTTCTGTGGAGGTGTCTGTTATCAAAAAGCATTTGACTGCCATTGTTTTGTTCGCCCTGCTTTTGATCCTGTCCATCTGGTCGCTGTTCGTTGGCGTTCTGGACGTGGAGCTATCGGGGCTGCTGCATGGGGACAGTGAGCATTTGGCAATTTTCCTGATTTCCCGTCTGCCCCGTCTCCTGGCAATTCTCTGCACCGGGACCGGCATGAGCGTTGCAGGTCTGATTATGCAGCAGCTCTGTATGAACAAATTTGTTTCTCCTACCACAGGGGCCACCATTTCTTCCGCGCAGTTTGGCATCTTGCTGGCGCTGCTGTTCCTGCCCAATTCCACCCTTTGGGGGAGAGCTATTTTTTCTTTCGTGTTTGCGGTCCTTGGCACCTGGATGTTTGTCTGGTTCATTCAGCGTGTCCAATTTAAGGACGTGGTGATGGTTCCGCTGGTGGGTATCATGTTCGGCAATGTAATCGGCGGCATTACAAATTATCTGGCGTACAAGTATGAAATGACACAGGCGCTCTCCACTTGGCTGGTCGGTCACTTCTCCATGGTCCTGCGGGGACGGTATGAGATCGTTTGGCTGACGGTCCCGCTGGTGGTGTTGGCTTTTCTGTTTGCAAATCATTTCAACATCGTGGGCATGGGGAAAGACTTTTCACAAAATCTCGGCGTTCCATATAACTTTGTATTGTTCCTGGGGCTGACAATTGCCGCAATGATCACCGCCTCCGTCGTTGTGGTGGTAGGCTCCATCTCCTACATCGGCCTGATCGTCCCCAATCTGGTGGCGATGTTCAAGGGAGATAAAATCCGGGGCACATTGATCGATACGGCGCTGTTTGGTGCAATATTTGTGCTGGTTTGCGATATGGCGGGCCGGATGCTGATCTTTCCCTATGAGCTGCCGATTGAATTGATCATCGGCATTATTGGAAGCGTCCTCTTTGTGGCGCTGCTGCTCCATCGGCTCAGCCATGGGCGGAAAGCGATTCGTCTGAACAGAAAGGGGGGCGGCGTGACATGAATACTGCCGCTGTACAAGCCAATCGCCGGAAGCTGGCCCTCCTTGCCGCGCTGGTCCTGCTGTGCGCCGCGGGCTATATGCTGGTGGGGGTACATTTTGACAATGCAAAGCTGATTCAGTACGCAATAAAAATCCGTACTCCCAAGCTGATCGTTATGCTGATTACCGCTTTTGCCATCGGCGGGGCGTCCATTGTGTTTCAGTCTGTTATCAACAATACCATTGTT
>CAKNZJ010000150.1 GCA_932222125.1 uncultured Clostridia bacterium | reverse complement strand
TTGATGTCCATTCCGTGTTCCAGGGACATGGTGGCAAACAGGTGACGGAGGTCATGGAAACGGATATGCTTGCACCCGGCCCTTTCCAGAATCGTGGTCAGGCGCTTGCGGACAGAGGCGGGGTCCAAGGGCAGGTCATCTTTTCTGGGCGAGGGGAACATCCAGCAGGAGTGTACCTGCTGGCGGTATTCCTTTATGACACCCAGGAGCGGAGCGGGAAGGATGATCGTCCGGTTGGCGGCTTTGGTTTTAGGCTGGGAGATGATTAACTCTCCCTTGGCCCGATGGACCTGCCGCTCCACCCTCAATGTCCCGGTCTTGAAATTGAGGTCATCCCACTGGAGGGCCAGAAGTTCGCCTCGACGCAGGCCGGTGGCAATCTCCAGCAGGAGCAGTTCATAGCAGCTATCCTCTCTGGCTTGAATCAGCAAACGCTGGACCTCCTCTGGAGTGAGCACTTGCATTTCCCTGGGCTTGGCGGGAGGGAGCCGGCAACCGTCCGCGGGGTTGCGGGCGATCAGCTTCTTGGAGACCGCCATCTCCAGCGCGGAGCGAAGTGTGGTGTGACAGCCCCGCACTGTCTGGTCGGAGAGGCCGCTGCCATAATGGTCAATATTTTTGATGCGTCCGTTTTGTTTGAGGTTGGTGTAGAACTGCTGGAGGTCATTTTGCGTGAGCTTGTCCAGAGGGGTGTTCCCCAGCGCGGGGATGATGTAGTTGTAGATTCGCTGTTCATAGGACATCTGGGTGTTGGGCCGGAGATTGGGTTTCTTACAGGACTGATACCAATGATCCAGCCACTGGCCCAGGGTCATACCTGGTTTGGTGGCGGGTTCCGGTTTCACGATGCTGGCAGTCAAATCTTTTAACTTCTGAATACATTCGGATTTTGTCTTTGCCAGAACATTTTTTGTTTTTGGAAGACCCTTGTCATCATAACCGGTAACGGCCCGGCCCTCCCAGCGGCCATCCTTTCTCAGATGGACGCTGCCGCTGCCCCGTTTTCTGCGCTTTGCCATGGTTTCAACTCCTCTCCAAGCAGTTCTGTCAGGAAACCACCCACTACCTCTGAGGCTCGTTTCTGCATATCGCCGGTGATGTGGGTGTAGGTATCCAGGGTGAACGATGCCCGGCTGTGACCCAGGATGCCAGAGAGTGTTTTGGCGTCCACGCCGCTGGACAGCGCATGGGTCGAGAATGTGTGTCTGAGGTCATGGAAGCGGATGCTGGGCAGGCC
>CAKNZJ010000149.1 GCA_932222125.1 uncultured Clostridia bacterium | reverse complement strand
CGGCGGAAGACCAGGAGATCATTGACCGGGCCATCTCTTACATGGAATTGGGGGCGTTTGAGGATCAGTTTATTGACGAGCTTTCCGGTGGCCAGCGTCAACGAGCGTATATCGCCATGGTGATTGCCCAGGATACTGAGTATGTCCTGTTGGATGAGCCTACCAACAATCTGGATATTTACCACGCTACCAACATGATGAAGATCGTCCGTCGCCTTTGTGATGAGCTGGGCAAGACGGTGATTTTGGTGCTGCACGAGATCAACTACGCGGCATTCTATTCTGATTATATCTGTGCGTTCAAGGACGGCAGAATTGCCAGGTTCGGCACGGTAAAGGAGGTGATGACCAAGGAAACGCTATCCCAGGTGTACGGCGTGGACTTTGAGATTATGGAGATCGCGGGCCGTCCGCTGTCCATCTACTATTAAGCTTCCACATTTTTCGGTACTTTATTTGAAAAGGAGAACAACGCTATGAAAAAACTGATGTCCCTGCTCCTCGCCCTCATGCTTGTGCTTGGCCTCGCCGCCTGCGGTGCGCCTGATACGAGCCAGCCGGAAAACAGTACAGCCCCGGTTTCTGATGAATCGACTCCCTCTGAAAATCCCCCAGCCCCTGCCGCTCCTGAAACCATCACCATCACCAGTCTGAACGGAAGCCGGGAGCCTGCGGAACTGGAGGTTCCCTATGACCCACAGCGCATTGCCATTCTGGATATGGCCTGTCTGGATATTCTGGACGCGCTGGGTGTGGGGGATCGTGTGGTCGGCTCCGCCTCTACCAGTCTGGATTACCTTCAGAGCTATGTGACGGATGCGAACATTTCCAACTTGGGAACAATCAAAGAGGCCGACTTGGAAGCTGTTATGGCCTGTGAGCCTGATGTAATCTTTATCGGCGGGCGTCTGAGCAAATCCTATGACGCGCTCAGTGAGATCGCACCCGTGGTCTATCTGGCTACCGACAGCAGCCTCGGCGTGGTGGAGTCTGTCCGTAAAAATGCCGGCACGATTGCCTCCATGTTTGGCCTGGAGGATCAGGTGGAAGCGCTGATGGGAGGGTTTGACAGTCGTATCGAAACGCTGAAAGCATTTGCGGAGGGCAGGAATGCCATTGTGGGTCTGTGTACCAGCGGCGGCTTTAACGTCCTGGGCAACGATGGCCGCTGCTCTATCATCGGGATGGAGATTGGATTTGAGAATGTGGGTGTGGATGCCAGCATTGATACCTCCACCCATGGAAACGAGGCGTCCTTTGAGTTCATCGTGGAAAAAAACCCGGAGTACATCTTTGTTATGGACCGTGACGCCGCTATCGCCACAGAGGGCGCTCAGCTCGCTCAGGAAATCGTGGAAAATGAGCTGGTCATGGGAACGGATGCTTACCAAAACGGACACATCGTGTATTTGGCCCATCCCGCTGTTTGGTACACCGCTGAGGGAGGCGTCACCGCACTGGATTTGATGCTGGAGGACCTGGAGAGTACCCTGCTGCCATAAATAGAAAAGCGCCGGCGTGATTTGCACCAGTCACTCCGGTGCTTTTATTTTGTATTTTAATCATTCTCAAACACTTTAGATGAAGCGTGGAGGCTGAGTCAGTCATGTTTTACCTCCTTGCATTGTGCAGATTATGGCGCTATACTATTTGTTAAGTATTGGTGAAATGAGGTTTATAAATGTACGATGTAATTGTTATCGGTGCTGGCCCTGCCGGATGTATCGCCGCAAAGAGACTGGCTGAAAGCGGGCTTCATGTCCTGCTGGCAGAACGGCATAAACTCCCCCGCTATAAATCATGCTCCGGCGTCCTGATCCAGAAGTCAATGGATTTGGTGCGGCGCTGCTGTGGACAGGATGTACCGCTGTCTGCAACGTGTACCCCCGTGGAAAACCGGGGCAT
>CAKNZJ010000148.1 GCA_932222125.1 uncultured Clostridia bacterium | reverse complement strand
GTGGTATCGTCCCCCACCTTGGTGGCCCGCATTTTGAAATAGCCAGTTTTGTTGATGGTCGCGCCGATCACCGTATCGCCAACGTGCTTTTCCACGGGGATACTCTCGCCAGTCAAGGCCGATTCATCCACGGAGGAAAAGCCCTCCAGCACCACGCCGTCCACGGGGACGGATTCACCGGCCTTGACAATCAGCGTTTCACCCTGCTGCACCTGCTCCACGGGAATCTGCTGTTCCACGCCGTTCCGCTCCACAGTGGCTGTCTTGGGTGCAAGGTTCATCAGCTTGGTGATGGCGTCCGAAGTCTTGCCCTTGGCGCGGGCCTCTAATGTCTTGCCCAGCGTGATAAGGGTCAAGATCATCCCGGCAGATTCAAAGTACAAGTCCATCATAAAGCTGTGTACCGTTTCCATATCGCCATGCCCGAAGCCAATACCGATCTTGAAAATGGCATAGATACCGTAGACAATGGCCGCGCCGGAGCCGATTGCGATAAGAGAATCCATGTTAGGCGAACCGTGGAACAAGGTCTTGAAGCCCATGCGGTAGTATTTCGCATTGACGAACACCACGGGAATGAGCAGCAGGAATTGAGTAAATGCAAAGGTGATGGCGTTTTCCATTCCCAGCAGACCGCCAGGGAGCGGCCACCCCATCATGTGGCCCATTGAGATGTAGAACAGAGGGATGGTGAAGACGGCGGACAGCAGTAAGCGGCGTTTCATCTGTGCATACTCCGCCTGGGCGGTGCTAACCGCCGGTTTACCAGCAGGGACAGAAGCGGCTGTTCGCTCGGCGGCGGGCTTGCTCTGCCCAGCCTTGGGGATTGCTCCGTACCCCGCCTTTTCCACCGCCTGGATAATCTGCCCTGTGTCAAGTGCTGCTTCGTCGTAGGATGCCACCATGCTGTTTTTCAGCAGATTGACAGACACCTCCTGGATGCCGGGGAGCTTGGCAACGCTCTTTTCCACCCTGGCCGAACAAGCGGAGCAAGTCATACCCGTAATGTCAAATTGCTCCTTACGCAAAATGATCCCTTCTTTCATATAGCTTGTATCAATACCCTTCCCCGGTGGGGGACTGGTTTTGACCGATGGCTATTATAAACAGCTCCTTCTGGCTTTGTCTGCTCCAAAAAGGAGCATTTTATATCCAAAAAGTTTTTTATTTCAGAAACAAAATCCAATCAGCAGGCTTTGCACTCCAAAGGGAAATATCGCTGCAAAATCCATTGACTTTGCGGCGTGTGATGGCTATACTGCAAGGCGAAACGATTAAACAGTCATTTAACCGTTTCGGCCATGTCTAACCAACCACTAACCACATACTTCAACACAGAAAGGAACTTGCTGCTATGAAAAAGACCATTAAACTCATTGACCTGGACTGCGGCCACTGTGCCGACAAAATCCAGAACGCCGTCCAGAAGATCGACGGCGTGACCAGCGTGGCCGTCAACTTCTTGGGCCAGAAGATGGTGCTGGAGGCCCCGGACGAGAAGTTTGACGCTGTGCTGGCCGAGGCCAAGGCGCTCATCAAGAAGATCGAGCCGGATGTGACGGTCAAGGCGTAACTGTGCGAAAACACCGGCTGCCCTTGGGTGGCCGGTGTTCTTGCAGAAAGGAGAGTAATCAACATGACAAAAAAGCAAAAGCATTTGTTGGCCCGCATTATCGTGGCGGCGGTGCTGTTCGCCGCCGGGGGCCTGCTCCATCTGGAGGGCTGGACGGAGCTGGGGGTCTACCTCGTCTGCTATGCGGTGATCGGCTGGGATATTGTCTGGAAAGCCATCACCAACATCCTGCATGGTCAGGTGTTTGACGAGAACTTCCTTATGACGATTGCGACTATCGGTGCGCTGATCCTGGGGGAACATTCCGAGGGCGTGGCGGTGATGCTGTTCTATCAGGTGGGCGAGTGGTTTCAGTCCTACGCTGTTTCCAAGTCCCGCCGCTCCATTACCAGCCTGATGGACATTCGCCCGGACTATGCCAACATTGAGCAGGGCGGCAAGCTGGTACAGGTAGACCCGGAGGATGTGAAGATCGGTGACACCATCATCGTGAAGCCCGGTGAGCGCGTCCCGCTGGACGGCAAAATTATCAAGGGCAGCTCCACGCTGGACACTTCGGCCCTGACCGGCGAATCCATGCCCCGCGAGGTGGAGGCGGGCATGGAGGTTATCAGCGGGTGCATCAATCAAACGGGCATCCTGACCATCCAGACCACCAAGGAATTTGGGGAGTCCACTGTTGCCAAAATCCTCGATCTTGTGGAGAACGCCAGTGATAAAAAGGGCAAAATGGAAAACTTCATCACCCGCTTTGCCCGGTACTATACGCCAGTGGTGGTGTTCGCCGCCCTCGCCCTGGCTATCCTGCCGCCGCTGGTGACGGGGCAGGCGTTCAGTATTTGGATTTACCGGGCCTTGACCTTCCTGGTTATTTCCTGCCCCTGTGCGCTGGTGATCTCCATTCCTCTCAGCTTCTTCGGCGGTATTGGCGGCGCGTCCAAGATCGGCGTACTCGTCAAGGGCAGCAACTACCTGGAGGCGCTGGCCTACACGGAAACTGTTGTGTTCGATAAAACCGGCACTCTGACAAAAGGCTCCTTTGCCGTTACTGAAATCCATGCCAATGGTATGGAGGACGAGGAACTTCTGGAACTGGCGGCGTATGCGGAGGACTATTCCAATCACCCGATCTCGCTGTCCATCCAGAAAGCCTATGGGAAGAAAATCGACAACAGCCGCATTACCGATGTGCAGGAGATCGCCGGTCACGGCGTCCAGGCGGTGATTGACGGTATGACGGTGTTGGCCGGAAATGCCAAGCTGATGGAGCGGGAACATATTTCCTATACTGCCCCCAACGCCATCGGCACCGTGGTCTAT
>CAKNZJ010000147.1 GCA_932222125.1 uncultured Clostridia bacterium | reverse complement strand
CTCCAAAGAGAATCAGCAGTTCCCAAATGATAAGTTTTTGATAACTCTTCTCAAAAGGGATGGCTATTCAAGTACGGTTAGGGTATTGTGTGTTGCTGTAAAGGAGGTAGGTGAAGATGAGAAAAACACTGGAAGATCTCTACTATGGCAACATCACACCCAATGAGCAGCAGATGACACCCGGCTCAGAACTGGAGCGGGCAGTGGATCGTGTCACCAACTATGAAAAACAGCTCATGAAGCAACTTGGTGAAACTGAGCAAGAGATCCTCACAAAACTCATTCAGTCACAGCATGAGATCGACAGCATAACAGCTCTGGAAAATTTCATCCTTGGCTTTCGGCTGGGAGTCCGGCTGATGGCCGAGTGTATGGATGAAAACGACGGTGATATTCGGACTGGAGGTGAGTAACAAATGGCAAAACGCAGACCGTCTGGCGACGGCATGGTGCGTAAGCGAGACGACGGTCGGTGGGAGGGCCGCATTGTGGTGGGTCACAAGGAAAATGGCGATTCCATCTTCCGTTACATCTACGCTGATAATCAAAAAGAGTTGACCGCAAAGCTCCGCCAGAATATCGACGCCTACCAAGGCATTGACCTGACGGAGCAAAGCAAAATGACTCTCGGGGAATGGTTGGACACATGGCTGGAGCAAATGGCGGTCACTCTCCGGCCTGGCACACTGGAACACTATCGCCGGGATATGGAAAACCACGTGAAGCCCCGCCTGGGAGCGAAACCACTCACACAACTGACAGTGGCTGACCTCCGAAAACTCTACGAAACCTTGAAGCAAAACGGCAGAATGAAGCCTCGCTCCAGTCAAAGTTCCGGACTCTCCAGCACCACTGTCCATGGAATCCATACCACACTCCACCACGCACTTAAAGCGGCGAGGGATCAGGGGCTCATTCCTGTCAATCCCGCTGACGAGATGGAGCCGCCTAAGGTGATTCATCAGCCAATGAAGATTCTAACTGAGGAGCAGCTGGATGTTTTCCTGACAGCAATCAAAGCCGATGAAATCTGGTATGACTTCTTCTACACTGAGTTGACCATCGGCCTGCGCCGGGGTGAAATCTGCGGTCTCATGTGGTCTGACTTCGACGAGCGCAGCGGTATCCTGAAAGTCAACCGAACTCTTCACCGGGAAAAGGGCGGCAGGCTGGTGGCAGGAGATACTAAAACCTACGCCGGCACACGGAAGATCGTCCTACCGCCCAGTACAGCGGAACT
>CAKNZJ010000146.1 GCA_932222125.1 uncultured Clostridia bacterium | reverse complement strand
TGGGATTGGACCAGTAGCGGCCCCACCAAGGGCACCCGCACCGACGCAGCGGCCGGGTTCAGCGATCCCAATCCTGCTGTGAACAACGGCACCGGTTCCTCTCCCTTCGACAGCCTGATGCCCTGGGCCGGCATGGTCAAAGAGACCCGAACTGGCGGTGTGATGGTGAAGGAGCCCAAGTATTGGTTTAAGTGGACCAAGACGGGGAAGAAGCTGAAACTGCAAATTGCGGACGGCCCCGTGGATGGGTTCCATGTGGACCCTGTGAACATGGATAAGGGCGACGGCCTGGGCGAGCTGGACTTCTCCTACATCGGGCGGTATCACTGCGCCTCCGGCACCTACAAGTCGGAGACTAACAAGGCGCAGCAGGTCAGTATCACCAGGAGTGCGGCTCGTACCAGTATCCACAATTTGGGGGCCAACATTTGGCAGATGGACTTCGCCCAGATGTGGTATGTGGGTATGCTGTATCTGGTGGAGTTTGCTGATTGGAATGGTCAGAAGACGATCGGCTACGGCTGTTCCGCCGCCGGCTCCAAGGAGAACAACGGCAAGACGGACGCCATGCAGTACCACACCGGCACTACGGCGGCCAATCGGACTACCTACGGGTACACCCAGTACCGCAACATTGAGGGCTGGTGGGACAACGTCTATGACTGGATGGACGGCTGTTATTACAACAGTAACGGCCTGAATGTTATCTTGAACCCCAGCAAGTTCAGTGATAACGCAAATGGTACACTGATTGGTTCCATGCCTTCGAGCGGTTATCCGAACGATATGGCAGTTCCGACACAAAGTGGATTCGAGTGGGCGCTTCGTCCGGCCACAACCGGCGGCAGTGACAGCACTTATGTCCCGGATAGCTGGTATTTCTACGGTAGTAACCCGTGCCTGCGCCGCGGCGGTAGCTATAACCAGACCCAGAATCGCGGGCCGTTCTGCGTCTACTGCAGCGGTGCGTCGAGCGCGTTCACCAACATCGGCTGTCGCCTCCAGGAACGCCCGCCGAAGGCGGCGTGATTCCCCTGATAGAGGAAGGGGTTTGGGGTGAGGGGACCGCAGTCCCTTCCCCCAACTCTACGCCTTTGAACAATTCAAAATGGAGCTGAAACGCTCTTAAAAATCGCTTTTCTTTTGATAAAGGGAAGCGCGGGGTCAACTTTGCAGCAGACGATGTCCCGGATAACTGGAATTTCAACGGTAGTAACCCGTGCCTGCACCACGGCGGTAACTATAACCAGAACCAGAATCACGGGCCGTTCTACGTCAACTACAACAGTACGTCGAACACGAACACCAACATCGGCTGTCGCATCCTTGATAAGCCACGGGCTAAACCTCCTATAGGTAGTCAGGGTTCCTCACCCTTTCTATTACGCATCGTTGACCGCGCAGCACTGGCTGAAGATGAGCCGACAGGACACAGCTTAGTACACTTCGGGCCGGGTCTCGCCTCGGAACACCCCGCGGCGATGGAACAGTTGTGAGGCTACAAGGAGGAAAACATATCCCTGATGAAACGAGTTCGAGTTTACCAACAAATCCTCTCTGAGGAAAATCTGCGTCTTGCCATCCAGGAGGTCTGCCGCAGTCACCGGCGCAATGGCGACCACAGCCTGAACAAGAAGGTGCTGGAGATCGAGGCAAACCTGGACGACTATGTGAAGGAGCTTCACAAGTTCATCGAGGACCTGGTGAGCGGAGACGCCCATATGAACAAACCTATCAAGCGACGGCGCTGGGACCGGAACGGAGACAACGGGCGAGGGAAATGGCGAGACATCAACGAGCCCTTGTTATGGCCGGACCAGTGCGTCCATCACGCGGCCTTACAGGTCATGATTCCGCACATCATGCGGGGTATGGACCGCTACTGTATTGCAAGCGTTCAAGGCCGGGGCAACTCCTACGGCGTGAAGGCGCTGAAGAAGTGGATGGATGACGACCCCGTTGGTACCAAATATGCCTTGGAGTGCGACATTTACCACTGCTTCGAGGAACTGGACCCGGCGTATGTCATCAATGCACTGAAGCGGCTGTTCAAGGACCGGGAAACCCTTTGGCTGTGCGACGCCATGATGGAGTACGGTGTGCTGATCGGCGCATTCTTCTCCGCATGGTTCCTGCACCTTACAATCCAGCCGTTAGACCTGATGATTCACGACAAGAAGTATGGCGTGAGTCACTATTTGCGGCAGATGGACAACTTTACCATCTTCGGTTCCAACAAGCGAAAGCTGAGGAAGCTGTTGGAGGACATGAAGGTCTGGCTGGCCGCAGTCGGATTGAAGCTGAAGGGAAACTGGCAGATCTTCCGGGTGGGCTTCACACCTCTGGTTGCTAAAGCCCATGAGATGCTGCCCGAGAAAAAGCAGCGGCATCGCCGGCCAAGAATGCCATCCGCTCTTGGTTATCGGTTTGGTCGCGGGTACACGATTCTTCGGAAACATAATCTGTTCCGGCTGAAACAATCGCTGCATCTGTACTACTATCGACGAGATCGGAACCGGGTCATCTCATTCAAGAGAGCATCCGGCTTGATTTCGCGGCTTGGGCAGCTTCGCAAATGCAACAGCCAACAGATACTGGAGCGGTACTACCAACCGAAGACGATGTTCGATTTGAAGAAGGTCGTCCGAAAGGAATGCAGGCGGCTTCAAGCATTATATCCGCCTTATGTGGCGGCATAAAGGAGTGATACCATGAAAGTACATGGGATGGTAGATCCCGGCAGTTTTACCGTGGAACAGATCCCCGGGACAAACAGGAGTCTCGTGCGGCTTTTCCAGAATGTGGAGCCCTACCATGAGGAGAATTTCGACGGGTTCCAGTACGACGAGTACCATGTCGAGATTGAGACCTGGGACGGCATTGCCGCAAATGTGCAGGACAACTACGACGAGTTCCTGAAGAAGGGAATGGACAATGAAGTCGACCGCAGCAATGAGGCGCTGTTCCAAGCACAGCAGAAGACGGACATCGCTGTTCAGGACATGGATGGCATGAGCGTCGACCACGAGTATCGGCTGACCCTGCTGGAGCTGGGCCTGTCTGAGACTGATATTTGAGGAAGGGAGGATTAGACCATGTTGTATCGTACTCTGAAGCGCATGATCGAGCGCGGCCAGACCGATGGTATCGAGACCAAGCTGGACATCTTCTACGCTGCCGGCAAGATCTCCGAGGCCGAGTATTCTGAGTTGATCGGGATGCTGAGCGCCCAGCGGTAACCCTGCACAATGCTTAAAAGCAACAGGAGGTGACAGATATGGACGGAGATTATATCTCTCGCCATGAGCATGAGGAGTTCCGCCGGAGTATGGAGGCCGAGAATCAGCGTTTGGAGGATGAAAACAAACGACAGAATCACCGGCTGGAGGCGCTGGAGGAGACCGTTAAGCAGGTTGCCGCTATCAGTACATCCGTGGAGAAGCTGGCTCTGAACATGGAGAACATGCTAAAGGAGCAGGTCAACCAAGGGAAGCGC
>CAKNZJ010000145.1 GCA_932222125.1 uncultured Clostridia bacterium | reverse complement strand
GTTCCATCAGAGGAAACGGTTACTTCCTTGACAGGAGCCAAATCAGGTTTCCCTGTGGGATCAGACGTAAATATCTGCACTTTTTCACCCGTCATCGGGATGCCGGATTCATTGACCAGCCGGAACACAAGGTCGGTTGTATGGGCCTCATTGGTCAATTTCAGTGTCAGCTCCGATTTTGCCGCTCCCGCTGTGACCAAAAGGCCCGCGTCTGTTGCGGTCACGCCATCGGGGAGGTCGTTCCAGCCAAAGGCACTCCCATAACCGGGAACACTTTCGGTTTCCACCAATTCATAGACCGCATTGGGCTTTACCTTGAACGACAGCTTTCCTTGGGCGTCAGTTTTCCCTTGGGCGAAGGGCAGGCCCCGCGTATTACTGTCGCTGTCCCATTGATACAAAGTAAAGGACACTCCTTCAAGGGGCGTTTGATTTTCACTATCCGCCTTGGCAATGGTAATGACAGCTTTCCGCGCGGCGACACCACCGCCGCCACCGCCGCCACCGCCGCTAACGGCGGCGCTGTTGTTTTTGTTGCCGCCCAGCAGAACAGAGCCGCCATCAAAACGGACGCTGTTACTGTAACCGCCCGCCTGATGGTCAATAATATCCGCCGTATAGGTCAGAACATAAGCATCCCGGCTATCGGCATCAATCGGAAGTTGTACGGTAAATCTGTTTGTGTTCGGGTCAAAGCTGGCGACTTTCAACGGTTCACCGGTTCCAGCTTTCGCATATCCGGGTTTCTGATCTTTATTTGACGCCGTTGTTCCAGTCAGGGCCGCTTTGTAGAAAAGCAACGTATCAGTGTCCAGTTGGAGCCGTTTGTCCAACGTGTCCTCAAGGGAGGGATTTCCCGGGAGTGCAAGGCCAAAGGGGTTGATCAGCACTTCATATTGAATAAATTCCTGCTGGTTATTTACTGTGCTGCTCTTGACGAGGCCGTGATTGGAGAAGTTCTGCTGGACGATGTGGGAAACTTCGGCAAACTCAACTCCGTCCGCACTACCGTTCATGTGAATGGTGTTTGCCACTGTAACCGGCTTATCTCCACTAAAGCCTAAAGTTTCCGGGTCAGCTTTCGTGTCAAATGTGATTGTAGTTTTTGCCGTGACCGTACCCAAATTGATGGTCAGCGTTTGCCCTGTCGCACTCGCTGATGCGTCCGTAATTGCCGGGTTGGTTGCGAGGGAGCCATCCACATAAGTCAATCCCTCTGGCAAATCATCCGTTAAGACCACATCGGCCATAGACAGCCCCGCCGCGTCTACTTCTACCGTCCATTTCATGGTGCCGCTGGCGTAATCATAGACCGGCGCTTTTTTGGTCAAGACTGTGGCGCTGACATTGGC
>CAKNZJ010000144.1 GCA_932222125.1 uncultured Clostridia bacterium | reverse complement strand
TATTTAAACACATCCTGCTTGCGCAAAACAGGCCTGAATCAGATGCGGATGGGAGCGAAGTGACCGAATCGCTTTCCGTAATCTGAGGTAGTCTCGACTTGATCTGACAGTAGGCCCTTGCCAGGAAAGGGGAACTCCGTTTTGATGGAAACACGTGACACCATCAACCGGGCACCATGCCCAACGGAGTTCCCAGATGGAAAGCTTTAACCAAAACGTCATCAAGCACAAGACCGGACTTCTCAACCTCGCGGCAGAACTGGGCAATATTTCCAAAGCCTGTCGGGTCATGGGATTTTCCAGAGACACCTTTTACCGTTATCAGGCAGCGCATAGCGCCGGAGGCGTCGAGGCGCTGTTTGAGGTCAGCCGCAAGAAGCCCAATCTCAAAAACCGTGTGGATGAAGTCACAGAGCAGGCGGTTAAGGATTTTGCCCTGGAGTTTCCCGCTTATGGGCAGGTGAGAGCCAGCAACGAGCTTCGCAAGAAGGGCATCTTTGTTTCTCCTTCCGGAGTGCGTTCCATCTGGCTGCGGCATGACCTGGCATCCATGAAACAGCGCTTGAGTGCCCTGGAGAGGAAATCCGCCGAGGAAGGTCTTGTACTGACAGAGGCACAGGTGCAGGCTCTGGAGCGCAAGAAACAGGACGATGAAGCCTGTGGCGAAATCGAGACTCACCACCCCGGCTATCTGGGCAGCCAGGACACGTTTTATGTGGGAACTATCAAGGGCGTAGGGCGCATTTATCAGCAGACCTTTGTGGACACCTACTCCAAGTGGGCAAATGCCAAACTTTACACCACCAAGACACCCATTACCGGAGCGGATTTGCTCAACGACCGGGTATTACCGTTTTTTGCCTCGCAGGAAATGGGCCTTATCCGTATCCTGACCGACCGGGGAACGGAGTACTGCGGGAAGCTGGAAACGCACGATTACGAGCTGTATCTGGGCATAAACGACATCGAGCATACGAAGACCCGAGCGCGTCACCCGCAGACAAACGGCATCTGCGAACGCTTCCACAAGACCATCCTGCATGAGTTTTACCAGGTTGCGTTCCGTCGCAAATTATACCACTCTCTGGAGGAGCTTCAGGCCGATCTGGATGAGTGGCTGGAGTATTACAACACCGAGCGGACTCACCAGGGGAAGATGTGCTGTGGCCGAACGCCCATGCAAACTCTCCTTGAGGGCAAACAGCTCTGGAACGAAAAGGTCGGACAGCTCAACTAATCGGACAAGAGGAGACATCAAAACGGAGCGAATGTCAGATCAAGTCTGAACTACTACAATTGAGCTCTATCTCTGCCATATTAAGCCAACTCCCATGCTTTGGCGTATAAACAAACTCAAATCGTTCCCAAAGCTCTTTTG
>CAKNZJ010000143.1 GCA_932222125.1 uncultured Clostridia bacterium | reverse complement strand
GAACTGCTGTTTTTTGAGCTGGCCGCTGTGGGATTTTTGGGCATCGCCGCCGTACTGTTCAAGGAAAAGGGCATGGGGGTCATTCGTGTCCACGCCATTCTCCCGGTGCGAAAAGATTTGTTTCTCCTGTCCAAGCTGGCGGTGTTCCTGCTCTCTGATCTGGCCTTTGCGGTGCTGCTCACCCTGCTGAACGTAGGGTTGAACGATGGAGCGGCGGTGCTGCCTGCGGTCCTGCTCCAGACGGCCATTCTTTCCCTGATGATGGCCTTGGTGGGACTGCTCTGCGCCCTGCTGCTGAAAGATTTCCGTCAGTTTACGCTGGCCTACCTGGTGATCGCCATTTTCGCTGCTACCCCGGTGTTCCTGTCGGCCAACACCTCCATCAAACTTGACTGGATCGGCTATCATCCGTTCTATCACGTCTATATGGGCCTGAAAAATGCCTATTTCGGAACAGACATTTCCCCTGCCTATTATGCCGGCGCTGCCGGTGTGATTGCGCTGCTGTTCCTGGTGGTGCGGCTTGCGTTCCATCGGGAAATCGGAAAGGAGGGGTGAGGGGTGAAAGGCTTGAAATATCAGCTAAAAAGTGTCCTGCGGGATAAATTCTGCCTGATGACATTCCTGCTGCCCATCCTGGTCGCCGTGGCGCTGAATTTCATGGGCTCCATTGATATGTCCAGCCTGGGAGAACTGCACTTCGGCGTACTGGAAAATGATCTGTCCCCGCAGACAATTACATGGCTGGAGCGGTATGGCCCGGTGACGGCCTACAGGACCCAGGAGGAGCTGACCGCCGCCATCAACGAACCGTCTACCAATGTGATTGGCGTAAAAGCAGACGGAGACAGCCTCAAAACCGCAATCAGCGGGGACGAGCTGGAGATTTTCCGGCAGGCGGCGGCTACCCTGCCCACCCTCTATGAGCGGCAAGAAAACGCTAAACAAACAGAAGTCCAGGTGTTGGATCGGCCTGATATTTTGGAAAACTTTCAAGACATTTTCATCCCCGCCGTGCTGATCGTGGCTATG
>CAKNZJ010000142.1 GCA_932222125.1 uncultured Clostridia bacterium | reverse complement strand
TTGTGCAGATGAAATTTTTATGCTGCGAATTTAATCTGCAGGAAAGCTACAGTAGATGGGTATTTTATTTCGCCGCGTTACAACAGACCGGCAATTACAATATGCTGGACGGCAGGCTCAACAACGAACCGCCGGAGCGCCCCGACCTGACGGACGGGCAGACTTACGGGGAAATCCGGGAGCTTGCCCCGGAGACGCTGCCGGAGGAAACGCCGGAGAAACCTTCCCTGATGGAACGGCTGAAGGCGGAGCGCCCGGAGCATGGGGAAAGGCAGGCCGGGCCTCCCGTGCCGGAAAGGGAAAGGTAGCGTATGGGGCTGAAATTTGAAGATGTGGACATTCTGGATTTCCTGGGGAAGATCGTGGAGCTGAACACCCACCACTATAAGGATGATTTTGACCTGGACAGGGATCTGATCTTAGGGCTTGCAGGAACAGGCGAGCCGGAGGACCGGAGGCTTCTCTGGATGTCGAGGCCGTGCGGCACCTATACCCTTCGGGAGCGCGAGGTTTATCTGGAGGGGAGCTATGCGAATAACGTGTGGCGGTTCTACCATGAGCAGACCAGGGACACGGTGCTGGCCTATGCACTCTCTGTCAAAGACGTGCAGGATGGGAAGGTGGAGGGAAACATCTATCCGCTGGATTATGGGACGCATGTGGAGCAGATGAAGCGGCTGACCTGCCCTGTTGGGAAACTGGCCGTTACTTTTGGGGATGGGACCAACATCATAATCCCGTGCCAGGAAAAGGGACGGCTTATAAATGAGCTTACGCCACTGCATGGGCAGCCAAAGTCAATCACCGATCTGCCGGAGAATGAGCGGGAGCTTGCCATGATCCTGAAACGGGAACGGTTCAAGCGTTCCTACCATGCTACGCCTGGAGATTTGAAAAAATACATGGACGGCCTGGAAAAGAGCACCCTCCGGGGAAAACTGAAAGAGGCGCAGGCGGCCACTTCCACCCGGAAACCGCCCTCCCATAAGAGGGAGACCGAACGATGAAGGGCGGGAAAGATAAGAAATCCGTCCGCACAGAGTTCGTCATGTCCGAGCAGGATGCGGAGGTGGTAAGGGAACGCATGGCGGAGCTCGGCATTACCAATCTGTCCGCATACCTGCGCAAGATGGCGGTTGACGGTTATATCATCCACCTGGATATGAGCGACATCCAGGAAATGATACGGCTCCTTCGTATTTGCTCCAATAACCTGAACCAGTATGCCAGACGCGCCAATGAGACCGGAAGTGTTTATGCTGCCGACGTGGACGACCTGCGCACCCGCCTGGACAGCCTGTGGGACGGCATGGATAAGCTGCTGCGGGGATTTGCGAACATTTCGTAAACAGGAAGAAC
>CAKNZJ010000141.1 GCA_932222125.1 uncultured Clostridia bacterium | reverse complement strand
CGCACCTCACAGTCCGTCCGCTCCAGTGTCTCCTGGCCGGGAATGGTCACTGCCAGCACCCCGCTCTTCCCGGAGCCCTGGCCAAGCGGAAGAACCGCCCCGCCTGACGGCCAAAGCGCCGGAGCAGGTAATCCTCCAGGGCGGTGCGATTCCAGGGGGCCTCCCAGCAGGCGGTGGGGAAACCCGCTGTCCGGCTATCCACCGTCACACTGAGTTGCGATGGTGCGGCGAAGGGATCGCCCTGGACGTGTTCGATATTCAAGATATATTTACCGAAAGACCAGTTTCCCGCCAGAGACTTATAGGCAGGGTAGCTTCTGCGGTCGATGGCTCGCAGGCTGGTGCGCAGTTCTTCATTTGTTTTCATTGCAGACCTCCGATTTCTTAGGCGTGACCCTATTTTACCACCTTATGCCGGATATGTATAGAGATTAGAAGCGGGCTGTCCCCACGAATGGGCAGCCCGCTTCTTTGTTATTCTGTCGATGGATTTTGGGTGGACTGTGCAGCAGCACCCGCTTTTTTGAATAGCTGGTAATCTTCGCCGGCATCCGGGAACATGGTGATCATATGGTCGTTCTGTATGACCCGCTCTTGTTCAAACTCTAACTGCGGCAGGATCACGGAGAGGATACTATTCTGCCCGGTCTGTTCCCACCTGTTTGCGAGGACGGCGTACTCAGGCATACGTCTCCATATCACATTCATTAAGGCCCGTTTGTCTATCACGGCTCCGTCCCACTTCGTGCGTGTCTGCATCAACTCGTGGATGGGAATGCAGCTGACACTGGAAGAGAAAAATATGTAGCCCAGAGTCTGATGTATGCCATGTGTTTTGTCATGCTCCAGCTGTTCACCGACCTGCATGGCCAAGCCGGATAGTTCTGTGGACCAAACAGGATAACAGACTGTAAGAAATTCTTCACACTGGTCTGTCTCGACCCAGTAGATCCCATTCTCTAAAATCCAGTACCGAGTGGTGTACCCTCGCGGTGAAGAGAAGGGG
>CAKNZJ010000140.1 GCA_932222125.1 uncultured Clostridia bacterium | reverse complement strand
CTCCGCCTGACTTTGCTTATGAAATGGAGGAATTAAAATGAATCAAACACCAATCTACCCATATCCCGCTGCTTACGCACGGGAAAACGGCGAATTGGAACAGTATCGGGAATCGCTGAAAGCCCTTGCCGACTGCAAGTGTGCCATTGACGATGCAATCCGTAATAATTGGGATGGAATGAATTTTGCCAAGGATTCAGCCAAAGGGGTTCTGAAACAGTTTGGGCCGGAGAGGGTAGCGTTCATTCTGGCTTATACGGTCCATGAAAGGAATATTGATAACCGCTTCTCCGGCCACAATGCAAGTTGGGCCAAAACTGTTCCGCTGTACGGAATGGCCAGCGACCGGGAGAGCTGCACTTTAGAAAGCCACCCCGCCAAGGTGGACCTGTTCATTGATCTGGTACGGAGGGACCTCCAGGAGCTGGAACAGCAAAAGTCTGCTTCGCGCCGGAAACCCTCTGTAAAACATAGAAAGGAGACGGTTAAAATGGATAAGACCCCGATTTACAAGGAATCTTTCGAGTACGCATATAATCATGGCGAGGAAGAACAGCACCGTGCCTCCAACCATGCCAATATCGCCTGCAAAAAGGCGATTGAAACGGCCATCGCCAGCCACTACCATGACAACCGCCTTGATACACAGGCGGCGGTGCAGGAGGTGGTGAAGCAGTTTGGCTATGAGCGGATGTTCTATGTGCTGGCCAACACGGTGCAAACCCAAGGGACGGATGGGCGCGTCTCCCAAGCCAACAAGAAGTGGGCGCAGACTATCCCCATCGTTTTTGAAAGAGGAAAACGGGACACTTCCTACCTTATCACACAAACTCACCCTGGTCTTTTGGATATGTTCGTGAGCAGCGCACGGCATGAACATCTGTTGAGACAGCCCCTCAAAGCGGCGGACATTAAGGCGGAGGCTGCTTATATCCTGGAACGATTCCAAGCTGCCCAGGAGCCGAACAGTCCCAACGGGACCCATTACATGGTCCAGGTCTCCCCCGACTTCCTGGCAAGGGCTGGAACTAAGGACACGGACCGCCTTATGGCGATGCTGCCCTTCCAGACCCTTTCTCTCTCCGGGCTGGAGGGCCGCAAGGGGACATTTGCCCTGATCTCCAAGGATGAGGACCGCTTTCAAAAGCTGATCCTGCGCAGGCCCTCGGTGCGGAAGAAGTTGCAGGAGCAGCCCGCCGCCGATGCGCCCAAGCCGCCCGCCAAGGGCAGGAACAAGACCCAGGAGCGGTAGGCATGGCAAATTTAGAGCGGGAGGTACAGTTGAAATTCCGCGTCACGCCGGAGGAACGGGCGCTGAT
>CAKNZJ010000139.1 GCA_932222125.1 uncultured Clostridia bacterium | reverse complement strand
TCTACATCTCACAGCTCTCTTTCGGAATCATCAACTCCGTGGAGGCGGCGCTCTTTCCGCGCTTTATCGGAAGCCCGCTGCTGTATCTGCTGCTTATAGTGGCACAGGCCCTTTTCTTCGGACTTTGCATCTGTTGTTACCATGCTGTATTGAAACTCCTGACGTGGACAGAGGATAGTCAACCCCCCTATATCGGACTCCTGTTGTTTCCGGGTCTGTTCTTCTTTGCCGCGGAGCTCTATATTCTCCATACTGCCTACAGCTTTTTTGTCCCTATCATTTCTCTGGAGGAGGTCGGCAAGCACAGTACGCTGCTGCTCCTGCAAGTCATGGGTCTGGCGGCGCTGCTGTGTACCCTGTATGCCTACCGCCAGCTATGCCGGGGCTTTCAGGCCCAGGCGGAACTGCAATCGCTGACCCAGGCGGCCCATGAGCAAAAGGTTTATATTGCGGAGGCCCAGGCGCGCTACGAGCAGACGAAATCCTTTCGCCACGACATCAAAAACCATCTATCCGTCCTGGACGGCCTGCTCCGGAGCGGGAAGCTGGAGGAGGGCAGGGAGTATCTGAAAAAGCTGGAGGCCGTCTCGGAGTCTCTGTCCTTCCCCTATCAGACCGGCAACCCGGTGGTGGATATTCTGTTGGGGGAGAAGCTGGGACTGGCGAAGGAGATCGCGGCAGAGGTGTCCCTGGTCCTGCCAAAGCCATGTGGGATTGACGATTTTGACCTGTGTGTGCTCTTCGCTAACGCCCTGGACAACGCCATCGCCGCCTGCCGCGCAAACGATGGGGCCAAGGCCATCCGCATCAGCGGGAAGCAGCAGGGAGATTTCTACATGCTGACCTTTGAGAACACCTGCTCGGACGAACCCCTGCCCCCGGCGGGCACCGGACTTTCCAACATCAAAGCGGTGGCGGAAAAGTACCACGGGGCGCTATTGACGGAGAAAAACGGACGGCAGTATTATCTGAGTGTGTTGCTGAATATTTCGCCCTGTAATTCTTAATTTAAGGGGGATCATTTATGCGTCATGTGTATGTTCGTGGAATGATTAGCGCAATCTGGCTGATCGTAGCGGCTGCAAGTGGTGTATCTGGTAAACCAAAGGACGCTG
>CAKNZJ010000138.1 GCA_932222125.1 uncultured Clostridia bacterium | reverse complement strand
GAGCTGCTTCTGCCAGAATGTTCCCTGCATCGTTTCCCAGGAGATGGCGTCCTGATGCCCGCCCCTGACGGAAACATTTTTGATTTCCTTTTCAAATCCGGCAGCATCTAAAATCAGGCCCATGACCACCGCAAACGCAAAAGTAAACGCCATATAAATGACGGTAGCTTTGATACCGAAGAAGGCCAGCATCAGCGTGACGATTGCGGGATTCAAAATGGGCGAGGTCAGCAGGAAGGAGATAGCCCCACAGAAAGGCGCTCCGCTTTTGAACAGGCCCACCAAAACTGGAATGGTGGAGCAGGAGCAGAAGGGCGTCACCGCGCCCAGGAGTGCGCCGAGGACACTGTTCAGCCCTTTGCGCGGCGTGGTCAGTATCTTTTTAATGCGCTCCTGGGAAACATAGATTTGCAGGAGCGCCACCAAAAAGCTGATGCCGATAAACAGGGCAAACAGTTCGCCAAACAGCATAAGGAATGTTTGGCCTGCATGGATAAGGGTTTCACTGGTGAACATAGACAGATACCTACTTTCTCAAGATAATGAATTGATTGCTCTTTTGTAGAAAGCGGTTTGTCAACGTGACCGACAATGTAGCCGACTACCGCAGATGCACATAAGCGGTTCCTCCTAAAAAGCCAGATAGAACATATAGAATCCAATGAGCAGGATCGCCGCGCCCATGCCCCATTTCAGCCATTGGCTGGCCTTTCCGTACTTCTCATTTTGGGTCAGAGAACGGATAAAGCCTACCGATGTACCCGCAAAAATCGTCAGCGCACCGTGGCCGATGGAGTAGAGCAACAGCAGGAGCATCCCACATGCTACGCTCCCCTTTCCCGCTACGATTGCCAGCAAAGCGACCAGCACCGGCGTGGCGCAGGGAGAGGAAAAGATACCGCCCAAAATTCCGGCAATCAAAGCCCCGGCGTACCCTCTGCGGGTGTTCTTCGACAGCAGATAGGTGGAAGGAATGAGGTTGAAAATTTCCCAGGTCTGCAAGGCCATCAGCACCATCAGGATGCCCAAAATGAGATACCACCAGGAGGCCGAGGTTCCAATCAGTCGCCCTGCCAAGGATGCCAGCGTTCCCAGGATGGTAAAGGTGATTGCTGAACCGGCGGCAAACACCAGCGACAGGCGAAACGCCTTTTTAGGCTCTGTACCCGTTCCTCCTACATAACCAATCACCAGGGGGATGCTGGAGAGGGAGCAGGGAGTAAACGAGGTCAGCACACCCGCCAGCAGCGCCAGCAGCGGGGCCAGCCAAATGCTTTCAGAAATCAAAGTGCCGAGAGTGTTCAGCCAAGAATCAATCATGCCTCCACCCCCATCTCTGTGAGGATCAGCCGCATTTGTTCCTCTGTCAATCCGCCTTGATGGACTGTAAAGACGTGTTCTCCCGTTTCCCGTGAACTGTATAGGATAAATTCAATCTTTTGGGCTAACTCGTCGCTGGGGACAAAGGGTGTTCCATCCGCATTTACCATTACCTGCGTGGGAATGACTTGGACAGGGACATTCGATGCTGCCTCGGCGTATTCCCATACGTCCACAAATTTGATAAACGCCTTGCCGGTCATTTCCTCATTTATCGTTTCCAGCACCGGGGCCATCTGTTGACAAGGAATACAGGAATCGGAGCCATAGTCCACAATGATGGGTAAGCCATGCTCGGCCAGAGCATCAAAGTCGATAGCTTCTGTCGCGGTCAGCGCAAAGGCGGCATCTTCCGGGGCAGTAGAATCCTCCGGGGCCTGAGTAGCCCCAGGAGGATTTTTGAAAAGATAGATACCGGCGATGACAGCCACGATCAAGCAAGGAACCAAAATCTTCACAAGTTTCTTCTTTGCCATAGTCCCTCCATGTTAGATAAACAGATTTGGAAACGCATTGAACAGATAGCCGACAAGGATGATGCCCACAGAGCAGATTGCAATAAACAGGGCAAGCAGTTTCGGCTTTACCGCTTTGCGGAGCATGATGATGGAGGGCAGACTCAACGTGGTAACGGCCATCATAAAGGAGAGAATAGTGCCAAGCTGTGCGCCCTTCGCCAACAGCGCCTCCGCCACGGGAATTGTGCCAAAGATGTCCGCATACATGGGAACACCCACCAGAACAGCCAGAAACACGCCAAAGGGGTTGTTGCTGCCGAGGACAGCTTGAATCCAGCTTTCGGGAATCCAGTTGTGAATGATTGCGCCAATGCCCACGCCAATCAGGATGTAGGGAAACACCTTTTTGAACGTACTGACTACCTGATCTTTTGCGAAAATCACTCGGTCACGCTTTGTTAAAGTAGGAGATTCTAAATCCACGCTGCTGGCGTTTCGGATAAATTCTTCCACATATCGCTCCATGTGCAATTTTTCAATCAGGGTGCCGCCTGCAACGGCAATTACCAGCCCCAACACCACATACCAAACAGCAACTTTTGCGCCGAAGATACTCATTAGCAGTACCAAGCTGCCAAGGTCAACCATAGGGGAGGAAATCAGGAAGGAGAAAGTCACGCCCAGGGGTAGACCCGCGCTGGTAAATCCAATGAATAACGGGATGGACGAGCAGGAGCAGAACGGCGTTACTGTTCCCAGCAGGGCGGCAATGATGTTGGCCCCAAGGCCGTGGAACCGCCCCAGGATGCGCTTGCTCCGCTCCGGCGGGAAGTAGCTCTGGATGTATGAGATTATGAAAATCAGAGTGCAGAGCAGGATGGTGATTTTGATTACATCGTAGATGAAGAATTGAATACTCCCGCCCCAATGGGATGCGGTATCCAGGCCGAGTGCCGACACAAGATTTCCGATCAGTACGTTCAGCCATTTCATGCCAAGAATCTGATCCTGGATGAACAGCCCGATTGCTTGCAGCAGTTCCATGCGATATATCCTCCATAAATAAAATCTATAAATCGCAATCTGTCGATTTATTATTGCTAAAGCAAACCGCCACTGGCCACATGGCGGCTCACTTATCGCCCAAGCATAGCATCATACGGCGGCGCGTGTTGAAGTGCAGGAGCAGTCAATAGTTTCCGCCTCTGCTGTGCAGGTGGTCAGTTGAGTAAGCAAAGCAATCGCCTGTGCGCTCCCCTCCGGGTCAATGCGGTAGTGTACCCACTTTCCCTCTTTCCGGCCAACGACAACACCAGAATCGCAGAGGATTTTCATGTGGTGGGAAAGGGTGGACTGCCCTATGTGCAGTTCATCTAACAGCTTGCAGGCACACTTCTCACCCCCGCGCAACAGCGATAGGATGTGCAGTCGGTTTTCATCGCAGAAAGCCTTGAAAACCCGTGTACTCTGTTTATCGGATAGGTACATCGTCTCACCTCATATCCATTTTCTTCGATGTTATTATATGCGACGTTTCTAAAAATGTCAATATGTTTTTGGGGATTTTCCAATCTGCTAATGCGTCTCAACTTGAGACGCATTTTTCGACGATATTCGCAGACGGTCAAAAGCCGTTCCATACCGGCGTCTGGAAGTATAAGAACGTCTGCTTATCCTGGCAGTCCTCCTCCGTCAGATCCCGCAATCGTTTTCTGGATTTTGATAAGAACAACTTGCTTTTCAGTGGGGGCCGGGCCTGATGGGTCTCCACCAGCGCGTCCACCTGGAGGGCGCAGGCGTAGCAGCCCGGCTCATGCTCCCGGATATAGTGATAAAAATAGTTGGTATGATAGAGGCAGAACAGGCAGCAGCTCGCCCTGGTCGCCAGCCCCCATACGATTTTGTTGTAGGCGTAACATTCGGCCCGTGTCCAACCCATTTCCACCAGCGGATAGCGGTTGACAAACAGGGTCTGCTTGCTCTCCTTCGCCCGCCGCCGTTCCTCCCACATGATACCCATGTGGAGAGAATGGGCGTGAACGTCCAGCGGCAGGGTGCGCTCCCTGGGCTTGTAGCGCAGCAGCTCATAGCGCACGAATTTCTCAATGACCTTGATTTTATAATCATAGGTGCATTGCCGGGGCATCTTCCCCTTTTTGCCATCGTCCCCCAGGGTCCAGAACGGGATACAGGCGGTACGGGCGCGGCCAAAATTGCGAGTGAAGTCCCCATATAAATCGGCGTCCAGGCGATAAAATGGTATGTTCGCCTCCCGGCAGGCGGCGGCAACGAAGGCGGCCTGTTTATACACCCAGCCCGGTTCGCTGTGCAGGTCGCAGAAGATCACCGCGTCATAGACGGGCACCTTTGGAAACGGATAGGGCGGGCCGCGCTGGGCGTTCTGGCAGGACATAAGGGCCAGCGTTGTGCTGGGCGTCCCCGCCCCATAGCTTAAAATGTTGAGTGTACTCCAGGTCAGCATAGTAAAATCACCCCCGAAAATGCTAACATTTTTCGCCGGAAAGCGCAAAAAATCGGCCCTATACCGCCACAATGGGCAGTATAGGGCCATCGGGAAATGCGTCTCAAATTGAGACACATTTCGACATTATCACGGGCCAAAAATATCCGGCCTTCCTACAACGGTAAAGCCGGACGCACCAAACTCGGTTACGACAACATTGTTCTGTCCGCTGGCACAATGGCAAACCAGCAGCTTTCCGGCCTCGTTCCGGCCCACAATGATCCCGATGTGGCTGTCGTCCGGGTAGAAAGCCAGGTCCCCCGGCTGGGCCTCGGTCTGGGAAATATTGGTGCAGTAGCGGTGCTGCATGATTACGCCACCGCCGTGGCCGATGATATAGCCCTGGCTGTTGTTGAATATCCAATCCACAAAGCCGGAGCAGTCAAGGCCAAACGGCCGGTAAGTGCCGGTAGATGAGCTTCCAGCGGCCCACACCTTAGTAAGCTGTCCCCAGCGGGAGTCCCAGCCAATGGCACGGCTCTTGCCGCCCCAAAAGTAGTTGACTTTGCCCACCAGCTGGAGGGCCGTCTGTACGGCCTCCCGGCGGGCCGGGTCCAGACCGTCCGGCAGGGCATCCAGCACTTCCCGCACATCGGCG
>CAKNZJ010000137.1 GCA_932222125.1 uncultured Clostridia bacterium | reverse complement strand
TCCACCACCTGCTGCTTGTCCTCAAAGCTGACATTCTCCCAATCATCCAGATAATTGGAAATCGTGTCAATCTGCTCCGGGGACACCGCCTCGGTGGTCAGCTTGGCAATCTCGGTGGCAAGGGTCTGGCGGCGGCTGTCCAATTCCTCAATCTTGGCGTTGGCATAGGAGATCAGCACCGGGGTCGCGCCCGTCAGCGTGTCCAGCAGCTTTTCAATCTCGCTTTCCACCTGGGCCAGCTCCATCTGCTTTGCCGTCAGCTTCGGGCTGGCGGCTCTTTTCTTTTTGCGGCCTGTCAGCGTCTTGTAGTCCTCCAGCTTCTTCACCATCTGCTGATAAACTACTTCCTCCAAATCATGGAGCCGAACAGCGCCACAGCCAGGACAGGATTTATTTTCTGCGTGTTTCGAGCAGCGAAAATAGAGATGCCCGCAAGAGTGAGCCGCCATCAGAGCGTAGCCGCAGTTGCCACACTTGATTTTCCCGGCCATCCACGAATGACGGGCTTTCCTCGCGGGCTGGTAACTTTGGCTTGCCATGATTTTCTTCCGCACCTGGAGCCACAAATCAGACGGGATGAAGCCCTCGCTGGGTGCCAGCACCAACATCTGGCCTTGCAGATACTTGTGCTTGTTGTCGGTGTTGCCTTTGCTTCGATAGTAATAGCAGCCGTTGGTTCCCGCGAAGTCGGCGGCATCGTTGTAAATCTCCGTCCCTTGACTTTTGAAAAACTCGTAAATGTCCAGGTCAGCCATTGTGTAGATGGGATTGCGAAGTATCATGCTGATGGTTGACCTGGAAAACGGTTTGCCAAAGTATGACCTTACGCCCTGGGCCGTAAGCTGGGTGGCAATATCATGGAGCGAAATGCGGGGGTCATTATACATCTCGTACATCTTACGCACAAACGCCGCCTCGGTCGGCTCAATCACCAGCTTCTTTGTATGGATGCCGTCAATGATGATAGGCTCCGTCCGAAATCCATAAGGCGCACGCCCACCCATTTTGAAACCGCGCTG
>CAKNZJ010000136.1 GCA_932222125.1 uncultured Clostridia bacterium | reverse complement strand
CCCACGGCCACCACCACGGCCAGCAGGGAACACACACACTGACGCATGGACAGGCCGAAAAACATACTCTCCGTGTAGTTGCGAATTTCGCGGTTGATTTTGACTTCCAAAATTAGACCTCCTTTATCGCTCCATGTCTTGCTTTTTCCGGGGCGCTTTTTGCTTGGTGGGGTAGGGCACAAATTCTTCCTCCCCCTCGATCATGCTGAACTCTGCCCGCAAAAGCGGATGGGTTTCAAGTGCCTGATGCTGGTGGATCATATAGATTGCCTGATCCTTTGTAGCGGTACTGCCCACCTGCGTTCCATCCTTGAAAACATAAAATCGTTTCATAGTGATACCTCGCATTACCGCTCTTGACTTTTAGGCGTCTTTTCCCGGATTGCTGATTTATCGTACAACGTCATTACATTCATGCCGTCGTACTGATACTCCCGCCGCAGAAGTTCCAATGTCACTCCATTTCGCTTGCAGTAGTTCAAATACTGCTGCATACCTTTTGTGTGGTCAATACCGCCTTGGCCGTGAATTTCTGCAATCTCGCTCCAGACAGCGCAATGCGCTTCCAATGACATCCCAGCCAGCTCATAACCCTGTTCCAGATACATGAACAAATCATCGTCAAGATTGAACGCCCAATCCAAAACATATTTGGGGCTGGCTCCATCTTTGAATGGGTCAAACGCAATAATCTCATCCAGATAATGAGCGTAGGCAACTGCCATGTCAGGTATGGATTTTGCACCCTTTACCAGCACATAGTCCAACTGGAAGTTATTTTCCGGGTCGCTACTGCCTGCGCACTTTTCACGGTACAACTCTGTACGCTTCAAAGTGCGTTCCGCTGTCCGCATAATTCTTGCTTTGTTCCACATTAGTAAAAATCACCTCACAATCCCATCATTTCACGCACAACATGGTCGGACATTTTCACGCTGCCCACCAGGATAAGCATATTGAACACAACTTCCCCGATATAGCTCCACACCATAGACGCTGCCGCAGCGTCCGGGTCAACGGTGGGCGGGGCGCTGGCAAAGACAGAAAAGATGATGCAGGCCAGCACAATGACAGCCCCCTCCAGACAGACGGCGGCGTAACTTTTGAGAAAACTTTTGCCCACGTTCTGGCTGGGTTCCCCGGCAAAGCTGGACAGGGGAATAGGGGCCAGCGCAGCGTACAT
>CAKNZJ010000135.1 GCA_932222125.1 uncultured Clostridia bacterium | reverse complement strand
TAACGCTCGGAGAGGATACGAAACCTTTTGACAAAACGGATGGCGTGTTCAACAAAGATACGTTTTCTTGAAATCTCACGGTTATTTCTGCGCTCCTGCCTGGTCAAGGGATGATTCTTGGACCGCTTTTTCGGCAGGAGGGAATTGGCGTGTATCTGAGCCAGTCCCTGATATCCGCTATCTGCCTCCAACACCGTTTCTGCCTTGACATGGATACGGGAATCCTTGAACAGCTGGAAATCGTGCTTCTTTCCGTTGGAGAATGCCAGTGCAATGATCTCCCCGGTCTGAAGGCTGACGAGCAGCTGCGTCTTTAGTGTATGCCGCTTTTTCTTCCCGGAATAGTACCACTTTTGCTTTTTTTAGGACGCTCAATCGGCGATTCTGTTGCGTCTATCAGAACCACCTCATATTCCATGTCACTTGTTAGCGGCGCTTTCCGACCGGGCAGTGAAAAGGTTCCGTCCCGGACCTGCGTATCTTCCACCCATTTGATCCCTCGATAGATATTGCTTTCCGCTATTCCGTAACTGGCTGCTATATGGGCATAAGTACGATATTCCCGCAGATACTCCAGGGTTGCCAGCAACAAATCCTCTATGCTCAGCTTTGGCTTCCTCCCGCGACGCCGTTGCTTTTCTGCATAGCCTTTTTGTAAGATTTCTACCATCTTATCAAATGTTGTCCGCTTTACCCCTGTGATTCTCCGGAATTGTGTGTTTGAGTATTCTGATATCTTTTCGTATTTCATACCCCTATTTTACCATTGTCCCTTTTTTTCGCAAGAGGTCTAGTGATACCATTCAAACCGCCTTTTTCCGCTTGGGCGCGAAAATGGGCTCCAAGACAGAGGTAATGATGGCGGCCCGGTCCTCCTCGTCTGCGGTGGCCTTGCTGATGATGGTATACATGGCCGAGGTGTGGGGGTCGCCGGTAATCTCGGTGCTCATAATCCAGTCAATCAGGCTGCGCATCCCGCAGCTACCGTCGGAGATGCCGTTTTTGCGGCAGAAGTCGGCCATGTCGCTGACCACCTGTACCATTTTGGAAACCATGATGTCATCCTCACAGCCAGTAACGCTCATAGCCCGCTGTGCCATGATTTCCGGGGCCGGCAGTTCAATGTCCTGTGTCAGGTTCATGCGGTCCAGTACCGACTGGTTCATACCCCGGCAGCCCTCATAGCTGACATTGGTGGTCACAACAACCACAGCGTCAGGGTGCCGCCGGATGACTTCGCCGGTAGGCAGCGTGATAGTGCCATTCTGCTCCAGCAGGGAGTTTAGGCCAACCAGCACACCGGGCTGCATGATCGTGGTCGGCTCCTGGATTTCCACCAGGTAGCCGTATTTCAGCGCACGGATAAAGTCCGTTTCCATATAGGTATAGGTCTGTCCGGCATTCGATGTCTCAGGTTTGACCGTACACAGCTTCTGGATCTTGTCCGTTACCCGGCCCATGACCTCCGCCATACAGTCCTGTGAGGTCGCGCCAGCTTTGGCGTGGCCAGTGAGCAGCTTATAGGTACCCTCCGGGTCATAGTCCATATCATCCAAACCGGGCAGATCCATCAGCTTCTTGACATTCTCAAACGTGATGCCGCCCATCTCCTTCAACTCCTGCCGCTCCCGGTCCAGCTCCGCGTCCCCGGTAGAGGGATCGTTGGTATCCGGGAACACCTGGCCGATGAAGTCATAGACCTCAGTATTGGCTGAACAGGTGTATTTCACATAGGGCAGGTGCAGGCCTGCGGCAATTGCCATGGCGCCCTCGGTCTTGCCGGTTCCGGCCGGACCGCGAAGCAGGAAATTGCGCATGGGCAGGGATTTTTCTGTGGACTTCTGAGCGTGGGCACAGATGCTGACCACCTCCTCCGGCAGCACATACCAAGACGCCAGGGTAGGGACCAAGGCCTCCTCATAGGCAGTGAGGCCACGGCCGGGGTTCAGAGCATATTTGCCGACAAAATCGCTATGCGGAACTGCCTCTTTTGGCTCCAGAACAACAGTTGCTCCGACGTGGGCCAGGATGGTAAACTCACCCGCCAGTACTTGGTTGGGCGCAAAACTACCGGAATCCAGATGAGTCGGAGAGACCCGCATCACATTTCCAGAGTTGTCGATATTGACCGGCAGATGTGCGGGGCAGGTTTTATCGCTCACACGGCGATAGACGTTGTCGCAGAGGATCGCCAGCAAATCAGTGGCCTTTTTCAAATCAGAAAAGGAGCCCTGATACTCCGACATGAAGGCGTCCAGGTTATCCCCAAATTCCTTGTCAGCTGCAAGGGCGGGGACCATGGCCAGCACTATGGCGGCGCCATCCTGGCCGCGCTTTCCCACGGAATAGGTTTCCATCATCTCAGTGTCGCTGTCATACTTGCTGGCCAGCACGGTTCCGTTCCCAGAGTCATAGACCGCCAGGGGGTAGGCATCTGCACCGGAAGCCGACTTGTACTCGGCAACGCCCTTGCTGCCGCAGATACCCACGGCGCCAGGCTTGGAGCCATCCTTGCAGGCACAGTACGCCAGCACAGCTTTCACAACAGTGTTGCTCAGCGTGGCCTCTGTGCCATCCCCATAGGTGGACGACACCTTGACTTTCTTCCCGCCCTTATCAAATGGCGCAGGCAGGGGTCGGTCAAATACGAACAGTTTTGAACTCATTTGTAAATCACGCTCCTATTCTGTTATTCTGATTTTGACATGGATCCCGTCAGCCATCGGTTCTGCTGCCGTGAACCCGTTGCGAACCAGTTCGGCACATAGCGTTGGCCAACTGTCCCCATGGGGCAGTTCCTCTGCGGAGATGCGGAACCCGTCCTGACCCGCAGCAACGGCCTCATTGTTCAGTGCGTTCAGCCGCTGCATATTGGCTTCCACCCATTCAAAAGACAGCAGGCCATAATCAACCTCTTTTTGTTCTGCGGGTGGCTCCTCCGGCTCGGCCGTCTGGTCACCGCTGTGTCCAGCACTGCTGCCTGATACGCTTGTATAGACCAGCCCCGCAAATTGCAGGTCTTTGACCCATACAGTCGCTTTCTGGTAGCCGCCTGCGCTATTGAGCAGAATCGTCAATGGCTGTCCGGCAGCAAACTGATCGAACGTGTTTGACGCACCCCATACCCATCTGGCATCCGGGTACCGGATAACCACCTGCTCTGTGATCTTTCGCTGAAGCAGACCGAACGCGGCACTCAAAAGCGACTGCTCGGTTACCGGCGCAGGCAGCATAGGCAGCGGGGCCAGCTCAGTCTTGACCGGATGCCTGGCCACATGGAAAAGCACCCACAGGGCATAGGCAATCAGGCCGATCAGCAATAGCAGCAGAAGCGGCCAGAGCCGGACAATAGTGAGCAGCGCTGCAAGCAGCATAATCACAACAACTATGTCATTGAGCAGATGTTTCTTCTTGTCGGGTGTCATCCCCTTTTTCCTCCCTCTGTGTCGGCAGATAAATATAAATCGTGTTGGACATTTCCCCCTGGCCTGGAGTGCGGACGAGCACAGCAGTTGGGCCTTTGGCCGTATCGCCGAAAATCCGGTAAACAGCGGCTTGACTATCCCCATTAGCCGTAAGGGCTGGCGCCCCAGGCTCATAGCACAGCTGGAAGCTGTATTGCTGGCAGCAGCCTACTGTCTGGCTAATCAGCTGCCGCTGTTGGTCCGTCAGGTGATCTCCGGTCAGTTGTCTCAATACGACCTCCAATTTTCTCCGCTTTCCTGTCTCAGTTCGTGCTTGAAAGGCTTGGTTTCGCAACGCATCACCCCCCAAAAACGCAAAAAAGGCGCACAGACCGCGGATGTGTTTCCACGAACTGTGCGCCTTATACGCCTGATATTCATTTGGTCCTACAGGAAGCCGATTAAAAGAAGGGATTGCAGGAATCGCCGAAGCCTTCATACCCGGTAAAACCTCCGGGCATGGGATCGGACGCCGGCTGTCCCTGGGCGGGCGGCTGGCCTTGCGGATAACCCTGCGACTGCTGGTTCTGAGCTGCCGGAGCGCCATTCTGCGCAGCAGGTGCGTTGCTGCCCTGGGGGGCCGTACCGCCAGAACTGGCCTGGCCATTCTTCTGGCCATTGCCGCTGCTGGCATACTCGATCTCGTCCAGGTACAGGACCACGCCTGTTCGGGTCTCATGGGTGTCCTTGGTCTCCCAGGTCTCCTCGTCATAGCGGGCGATGATGTTGATGTACGAGCCCTCCTTGAGCTTCATGCGCTTGACGCGCTCGCACATATCCCCAAACGCCTTGACGGTGAAGTTGAGCCAGCGGTGGTTGTTCTCCGCCTTGCTGTCGTAGACCCGTTTCCCGATCCGGAAGTTGGCAACCTGCCCGGTGTTTTCGCTATTGCTACTAAAATAGCGGACGGCGGGGTCGTCGTTATACCCCTTGGAGACAACGGCCTCCGTGATGATTAGTTTCAGCATGATGTGATGCCCCTTTCTGCAGGTCCTTCCCTGCCGTTGAAATAATTTATTTCAACCCGCATTTTCGCGGGCAGAAAACAAAAAAAGTGCCAAACAGCGCAATAGCGCCATTTGACACTCTGAAACACGGTAACTATTGTCTTGATTATAGCATGATTATTCCAGAAGGTCAATATGCTATTCATCGCAGTTACCATGGTTCTGTGCGGGCCGGGTGTCAAGGACCCATCTGAGTTTTGGCCCCGCCGGAGCGCGGCAAGGACTACTGCGGCGGCGGATAGTTCGACACCAACCATCTTTTCGTTCTGGGACCGTTCCAGCCAAACGGAATCCAACCGCTTTTATACTGCTTCCGCCCTCCGCCGGGAGTGTATAAGTGATAAACCGGGTATAGCCCATCGCCTTCCCCGCCTTGACAACGGCTCCGTAAAGTTTACTGCAAGCATTGGAGAAGGCGGGATCGCAGCACACACGATTGATCTCCAACGTAAGCCCATCATTTAGATGCCGCGCCTTCGGAACGCTGGCGATAGCAACACCAATATACCAGTCCTCGTTGGGAACAATCAGCCCAATGGAAAATTTATGGCCCTGCGGGGCTGCATTGTGGCGATGATAACGCTGGACATATTCCTTGGCCACGCGAAACGACAGCGGCACAATCTTCAATTCAGTGGTAATCACATACCGCCCCCGTCCACATAACGAAAACACGGCCATATATCTGGGCTGCCGCATATTACAAAGCGTTCAATCTGATGTGTGATGGGAATACGCAGACGAGTATGTTTGTCATTCAGTACGGCTCGGTATGCCAGCGCTCCCGTAGCCAGTGCCACAGGGTTCAGGGACAGCACTGGGCGATGTAGCACGACAGGGTTGTCCAAAGGATAATATTCTGGCCCAGGCGCTCCAAAATGGAACACTCTCATGCCAGTGGGCAGTCGCCACTCCAGCCGGTCCATAATGGCATCAAACTGCGCATCGGAATAGACCTGGGAATCACGATACCAGACGCCCTCAATGTCGTATTGGAAGATGTGATAGACCATTAGGGCACGCTCTATGTGGGTGTGCCGGAAGTTCCGGCCGCTGCCGCCAGATAGGAGCCAAGCAGGTGTATCCCCCGCCACTCATAGATCGGAGTGCTGTCCTGCACATAGAACGAGATCTGGCTGCCCTCGCTTGGAGCTTTGTGGCGGCTTCGCAGTACGACCCGCAGGGCCTTCCCCTCAACCTCCATCAGAATAGCTTTGGGACGGCGCAGGACGGTGGTGCGCTCCACGTTCAGCACGGTGCCGGTTAGGACCAGATAGTGGCCGCGCACAACCACCCGATAAAGGTTGCACCCGCTGACAGCCGTCAGCAAGGCCAGCAGGAAAAAGGGCACAGCGATTGTCACGGTAAAGAAAACCAGACAGACATTGCCCGCAATCAGTGAACAGACGGCCAGCGCCAACCGAATCAAAATCTGCGTCTGCAAGGGC
>CAKNZJ010000134.1 GCA_932222125.1 uncultured Clostridia bacterium | reverse complement strand
TCATCATCGGTCACTCACAGTTTGAGAAAATACCTCTCTCTGCTGAACGGCAGGCAAAGGTGATCGAGGACCAGATCAGCGAGATCATGGACGCAATCAGAGAAGCCAAGGCGCAGAAGGAAGAAAACTGGACCATCAAGCAGATGGTGGGGACACGGAAAGACCTGGAAGCAAAGCTGAAAAAGCTCACCGACAAGAAGAAAGACGACACCGTTACCTTTGAGGAATTGGGCATTGACCGCCTGTTTGTGGACGAGGCGCATTATTACAAAAACCTCTTTTTACATACAAAAATGCGGAATGTGGCCGGTATTGCTCAAACTGAGGCACAGAAATCCAGTGATATGTTTGGCAAGTGCCGCTACCTGGATGAGCTGACGGGCGGCAAGGGCGTGACCTTCGCCACCGGCACTCCAGTCAGCAATTCGATGGTTGAGCTCTACACCATGATGCGCTATCTGCAATTTGATATGCTGGAGGAAGCGGGACTGAGCCACTTTGACGATTGGGCGGCGATGTTCGGTGAGAAGGTGTCCGCGGTGGAGTTGAAGCCGGAGGGTACGGGGTTCCGCTCCAAGACACGATTTGCCCGTTTCTATAACCTCCCGGAATTGATGAACCTCTGGAAAGAGGCCGCCGACATTCAGACGGCGGAGATGCTGAAGCTCCCTGTGCCGGAGGCCGACTACATCACCATGACCACCGAACCCAGCGCGGCTCAGAAGGAGATGGTGCAGTCTCTGGCGGAGCGGGCCGAGGCCGTCCGCAAGGGCGATGTAAAGCCCAATGTAGACAATATGCTCAAAATCACCAGCGATGGGCGTAAGCTGGCCCTTGACCAGCGCATTATGAACCCCCTTCTGGGGGACGACCCCAACAGCAAGGTCAACGCCTGTGTCAAAAACGTATTTGAGATTTGGCAGGAAAGCACACCCGCCAAAGGCGCACAGCTTGTGTTTTGCGACCTTTCCACCCCAAAAGGGCGGTCCGAGGACAAGAAGCCCCGTAAGTCCAAGGTGCGGGAGATCATTGAAATGGTGATGGGACGGAACCCGGATGAGGTAGAAGAAGATGCCGAGGGTGTCAAGCTGGAGCTGAGTGTGTATAGTGATATTCGGGAAAAGCTGATTGCCAAAGGGGTGCCAGCGGAGGAAATTGCCTTCATCCACGATGCCAATACCGACGCACAAAAAGCGGAACTGTTTGCCAAAGTGCGCTCTGGTCAGGTGCGCATCCTGCTGGGCAGTACGCAGAAGATGGGCGCCGGAACCAACGTGCAAAAGAGGCTGGTTGCCTC
>CAKNZJ010000133.1 GCA_932222125.1 uncultured Clostridia bacterium | reverse complement strand
GCTACCAGCCGGAATCGGAGGACAGTGAAGGAAGTCCGTGTACTTATGAGTGCCGTATCTGCCCCATTGAGGACTTGATCGCCACCCTGCCGGATAAAGTGACGGAGGATAATGCGGATGATGTGTGGGGGCAGCTTGATGAAATCCTTGCGCTCTATCGGGAGCTGACCGGGGACGAACAGGAGCAGATCGACCTGTCCCGCGTCTACGAGCTGCAAGGGGCGCTGGACGAGGCCAACGACCCTACACCGCTTTCAACGGGCGATGTTGATTTATATAGCACTTATACTGTAACGTTCACCGAAGCAGAGTGCAGCGGCGGATGCCAAGGGCATAAAATTACACAGTCATATACGCAAATAGAGGGTGCGAAAATCCTTGTAGAAAGCGGTACCCACAACATAACTTTTTCAGGATTAAATCTTAGGTCTGCCGCCGTTGGCGTCATGCCTGGCGGGACAATGAACCTGACTTTAGTGGGTACTAATAAAATAGTAGGTTCTGGCCGTGGATTTTATGTGCCGGTAGGTGCAACTTTGGTGATTACAGAACAGAGCACAGGTTCACTGGATATTTCCCTTACTAACTCTACGACTGCTGCCGGTATTGGCGGCACATATTATGATCCAAATGGAAATGATGGTGATTTTAGCTGCGGAATGGTGGTAATCAACGGTGGTACGATAACAGCCGCCGGCAGAGGTGACAGTGCAGGCATTGGCGGTGCATCTTATGCCCCGAATTTTGGAAACGGCGGCAATATCACCATCACTGGAGGTCATGTTACAGCTACAGGAAGCGATGGTGCCCCCGGTATCGGTGGAGGCAAGGGGTCAGACAACGACGGTTCCCTGACGCTCAGTTCTGCCGATATGTTGGACAACAGTACCACTCTCGGCTCCAAAGGAACCTACACCATCAACGGCGACCCCACCGAGGATATGATTGTGGTGCCGGAGGGCCTTGTTTACACCGGGCAGGCTTTGGATGTGTCCGGCATCAGGATCAACGACAGCAAGACCGGCACAGCGGAATATTTCGGGCAGACTTTCCGGGTGCAGGCCAGCGCGGATGGCTGGGAACTGCAAGATTTGGGTGAGGTGAAAGAAAGCGGGACATATACTGCTGTTTTCAAGAAAGGCGATAAGACCATCAGCAAAACCTTTACCGTCAAACAGTCCGGCACAGACTTAACGAGTGAGGGCAAGGTGCTGACCTACAACGGCGACACGCAGACTACTACTTTCACCGCCAGCGACACCATCACCGTCAAGGCCACACCCACCGCAACCGGGCAGGCTCCGGCAAAAGCGGCGGCACGTCTGAGGGGTGATCCTACTGCGGGCCAGATGGCGGTGTTTGTGGGTGATACGCAGGTGTCCGCTCCTGCGGACGTTGGCGAGGACGGCACCTACACCATGAACGTCAGCGCCGCCGATGTGCTGGTTGCGGCAGGAGGCCCAGGTACGGGAATCACCCTGACGGCGAAATTCG
>CAKNZJ010000132.1 GCA_932222125.1 uncultured Clostridia bacterium | reverse complement strand
GGGATGGCCTGGTCCTCCGGGCGGCGGGAGAACTGCTGGAGGTCCCCCCAGAGCAAAGACGGCTTTTTCTGCTCCTCACCGACACCAGCCCCAACGACAGCCGCCGCATTTCCCCCGGCGGGAAGTACCCCTTCGGCCGGGACTATGCCGACGCCCCGGCGGTGGAGGACGCCGCCCGGGAGGTCCGGGCTCTGCGAAAGCAAGGCATCCGGGTGGGGGCGGTGTTCATGGGGCCAAGCCTGAATGTCCCGGCGGCGGAGACCATCTACGGAAAGAGCCTGGCCCACATCCGGTCCATGGACCAGTTGGCCGCCGCTGCGGGGGCGCTGATTCAGGCGGAGATATGGGAGTTGGAGTAAAAACTTTGTTAAACGGTCCGGCCGCGCACCATACGCGGCGGGCTGAAATATAAGGGAGGTATATTTATGGTAAGTTTTCTTGTGTGTCTGGCCCTGTTGATTGCCGGCTACTTTGTCTACGGCAAAGTGGTTGACAGCACCTTCGGCCCGGATGACCGGGAGACCCCCGCCGTCCGCATCAACGACGGGGTGGACTACGTGGTCATGCCCCAGTGGAAGCTGTTCCTGGTCCAGTTGCTGAATATCGCCGGCCTGGGCCCCATCTTCGGCGCTCTGTCCGGCTCCCTGTGGGGCCCCAGCGTCTTCCTGTGGATCACCTTCGGCACCATCTTCGCCGGCGGCGTCCACGACTACTTCGCCGGGATGCTCTCTGAGCGTAACGAGGGTGCGTCCGTCTCTGAGATCACCGGTATCTATCTGGGCGGCGGCATGAAGAACGTCATGCGGGTGTTCAGCGTGGTGCTGCTCATCATGGTGGGCACCGTCTTTGCCGTGGGCCCCGCCGGCCTGCTCCAGCTGCTGTGCAAGAACGCCGGCGGCATCCTGGCCAACAAGATGTTCTGGCTCATTCTCATCCTGATCTACTACTTCATCGCCACCTTCATCTCTGTGGACAAGGTCATCGGCAAGATCTACCCCGTGTTCGGCATCTGCCTGATCATTATGGCCGTGGGCGTGGCCTTCGGCGTGATTACCAACTCCAACTACGTCATCCCTGAGCTGTGGGATCACCTGTACAACATGCACCCCTCCGGCACCCCCATCTGGAGCTTCATGTTCATCACCGTGGCCTGCGGGGCCATCTCCGGCTTCCACGCCACTCAGTCCCCGCTGATGGCCCGGTGCATGAAGTCTGAGCGCCAGGGCCACATGGTGTTCTACGGCGCCATGATCTCCGAGGGCATCATCGCCCTGATCTGGGCCGCCGCCGGCTGCTCCATCTACACCGGCGCCGAGCTGCTGGGCATGGGTGCCGGCGGCCCCACCGCCGTCTACGACATCTGCCAGAAGACCATGGGCTCCGCCGGTATGGTGCTGGCCATGCTGGGCGTCATCGCCTGCCCCATCACCTCCGGCGACACCGCCTTCCGCTCCGCACGCCTCACCCTGGCCGACTGGTTCAAGATCGACCAGAAGAACTACGCCAACCGCCTGAAACTGTGCGTCCCCGTGCTGGGCGCGGGTGCCATCCTGGGCATCGGCAACGCCCTGGGCAAGATCGACTACAATGTCATCTGGAGGTACTTCAGCTGGTCCAACCAGACCCTGGCCATGATCGTCCTCTGGGCGGCCAGCATGTACCTGTTCCAGCAGAAGAAGAACTACTGGATCACCGCCGTCCCCGCCACCTTTATGAGCGCGGTGTCCTGTACCTACTTCATCCTGGGCGAGGAGTGCCTGGGCCAGCTGCTCAACAAGCATGAGGTGGTGGACGGCGCCCGCAAGCTGGTGGCCTACAACACCGCCCTGGCCTACCCCGTGGGTATCGTGTTCGCCGCCGCCCTGCTGGGTATCTTCCTCTACGCCACCAGGAAGCAGACCGCCAAGGCCTAACACCAAAACACCAGCCGCTGCCTGTACGACAGCGGCTGGTATTCTGCTTGTCTTGACGCCTGGGGGCCGACATGGTAAAATCAGTTCGTTTAATTTTCGTTTTGGAGGTATCTCGCTGTGAAAGACATGATTGCATATTGCGGACTGAACTGTGAAAAATGCGACGCCTATCTTGCGACCATTCACGATGACCAAGTGTTGCGTGAAAAAACCGCAAAATTATGGGCTGAGTTAAATCAAGCTCCCATTCTGCCTGAACATATCAACTGTCAAGGCTGCCGCGTTGAGGGAGTGAAAACGGTATTTTGCGACAGTCTCTGTGAAATTCGCCAGTGTGCGCTGAAAAAGGGCGTTGCGACCTGCGGTGACTGTCCGGAGCTGGAAAATTGTCAAATTGTTGGAGCGGTTATCTCCAATAACCCCGAAGCTCTGGAAAATCTGAAAAGGAACTAGGCGATCATCCATGCTATTCAAACCAGTACAGCTGGGCCGGGAGGCCCTGGATAAGGACGTCCTGATTGCGGACCGGAAATCCTGCAAGCGCTTCGGCCCCTGCGGGGTGGGGGAAAAGGCCCTGTATCTCAGCAGCTTCTACCGCAGTTGCCGGTACTATCTGCCCTACGGCGGGATCACCCGGGTCTTCAAGCGGGTGGCCATGAGCAAGGGGGGCTACTCCCACAAGGGCGTGTTCGCCTCCATCCCCTATCTGGTGGTGGAGTACGACGGCGGCCGGGAGAAGCAGTGCACTTACAAATACGAGGAGCAGGTGGACCAGCTGCTGGCCTATCTGAAGCGGGTCCGCCCGGAGATCAAACAGGTGAGCGCGGTGGCGGAGGTCCGTCTGGAGGAGCGGGTACGGGAACAGCCTCCCAAACCGGAGCTGACCGGGGAGGCCCTGGACACGCTGAAGGCGCTCAAGGCGGCGGAGGCCGTTCTGGAGAAGCGGCCCGACCTGTATCTGGAGCTGAGCAAATCCGCCCGGCAGCTGAGGGAGCTGAACCTCATCCTCTCCGCCCGCCGGGGCGGGAAAATGAAAAAACGAGAAGAAGATATCCCGTCCCGCGCGGAGCGGGCCAAGGAAGCTATGGAGGCGTTTTTGCAGGACTACACCCCCTTCCCCCTCCCGGCTCGCTACGCCCACCCCATCGTCCTCCGGCGGATGGGGCGCTGCGTGGAGGAGGGTCGGGCCGATACCCCCGAACAGGCCCTGGAAACGGTCAAGGCGGACCTGAAAGCCCTGAACTCCTCCGTCCAGGTGAGCCAGGAGGAGCACGACGAGGTGGTAGCGGTCAAGGCCATGTTTCTCAATGAGGACTACCGGTAGACCACGTCATTTTGCAATCTGTCGATATAAATAATTCATAAATGTAATTCCATTCTTAGCCAATTTGATGATTGACGGCTCTTTTTGAATATGTTATGATTTCCCCATTGCAAGGGCAAAGGCGTCTTTGAGCGAGTTTTCGCGGACGTCTGCGCCCTTGCCTTCCGGATGGAGGTCGTGGCCTACGACCCCTACCTCCCCGCCGAGGTTTTTGAGCAGCAACACGCCAAAAGTATGTCCATCGACGAGGTACTGAAGATCTCCGACCTTGTTACCATCCACATGCCCCTTACCCCCGAGACCAAGAACCTGTCTAACGCCAAGTCCATCGCCGGGATGAAGGACGACGCCGTGGTGCTGAACATGGCCCGGGGCGGCATCGTCAACTGAGGAGGATATGTATGAGGCCTTGAAGTCAGGTAAGATCGGCGGCTATGCCTCCGATGTCATGGAGGAAGAACTGGTTGACGAAGGCCTGGATACAAAATTCCACTCGCCGCTGATCGAATGTGATAACTTCATTATCTCTCCCCATTTGGGCGCTCAAACCGTAGATGCTTCCCGGGATATTGGCGCTTATATCATCCAAAAAGTAAAAGACGCCCTGGATTTGTGCGCAAAGTAAAGACATGATCAGCACAGGCCGTCTCCGTCACATCGTGCTCCATGTTATCGTCCTCAGAGAAGATAGCCATGATGATGATAGGCACCGGGCGCGTTCTGGTCATCCTTACGCCGTTAAAAAGATGATTGATGCGTCAAAATTGGGGAGCCAATAGTTAATCATTCATTGAAACCGGAAATCATAATACCAAAGCGAGTGCGGAAAGAGGGCTTGCGTCGGGAACGACGCAAGCCCTCTTTCCGCACCTCAACCTGTTCTGCTCGTCGCGTCTGCCCAGGCAGACACTCCTCGCAGAACCCCTCTCTGTACCTGCTTCACCATGATTGATTTTGTGTTCAATTAACAGCGCATCATGGCTGATTGAAGTCCAAGGCAAACATAGATTTTGCGCTCCGCCTCGTTCACCATGACATTTTTGGAACCTCACAGTTTCGTCAAAAACTCAGCCTTCATGTGATGCTTCTGATTTGCTGTGATTTGTCAAAGTCCAAAATACGGATGATCGTAGCACCTTTTTCTCCCCATCTTCCAATCACTGAAAAAGCCATATGCTCCATGTTGTCGTCCTCAAAAAAGATACCCTTCAGATTGTTGAGTACCACCTGGATGGACCGGTTGGAGGTATCCCACAGTCTAGCATTATCGCTTCCTCTGGGAGTGATGATCTTGATCTCAACCATAGCCTTATCAAAATAGGGGAGGGGCCTCTGTTGGGCCGCCTCTCCTATGGCCGCATGGATCATCGCTTTCCAATGTTCCTCGACTGCCTCGGTCAGTCTCTTCATAGACGGCAACGGCTCCGTAATTGTCAGCGTCACCACAGAATCTTTATTTTTCCCACCGCTGTGCGCATTTGCAACTCGCTCAGCACTCCCACCAAAGGTCTCCATATCATAAATCACAGATAGCAGCTGGCTTTGCAGCCGGAGCGTTAGGTCGTACATTTTGTGAAGCTGGTCCGCGCTTGCTCCACCGCCCTCAGCCAGACACCGATCAATTTGAACTATCGTTTTCTTCAGTGAGATATTCAAAAAACTGTATTCCCTCCAATTCTACCACGTCCGGGTACATCCGCAGAATCGGCCTGTCCCGTTTCCGGTAGCAAATTGCATATCGTACCTCCGGTGGTGCTGGCATATCACTTTCCAAAAGTTTCTTCAGTTCCTTCACCGCCGAGAAAAAATAGACATATTTCAGCAAGTCGGTCGCTGGGTTGACAAAAAAGCGGTAAGGCCACTTTTCGTAGTCGCCCTGTGCCGGGTCATGTGACCTGGTCTCATTTTTGCTTCGATCACATACCTCGCTCTCGGAACCCAGTATCGCTTGTATGTCTATCTGAAACCATCTTGGCGTTGTAAAATAGACGTGTTCATATTGCGCCCGCAGCTTAATGGGCGAACGAGACCAGCAGGTCGGTTTATTGCGCTCTAGGCAAATATCGGAGAGAAGTTGCCGCCGGCTCCACATCGTCTGACGAATAATATTTTTTACCGTTTTATTTCGTTTTCCATCTTCACAAATTAAGATCATCCCTGTTGCTTTCGTCTCATAGCTGCCGTATTTTGTATAGAACAGTGATCCCTCCGCCCGCACCTGCCACTCCATGCTCCCGTCCCCTATGTCATAGACAGCCAGCTTTTCTTTTCCTGCAAGCACCATCCCGGTAAAGCGTGTAGTGGACAGGATACCCGGAGCAATATTCCTCCAGCAAGCCGAGGGAATAAAAACAGGTTGCCGTGATTCCGGCACTTCCGCGACGGCGAGGATACCGTGTTCCTCCATCAACACTGCCATGCGGGACACCTCCATCACTCGCTGGATGGACTGCTCCCCGCCACCCGCTGAGATCAACGGCTTGATGTTAGGGAACAAAGCACGCCCCTTTGCCAAAATTGACACGCTTCCGTCCTTGCGTTTGGTGAGGTACTTGTTCTTTGTCAGTGGCCGAAAAGCATAGGACAGGGCTACATGGTCTCCAGTTCCCTCCGTATCCAACAGATGCAGACAACTGGCATAGTCCAACAGGTTGAACCGGGCCAGATGTCGGATCAGCTTTAATTGGTTTTCGTGTAATCTCATTTGATTCCTCCAAATAGAAAGATTGGGCGATCAGGCCAGCGGCTTCTTCCAAAGCTGTTGATCTGCCGCCCGATTTTGTGACTGCTTTCACGGAAAACAATCACCCCCTCAACTACTAAAGCCTTCGCTTAGTCCTCCAGAGAGTTGCCGTTAAGATACGCAATCAGCCGCTCGGTATAGATGCGGATGTACCGCTGCCGGGTTCCAATGTTGGCGCCCAGCAGGCAGAACGGCTTCCGGCCCTCCGCCACCAGCTTGGACGGCTGACGGGGCGAGACGCCTAACAGTTCCGAAGCTACCTTCAGTGGTGTAAAGTTGGGATACTCCCGACGCAGCTTGTTCGTCGCTTTGTTGTCCACAGGTATTTACCTCCTTTCTCCGCGTATTGCAGTTTTTTGCCGGTGTTCAGTCGGACTGCTCTTTTTTGCCCAACTGTTCCACGAGTGCTTGGACATTGATGTAGTACACGCCGCCGCTTTTGATGTGCGGGATCGTGCCGTCCTTACATCCTTGCCGCAGAAAATACTGCGACAGCCCCGTGGTCTTGCAGGCTTCCGTAATTTTTTGGAATGGAACCATAGGCATTACCTCCTTTGCATAAATTACACACACTCGCCATGCTATCTATTCTTATTGCTTATATGCGATATTCAAATCATACACCTGTCATGTGTCATTGTCAATACTAATTTTTCTTGTTTTGAAATTATTTTATTTCTTCAAAATTATATATTGCTTTTCTGCAACTATCGTGGTATAATGAAGCCCTATTACAAAACAGGAGGGAACACCATGACCACAGGAGAAAGAATCCGTACCCGCCGCAAGCAGCTCGGTATGTCGGTGGACGATCTGGCCGCCAAGCTGGGCAAGAACCGCGCCACCATCTACCGCTATGAGAGCGACGCCATCGAGATGCCCGCCAGTCTGCTGAAGCCCCTGGCCGATGCACTGGATACCGTCCCCGATGAGCTGATGGACTGGGGCAGTCTGCTGGTCAGTGAAGCGGAGCGCCAGGACAAGATGCAGGAAGTTCTGCCGCTGATTACAGATGGAATTTCGATTGAGGGCAAAAACCAAAAGTACATTTTGGTCAAAGCCCCTGCACACGGCGGCAAATTGGAATCTGAGCTTCGCTCTGCACTTCTGACCCTCTACCAATTTAATAACAATGGTCAGGACACAAAAATGCGCACTCTCCGAATCTTGGGAGAATTGGTGTCAACGCTTGATGCCAAGGATCAGGAAAAACTAGTATCCTACGGAGAATTTTTGGATGCACAGAGCCAGAAGAAAAGGGGGATTTCTATGGAACACCCTTACCAACGCGAATAAAAGGAAAGGAATTTTTATGGCATCAACCAGAAAACGAACCACCAAAGACGGACAAATCTTCTATGAGATCCGGGTCAGCCGTGGACGGGGGAAGTCCTACCTAACCACCCGCTGGTATCCTCCGGAGGGCTGGGGGCAAAAGGCTATTGAACGTACACTGGCAAAGGAGGCCTCGGAATTTGAGCGCCGCTGTCGGGAAGGCGAGGTCGTCAGTCGTGCGGAGCAAAAAGAAAGCGACCTCCGGCAGAAGCGGGAGGCCACAAAGATTCAGACGTTGCGACAGTACGGCGAAGCAGTATTTATGCCAGCTAAGGGCGTCACAATGAGCGAGAATGGCCGGTGCGCTTACCAGGGCAATCTCAATCACTGGATATATCCGGCTCTGGGCAATCTGAAAATGCCCGATATTACCCCGGCCAATATCTCCGCTCTGTTGCTCTCTATGCAATCGGATGGCAAAGCCCACGCAACCTGTGTCAAGGTCTATACCATCCTGCACAGCCTTTTCAAAATGGCCTATATGGCCGATGTAATCTCTGCCAATCCTATGGATAAGGTGGAACGTCCAAAGCCCCGCAAAGGCGAGATCAAGGATAAGGACGTGGAGGCCTACACAACGGAGGAGGTCCAGCGTATCTTTGCCGCACTGGAACATGAGCCGTTGAAGTGGCGTACCTTGATGCGCTTACTAATCGACACCGGCATCCGTCGGGGCGAGTGCTGCGGACTCCAGTGGAAAGATATCGACTTCAAAGCTGGTACGATCACAATCCGAGGGAACCTCTGCTACACACCTCAAAAGGGCATTTACCTTGACACCCCCAAAAGCGGTAAGGTGAGGACGATAGATGTTGACCCGGAGATTATCCGGCTACTTCAGCAGCTCAGGCTAGAACAGACGAGCCACGCCATTAGCACCTATGTCTTTACCCAGCAGGACAGCCCGGAACCGATGCACCCTCAATCCCCGGCCAGGTATATGCAGAAGTTTTCCAAGAAGTATGATGTACCCGGTCTTCATCCCCATAAACTCCGTCATACCTTTGCCAGTATCGCGATCACCAACGGCGCCGATGTGGCCAGTGTATCTGAGAAGCTGGGGCACAACGACAAGGCCGTCACCCTCCGCATGTACACCCACGCAGATCAAGAAAGCATGAAGCGGGCCAGCCAAATTTTCAGAGATGCTCTGAAAAAAGCTGGTCAGGCGTAATGTGAATCAGTACCTTAAAATCTATCGGTATGGGTTTCTGTATGGGTTTCCTGCTGGGCAGTTTCTCCTCCAGACAAATGGAAAAACCCGCTATCCCTTGCAGGACAACGGGTTTCACTGGAGCTGCTATCCAGATT
>CAKNZJ010000131.1 GCA_932222125.1 uncultured Clostridia bacterium | reverse complement strand
TTTACCCGGTCATAGTCTTTTGCTCCGTAGTTTGTACCAGCGGCAGGTTGGAATCCCTGGCTGATGCCCCACAGCGGTACAAACGAGAAATTCCAGAACCGCAGTGCCGCTCCCAAAAGAAGCTGGGAGGTATCGCCGCCATAGACGGATGCCACGCGGTAGATCACCGTCTGCTGAACTAAGGTCAAAACCTGCATGAGCAGAGCGGAAACGCCCACGGCGAGGACTTGCGGCAACAGTGTCCCATCAATACGGATGCGCCCGATTTTCACATTGGGGCTTTTCTTTTTGAAGTACCACAGTGTCACAGCAGCCTGAATAAACTGAGAGAGAATCGTGGCGTATGCCGCAGCCTCTATGCCCATGCCGTGGGGTTCGAGAATGGTGATAAAAATAGGGTCGAGGATGATGTTGAGAATCGCGCCACTGGCAATAATGGTCATGGCCTTTTTCAACTGTCCCTCTCCACGGATGACCATATTGGCGCTCTGGAAGAAGTTCACGAACAGGGAACCGGCGAATACGATCCGCAGATACTTCTCTGCATAGGTCAGGATGTTGTCGCTGGCCCCGGTCAGGGATAAGAGCTGCCGGGTGAATACCATGCCGATCACCATGTAGACCACGGACATCAGAAGCACCATAGCAACCAAATTGCCCATGATCTTCTTTACTGTGTCCTGGTCTTTCTTTCCGATAGCGCGGGACAGCACTGAAGCGGAACCGACGCCGATCATGGCGGCGGAACCGGCGTTGATAAGGGTGAACGGGTAGGACATGGAGACGGCTCCCATCTGCACATCTCCGACCATCTGGCCGACAAAGATGGAATCCATCATGTTGTAAAGCCCTACGACCACCATGCCCAGGACGGCGGGGATCGCCAGCTCTATCATCAGCGGAAACGGGCTTTTGGTCAGCAGCTTCGTTCTTGTGTCAAGCGGTTGTTGCATGATTGCACCTCCTTAAAGATTAGCCATATCTAACCGTTTGTAAGTATAGCGAAAACAATGCGCGTTGTCCGCTCCAAAACGGAGGATTTACAATCCAGACAGGAGCAGAAAAAAGGGAGCGGAAAGATGAAATTCTCTCCGCTCCCTGTGCTATTGCGCCATCTTTTCCAGCAGTTTCAACGCTTCTTCCAACTTTGGATTTGCGGCGTCGGTTTGCAGGGCCTCCCGGACGCAGCTACGAATATGGGCTTGCAAAATCTGCTGATTGGCGCTTTTGAGCAGAGCCTGGGTCGCCATGATCTGATTGGATATATCCACGCAGTAGCGATCTTCCTCGATCATTTGCAGGATACCGTCCAACTGGCCCC
>CAKNZJ010000130.1 GCA_932222125.1 uncultured Clostridia bacterium | reverse complement strand
TTCATAATGGGATAGACCGCATAGGAGGGCGTGAAATATTCGTCCCGTTTGCGGAACTGATATTGTATTTGCGCCATCACTTCCTCCGCAGCAGGTCCCGGTAGCATATGCTCAAGCAGGGCGCGTCCCGGCGATAGGGACAGCCGTGGCAGGGGTGGCCGGGAGGAAGGGCGGGAGGCCCGTGGACCTCCCGCCGCTCCGTGGGAACCTGGGTCATCATGCGTTCATATGGGCTGTCGGTAAACCGGGTCATTCCTCATCCCCCGGTTCCTCATAGCCATAGCCCTCCGGGTAGTCCGGTTCCTCCGGCTCATCACGGGGGCCGCGCCGGGGCACGGGTTCCAGATCGTCCTCGTTGACCGTTTCCTCATCCCCGCCGGTCAGCTCGTCAAAGTCCTCCGCATCGTCCAAGTCGTGCTTGGGCTTCCAGATTTTCAGATAGTACCCAGCGCCGCCCACGGCCAGGGCCGCGATCACCACCAGAATCATGGCGCTGGAACCGTCCTTCTCAGGCTTTTCCGGCTCCGGGTCGGTATCCGGGTCCACAGCGGGGGCCTTGCCGGTACAGTCCATCATGGTCAGGACGCAGACGGGACAATCGGTGTTGACCTCGCCGGGGGCGCACTTGTCCTTGCAGGTGCAGACCGGCTCCGGGTCGGGGATAGCGGACACGTTGTTGCCCTCCGGTTTTTTATCCTTCTCCGCCAGGGCCAGCAGATCGGACTCCGTGACGGCGTTGAGGAAATAGACGTTCTCGCTATCCCGCTGTTTGTCGATTACCAGATAAAAGGTATTGTTGCTGGGGGTGGTGAAGGTGAAAAATTCCTTGCTGTCCTGGTCCGTCACATTGTCCACCACTGTGCCCTGCCCGTCCGGGGTCAGCGCGGTGGGCAGACGGGGTGTAGTGTCCGGCTTCTCCTGGGGGTCCGTGCTGGAGGAAGCGGGTGCTTTAAGAGGTGTGGCCGTGGGCTTTGTGGCAGTATTGGTTTCCGCTTGATTGGGGCTGGGGGCCTTATCCGCTTTCCCTCCATCGCCCTTGACTGCGGGGTTATCCACCATCACATTGGTCATGAAAATATGTGTACCCTGGGCAAAGCAGTCCATGTAGCACATCTTTTCATAGATACTGCCGTCGTTTCCTGTGACGCGGATGGTAACGGGGCAATTATCTGTAATGGTGATGCGCCCGGTGTAGCGGTCCTCCCACCGTTCCAGATTGCCGGTCACATCCTGCCACTCACCATCCAGGCCAACCTTGATTTTGGCGCTGGCAAATCCGTTTCCAGCAGTATCTGTGATGCAGTAGCCCACATCCGCGCTTCCGCTGGTACGGTTGGGGGGCTTGGTAATCTCTACTTTGATGCCGGACGGCTCCACCTCTGCGGCATAGGCCGCGCCCATCATGGAAAATGCCGCCCCCAGGCACAAAAACACGCACAGCAGCAGAGCTACCATGCGCCGCAGGGATTTTGTTTTCATAGGCTCAATTCTCCTTTCCAGAATTGGTTGTGGACGGCGCATTTGCCGCCCGGATCATATCCAGCACGGCCCGCAGGTCCTCCGGCGCGGAGATCATGCCGCGCACCGCCTGGATGATTTCAAGATTCTCCTGCTCGGTGATCTGCCGCTCAATGTCCCGGACACGGGCCTGCCACTCGCTGGCCTTCTCCTTTGCCCGGACAAGCTCGGCTTTCAGCTTGTCAAGTTTTGCCTCCCTCGGCTCACGCACGGTTCCCACCCCCTATCCTGCCGGGGATGTAGTCGGCAAAGTTCGGGACCGTATGGAAAATCCGCTTGTTATTCACCCAGCGTTGGAGCTGGCGGGTAATGGCCGGGGCGCTGGGCCGGTCATAGACCATCACATAGGG
>CAKNZJ010000129.1 GCA_932222125.1 uncultured Clostridia bacterium | reverse complement strand
ACGCCAATGCCTGCGTCCATGCCATCGTAGAGCCGGACGGGGACGTGTACCAACTGCTCCCGTGGGATTTCCGTGGGTGGCACAGCGGAGGCGGCGCGAACAATACCCACATCGGCGTGGAGATGACGGAGCCTTCCACCATTAAGTATGCAGGCGGTGCGAACTGGACGGAGACCGGGAACGGGGAAAATACGAAAGCCCATGTGCTTGCCACCTACAAATGTGCGGTGGAATTATTCGCATATCTCTGTCAGCAGTTCGGTTTAGACCCTGTGGCGGACGGTGTCATCATCAGCCACAGCGAGGGATGTAAAAGGGGCATTGCCAGCAACCACGGGGACGTGGAGCATCTGTGGTCTGAGTTTGGATTGTCGATGCAGCAGTTCCGAAAGGACATCAAGGCGGCGATGGAGGGAAGCACAGCGGAGGATTCCCTTACCGCCATTATGGGGAAAGCACAGGCCACGGCAGGGCAGATGGCATCCTATCTGAAAAAGAAGAATCCGTCCGTGCCGCAGTCTGTTCTGGATATGATTCCGCTCTACCTTTCGGAAGGGGAGGCGGAGGGTGTGAGGGGTGATATCGCCTTTGCACAGTCCTGCCTCGAAACCGGGAATTTTACTTTCTCCGGCTCGGCGGTCACTCTTTCGCAGAACAATTTCTGCGGTCTTGGGGTGACACAGAGGGGCAAAACAGGACTGTCCTTTGAAACGGCGCAGCTTGGCATCCGGGCGCAGATACAGCACCTCAAAGCCTACGCCTCCGCGGATGCGTTTGTAGGTGAAGGAATTGATCCACGGTTCCGCTATGTGAAACGGGGCTGCGCACCTTATGTTGAGTGGCTCGGACAGAAGGAGAACCCGCAGGGGAAAGGCTGGGCGGCAGGGGAGAAGTACGGGGAGAAGATACTATCCATCCTGAAAGCCATTGTCAGCGAAGGAAAAGTGCAGTTCATGGAGAGCCTCGCCTTTTCCGTACCTTACATGGTGCGGGTATCTATCCCCGATTTAAATATCCGAAAAGGCCCCGGAAAATCATACCCAAAGACGGGCAAGTTTACCGGCGTGGGCGTTTTCACCGTGGT
>CAKNZJ010000128.1 GCA_932222125.1 uncultured Clostridia bacterium | reverse complement strand
CCCTCTACACATAAGTTTTTTACCCTAAAACCGCTGCCTTCACAAGAACTGGAGGCAGCATTCCAAAACATCGGGTAGTGTCAAGTAATCTATGAAAAAACTGAGCCGAAAAAACAGGCTCGATTGAACCTTGAAAACTGCAGATATTGGTGATTTAAGACCTTGGGGCGTTGCCCCAAACCCCACAAGGGACCAGTCCCTTGACCCATGATCTGGGCGCTGCCCAGACCCGTCCTCGCCGGAGGCAGGGAAAAGGGTACAGTAGCCCCTTTTCCCAGGAAACAGGATGTTCCGTGGTCCTTATGTCAAGGGACTTTCGCGGCATAAAAGCGGCGAAGTGCCGCCGCATTTATTCCACGGTTCCCTTGACATAATGCCCCGCTCCGGTCATGCGGTCGTCTGTTTTTGGAGGTTCAGGATGGTCTGCTGGCCAAGGAAAATGAGGAGCTGCCATTTGCCCGGCATATTGTCGGCGCCCTGCAGCATTTCCACTTCGTTAAGGACTTTGTATTTGTTGTGCTTATGGGGACGCAGGAAGTTGTAGTAGGCGACCCATAGGGCAAGATCATAGTTTGCGCCGTCGATGCTGTCAAAACCGTTTGTATGGCGGTAGGAGGCCTTGTAGGTGCGGTTAAGCCGTTCGATCATCTGTTTGAACGGGCGGTGTTCCGTCGAGACGGCATCATCGTTGGTAAGCCCTATGACCTGTGTGACTTTGAAGGCGAAGTCTTTCCCAAGTTTTTTAGCGAACTCCATGGCGGCAAGGGGATAGGCGCTGTAGCCGTCAGCAATGAACTTGAATCTTTCAGGCAGCTTTGCAAGCCCCCGGAATGCCATGCGCATGGCGAGGATGCAGGGGCCGACGCCCCGGTTGTCCGATACCTGGTAGCCGATGATGGAGCGGGTCGCCGCATTCATGATGAGCCAGACGTAGGCCCTGACGCCGCGGATCTTGATGTAGGTCTCATCCGCGGTGAACACATCCCCTTTTTCGTAGGGATACCGATCGACGAAGGGCTTGACGCAGACAGCGGCAGTCTTGCGGTAGTTGGCGATCTGCTGGTGGGAGATGCTGATGTTGTAAAGGTCTTTCAAAGCCTGCGAGGTCTTGCGCAGGGAGAGGCCGAGGTTGATGTGTAGTGTCAGGCACAGGGACATGACATGGGCATTGTGCTTACTGAATTTCAGGGAAGAAGCGTTCTTGGGCAGGGAACTTAAGTCCATGCTGAAAAAATCCAACATGAATTCACGGTAGATGTAGTGGAGCTTATATTTATTCTTGCCATAATCCTCTTTGAGGTCATCCTT
>CAKNZJ010000127.1 GCA_932222125.1 uncultured Clostridia bacterium | reverse complement strand
TGGAGTCGTTTTCCTCGATTTTGCTGTTGTCAATCTGCGTGTAATAGATGGTGGTTCTGCTGCCGTCAAACAGCGAGGGAATCGTAAACGCAGCGGCGGCGATCAAAAGAACCACAACCGCCGCAAGGACGACAAGCGCCGTTTTCTTCTTGGATTTCATATTCATAGCCTCCATTACCAACCCTTTTTCAAGGGCGCTTTTGCTTTTTTCTTGGCAGATTTCCGATTATCTGTGCTGGATCTCATGGTCAGGAGAATGACCGCCGTCAACACAAGCATCAGCGCCATACTCCCGCAGCACAGGGTCGTATTCCATGTGACGTCATAATTTCGATACCCGATCATTCCCAGGCTGGCCGTTATGGGATAAAGATTGGACAATTTCACGCTGCCGGCGGCGAACATCCCGCCATAGCCGTAGACAAAGGCAATGATTACGCCGGTCATATTGCCCCCTGAAACATAGGCGGAAACCGTAATGATGGGCAAAACGGCAATATAAAGGCACAGACAGTTGAACATCATCTGTACCTCTGTCTGTACCAACCCAAGAGCGGTAAGTCCCGGAAATCCCGCAATCAGATTACCGAGAACCGTCAGCACCGCGCAGGCCAGCCCGAACAGGGCGGAAACCAGTCCGCCGGCCACCAGCTTGCCGCACAGCAGAGCGCGGTAGGAGACGGGGATGGTCACAATGTTTTTCAGCGTATCATCCTTTTCCTCTCTGGCAATCATGTAGCCGGTAATCAAGGTGATGCACACGGGAAAAATGGTGGTGGCATTGTTCTTAATGACCTGCTCCACCAGAAAAGGAAAGGTCCACACAGAGCCGTCCTGGGCCGTGGAGCTGAACAGTGCCAGCAATACGGACAGCGCCATCAAAAGCACACCGGCCCACAGGATATGATAGCGTTTCAGCTTCCAGAGCTCGGTTTTGATCATCCGAAGCATGTTTATTCCCCCCTTCTCTTGTACAGGCGGTCGATCAGCAGAACCGACAAAACCGCCATAACGCCCAAGGTGGCCGCGGTCTGAAAGGTAGAGGGAATGAGATGCGCCAATTCCGTCAGGTTCATGGAAATACCATGGTCCGCCATATTTCCGGCGAACCATAAGTTTGTCAGCGGAATGGGGCACAGTGAGCAGAGCGATTTTGGGAGCACTCCATACAGGCCCTCCAGCGTCAGGCTCAAAACGCTGTAGAATACACACAGCAGGATGGAGAAAATATAGGTCCTGCTGAAAAAGACCACCAAAACTACCAGGGGCAGGGTCCCGGCTGTGATAAAGATTCCCAGCACAACAGACGAGAGCAGCTTGTAAGCAAGACCGCCCGCCTCCGCCACCACGCTTCCACATAGAATCGTGGCGAATGTGGAGGCGAGGGAAAACAGGATACCCATGAGGAACAGTACCGCAATCTTTGTCAAAACCATCTGTGTGCTGGTTACCGGAATGGTCCGCAGGCTTTTGAAGGTGTCGTTGTCCCGCTCCATAAAGAACAGCATGGTTGCCAGAACGCCGATGACGCAGGGCAGGAGAAGCAGCACGCCATACCCCATGATAAAGCTGAACAGGGTGTCAAAAATCTCGGCCTTTGTGTCGTAGCGCCCCATGATGCTGGGCGTCATGGCTACAGCCGTCACAGGGAGAGGAAACAGAAACGCCGCCAGCACCACCAGCAGTACAAACCGCTTTCGTTTCAGCTTCCAGAACTCACACTGGATCAGTTTAAGCAATCCCCACACCCCCTGTCACCCGTTTGAAGTAGTCCTCCAGGGTGTCCTCACACAGATGAGCGTCGGAAACCGCAATGCCGTGTTCCACAAAACAGCGGATGATCTCCGGCATGGGGAGGGACGCGTCCATCAGAATCAGGGTGTATTCATCCTCGATCTGACAGTCCCGGGCTTTGAATTGATAGGCCAGCAGATTGGACGCCCTGTTGGCGTCGGAGAGGATAAATCGGATGTATTTTCCATTCTTGGCCTCCAGCTCCTCCAGGCTCTCCTCCTCCAGCAGCCTTCCCTTGTCGATGATCCCAATGTCGTCCGCCAGCAGCGCAATTTCGGAGAGGATATGGCTGGAGATCAGGATGGTCTTGCCCTGGGCGTCGCACAGCTCCCGGATGAAGGAGCGCACTTCCGCAATACCGATGGGGTCCAGACCGTTGATGGGCTCGTCCAGAATCAGCAGCTCCGGGTCGTGCATGACCGCCAGGGCAATGGCAAGCCGCTGCTTCATGCCCAAAGAATATTGGGCATAGAGCTTTTTGTCCCGGTAGGGCAGGCCCACCAGGTCCAGGGCATTCTGAATCGCGCTGCGCCGTTTCACGCCCCGAAGCTCGGCAAAGATTTTCAGGTTTTCTGTTCCGGTCAGGTTGGGATAAAACCCTGGCGACTCGATCAGGCTGCCCACACGGGGCAGAATTTCCTTTGCCGCAGTGCGAATGTCCTCTCCGAAAATGTGCAGTTCGCCGGAGCTGGGGGCTGTCAGGCCCAGGAGCATTTTCATGGTGGTGGTTTTTCCGGCCCCGTTGCGGCCCAGCAGGCCGTAGATGCGCCCACGCCGGACGTGGATGTTCAGGTCAGAGACGCTTTTCTGACTTCCATAGATTTTTGTCAGCCCAGCCGTCTCAATGATGCAGTCATTCATTGGCAGGTCCTCCTTTTCGGTTGTGCTGTAATCATAGCACCCGCTCCTTGAGAGAACCTTGTGGCAACCTTGAATTTACCTTGAGATTTGAGCGTCATCCTATGCAGGTGATTGAAAAAGAGGTATAATACTCCCAGCCGAAACAGTTGGAGGTGCGCTGCGTGAAAGACAAGCCGATTCTGATTGTGGACGATGAGCCTGATCTGCTGGCTATGGTCCGGTCGATTTTTGAGCGGGCGGGATTTACGCAAATCATAACCGCTTCCTCCGGGGAAGCGGCTTTGGACGAATGTTCCAAGAAGGAGCCCGCCATGGCAATCCTGGATGTGATGATGCCGGACATGGACGGGTTCGAGCTGCTGCGGGAGATTCGGCAAACCAGCGAGATTCCCGTCTTGATGCTCACCGCCAAGGGTGAGGCCGAGGACCGGTGCCGGGGGCTGGAGTTGGGGGCGGACGACTATCTGGTCAAGCCCTTTCTCCCCAAAGAACTTCTTCTGCGGGTCAACGCGATTTTGAAACGGGCATATCCCGACAGCAATCGGACGGTCATTCTTGCCGCCTCCACCGTGGATCTGGACCGGGCGGAGGTCCGCCGTGACGAAGGGATTTTCCCTCTGACCGGGAAGGAGTACGCAATTTTCCTGAAGCTGGCGGAAAACGCCGGGCGTGTTGTCACCATCGGCGCTCTGTGTCAAGCCGCCTGCGGAGAAATCTGGATGGGATATGAGAATACCCTCATGTCCCATATCCGCCACCTGCGGGAGAAGATCGAAGATACTCCATCGGCTCCCGTCTCGCTTCTGACCGCCAAGGGCCTGGGCTACAAGCTCATGGTAAAGGGGGAACCGCATTGAATCCGGTACAGCGTTTTTTTCACAAATATTTCATTTCCACAATCGCCGCCCTGACGCTGTTCCTGCTGATAAACCTTGTACTTGTGGTCGCAATCCGGGTGGTCGCTGGCCGCCATGCTACCGCTCCCGACTTGTCGGTATCCGCTCTCTCCGCTATGGTGTCAGAGGTGAACGGTGTGATTGAGGTGGAACCGGAGGTGTCCCGCGTGCTGGCCGAAAACCGCGCCTGGGCCATGCTGCTGGATGACGGTGGGGCGGTGATCTGGGAGGAACAGATGCCGGAGGATCTGCCCCGCTCCTACACAGCCGCGCGGATTGCCCAATTCAGTAGGTGGTACTTGCAGGAGTATCCCGTGTTTGTCTGGCAGCAGCCGGCGGGACTCTTTGTGCTGGCCTATCCGGCAAACAGTCTGCAACGGTATAATTTTGCCATGGAAACCGGTGATGTCTGGGCCATGGTTATCACAGCGTTTGGCGTATTTCTCGCAAGCATTCTGCTGATGCTGTTTTTGCTGTGGCGCAGTACGCGCAGGGTCGAACGGGCGATGAAGCCCATCTTGACAGGGATCAGCGCAATGGCCCAGGGCAAGCCAATCCAGTTAGAGGAACACGGCGAGCTGGCGGACATCAATGCGGAATTGAACCGGGCCAGCGAACAGCTCCATAAAAAGGACACGGCCCGCGCCGATTGGATCAGCGGAATTTCCCACGATATACGCACCCCGCTGTCGGTCATGCTGGGCTACGCCGGGGAGATCGAGGACAACGATGCCCTTCCGTCTGATGTTCAGAAACAGGCCGGATTGATTCGCAAGCACGGAGAAAAGCTGCGGCAGTTGATTCTTGATTTGAACCTTACATCAAGACTGGAATACGCCATGCAGCCATTACAGACAGCCCCGGTCAGTCCGGTTGAATTGTCCCGGCAAGTCGTCAGCGGCTATGTGAACGACGGCCTGGATGGGCAGTATGAGATTGACCTTTACGCAGGAGACGGGGCTGAAACAATTTTGATTGAATGTGACAACGCTTTGCTTACCCGTATGCTGGAAAATCTGATCGGCAATAGTATCACCCACAATCCAGATGGATGCCATATCTGCGTTTCGGTTGAATCGACCGGCGGGACGTGTACGATCATAGTTCAGGACACCGGAAAGGGAATGGATGAGGTTGTTTTGAGGAAGTTAAACGCGGCAGAGTGTGCTAGCTTCACGCAAAGCGATGGCAGCGGAATTCCACATGGAAACGGCTTGAACATCGCAAAGCAGATCGTTTCCGCTCACAGAGGAACGATCCGTTTTTTTGGAACAGAGCCGCATGGGTTGACTGTTGCGGTAAAACTTCCAATTCCAACAAAATTGTAGGATTTAAGTCACGTGGGAGTAAGATTCGGGTGTTATCCTTTTATCCGGACGGGGAAAGAGGGATGATGCCCAATTCCTTTTCCCGGACCAATCCAATCAGGAGGTATCCCATGAATCTGTTAGAAGTCCAATCTCT
>CAKNZJ010000126.1 GCA_932222125.1 uncultured Clostridia bacterium | reverse complement strand
CGGGCAAAGCCCATCTCGTGGGTGACCACCACCATGGTCATGCCCTCCCGGGCCAGCTCCTTCATTACGTCCAGCACCTCACCCACCATCTCGGGGTCCAAAGCGGAGGTAGGCTCGTCAAAGAGCATCACATCAGGCTCCATGGCAAGGGCCCGGACAATGGCGACCCGCTGCTTCTGCCCGCCCGAGAGCTGGATGGGATACGCGCCGGCCCGGTCCTTCAGCCCCACCCGGTCCAGAAGAGCCAGAGCCTTGGTTTCGGCCTCTTCCTTGGAAAGGCCCTTCACCTTCATGGGGGCCAGGGTCATGTTTTCCAGAATGGTCTTGTGGGGGAAGAGGTTGAAGTGCTGGAACACCATGCCCATCTTCTGACGGTGCTGGTCGATGTTCAGCTTCACCGTCTTGCCCTCTTCGTTCACGTAGGTTTTTTGGGTGATGTCCACGCCCTCAAAGATGATTTGGCCTGTGGTAGGCTCCTCCAGCAGGTTGAGAGAGCGGAGGAAGGTGGACTTGCCCGAGCCGGAAGGCCCGATGACCACCATCACGTCCCCCTTGTTGATGTCCACGGTGACCCCGTCCAGGGCGTGGATGGTGCCATTGATGTAGTGTTTTTCCAGGCCTTTGACCTGAATCAGCTTATCTGATGTCGCCACGGCGCATCCTCCTTTCCAGGAAACCAAGCAGCTTGTTGAGGATAGAGGTAACAATAAAGTAGATGATGCCCACGATAATCAAAGGTTCAATGTTCAGATAGGTCACACCCTGGACCAGCTTAAACTGCGTCATGATATCGCCGATAAAGCAGGTGGAGGCCAGGGAGGTATCCTTCACCAGCATGATGAACTCGTTGCCCAGGGCAGGCAGGATGTTCTTCACCGCTTGGGGCAGGACGATCTCGGTCATGGTGAGCCGTTGACTAAGACCCAGAGAGCGGGCGGCCTCCGCCTGCCCCGCGTCCACCGCCTGAATGCCGGAACGGATGATCTCGGACACATAGGCCGCCGAGTTACACACCAAGGCAATGGCGACGCAGGCATATTGCTGGCGGTTGAGAATGGGGATAAGCTG
>CAKNZJ010000125.1 GCA_932222125.1 uncultured Clostridia bacterium | reverse complement strand
GCCTCTACGCCAGCGGTATGAGCCAGCAGGACATCGCTGAGCAAATCAAGGAGCTGTACGACGTAGAGATATCTCCGGAGCTGGTGACGAAGATCACGGAGAAGATCATGCCGGAGGTGACCGCATGGCAGAACCGGCCTCTGGAAGCGGTGTATCCCTTTGTCTTCATGGACGCCATCCACTACAAGGTGAAGGAGGACCGCCGCTATGTGACCAAGGCGGCATACGTGGTCCTGGGGATCAACATGGACGGCACGAAGGACATCCTGGGGGTGTGGATTGGAGAGCATGAGAGCAGCAAATTTTGGCTGAATGTGCTGAATGACCTCAAATCCAGGGGAGTTTTGGACGTATATCTGTTCTGCACGGACGGCCTGTGCGGTATGATGCAGGCCATCCAGGCGGTGTATCCTCAGAGCCGTTTACAGCGCTGCATCGTCCATCAGATCCGTTCCTCCACCCGCTTTGTCAGCTGGAAGGACATCAAGAAAGTAGTAGCTGACCTGAAGAAAATCTACACCGCCGTGACCCTGGAAGAGGCAGAGAACGCCCTGCTCCAGTTCGGAGAAACATGGCGCAAACAGTATCCCTCCTGCGTGAAAAGCTGGGAGGAAAACTGGGAAGTTTTGAGCACCTTTTATGAATACCCGCCCGAGGTTCGGAAAATCATATACACGACCAACATCATTGAGGGACTGAATCGACAGTTCCGTCAGATCACAAAAAACAAGCCCAGCTTTACCAGCGATGATTCCCTGCGCCGGATGCTCTATCTGGCCTCCCAGCGCATTACGAAGCGCTGGCGGACCAGATACCAGAACTGGGACCTGGTCCTCAGCCAGCTCCAGCTCATGTTCGCCGGCCGGGCCATTGGCTGAGCCCTGAGCTCAGGTTGTCCCGGCGTTTGGGACGGCATTCACGCCTCCGGCGCGCATACCGCCCCCCACCGGGACCATAGGTGTGGAAGGGCTTCAGCCCACTTTCTGCACTGTTTCCACTGCACCAGTCTTGACTTTGTCGAAAATCGCCTACACAAGATTTTACGGAGGGCCAAAATGCTGGATATCCCGGAAAATATTGTCCTTTTTTACATTCCTCCCTATACACCGGAAATGAACCCCATCG
>CAKNZJ010000124.1 GCA_932222125.1 uncultured Clostridia bacterium | reverse complement strand
CAGTACCTGCTGACTGTGCTGTACAACGCCCCGGCCACCATTGAGAACCACTACGCCGCCCAGGTCAACCATGACCTCTACGGCGGAGAGGCAGCATAGAGGCAAAACAACGCCCTGCCGCTGGCAAGGCGCTGTTCTCATTTCGTTGGGGGCAGGGTGGCGTTCAGCAGATCCCCCGCTCGAACACCCAGAGCGTCCGCAATGTTGTATAGCACTTCCAGGGAAAAGGGCCGCACGATGTTGGGGGCCTCGATGGAACTTAGGTGGGAGCGGCTGATCTTCGCCTTATCCGCCAGCTTCTCCTGAGACATCCCCTGCATTTTTCGCAGGCTGGCGATCATCAGGCCAAGTTCGATGAACCTGTCCCGATTGCTGAATTCCACTTCCTTCTTGCTCATCCGCAGCATCCCCCTGTGATTAGGATGCCTTTATTATAAAATTTTCGCGCCCTATTATCCGCTCTTGTTATCGGGCTATTGACTAATATATTGAGCAAATCTATAATTAAGAGGGCGCACGCTTATTAGAATTAGCCTGAACCGGGTACGCTACCAGGAACCAATTTTATAAAAGCGGAAAGGTCGTATTGTTATGATTTATACGGAAGAAGTACGGAAAGAACTGGACGCCATTCTCAAAGCCTTTGAGGATTACATTGATGGGCAGGACTATTTTGATATAGTCTACTCCAAGAAGATCGGCTATGTCTGGATCGTGGCCGATGAACCCGGAGCGGCAGGCGCGGAGCAGCTTGACACACCGGAGGCCATGCTGGATAACCTGTTTAATGACATTATCAACGATGTTGTTGCTCCCCGTTCAACCACCCATCTCAATGAAACGCGCACCATGACGGAGAGCGAGGAAGCGGAGTGCCGCCGCAGGATCACCGCCATTCTGGAAACGATTGAGGGCAGCGGGGCCGAGTACCTGGAATACCTGGACGACTATATCAAGGACTACCAGGAACGCTATGCCGGGGACGGTGGGTCGTGTTAGAAAACTGCTGCGCGTTTACCGGCCACCGCCCGCGTAAATTCCCTTGGAAGTATGATGAGGCAGACAGCCGGTGCGTGGCGCTGAAAGCGGTGCTGGCGGAGCAGATTGCCGCGCTGGTGGACGCTGGTTTTACACAGTTCCTGTCCGGGATGGCAGAGGCCACCGATACCTGGTCAGCCCTCTCCGTCCTCGACTTGAGAGAAAATGATCCCGCAATCAAGCTCCACTGTATCCTCCCCTGCAAGGAGCAGGCGGACAAGTGGGCAGCTTCATCGCGGGACCTCTATCGTTCTATCCTGGACCGGGCGGATTCCATTGTCTACGTCAGCAGGACCTACTACAAAAATTGTATGCTGGACCGCAACCGCTTTCTGGTAGACCACGCCGCCGCTCTGCTGGCCGT
>CAKNZJ010000123.1 GCA_932222125.1 uncultured Clostridia bacterium | reverse complement strand
TATTCAAGGCGGATTTATACGTTGGTCTATCCCTTGTTCCCTTCCCTCGAGTATGGTAAAATTTAGTCGGAGAAAGGGGGTGAATAAGTTGAATGTCAAATTAACAAAAGATGCAGATAAGATACTTTGCGAAATCTATGCCGCCTATATAAAGCGCCGGGCAGACGGAACCCCAAAAAGAGCGGCAAAGGATTTTGCAGATCAAGCAAGATGGCCTGTGAATTACTCCCTAGAATGGCGCTCGGAAGATGGCGCCGAGGCATTAGCAGAACTGAAACGCGCTGGAATGATAAAGCTGTACCTTTACAGCGGATTCTGTCTTAACGATGAGGCTATCATCTACATGGAGAACCGCTTCAAGAATGGTATCTCCGAAGTTCTTGACTGGCTGGGAAAGCTTAAATCTGCGATCCCATTTATTTAGAATGGAGCGCATACCCATCAATCGACACTCTTTCACAGGAGATTCGGAGCACCACCTCTGGATCTTCCCCTCCCTCAATTTTGATGTCAACGCCCATGCAATTTGGTATCTCAAAGTCATTCAGAAACACCCTGCCGTCTTTCGTTATCCTGAAATCTGTCATTCGCTCCTCACCTCCTTTCGCCCTCCGAGAACGGCTTATACGCTGGGCTGAGTGTCTGTATCTATCCATTGCTTGTGTCGTTCTACCCAATCCCATAAGATTTGTAGAATCAAGGCATTGACCGATACCCCTTTTTCTTCAGCCTTGATTTTCATGTCAAAAAACAGTGGTTTTGGGATTCGTAATGTAAATCGCTCTCTTGTGTCTATGTTCATATTATTGACGTCAACTCCCTTCCTTTGCCACTATATCACATCATCTTTTTGACGTCAAGTGTCTTATTGACTTTTTTTAGAGAATATGTCATACTGGCGTCAAAAGGAGGATTACTATGTCTGACAAAGACCCCTATACTAGGGCCGAGGATTCAAGATTTACCTTACGCATTCCTACAGAATTACTGGATATCATCCGCGAAGAAGCCAAGAAAAATAAACGCTCTGCCGGAAAACAAATTGAATTTATTCTTGAAGAGTGGATGAATGAACACAATCCCAAAGAATGAACACAATGAGGTCCGTCACCGTATACCCCCTCCTATCCGCCTCTCGCTGAAGCTGTTCTTTCAGTTCAGCGGGCAGGCGGATCGTTGTTTGTTCCCGCTCCATAACCCTCACCTCCTCTATTGCCCCATTTCAAGCTGTGTGGTAAAATTTTGCAAGAAAGGAGGCAAGACCATGACAGAAGAGCAACGAAAGGCTTTAGAAAATATAAGTATTGAAGTTCCTGACATTGCTTTAGGAAAAATTAGGCCGCCATATATTGTTGATAGGCTGGAGCGAGAAGAATACTTACGCAAAAAAGCAGAACGCAAAGCAGACCTATACTTTATTGGCGGGCTTTTGGGTACTCTCGCTGGCACTATCTTGGGCTGGCTGCTCGCAAAGTTCTTTTAGCAACTTGAATATAAGATGCTCAAATTCAAAGTGCGTTTGTTTCAGGTTGTACAGGTTAATCCAAAGCCAGATGTTTGAGCAAAGTAGACCGGCGATTACGGCTCCAGTCACGCTGATTGCATTCAATCTGTCCACCCCCTCTCACACGCTGGGCTAATTGTCTGCCAGCAGTTCGTCCACCGCGCAGTCGCACAATATTTTGTATTCACAAATTATTTACATGTCAATATATTGCATTTTATTTACGATTGCGGTATAATTTTTCCACATAGTGACATTTCAGTTGGAACTCCCTGATATGGCTATTGAGGCGGGGCCAGAAAGGGGGTTAACAAATGAAGAGAATCACTGTGAAGGCTACGACTACTGTCCGGCAGTCTGGGAACCGTGTTACCGCGACTACTCGTGTGTCGAACGGCTCTCAAACTAAGACCTACACCAAAAGTGTCAGGTTGCCTAGGTAGCCACGCCGGGGCCTGGGGTGCTCGCACACCCCAGGTTTTTTATGCTGTGTCCTGAACTTCTTCTGCGGTGGCGAAAAGGTACTCGATACGCAGCCCTGGGAAAAATGTATCCCTGATCTTAAGGGCTTCACTAACGGAAAACTCTGTTACATTACTGAGCTTATTTGTTGCCGTTTTCCCCGAACAAGCAAGGGCTGTTTGGATATCAGAGTTAGTCACACCAAACCGCGTCATTTCTGCGCGTAAATTTCTCATTGCTTATCACCTCCAATTTATGCATTTGCGGTAACAACAGTTATATAATAAACGCTATTGCGGTAATTGTCAATAGCGTTTTGGTAGAAGTTTTTGAAATTGCGTAAATTCTTTCTTGACAATCTCATAAGCCAGATTTAGAATTAAATATAGACTGGAGGCAATAAAGATGACATTAGAGGAGCAGCTTAAAAAGGAAATACTGTCCAAATACAAAAGTGTTCGTGCATTTACTACCTCTATTGATGTTCCGTACTCTACTCTTGATTCTGTATTTAAACGAGGGATTTCAAATGCAGGGGTCTCTACAATGATTAAAGTTTTCAATGCCTTAAATTTAGACATTGAAAGCATCAGAGGAGATACGCTTCTCACAAAAGATACCCCCACAAAAAAAGCCCCCAGCACGGCTGAGGCCGCACCAGGGGAGGATGTACTAAAAATATTCGATTATCTAAATAATGCTCTTATTTCTGCTGGTCTCATTCGAGAGGGAGAGGATATCACAGACCAACAGGCACAAGTCCTACTTGGCATTTGTGCCATCCTGAGATCCACCTTTGAGGGCGAGCACTAAAATACCTGTTGTTTTATAAGGATCACTGAATTTAGACAATTCTTGCGCTACTCGCATAAGATTTGGTTTATGTACCCTCTCCCGGAGCAATCCCTCCTTCCCTAATTCATCCGTTTTACTCAAGCACTCCGCCATGATTGCCCCTCCTCCTCGGTTGTATGCTGTGATGCAAATTATAGTACACTCGTTCTATTCTGTCAATATGGTAATGTGACCAAATTCTATACCGCCCCCCTTATGGGGGTGTGAATTGAAATTATTAGTGGGAGGAACGCAACATGAAAATTCCCGCCGCCAGGGCGTTGCCAAGCGGGGCATACCGAGTGCAGGTGATGGTAGACGGGCGCCGTGTCAGCGTCACCGACACTGACCCGAAGATAGCCGTTGCCAAAGCCATGGCAATCAAAGCCAAGATGCAGGATGCCATTAAGTCTCCGCGATCTCTGACTGTAGGCGAGGCGATTGACCGCTATATTGAGAGCAAGGACGCAGTCCTATCTCCCTCCACTGTGGCTGGGTACAAGCGCATCCGGGGAAATGCTTTGCAAGGCATTATGGGGCTGAAGTTGCCTGACTTGACCCAGGAAAAGGTGCAGCGGGAAATTAATAAGATGGCAAGGGAGAGGTCTCCTAAAACTGTGCGGAATGCCCACGGCCTTCTCAGCGCCGCACTGGCCGAATATAAGCCAGAAATGGTACTGAGAACTACCTTGCCGCAAAAGCAGCGTTATGAGGCACAGATACCGTCAGAGAGCGAGATTAAGGCGATTCTCAAGGCGGCAAAAGGGACGGAAATGGAGTTGCCTCTATTGCTCGCCGTTTGGCTTGGCTTGCGGGCGTCGGAAATACGAGGACTGACATGGGATTGCATTCAGGGGGATTCTGTCCACATCAGGCAAGCAATTGTACAAGGGGAAAGCGGAGCTGTAGTAAAGGGAACTAAGACATACAGCGGAAATCGAAAGTTGCACATACCAGAATATATCAAGGGCGTTTTAGATTCGCTCCCAAAGAAGGAAGGATATATTATCAGCCTAAGTGGGCAGGCCATGTATAAGCGCTTCACCAGACTCTGCAAGCAAGCCGGTTTGCCCCACTATCGATTCCACGACCTCCGCCACGCAAATGCATCCGTAATGCTTGCTCTCAACATCCCGGATAAATACGCCATGGAGCGCATGGGGCATGCCACAAACCATATGCTCAAAACGGTATACCAGCACACCATATCAGAAAAACAGGAAGAAGTAGATGCCATGGTGAACAATCACTTCTCAGCGCTACTAAAAGATTAACGCTCCTCTTTTGGGGCGTTTATTGTGTGCAAACCCGTGTGCAAAATTTCGCCTCAAGCGTGCAATACCAAATTTCATACAAGTTGTAAATCGCATCACGGAAAAAGCTATAATGTGCTGAAATTAAAAGAGAAAGGCCCCCAAAGCCTTGTGGCTTAATGGGGGCCTTTTTGGTGGAGGCGAGGGGAGTCGAACCCCTGTCCGAAAACAACTCCACAGGACCTTCTCCGGGTGCAGACGATTATTTACATTCCCTTCCCCAGGCGTGAACCGTCACACTCAAGGGGTTGGTAGAGTCATGATGCGTGGAACGGTCAACTCTTTCCGAACTCACGGACGCCACTGATTTGACGCCCCAGACGGCTCGTGGCCCTTCCGTTTGAGACGGCCGCGTTAAGCCGCGGCGAGAACTACGTTATCGTTGTTCTTTAATTTATAATTGCCCATTTTATGGCGGCTGGGCGCCGCCACCCGCTTATCCTGCTTCATCATCCCCGTCGAAACCAGTACGCCCCCTAACAGGTTGGAACAAGCGGCCCTATAACCGCTCGTTTCCTATATCTTCTCCGGTTCGGGATAGTCCACCCCAAAGGTATCCACTGTGACCCGCTTCATCCTTTGATCAATGAGCGGACGATCCTGTCCGTTGCGCTGGACAGCGACAATGGCGTCCGCCACCTCCATGCCCTCAATCACCTTGCCAAAGGCGGCATAGTCCCCATCCAAATAGGGAGCCTCCTCCACCATGATGAAAAATTGGCTGCCGGCGGAATCTGGATTCATGGCTCGAGCCATGGACAGCACGCCCCGCTTATGGGCCAAATCATTCTTTACCCCATTCCGGGCAAACTCTCCCTTGATCGAGTAACCCGGCCCACCGATGCCGGCCCCCTCTGGGTCCCCTCCCTGGATCATAAAGCCTGGGATGACCCGGTGAAAGATAAGGCCGTCATAAAACCCTTTCCTCACCAGGGAAATAAAGTTGTTTACCGTATTGGGAGCCATCTCGGGATACAGCTCCGCCTTCATAATGCCGCCCTGTTCCATCTCAAAGGTAATCATAGGATTTTGTGCCATCGTTCTCTCCTCCTGTTATCTGCATCTCCATACCCCGGATTAATACCGTCCCCGGGACATTCTCTCCATCTCTCGCTTGGCATCCCGCTTGGCGGCTGCCTCCCGTTTGTCATATAACTTTTTGCCCCGGGCCAGCGCCACTTCCACTTTTACTCTGTGGCCGGACAAATACAGGGACAGAGGAACGAGGGCATATCCGTCCTGCTGTACCTTGGCCTGAAGTTTTATAATCTCTCGTTTGTGGAACAACAGCTTTCTGACCCGCCGGGGATCCTTATTGAAAATATTTCCCTGCTCATAAGGTGAGACGTGCATCCCATGGAGGAACATCTCCCCGTCCTTCACTCCGCAAAAGGCATCCTTCAGGTTGACATTGCCCTGACGAATCGATTTGACCTCAGTACCAGCCAGCTCGATACCGGCCTCAAATTTGTCCTCCACAAAGTAGTCGTGGAATGCCTTCCGATTGGAGGCGATCTGTTTTACCTCCGGTCTTCCCATGGCCAGCATCTCCCTTCTGCCGGGACTCGAACATGGCGCCGTTCCCGCTCAATCCGCCAGACTGGGCAGGAAGGTATTATATCACCTTCCCCTTCAAACTGCAAGAGAGAAAAATCGGCAAAATACAGACTTGTTTTTACCTGGCAGATGGCATATAATATCATGGTTTCATCAGCTAGCAAAAAAAAGGGGGGGTTCTCATGGACCCGCGGCCCATTGGTGTATTTGACTCCGGCCTTGGCGGGCTCACTGCGGTGCGGGAGCTTGCCCGGCTGATGCCGGAGGAGGATCTGGTCTATTTCGGCGACACCGGACGGGTGCCTTATGGCAGCCGTTCCCGGGATATCTTGATCAAATACGCCCGGCAGGACGTGGCTTTTTTGCGCTCCTTCCGCCCAAAAGCCATTGTCGTGGCCTGCGGCACCGTGTCTACCACCGCCCTTGAGGTGCTCCAACAAGAAAATGACATCCCCATCTTTGGCGTGGTGGAGCCCGCCGCCCACGCCGCCGCAGGGCAGACGTCCAATGGGCGGGTTGGACTGATCGGCACTAATGCTACCATCCGTTCCAGAGCCTACGAGCGGGCGCTGGCCCATCTGAGCCCACACACGCAGATGACCGCCCGGGCCTGTCCTCTGCTGGTCCCTTTAGTGGAGAATGGCCGCTTCCAGATGGGGGATCAGGTGGCGGAACAAATCGTGGCGGAATACTTGGCCCCTATACGGGCCAAAGGGGTAGACACTCTAATCCTGGGCTGCACCCACTACCCCCTGCTCCGGGATGTGGTGGGACACTATATGGGCCATGGCGTGACCCTGGTAGATGTGGGCGCTCAATGCGCCCGGTGGGTGGCCGGCCAGTTGGAGCGGGACGGCCTGCGCGCGCCCTCCGGCAAGGAGGGCAGCCACCGCTATTTTGTCAGCGACAGCACTGAGGACTTCGCCGCCCTGGCCTCTATCTTCCTGGAGGAGGATGTGTCTGCCGGGGTGGAACAGATTGATATCACCTCATACTGACATTCTCCAAGCCCGCCCCTCCGGCACACCATTCAAATGGAGGATACCCATGACAGACAATGTGATTATATCCATCAAAGGCAAACAGCTATACGCAGAAAGTTCCCCAGAGGAAATGGAGCTTGTCACCTCCGGCACCCTGAAGCGAGACAGTGGGGGGCGGTATACCATCTCCTATCAGGAGTCTGAACTTACCGGTATGGAAGGCACCACCACCCGCCTGCTTATCGAGGACGGAAGAGTTACCCTTCTGCGGGAAGGCAGCACCAATTCCCAAATGGTCTTTGAGGAGGGCCAGCGGCACCTCTCTATGTACGAAACACCCTACGGCGCGCTGTCCATCGGAATCAACACCCGGCGGATGCGCTCCACTCTGGGGGAGGCAGGAGGCGATCTGGAGATTGACTATGCCATTGAGATTGACAATTTGCTGGCAGGGCAAAACCTGTTCCGCATGAATGTGAAAAAAGGTCCGGCGCTGCGGCAGTGAGCCGGGCGCCCAGGCAAAAAGGAGTTGTTTACTATGGCTATGGCCAATCTGATTCAAGCTGCCCGAGAGCAAGTGGCGCAGCTGACCCAATCCGCCTATGAACAGGCGGCTGCTCAGGGCCTTCTTCCCAGCGGCCAGACCATCCAGGGCACTGTGGAAGTGCCCAAGGACAGCAAAAACGGTGACTTTGCCTCCTCCTTCGCCATGGCGGGCGCCAAGGCCCTTCACATGTCCCCGCGGGCTATTGCCCAGATTGTCCTGGACCATCTGGAGTTGGAGTGCAGCCTGTTCCAGCGCGTGGAAATCGCCGGTCCGGGCTTTTTAAACTTTTTCTATTCCCCTAAGTGGTACAACCTGGTGCTGGCCGCCGTGGAGGAGTCCCCCGAAGATTATGGCTCCGGTCAGGAGGGAAGCGGCCAGGCGGTCATGGTGGAATTTGTATCCGCAAATCCCACCGGCCCTATGCATATGGGCAACGCCCGGGGCGGCGTTCTGGGTGACACCTTGGCCAACATCCTGGCCCGGGCCGGCTATCGAGCCTGGAAAGAGTTCTATGTCAACGACGCCGGCAACCAGGTTCACAAATTTGCCACGTCCATCCATGCCCGGTATATGCAGCTTATCCTGGGAGAAGAGGGCTATCCCTTCCCCGAGGACGGCTACCATGGGGATGACATCCAGGCGCTGGCCCAGGCTTTCTACGAAATCCATGGGGACGCCTATCGGGGTGCTTCTGAAGGGGAATGGATGGAACCCATGAGCCGCTTCGGTCTGGAGCAGAACATCCCCAAAATGAAGGATGACCTGCGTAAGTATGGGATTGAGTACGATCAGTGGTTCTTTGAGTCAGAGCTGCATAACTCCGGCTATGTGGCTGAGACAGTGGAACTGCTCCGCGCAAAAGGCTGGACCTATGAAAAGGAGGGCGCACTCTGGCTGAACACCACCGCCCTGCTGAAAGAAAAGTATATCCGGGAAGGCAAGAGCCGGGAGCAGGTGGACAAGCTGGATCTAAAGGATGATGTGCTGCGCCGCGCCAACGGCTTCTACACCTACTTTGCTGCCGACATCGCCTATCACCGCAACAAATTTGAGCAAAGGGGCTTTGATAAGGTCATCAATGTCTGGGGCGCGGACCACCACGGCCATGTCGCCCGCCTTCAGGCCGCGTTGGATGGTCTGGGGCTGGACGGCTCCGGACGCCTGGTCATCGTGCTGATGCAGCTGGTGAATCTCCTCCAGGACGGCAAGCCCGTGCGCATGTCCAAGCGTACGGGAAAGGCAATCGCCCTCCACGATCTGTTGGACGAAATCAGCGTAGACGCCGCGCGGTATTACTTCAACAACCGGGCCTCCACCAGCCCATTGGACTTCGATCTGGACCTAGCTGTCCGCCAGGATTCGGACAATCCAGTATACTATGTGCAATACGCCCATGCCCGCATTTGCTCGCTGCTGGCTAACTTGGATGAGGACGGAGTCTCCGTCCCCCCTTGCTCCTGCGTGGACGCCGCAGTGCTGTGCGCTGATGAGGAGCGCACCCTTATTAAGACCCTGGCCCAGTATCCTGAGGAGATCCGGCTGGCCGCCCGGGACTATGATCCCAGCCGTATCAACCGCTACCTCACCCAGTTGGCGGGAGACTTTCACCGTTTTTACAACGCTTGCCGAGTGAAGGGAATCCAGGAAGAGCTCCAGGCGGCTAGATTGAGGCTGGCTGACACCGTGCGGATGGTGCTGGCTAACGGCCTTGGCCTACTGGGGGTATCCGCGCCAGTAAAAATGTAGGACACTGTCCCTGAATCAGGACATCCCTGGCCGGAGTCAACATAGATACCCAGCCATTCAAAATATTTTTCAGAAAAAGCTTGCAATTCCATGTAAATCATGGTAAAATTACCTTGCTAGATTAAAGCAGGGTTTGATAAGAGTGAGGCGGAGCCGCCTCACTCTTTCTTTTGAATCCTGTCCACGGACGTAAGGAGCTGAGATTCCCATGGCAAAGGTAACCGATGTGGTGGCAGAGCTGGCCCGTCCTATTGTAGAGCAAGCCGGCTGTACCCTGTGGGATGTGGAGTATGTCAAGGAGGCCGGCGAGTGGTTTCTCCGGGTCTTTATCGATCGGGAAAAAGGGGTGGACATCGACTGCTGCGAGGCAGTATCCCGTCCCCTGTCTCAATTGCTGGACCAGGCCGACCCCATCCAGAACAGCTATACCTTTGAGGTGTCCTCCGCCGGCTTGGACCGGGTGCTGCGCAAGCCAGAGCACTTTGCCCAGTGCATGGGCCGCACAGTAGACGTGCGACTGTACCGGCCGGTTGACGGGTGCAAGGAGCACACCGGCGTCCTTACCGGCTACGAGGACGGCAGCCCAACGCTGGACGGCAAGCCCTTTGACAAAAAAGACGTGGCACAGGTGCGCTTGCACGTCACATTCTGAAGGAGTTAATCGACATGGCCAAGAAAAAGATCGCCGCAAAGAACATGGAGCTGGACGCCAAAGAATTTTTCTCCGCCATCTCTGATATCGAACGGGAAAAGGGCATCCCCAAAAGCTATATGCTGGAAAAGATCACCCTGGCCCTGGTATCCGCCTATAAGCGCGACCATGAGGGCATCACCGACAACGTGATCGTGGACGCCAACGAGGAAACCTGTGAAGTGCGCATGTTCGTGAAAAAGGACGTGGTGGAAGTGGTGGATAATCCCCACACCGAGATCAGTCTGGAGGAGGCACAGCGGGCCCTGCCCCGGGCGCAGCTGGGGGATGTGCTGCGTATTGAGATCAAGCCCAAAAACTTTGGCCGCATCGCTGCCCAAACCGCCCGGCAGGTGATCATCCAGGGAATGCGGGAGGCTGAGCGGGGCATGATCTTCGATGAGTTCTCAGCTAAAGAGCATGAAATCCTCACCGGCACCGTCACCCGGGTAGACGAGCGCTCCGGCGCGCTGTCCATCCGGCTCACTTCCGGTTCAGAGTTCACCGATGCCTTCCTCTCCACCGGTGAACAGGTCAAGGGAGAAGCGGTTCATGAGGGCGATCGCATCCGGGTCTATGTTGTGGAAGTCCGCCGCTCCACCCGGGGGCCCCAGGTGCTTATCTCCCGCACCCACCCCGGCCTGGTCAAGCGTTTATTTGAGTTGGAGGTGCCCGAGATCTACGATGGCACAGTGGAGATTATCTCCACTGCTCGAGAGGCGGGCAGCCGCACCAAATTGGCGGTGTGGAGCGAGGACCCCAATGTAGACCCCATCGGCGCCTGCGTCGGCCCCAAGGGGCAGCGGGTCAACGCCGTTGTGGAGGAGCTGCAGGGGGAGAAGGTAGATATCATCAAGTTTTCTGAGGATCCCGCTGAATATGTAGCCGCCGCCCTGGCCCCTGCCGATGTGCTGTCTGTCATTGAACTGGAGGAGGGCAAGAGCTGCCGGGCCATCGTGCCTGATGACCAACTCTCTCTGGCCATTGGCAAGGAGGGTCAGAATGCCCGGTTGGCCGCTCGGTTGACCGGATATAAGATTGACATACGCCCCGCCAGCGCACCTGTGCCTTCAGAGGGTGAGATGGAGAACCAGGCCACCTCATTTAGCGAACAGGCCGACGAAATTGAGGAGTAAGCCTCAGAACCATTGGGGGAGGTGAGTGGGCTATGCCAAAAAAAATACCTATGCGACAATGCCTAGGCTGCCGGGAGATGCGGCCCAAGAGTGAGTTGATTCGAGTGGTGCGCTCTCCTGATGGGGATATCTCCCTGGACTTCCGCGGCAAGAAACCGGGACGGGGAGCCTATCTCTGCCCTGATGTGACCTGCTTTGCCCGGGCCAAAAAGAGCCGGGCTATCGAGCGGGCCCTGTCTGCTCAGGTCAGTCAGGAGGTATACGATGCGTTAGAGGCGCAGATGAAGGCAGGTGACGGCGGTGACAGATAATACCCTGAATCTGCTTGGTCTGGCCCTCCGAGGGGGGAATCTGGCGGTGGGAGACGAGCCGGTGGTCCAGGCCTGTCGGCTGGGGACAGTCAGGCTGATCCTCACCGCTGCGGATACCTCTGGCAACACCGTGGACCGGGCGGTAAGGCTGGCACAACGCAGTCATGTCCCCGCTGTCCGTCTCCCCTGCTCTAAGGAGCGGCTTGGCCTTCAGTTGGGGCGGAAGGTATGCGCAGTGTTGGCTGTGACCGATCAAGGTCTGGCCACAGCGCTGCTTCACCGACTGGCAGAGGAGGATGGGATATTCCCTCCCCCGGCCGACAGGCCAGAGGAACCTGTTCAGAGCGGAACCCAATCGGGAATACAGAGAAACAGCATAGGGACGGAAGCCCTTGCCCGCCCCAAATCGTAACTTTAGGAGGTGGCCTGTTTGAGCCTTGCCAAATACAACGCCAGAGATGTGGCCAAAGACTTTGGGATGCAAGCCAAAGCCATCATCGCTATCCTGACAGAACATACCCAGGAAACCGTGTCCCCCACTAAGACCCTGAGTGATCAGGAGCTGTCCATCATCTTTGAGCATCTGACCCAGCGCAATCAGGTGGAGTCCATTGAGTCTATCTATGCTGACACCTATCACGAGCCGCAAGGTGCCAGCACCCCTGTGACGCCTGTTCCAGCCCAGCCTGTCAATACGACCGGTTCAAACGAAGAGAGTCCTTCCATCCTATCCCCTGCCTCAGGCCAGAGCCATAGCGATAAAAGCACTCCCCAGCCTGCCCCAGCGCCTAAAGCTGCCCGGCCTGCCGGAGTCGCCCCTGCTAAAAAGGTGGTGGACACTCGTAAGGGTGGAGGCGTTAACCTGGAAAAATACGATCAACGGCTAGAGGATCTGGCCCCTGACAAGGCCAATCGGATGCAGACCGGCAAGCAAAAGTTCCAAAACCGTGGCGGCAAAACCCGGGGGCAAAACTTTGGAAATAAGCGCCGGCAGGAGGAACAAGACAGAATGCGCCGCCTCCAGCTGGAGATTGCCAAAAAGACCCCCCTCACCGTCAAGATCCCAGACGAGATCGGCGTTGGTGAGCTGGCCTCCCGTATGAAGAAAACTGGGGCAGAAGTAGTCAAATGCCTAATCAAAAATGGTGTCATGGCCTCCCTGTCCGACATGATCGACTACGACACCGCCGCCCTCATCGCCATGGAAATGGGCTGCAAGGTGGAGAAGGAAATCATCGTCACCATCGAGGAGCAGCTCATCGATGTGTCTGAGGACAAAGAGGAAGATCTGGTTGGGCGTGCTCCTGTGGTGGTGGTCATGGGTCATGTGGATCACGGCAAAACCTCCCTGCTGGACTATATCCGCAGCGCCAACGTGGTATCTGGGGAAGCCGGCGGCATCACCCAGCATATTGGCGCCTATCAGGTTGAGGTGTCGGGAAAACCCATCACCTTTCTGGACACCCCTGGTCACGAGGCCTTTACCGCCATGCGGGCCCGGGGCGCTATGATTACCGATGTTGCTATCCTAGTGGTGGCCGCTGACGATGGCATCATGCCTCAGACCATTGAGTCCATCAACCACGCGAAGGCAGCTAATATTCCCATCATCGTAGCCATCAACAAAATGGATAAGCCTGAAGCCAATCCTGAGCGCATTCAACAGCAGCTCACCGAACATGAGCTTATCCCCGAGGACTGGGGCGGCGAGACCATCATCTGCCCCATCTCTGCCAAGACGGGCATGGGCATTGACCACCTCCTGGAAATGGTTACCCTCACCGCCGAGATGCGGGAGCTGAAGGCTAATCCCGACCGCACCGCCCACGGCGCAGTCATTGAGGCCCGTCTGGACAAAGGCCGTGGCCCTGTAGCCACCCTTCTGGTTCAAAACGGCACCCTGCGCCAGGGTGATTTGATCATCGCCGGCATGGCGGTAGGTCGGGTTCGGGCTATGACTGACTACAAGGGCCGCAAAGTCACTGAAGCCGGCCCATCCGTCCCTGTGGAGATTATTGGCATGGGCGAGGTGCCTGGCGCCGGCGATGACTTCCACGCTGTGGCTGATGAGCGCATGGCTCGTACCTTGGTGGAGCAGCGAAAGGCGGAGATGAAACATGCCTCCACCGGCGGAGCCAAGCAAAAGGTATCCCTGGAGGAGCTGTTCAGCCAGATCCAAGCCGGAGAGATGAAGGATCTGAACATTATTGTCAAAGCGGACGTACAAGGCTCTGCTGAGGCAGTCAAGACCAGCCTGGAGAAAATCTCCAATGAAGAGGTGCGAGTGCGGGTCATCCACTGTGCCGTAGGCGCCATCAGCGAAAGCGATGTGATGCTGGCCACTACCTCTAACGCCATCATTGTCGGTTTCAACGTGCGTCCAGACAAAAATGCCGCTGACTCCGCCGCCCGAAACAAAGTGGATATGCGGATGTACCGGGTGATCTACGACTGCATCAATGAAATTGAGGCGGCCATGAAGGGCATGCTCTCTCCCAAATTCCGGGAGGTAACCCTGGGCGAGGCTGAGGTACGCCAGGTATACAAGATCACTGGTGTGGGCTTCGTGGCCGGGTGCTACGTCACCGATGGCAAGGTGGCCCGGAACGCTCAGATTCGTCTAGTCCGGGACGGTATCGTGATCCACGAGGGCGTGATGAACTCCCTCCAGCGCTTCAAGGACAGCGTGAAGGAGGTAGCCCGTGGCTACGAATGTGGCATCGGGATTGAAAAATACAGCGACATCAAGGAGGGCGATATCATCGAAGCCTTCGTGATGGAGCAGATTGAGGTATAGAACACGCAGGGGCGGGCGGTTTCGCCCGCCCTATTTTCTGTCATAGGGACACACTCAGACAAAGCCAGCAGACGCAGCTCCTCGGCGCACACCCAGATGGCGGATACCCGTTTGTGCAGACCGTGTGTGCATTGTCTGTTTTCTGTTGCAATCATCAGTGAATTGAACTGGACAGGAATACACCTAATCTTCTCCCCAACTTAGTGCCGATTACCGACTTTTTTACGTTTCCATAGACTACCTGGCCGGTCGCACCAACGTACGGGAGGGTCAACCGTTAATTTCGGATATACTAACCTCTCCAAGGAGGAAAACGATATGCCATTCAATCGCATCGGACGCATCAATGAAGAAATACAGCGGGAGCTGGCCTCCCTCATCTCCACTGTGAAGGATCCCCGTGTGGCTCAGGCGGGCATGATCAGCATCACCGCTGTAGAGACCACCTCTGACCTGAAATACGCCAAAATCTATGTCAGTGTTCTGGACAAAGCCGCCAGCGCTCAAGCGCTGAAGGGACTGACGTCCGCTGGCGGGTACCTCCGCCGGGAGCTGGGCCGGGCGTTGAATCTACGCAATACCCCCGAGCTGACCTTTGTGCAAGACGACTCCATTGACAAAGGGGCCCATATCCTAGATTTGCTGCGGAACCCAGAGGTGGTGAAGCCCGCCAACCCGGCCAACGCCCATATCGTACTGGATGAGGAGGACTAAACCATGACTCATCAGGAGTGCGCTCAGTGGTTAACCACCTTTGACAACTATCTTCTGCTCACCCATAAGCGTCCCGATGGGGACACCATCGGCTCCACGGCCGGACTGTGCCGAATGTTGCACGCCATGGGTAAGACAGCCTGGATGCTACCCTCCCTGGACGTCACCGACCGCTTTGCCGGCTATCTAGAGGGTCTCACCGCCCCGGAGGGCTTTGCCCCTGACAAAGTGATCAGCGTAGATGTGGCCGCTCTTAGTCTGCTCCCCCCTAATGCCGCTTTCTACCGAGAGCGGGTAGACCTTGCCATTGACCACCATCCCTCCAATGAGCACTTTGCTGCCCAGACCTGTCTGGAGACGGATAAGGCCGCCACCGGCGAGATCATCTGGGAGATTACCCAGGACTTGGGGATCATGAATCAGGACATCGCTGTACCGCTGTATGTAGCAGTGTCCACCGACTGCGGCTGCTTCGTTTACTCCAACACCACGCCCCACACCCACCGGGTGGCGGCGGCATTGATGGAACAGGGTATTCCCTATCAGGCACTGAACAAAAAGCATTTTCGCACCAAGTCGCTGAAACGTCTCCAGTTGGAGAGCCTGCTCACCCAACGCATGGAGTTCTATCACAACGGCGCGGTGGCCGTGGCACCGATTTCCCAAGCGCTGTTGGACTCCATCTGCGCCACCAGCGAGGACACCGATGACATTGCCGCCTTTGCCGGACAAATTGAAGGGGTCGCCCATTCCGTAACCATTCGGGAACATCCCGGCGGGGAGTACCGCATCTCTGTACGCACCAATGCCCAGCTGCTCAACGCCTCTCAGGTGTGTGCCCAGCTGGGGGGAGGCGGGCATGCCGCCGCCGCCGGCTGCACTGTCCGGGGCACCATGGAGCAAGCCAAGGCCTCTATTCTGGCAGCCATTGATTGGGAGCTGGCGGGAGGGCACAATGGCTAACGGCATCCTCATCATCGATAAGCCCCAGAACTGGACCAGCATGGATGTATGCGCCAAGCTGCGGGGTATTTTTCACGAAAAGCGGGTTGGCCATGGGGGAACCCTCGACCCCATGGCCACCGGCGTGCTGCCCATCTTTTTGGGTCGGGCTACCCGGGCGGTAGAGTTTGCCTCAAATGCCGACAAGGAGTATATCGCGGGGTTAAAGCTGGGGCTCACCACCAACACCCAGGACATCACCGGCCAAGTTTTGGAGGAGCGTCCTACCTCGGTCACCCGGGAAATGTTGCAAGCCGTTTTGCCCCGCTTTCAGGGGGCTATCCTGCAAGTTCCTCCCATGTATTCCGCCATCAAGCGCAATGGCAAAAAACTCTATGAACTGGCCCGAAAGGGACAGGAGGTAGAGCGTCCCCCCCGTCCCATCCATATCCACCAGTTGGAGGTGCTGGACACAACGCCTCCGGAGGGAACGGATTTTCTTCTGCGGGTGGCCTGCTCCAAAGGCACTTATGTGCGCACCCTCTGCCACGATGTGGGACAGGTTTTGGGCTGCGGGGGAACTATGAGTTCACTGCGCCGGACCAAGGCCGCAGGCTTTTCCCTGGCTGAAGCGGTGACCCTGGAAACTGTCCAATCAGCTGCCGCACAGGGCGAAGCGGACAGTCTGGTGCTTCCGGTTGATTCCTGCTTTTCCACCTTTCCCGCCCTTTCCCTTACCGACAATCAAGAGCGGCGGCTGCGCAACGGCGCTCCTGTCATGATATCAGGTCTAACCGCCGGAGAGTACCGGGCCTACGGTCAGTCGCAAACCCTCTTGGCCCTGTGCCGCAGTGACGGCGCCACACTACACACGATCAAAAGTTTCTTTGAAGTATAGAGTTGGGAGAAGGATCCAATGCACAATCAAAACCGAGTGATTGCCCTGGGCTTTTTTGACGGGGTTCATCTGGGCCATGCCGCCCTGCTGCGGCGGGTGCGAGAGGTGGCCCGGGAGATCAACGCCGTCCCGGCTGCCTTCACCTTTGACCGGCACCCGGAAGATATCATCCTGGGCAGCCGGCAGATTTCCCTGATCACCACCCCAGATGACCGGGCAGATCTGATGAGCCGCCTGTTTGATGTCAGCCAAGTCATTGTTGCCCATTTCGATCAGCATATGATGCACATGGACTGGCGGGACTTTGTAACCCACTTTTTAGTGGGCACCCATAACGCGGTCCATCTGGTTGCCGGCCATGATTTCCACTTTGGCTACCGGGGGGAGGGCAACCCCCAGCGGCTGAAGGCGCTATGCGCTGAATTGGGAGTCGGCTGTGACATTATCCCCAAGGTGGAGATGGACGGCGTCACCGTCTCTTCCACCTATATCCGCTCCCTCATTGCCCAGGGGGAGATAGAGCGGGCCAACCATTTTTTAGGCCATCCTTATGTGATGTCTGGGCCAGTGGTCCATGGCCGGCAGCTTGGGCGAACCATGGGCACCCCTACCGCCAACCTGATCCCGCCTGAGTGGATTATCACCCCTGCATTTGGAGTGTACGCCACCAAGGTAGAACTGCCTCAAGGTGAATATCTGGCGGTTACCAACGTGGGAATACGGCCCACGGTGAGTCAAACCGGCGCGGTGACGGTGGAACCATGGATTCTTGACTTTGACGGCAACCTGTACGGCCAGCATATCCGGGTATCCTTCTATCAGCAGCTTCGCCTGGAGCAACAGTTTGATAATGTGGCCCAGCTCAAGGCCGCCATTCTGAAAAATGCAGAACAGACTCGGGCCTACTTTGGACAGTCCACAGAGTGAGGGGAACAGTCCTATACCGGCAACCATCCTCAACGCGGTCTTGGTTCTTCTGGGCAGCGCCATCGGGCTGGCCTTCCAGCATCTGATCAGCAGGGAACCCCTGTCTCATTACCCAGGCCCTTGGGCTGTGCGTGCTGGGCATCGGCGCAAACAGCTTCATGGGTACATAAAATATGCTGTGCGTCATCGTCTGTATCGTGATAGATGACGTATTAGGCCATATCCTGGGTCTGGAGAGTGCTGGTCATCTGTTACAGAGATGACCGCCGTGAGCGGGCTCCTCATTGCAGCCATCGCCATCAATATGCTGGAGCTGGGCAAACACAAAATCAGCGTGGGTAATATGCCCCCAGGAATTTTTTGCCCATCGCCTACATACCTATGGTTAATTGGCTAAACACAACGCTCTCTCATATCTTCTGACCTGCCGCCTGTTCTCTCAGGCGGCATTTTTGATTCTACAAGAAGAAGATCCTTCCTCCAGAAGAAAACGCCTCCTCCGGCAAAAGAAACTTCTTGCATTCATACAGAAATCGAGTTATACTGGAAAAAGGACTAAGAGCATGGTTGTCACTACAGCGCCATTATTGTTAAAAATATAACAATTCAGCATCTTCCCCCTTCTGGCAAACCATGCTAAGTACATAATTGATATTCAAGGAGGAACGTGTATGTCATTTGTGAATTACGAGCAACAAGGTCCTGTCGCCATCCTGACTATTAACCGCCCGGAGGCTTTAAACGCCCTAAACAGCCAAGTTTTGAGCGATTTAGACCAGGCCATTTCCCAGGTAGAGGCGGCCGACGACGTCCTTGCTGTCATTCTCACCGGCGCAGGCCGCTCCTTTGTGGCCGGCGCTGATATCAGTGAAATGGTCAATTTCTCCGCCATTGACGGCAAGCGTTTTGGCCTCCACGGTGGAAACGTATTCCTCCGGCTGGAAAACCTGTCCAAACCTGTGATCGCCGCTATCAACGGCTTTGCCCTGGGTGGCGGCTGCGAGCTAGCCATGGCTTGTGACATTCGCTTGGCCTCTGAAAAAGCCAAATTTGGCCAACCGGAAGTGGGCCTTGGCATTACCCCTGGTTTTGGCGGCACTCAGCGCCTGCCTCGCATCGTAGGCGTGTCCAAAGCTATGGAGCTCATTCTAACTGCGAAAGTCATCGGCGCTGCGGAAGCCAAAGAGATCGGCCTGGTTAGCCAGGTGTACACCCCCGATGAACTGATGGACAAAGCGATGGAATTGGCTCATGCTATCTGTGCCAACGCACCCATCGCTGTGCAGGAGTCCAAGCGCTGCATCCGCATGGGTGTGCAAACCGATATCTCCACCGGTTCCGCCTTTGAGGCCGAGGCCTTTGGAGTCACTTGCGGCACACAAGACAAGAACGAAGGTATGAGCGCATTCTTGGAGAAAAGAGCGGAAAAGCACTTCCAGAATCAGTAAGTCCTTATTGCAAACACAATATTCAGATATATTTTAAGGAGGAAGCGCAACATGAAAAAAATTGTAGTCATTGGCGGCGGCACCATGGGCCTGGACATTGCTCAGGTTTTTGCCAGAAAGGGCTTTTCTGTCGTAGTTCGGGACATCAAGGATGAGATCATCAAAGCTTCTGAGGCCCGTCTGAACAAGGGCCTGGATAAGCTGGTGGCCAAGGGCAAGCTGGACGAGGCCGGCAAAGCTGCCATTATGGGCCAGATGTCCTTTACCACTGACCTTGCCCAAGCCGCCGATGCTGACCTGGTGATCGAGGCCGCCATTGAGAATCTGGACATTAAGAAGAGCATCTTTGCCGAGCTGGACAGCTTGTGCAAACCGGAGACCATCCTGGCCTCCAACACCTCTTCCATCTCCATTACCGCCATTGCTGCAGCTACCAAGCGTCCTGACCGCTTTATTGGCATGCACTTCTTCAACCCCGCCACCGTGATGAAGCTGGTGGAGGTCATCCGGGGTGCCGATACCTCCGACGCCACCTATAAGGCGATTTACGATCTGTCCGTGGAGATCGGTAAGGAGCCCGTGGAGGTCAATGAGGCCCCTGGCTTTGTGGTCAACAAAATCCTCATTCCCATGATTAATGAAGCCTGTGATCTGCTGTACACCGGCGTTGCCACTGCCGAGGGCATTGACACGGCTATGAAGCTGGGCGCCAACCATCCGATGGGCCCCCTGGCCCTGGGCGACCTGGTGGGCCTGGACGTCTGTCTTGCCATTATGGACACCCTGTACAACGAGACCAACGATCCCAAGTACCGGGCCTCCCTGCTGCTGCGCAAGATGGTCCGTGCCGGTAAGCTGGGCCGTAAGACCGGCCAGGGCTTCTTCAACTATCAAAAATAAATTCTGTTGTTCCCTCTGTGGGGTGGAGGCTGGCTCCACCCTGCGGATTACATCATAAGGAGGAATTTTTCAATGGATTTTAAGCTGTCCAAAGAGCAGGAGATGCTCCGCAAAATGTACCGTGATTTTGCGGAAACTCAGGTCAAACCCCTTGCTGCTATGGTGGACGAGGACGAAGTGTTCCCCGAAGACACCGTAAAAAAGATGGCCAAGCTGGGTATGCTGGGCATCTACTTCCCTAAAGAGGTTGGCGGCGCCGGCGGCGATGTACTTAGCTATGCCATGGCTGTGGAGGAGTTGTCCAAGGTGTGCGCCACCACCGGCGTTATCGTTTCTGCTCATACCAGTCTGTGCTGCGCCCCCATTTATGAAAATGGCACCCCCGAGCAGAAAGCAAAATATCTGCCTAAGCTGTGCAGCGGCGAGTGGCTGGGCGCCTTCGGTTTGACTGAGCCCGGCGCCGGCACCGACGCCCAAGGACAGCAGACCACTGCTGTGTTAGACGAATCTGGCCAAAACTACATTCTGAACGGCTCCAAGATTTTTATCACCAACGCCGGCTATGCTCACGTCTTTGTCATTATCGCCATCACCGGCACCAAGCTGGATAAGCGGGGCCGGCAGGTGAAAGAGATTTCCGCTTTCATCGTAGAGCGCACTGATCCCGGCTTCTCCATAGGCAAGCACGAGAAGAAGATGGGTATCCGCGGCTCCTCTACCTGTGAGCTGATCATGGAGGACTGCATCATCCCCAAGGATCGTATGCTGGGCAAGCAGGGCAAGGGCTTTTCTGTTGCCATGAAGACGCTGGACGGCGGCCGCATCGGCATCGCTGCCCAAGCCCTGGGCATTGGCGAGGGCGCCCTCCAGGAGGCCATCGCCTATACGAAGGAGCGCGTTCAGTTCGGCCGCCGCATCAGTCAGCAGCAGAACACTCAGTTCCAGTTGGCGGATATGCACACGAGAATGCAGGCTGCCCAATACCTGGTCTATGCCGCCGCCATGAAAAAGCAGAATGGCGAGCCCTACTCTGCTGACGCGGCTATGGCCAAATTGTTTGCGGCCGAGGCAGCCAGCGATGTGACTCGTCGGGCCGTGCAGTTGTTCGGCGGCTATGGCTACACCCGTGACTACCCCGTGGAGCGCATGATGCGCGACGCTAAGATCACCGAGATCTACGAGGGCACTTCCGAAGTCCAGCGCATGGTCATCGCCGGCGCGTTGGGCGTGAAATAAGAACTGGAGGGAAACCCAATTATGAAAATCATTGTCTGTGTAAAACAGGTGCCTGATACCTCTGGAGTAGTGGCTGTGAAAGAGGACGGCACGATGGACCGGGCCGCCATGTCCACCATTTCCAATCCCGATGATATGAACGCGCTGGAGGCCGCCCTCCAGATTAAGGATGCCAATAAGGACGTCAAAGTGTTGGTCCTCTCTATGGGCCCTCCTCCCACGGAGAGTATGCTCCGGGAGTGTCTGGCCATGGGCGCCGACGAGGCCTATCTGGTCTCCTCTCGTGAGTTTGGCGGCGCTGACTCCTACGCCACTTCCTCTACCCTGGCCGCTGCCATCCGGAAGATCGGCGTGGAAAAGGGCGACGTGGTGATGTGTGGCCGGCAGGCGATTGACGGCGACACCGCCCAGGTTGGCCCCCAGATTGCCGAGAAACTGGACCTACCCCAGGTCACCTATGTGACCGGCATTGACTACTCCAACGGCAAGCTCACCATCCGCCGTGAGCTGGAGGATGGTTTTATGACCATCGAGGTGGAAACTCCCTGCGTGCTCACCTGCATTAAGGAGCTGAACGAGCCCCGTTACATGAGCGTATCCGGCATCATGGAATGCTACTCCAAGCCCTACCAGGTGTGGGACTTCAACGCCCTGTCCGACGACCCCACCATTAAGGTGGAGCTGGTTGGCCTGAAGGGATCCCCCACTCAGGTGTACAAGTCCTTCTCTCCCCCGGTCAAGGGCGCAGGCACCATGTTGGAGGGCGCCGATAAGGCCACCTGCGAGCAGTTGATTTCCATCCTGGGCGACAAGCACATCATTTAAGGGAAGGAGTGCAATAATATGGCTTTTAATAGTAAAGACACCGCCGCTTTCAAGGGCGTGTGGGTATTTTGTGAGCAGCGGGACGGCGTTATCCTGGGCACCGGCTATCAACTGCTGAGCGAGGGCCGCAAGCTGGCTGACGACCTTGGTGCTGAGCTGTGCGGCGTGCTTCTGGGCTCTGGGGTGAACGAGGAGTTTGCCAAGGCCCTGGGCGGCTACGGAGCCGATAAGGTGTACATCTGCGACCATCCTTTGCTGAAGGACTACACCACCGATGCCTATACCAAGGTACTGTGCGACTTAGTGGAGGAGAAAAAGCCCGAGGTATTCCTGGTGGGTGCCTCCAATATCGGTCGTGACCTGGCTCCCCGCGTGGCCGCCCGACTTCAGACCGGTCTGACCGCCGATTGCACCCATCTGGATGTGGATGTGGAAAAATACAAGGCCTTTTTGAAGACCACCTCTACTATCGATGTGGACAACACCAAATTTGAAAATGCCACCAATCTGAAAATGACTCGTCCCGCCTTTGGCGGGCACCTGATGGCCACCATCGTATGCCCCGAGTACCGCCCCCAGATGGCTACCGTGCGCCCCGGCGTCATGCAGACTCAGCCCTTTAATGATGCCACCGCTGCCAAGACCGTGCTGGAGAAGGTGAACGTTCAGCTGTCTGAGGATGATATCCATGTGAATTTGGTGGAGATTCAGAAATCTGCCAAGAAGATGGTGGATCTTATCGGCGCCGATGTGGTAGTGGCTGTAGGCCGCGGCATCAGCTCCAACCCCACTCGGGGCCTTGAGATTGCCGAGGAGCTGGCCAATGTTCTGGGCGGCGTAGTGGGCGCATCCCGCGCCATAGTAGACGCCGGTCTGTTAGGGATGGATCACCAGGTTGGCCAAACCGGTAAGACCGTCCATCCAAAAATCTATGTAGCTCTTGGTATCTCTGGCGCCATCCAGCATCTGTCCGGCATGCAGGACTCTGAGTGCATCATTGCAGTCAATAAGAATGGCTCTGCTCCCATCTTTGATGTTGCCACCTATGGCATCACCGGCGATCTGTTCAAGGTGGGCCCCATGCTCACCGAGGCCATCGCCAAGTATAAGTCCTCCAAGAACTGATTCTTCTCACTTATCCAGTATCCAAAGGACTGGGCTTTCTATCAAGGAAGCTCAGTCCTTTTTTGCGTTCCATCCCTCTTCTACTGCCGAAGGGCCGGTAAACTGGAAAATTCATTTTGACAGCCTAAGCCTGTTATGTTAAAATGAAGCCGATATAGAAAAGATATGTCTGTGGAATGGACCAGGGCTATTTCGCACACAATAATAATCTATGCAGCGCAATGGGAGGGAGTCACATATGAACCAACCGGTCCTGGTAGTGATGGCCGCGGGAATGGGTAGCCGATTTGGAGGGCTAAAACAGATTACCCCAGTGGACACACAAGGGCATAAAATCATTGATTTTTCCCTATATGATGCCCGGCGGGCAGGATTTACCAAGGTGGTGTTCGTGATCAAGCATGCCATCGAGGAGGACTTTAAGGCCCGGGTGGGCAGACGCATGGAACAGTTTTTTGATGTGCGCTATGTGTTCCAAGAGCTGGATAAGCTGCCTCCTGGTTATGATGTTCCAGCCGGTCGGGAAAAACCCTGGGGTACCGCCCACGCCATCGCCTGCGCCAAGGACGCAGTGGACGGCCCATTCGCCGTCATCAACTCAGACGACTATTATGGTCCCCATGCCTACCAGGTGATTTACGACTTTTTGAGCAATCAGCCCTCCCCTCAGGAACAGGCCATGGTAGGCTATTTATTGAAAAACACGGTTACTGAAAACGGCCACGTGGCCCGGGGTATCTGTCAGATTGAGGACGGCTACCTCACCAATATTGTCGAGCGCACCCATATTGAACGCCGTCCGGAAGGTATTATCTACACTGAGGACGGCCAGACTTACCATCCCCTGGCGGACGATACCATCGTCTCTATGAATCTGTGGGGTTTCAGCCGCGAGATGATGGATCAGTTCACTGGCCGCTTCCCCGCCTTTTTAGAGGAAAATCTATCCATAAATCCCCTCAAATGTGAATATTTCCTCCCTGCCGTGGCCAACCTCCAAGTACAGGAAAAGCTAGGGAGAATCCGGGTGCTTACCACCGATGAGAGCTGGTACGGCGTGACCTATCGAGAGGATTTACAGTCTGTCTGGGACGCGGTGGAGCGGATGAAGGAGCAGGGAATCTATCCGGCACAACTATGGACCTGATGGGGCCTTAACCCCAAGGGCTTATCCAGGTCCTTGCCATTTTAACAAGGAGGAATAAAGGATGAACGTATTGGTGACCGGCGGCAGCGGCTATATCGGCAGTCATACCTGTCTGGAGCTTTTAAATCAGGGTCACACTGTGGTAGCGGTGGACAATCTATGCAATAGCAGCCGTCTGGCGCTGGATCGGGTGGAACAGCTCACCGGTAAGACAATCCCCTTCTACCAACAGGATGTGCGGGATGAAGAAAAACTCTCCCAGGTTTTTGCCCAGCACCCCATTGACTGTGTTATTCACTTTGCCGGACTGAAGGCGGTGGGCGAATCGGTGAGCAAGCCCCTGGCCTACTATTCCAATAATCTGGACTCTACTCTCGTGCTGTGCAAGGTGATGAATGCTCACGGAGTAAAACGGCTGGTGTTCTCCTCCTCCGCCACTGTCTACTCCGGAGACAACGCAATGCCCCTTCAGGAGAACTCTAAAATAGGCAACTGCTCCAATCCCTATGGCTGGACCAAGTATATGTGTGAACAGATCCTGCGGGATATTGCTAAGGCTGATCCAGAATGGTCAGTCATACAGCTGCGTTATTTCAATCCCGTGGGCGCTCATGAAAGCGGCCTGATCGGAGAAGACCCCAAGGATATTCCCAACAATCTAATGCCCTATATCTCCCAAACCGCCATCGGCCGCAGGGAACAGCTGTCCATCTTTGGTGGAGATTATCCTACCCACGATGGCACCGGAGTACGGGACTATATCCATGTCGTAGATCTGGCTCGGGGCCATGTGTCCGCTCTGGACTACCTGATGAACCACACTGGTGAGGAGATATTCAATCTGGGCACTGGTCATGGCTACAGCGTGCTGGACATGGTAAACGCCTTCCAGCAGGCCAACCATGTAATAGTACCTCACTGTATTACCGACCGTCGCCCTGGCGATCTCCCCACCTGCTATGCTGATCCGGAAAAGAGCCGTGAAATGCTTGGCTGGACCGCTACCCATGATCTGGACGCTATGTGCCGGGACACCTGGCGCTGGCAGAGCCAGAACCCCAATGGGTATGAAGCTTAAATCCAAACGCAAAAAAGTGCCCGGTATGGATTGGGTTCCACACCGGGCGCTTTGGTTCTCCCTGTCAAATTTGCGGCCGCACCTGTTTCAGCAAGCCCTGACAGCCCGCCTGCACATCCCGCCAAGTCGCTTCAAAATCCCCGGTATACCAGGGGTCGGCCACATTCCCAGGGTGGTCTGTGTAGGACAGTAGGCTGTGCATTTTCTCCTTCGGATCGCCGCCGCATATCCGGCGCATATTCCTCAGATTGGCCTCATCCATACCGATCAGCAAGTCGTATTTCCAATAATCCGCCTCTCTCAACTGTCTGGCTCGTTTCCCATCACATAAAATACCATGCTCCTCCAGCTTGCGTCTGGCCGGCGGATATACCGGATTTCCAATCTCCTCCGTGCTGACGGCGGCGGAGGCCACCTCAAACTCCCCCTCCAGTCCCTCCTGCTTTACCAACTCCTTCATCACAAACTCCGCCATGGGACTGCGACAAATATTGCCGTGGCAGACGAATAATATCCTTCTCATCGTGCAAACTCCTCTGTATATGATATTGTTGCGGCCTCTCGTCCCAAGCTGCCATTTTCATGTTCTTCCCCATTGTCCTTCCCATTATATCAGCAATTTCCTGTTTATGCCACCATATTTCTCCTTCCCCAAACAGTCTATCCATTCCGGCTATTTTCACAAAAAACTATTGACCAATTCCCATGGGTAGTATACAATTGTGAATATATTCGGAAGATCATGGGTGATAAAGCTCATTAGATATATGTATATGATAAGGAAGCGGCCCACGGTCGTGGGCCGCTTCCCCCTTGGCACGCCAAGGGGGAAGCAGCCTGCCCCCACGATCTGAGCAGACCGAGAACCCTTTTGATCAGATTTAATTCCTTAATGCCTGTTTTTTTGAGCAGGTATTCCGGGATTAAAATAAATTTTATAAGGAGGAACAGAAATTGAAAAAGAAAATATTCAGTTTGATCCTGGCGCTTACCATGATCCTGGGGCTAGCCGCCTGCAAACCCAAGGATGACAATGCTGGCAGCAGTGCCAAGCCCAACAACCAAAACTTGGCTGTCAACAATATGTCTGAAATTGACCAGGCCGCCTATGATGAGGAATCCGCCAAACTCTATGACGAAGTATTGGGTGAGTTCTACGATTACTATCAGCAGGCCCTGGAGAGTGATAATGTCTCCAATCGCTTTGCCCTGATGGCCATTGCCGAGGCCAAGCTGTTGGAATCCGGGGCTATGCTGCCCGGCACCACCCACTACGGCAACTATGCCATGACCCGTCTGGTGCCCGGCACCAGGAGCACCGTTGGCTGGGGGCTGATGCAGTACCGTTATAATACCCAGCTTGTTACCACTGAAACCATCAAGGCCGCCGACTATAATGAGATGCGCAGCCAGTGGGGCGAGCAGCGCGGCCAGGGCACCTATCTGGATTGGGTGAAGAACTATCTGAACGAAAAGGGGTATACCCTGAAGGACACCGCCTCCATTCTCTATGTGGACGATCCCACCACCTGGGATGACCTATCCTCCTCTCAGACCGTGGACCACGAGCCCCTGGTCCTCACCTATGACTATCTGATCAACTATAATAACGAAAATGAGATCGTTCCCGGCCTAGCCGAGCGCTGGGAGGTCTCTGACGACGAGCTGACCTACACCTTCCACCTCCGCGAGGGCGTGTACTGGGTGGACCAGCAGGGCCGTCAAGTGGCCGAGGTGGTCGCCGATGACTTTGTGGCTGGTATGCAGCACATGGTGGACGCCGAGGGCGGCCTGCAGGAACTGATCGCCGCTGGGGGCGGCAACATCAAGGGTGCCGCCGGCTACATCAGCGGTGAGAACACGGACTTCTCTGCGGTGGGCGTAAAGGCCGTGGACAAGTACACCGTAGAGTACACCCTAGAGGCTCCCAACAGCTTCTTTATCACCATGCTCTGCTACTCCCCCTTCGCTCCCCTGTGCCGCAGCTACTATGAGTCCCAGGGCGGCAAGTTCGGCGAGGAGTTTAACTCCGCCGCCGCTGACTACACCTATGGCAAGGGCCCCGACTCCATCGTGTACTGCGGCCCCTATCTGGTGACCAGCGCCACTAATAAGAACTCCATTGTGTTCCAGGCTAATCCCAGCTTCTGGAACAAGGACAACGTCACCATCAAGACGCTGACCTGGTACTACACCGACAGTTCCGATGCGCAAAAGCCCTACACCGACTTTTGGGCAAACACCATTGACTCCGTTGGCCTCACCACCGAGCGCATTGAGATGGCCCGCAACGCCAACACCTTTGACGATTACGCCATCATTAACAACACTGATTCCAGCACCTACCTGAACTTTGTGAATCTGAACCGCAAGGCGTTCGCCAACTTCAATGATTCCACAGTGTGTGTCTCCACCCAGACTGTAGAGCAGGCGGAGCGGACCCGCACCGCGGTGCAGAACCTCCACTTCCGCCGGGCCCTGGCCTTTGGCCTGGACCGCGCCTCCTGGAACAGCCAAGTTTACGGCGAGGAGCTGAAGACCAATAATCTGCGCAACACCTATATCCCCGGCAACTTTGTTTACCTGGAGGAAGACGTGAGCGTTGACATCAACGGAACCGCCACCTCCTTCCCCGCCGGCACCTACTACGGCGAGATCCTCCAGGCTCAGCTGGACGCCGACCAGATACCCATCAAGGCCTGGGACCCTGAGGCCGACGGCGGCGTGGGCTCCTCCGACGGATATGACGGCTGGTACAATCCTGAATATGCCGCCAGCGAGATAGCCCTTGCCATCGAAGAACTGGATATAGACATCAGCGCTGAAAATCCCATCTATATCGACCTGGTCTATCCCGGCAATATTCAGCCCTATGTCAACCGGGCCAACGCCTACAAGCAGTCCATCGAAACCTCACTGGAAAAGAAGGTCATCGTCAATCTGGTGGAAGGCGCCGACTCCAAAGCTTGGTACAACGCCGGCTATTACAACACAACCGGCTATGAGCTGAACTGCGACATCAGCGACATGACCGGCTGGGGCCCCGACTACGGCGATCCCCAAGCCTACCTCAGCACCATGCTACCCGAATACTCCGGCTTCATGACCAAGGCCATTGGCTTATTCTAAGCGATAGACTCAACAGCACAAGTTTCCAGAACGATCCGTTGCAAGGGGGTGGGGGTGTCTCCGCCCCCTTGCGCTATCTCTGCAACAGCGAGTTGATATTATGGGAAAATACTTGATAAAACGCCTGCTTCATGGCCTCCTCTCCATCATTGTAGTGGTGGCTTTGGTAATGGTGATGATCTACTCCATGCTCGACCGGAATCTGGTGTTCGCCTCCGACTCGGTGTATCAGCATCAGGGCAGCAATTCTAAGGTGACCTATATGTACTCCAAGTGGGAGGAATATGGGTATCTGGACTATGTAACCTATGCCGACTATATCAATGAGTTGGCCCGCAGCGGTGAGATCGACGATCAAACCCGGGAGCAGGCTGTGATGCTCGGACGTACGCCAAAGGATGACTCAGAGCAAACCTCAGAATATGTCCAGCGATTTGTTCAACACTATGAATCCCAGGGCTATACTGTCCGGCGGCTCAATGCAGTGGTTCGGGCAGGAGGCCGTCTAGCCGACGGTGGGCAGCAGGCGTTGTTCGCTCACCGGGACCTGCCGCTGTTTCAACGCCTGTGGAAGTACTTCACTGGATTGTTCCAGGTAGACAGTATTCACTATGTTCCGGAGGAGCAGGATATTGGCGCGCGCGGGCTCACCTTCACTCTCTTTGACCCTGCCTACGGCGGCACGGTCTTTTCTCCTGCCATCATCGGCAACGGGACCCAGCACAAGTATCTGCTCTACTTCGATTCTCAGTTCCCCTTCCTCCATCAGAATATCCTCACAATCCAGCTGGGCACCTCCTATTCGGTGAATACCGGCATCGATGTGTTTGACACCATGACCCTGAGCCAGGGTTCCTATATGCAGTCCACCATCACCTATCCCTCCGGCCACACGGAGCTGAGTGCCGATGACCTGCACACCGCCACCTATGTATACGGCTCTCGGGCGAGCAGCCCGCTCCTGGCCGACCGCTTTCATGATGACTACACCAATGTAAGCACCATTCGGAGCGGTATGTCCAAGCTGGGCTACTCCTTTGTGATCGGCGTGATCTCCGTGATTATGGCCTATGTGCTGGGCCTGCCCATCGGCATTCTGATGGCCAGAAAAAAGGATAAGCTGATCGACAAGCTGGGCACGGTGTATATCATTTTCATCATCGCGGTACCTTCCCTAGCCTATATCTTCCTGTTCAAGGCCATCGGCGGTAGCCTATTTGGTCTGCCCACCACCTTTAACATGGAATCATCCAACAAGCTGATGTATGTGCTTCCCATTGTATCCCTGGCCCTGCCCTCCATGGCAAATCTCATGAAATGGATGCGCCGATATATGATCGACCAATCCAATTCAGACTATGTCAAGTTTGCCCGGTCCGGCGGACTTTCCGAGGGTGAGATTTTTACCAGGCACATCATGAAAAATGCGGCTATTCCCATCGTCCATGGCATACCCAGCAGCGTACTGTTCTCCCTGACCGGCGCGATTATCACTGAGCGGGTATATGTAGTGCCAGGCGCAGGCAACCTGCTGACAGAGGCCATCAACCGGTATGACAACGGCGTTATTATAGGCGTCACTCTGTTTTATGCAGTGCTGTCGGTGGTGGCCATCATCTTGGGCGATGTTCTGATTGCCACCGTAGACCCGAGAATCTCTTTCTCCACGAAAGATAGGTGAGACAGTATGAGCAAAGATTTAGAAAAATTCGGTCTGAGCAATGAGGAGCTGTTCTCCTTCGTCAGCCACAGCGACGTCGAGTCAGAAAAGATTACCGCTCCCCGGTACTCTTACTGGCACTCCGTATTCCGCGTGTTTTTCCGCAACAAACTCAACATCGTCATTCTATCCGTACTGGTGCTGCTGGTGGCCTTTGCCTATATCTACCCTACCGTTGTCCACTACAATCCATTTGCCAACCTGATGGATCCCGCCGCCAAGCATCTCTCCCCCAGTCGGGCCATCGAATATTTTGGCGCATCCATCCACTCCATTCTGGGCACCGGGGCCGCCGGCGAGCCCACCTTTGACGCCATCTGGAACGGCGCGCGTATCTCCATCTCCCTGGCCTTTATCTGCGCCGCCATCAATATCACCATCGGGGTCATCGTGGGCTCTATTTGGGGCTTCTCCAAAAAGGTGGATGTTGTGATGATGGAGGTATACAATATCCTGGGTAACATACCCTATATCCTGTTCATCTCCGTGATGGTGATGCTATTCACTGCCAGCTTTTGGACCATTGTGCTGGCTTTGACCATCACGGGCTGGCTGGCCATCGCCTATTTCATCCGCACCCAGGTGGTCATTATCCGGGATCGGGAGTACAATCTGGCCTCCCGGTGCCTTGGCACCTCTACAATAAAAATCGCCATGAAAAATATCCTTCCCTTCATGACCTCTATCATTGTCACATTGCTGGCTACAGAGATTCCCTCTTATATCTCTTACGAGGTGTTCTTGTCCTATATTGGTATGGGTTTGTCTGACATGTCCTTGGGACGACTGATTTTCGCTGCCGAAAGCGCCATGGTCACTCCAGGCTGGGAGTTTGAGTTCTGGAGCCCTGTGGCCATTGCCTCCATTATTACCATCGTACTGTATGTGGTAGGCCAAAACCTGGGCGATGCCTCTGATCCCAGAACCCATATGTGAGGGGGAGCTGTATGGAAGAGAAAAAAGTATTGCTGTCAGTCCAAGACCTATACGTCAAGTTTCGGGTGAGAGGCCGGGTCCTAACCGCCATCCGGGGTATTTCCCTGGACATCTACGAAAATGAATCCATTGCCATCGTGGGAGAATCCGGCTCAGGCAAATCCGTATTTACCAAGGCATTTGCTGGGATGCTGGATTCCAATGGCTTCATCAGCCAAGGCAAAATCATCTTTCATGATGATGAATTGTCGGACACCACTGTCAATCTTACTCCTGCCACCGTCAGGCTGATGCACTTTGCCCTAAAACAGCTCAACCGGTATTCCAAGCTGGAACTTGGCGCCTCCACCTATCGGGACATACTGACGCTAGAATCGGAAAAGCGGGAGCGCAGTGGCTTGGACCAGGACGAACTGGGGCAAGTTGAACAGACCCTGAAAGAGCTCACCGCCCAGCGGACTGACGCCTTCAATTTAAAACAGACTTTGAATCCCGCTGATGACAAGCCCCGCATCCAAGAGCTGCGCCGGACCATCAGTCAACTGGATGCTCAGATCAAGGCGATGAAAAAGGACTGCCAGCGGAAGGCCAAACTCAAGCATAACAGCGTCTCCCAAAACGGGGCGTATATGAAAGAGTACCACCACAAACTGACCGCACTGAAGGCCAGGCACGCCAAAGAGATCAGCGGCAGCATCTCCCCTGAAACCGTTCAACGCAACCAGGTGATTGCCAAAGAAATCTGTCTGTCTGTGTGCCGGTATCACTTTAACCGCCGGATACAGCTCACACTTCGGCTGCTGAAAGCCTTTCAGGCGGCCATGCGGCTTGGGGTGGATCTGATGGACGATGCCCAGCGCGATGCTGTCTTTGACAATGTGGTGTTCCGGGTGCGGTATCTAGATGAGACGCCAGAGCAGCTCCACGGCACCTGTGTCATCAATCTATCCAACGTCAACCATCCACAGGATTGGTCCCGTATCCGCGGCCGGCGCATTGCCACCGTGTTCCAGGATCCTATGACCTCTCTCAACCCCATTATCACCATCGGCAAACAGATCACATCCATCATTCTCAAGCACCAGGGCTGCTCGGAAGCAGAAGCCCGCTCCCGGGCGCTGGAGCTGATGAGAAAGGTGGGCATACCCAAGGCGGAGGCTCGCTTTGACGACTACCCCTTCCAATATTCCGGCGGAATGAGGCAGCGCATTGTCATTGCCATTGCCCTGTCCTGCCAGCCCAAAATTTTGATCTGTGATGAGCCCACCACCGCCCTTGACGTAACCATCCAGGCTCAAATTCTTCAGCTTATCAAGGATTTACAGAAGGAATTCAACTACACCACTGTATTCATCACCCACGACCTTGGGGTAGTAGCCAATATCGCCGACCGGGTAGCGGTGCTGTATGCCGGTCAGGTCATCGAACTGGGCACCGTCGAGGAGGTCTTTTATGATCCCAGGCACCCCTATACCTGGGCTCTGCTTTCCTCCCTGCCCCAGCTGGCCCAAAAAGATGCCAAACTATACTCCATCACCGGGACACCGCCCTCCTTGTATAACAATATTGTCGGCGATTCCTTTGCCCCTAGGAATCCATTCTGCTTAAAAGTGGACACCTTGGAGGAACCCCCCATGTTCCAGGTCTCCGACACCCACTTTGCAAAGACCTGGCTGCTGGATCCCCGGGCGCCAAAGATTGAAAAGCCGGAAGGTATCCAAAATATCCACGAGAAATTAATCCATGCGTTTCACATTGAGAGGGGGATCGAACTTGGCTGACAATATGATAGGAGGCCGGCTCCATTCAGCAAAAGGCCCTGTGGATGAAAGCGGAAGAGAGATCCTGCTGTCCGTCAAAAATATTGACATCACCTTTGGTAATGGGGAGGACGCAGTCAAGGCGGTGCAGAATGCCTCCTTCGACATCTATAAGGGGGAGACCTTTTCCCTGGTGGGAGAGTCCGGCTCAGGCAAGACCACAATCGGTCGGGCGGTCATCCGGGTCAATTCCCTGTCAGCTGGTGAAATTTTGTACAAGGGAGTTCGTATCTCCGGCAAAATTTCCCGAGCACTGGACCGGGAGGTAATCCGCAATATCCAGATGGTGTTTCAGGACCCTGCCGCCTCTCTGAATGAGCGAGCCACAGTGGAGTATATCATCTCAGAAGGGTTGTACAACTTTCATCTGTTTGAAAATCAGGCTGACAGAATGCGCAAAGTGGAGACGATGATCCATGAGGTGGGGCTTCTTCCTGAGCATCTCACCCGCTATCCCCATGAGTTCTCCGGTGGACAGCGACAACGCATCGGCATCGCTCGGGCCATGGTCATGGAGCCGGAGCTGGTGGTGGCCGACGAGCCGATCTCCGCGCTGGACGTGTCTATCCGGGCCCAGGTACTCAACCTGATGAAAAAGTTCCAGCGGGAAAAGGGCCTGGCCTATCTATTTATCGCCCATGACCTGTCCGTTGTGCGCTTCGTCTCTGACCGAATCGGCGTCATCTATAAAGGCAGGATTGTGGAGGTAGCCGATGCGGAGGAATTGTTCAACTTCCCCCTGCATCCCTATACCCACTCCCTTATCTCCGCCATTCCTATTCCAGATCCCAAGCTGGAAAAGAACAAAGTTTTGTATACCTATAACCCTTCCATCCACGACTACTCTGTGGATCAACCGGAGTTTGTCTGTATCGGCCATAACCACTATGTCTATGGCAATCAGCGGGAAATCGAGCAATACCGGGCTATTCGGGAGCGCGGGGTGCCCATCCAGGCCATTACCATCGCCGCACTCAACTCCGACGCTGTCGCCCCACCCCATGTCTCCCCTACTCCTACACCTGATGCCGATGAGGCGTTTTTGAAAGCACCCATCCACGATACCGGCAACATCTGGTATTCCATTCTGTCCTTCTTCCTTCCTATTCTGGGGATTATCGCGGCCGCGCTCTTTAAGCGCTTCCGACACTACCGCAATTATAAGATGTGTAAGAAGGGCGCCATCTATGGTCTGATCACCTACGGCGTTATCTTGCTTCTCTTCCTGATCCTGCTCATCGCAGTGTTAAGATAAATGGGACGCACCGCAAAAAAACGAGATGTTCCACACCTTCCGCCGGTGGAAAAAATCCAGCTCTCTGAAGGTCATCCCCATCTGAGGCTAGTAGCGGCGGCACTTCTGCTCCTCCTGGGCGCTGGGGCACTGGCCTATGCCTTTACCAACCTTTTGACGCCTCAATCTGGATGGCAGAAAATTTCAGTCAGCTCCTCCGCCCCCCTCAACTGCGGGGATGAATTTGTCCTCCTTTATAATCTTGGCGCCGGCGGCACATCCCCGTTGGCAGAGCACCGGGAGCTCGTTTCACTCTACTCCCATGCCTGCGTTCATGCCTACAAGCTGTTCAATACCCGCCAAAGTTTTGACGGAGTGAACAATCTCTATGATCTCAATCAGCACCCCAATGAGGTGCTGGAGGTGGAGGACACCCTGTATCATGCCTTTACACTGCTGGAGGACTGTGAGAACCGTTCCCTCTATCTCGGCCCTATTTACGAGGTATACGACAGTCTGTTTTACGCCGCTGACGATTTGGAGGCCGCCAGCTTTGACCCTTTTGTCAATCAGGAGATGCATGACTACATCGCCCAGCTGATCCCCTTTGTCAATGATCCTGAAGCGATTAAGCTGGAACTCCTGGGAAGCAACCGGGTGCGTTTGAAGGTGTCCGACTCCTATCTGTCCTATGCCCAGACCAATGGCGTAACTAATTTTGTAGACTTTTTTTGGCTGAAAAATGCATTTATTGTCGATTACCTGGCAGAATCCCTCATACAGGGAGGCTACACTTTGGGCTCTTTGTCCAGCTTTGACGGCTTCAGCCGGACTCTGGACGACAGCGGTACCCCCCACTCCTTCAACATCTATGACCGAGTGGGCCAGAGCATTCAACTGGCGGCAGTGATGGAATTTTCCGGTCCCATGAGCATCGTCTATCTCCGGGACCATTTGATGGGCATCCTGGATGAACGACGGTACTATCAGTGGGAGAATGGTCAGATCCGCACTCCCTATGTAGATGCCCAGGATGGTCTGAGCAGAACTTCTACCGACAGCCTGGTAGGCTATTCCCAGGCCATGGGATGTGCTCAGATACTCCTGCATATGATCCCCAGCTATGTGGGACGGGAATTTTCCCTGAAACATATGAAAGACCTAGCGGTACAAGGGGTCTGGTCTGTCCATTGTGACGATGATATAATCTATCACACCGATCCATCCCTGTCCCTGAGCGGCCCATCCCAAGCGGAGGAAGCCGTCTATATCCCCACCCTGGTCTCCTGATCCCCTTATTGGCGTCAATTTTACCTCACATTTTTTCTTTTCTACAAACACAAACATTGACAAGCGCTTTATCTCATCATATTATAAAAGAACAGGTTATTTTACCCTGCCCCGCCAAGGAATTCCCTTCCTAGGTGGGGCAGAGCTGAAAGACCCTACGCACATTATTGAAAGGAGGTCGCACCATGACCAAACAATTTTCCAAGGTGCTCGCCGCCAACCGCGGTGAAATTGCCATTCGCATTTTTCGGGCTTGCTATGACCTAGAGCTGCACACCGTTGCTATGTACTCCAATGAAGATATCAATAGTTTGTTCCGCACCAAGGCTGATGAGGCTTATCTCATTGGGGAAAACCAATCTCCCTTGGGTGCATATCTGGATATCCCAGGTATTATCAGCCTAGCCCGCCGGCGCGGAGTGGACGCCATACATCCCGGCTATGGGTTCTTGTCTGAGAACGCTGAATTTGCCCGTGCCTGTGAACAAAATGGCATCAAGTTCATCGGTCCCCCCTCCCATATTCTAGCTCAAATGGGTGATAAACTTGCGGCTAAAGCCACGGCCATTGCCTGCGGGGTACCCATCATCCCCGGCTCCACCCAGCCCCTTCAGGATGTGGAAGAGGCCGTGTCCAAAGCGGTGGAGTATGGCTTTCCCATTATCCTGAAGGCCGCGGCAGGCGGTGGCGGACGTGGTATGCGCCGCTGTGATACGGAGGAAGATGTTCGCCGGGAGTTCCATCTGGTGAAAAACGAGGCCCGGAAAGCCTTTGGCAACGAGGATATTTTCATCGAAAAATTCCTGGTGGAGCCAAAGCATATCGAGGTGCAGATCCTGGCCGATGAGCACGGCAATGTGATGCATTTAGGTGAGCGGGACTGCTCCCTCCAGCGCCGGTATCAGAAAGTGGTAGAATATGCTCCGGCCTGGTCTGTACCCCCGGCCACTGTGGAGGCGCTCCGGGCAGACGCGGTGAAAATCTCCAAGCATGTGGGCTATATCAATGCGGGCACTGTGGAATTCCTTGTGGACGGCAAGACTGGCCAGCACTATTTCATTGAGATGAATCCTCGCATCCAGGTGGAACACACCGTCACTGAGATGGTCACCGGTGTGGACCTGGTCCGAGCCCAGATTCTCATTGCGGAGGGCCATCCCCTGTCCCATCCCGCCATCGGTCTAGCCAGCCAGGACAACCTGCGGATGAACGGCTATGCCATTCAATGCCGGGTCACAACCGAGGATCCCTCCAACAGCTTTGCTCCCGACACCGGCCGTATCACCGCTTACCGCTCCGGTGGAGGCTTCGGTGTGCGTCTGGACGGCGGCAATGCCGCGGCGGGCAGCGTCATCTCCCCTTACTATGACTCTCTGCTGGTGAAGGTGACCTCTTGGGACAATACCTTTGAGGGTGCCTGCCGTCGGGCAGCCCGGGCCATCAGTGAGGAGCATGTGCGCGGCGTCAAAACCAATATTCCCTTTGTCACCAATATTTTGACCCACCCCGCCTTTCATAACGGCACCTGTCATACCAAGTTCATTGACGATACCCCCGAACTGTTTGAAATTGAGAACAGCCGTGACCGGGCTACCAAGGTACTGAAGTACATCGCCCAGATCCAGGTAGATAATCCAGACACCGAACGCCACCAGTATGACACCCCTCGCTTCCCTGAGCCCACTGGCAAAAAGCTCCATGGCCTAAAGCAGCTTCTAGATGCAGAGGGCCCTGAGGCGGTTAAGCAGTGGGTGCTGGATCAAAAGAAGCTGCTCATCACCGATACCACAATGCGAGACGCCCACCAGTCCTTGCTGTCCACGCGGATGCGTACCCGTGACATGGTTAAGGGGGCGGACGGCGTGGCCGAGATCCTCAACGATTGCTTCTCTCTGGAAATGTGGGGGGGCGCCACCTTTGACGCCGCCTATCGCTTCCTCCATGAATCCCCCTGGGAGAGGTTGGACATGCTCCGGGAGAAGATCCCCAACATCCCCTTCCAGATGCTGTTGCGTGGCTCCAACATGGTGGGCTACGCCAATTTCCCCGACAACCTGGTGCGTGAGTTTGTTCGTTCCGCTGCCAAGTCCGGCATCGACGTATTCCGGGTATTTGACTCGCTGAACTGGATACCCGGTATGGAGATCGCCATGGACGAGGTCATCCGCCAGAACAAGCTGTGCGAGGCAACTATCTGCTACACTGGCGACATTTTGGATGAAAAGCGGGACAAGTACACGTTGAATTACTATGTGAAGATGGCCAAAGAGCTGGAGAAGCGGGGCGCTCACCTGCTGGCCATCAAGGACATGTCCGGCCTGCTCAAGCCCTATGCCGCCAAGAAACTGGTAACAACTCTGAAAAATGAAGTGGGCCTGCCCATCCACCTGCACACTCACGACACCACCGGCAACCAGGTGGCCGCTTATCTGATGGCGGCGGAAGCCGGAGTGGACATTGTGGACTGCGCCACGGCCTCCCTGTCCAGCCTCACCAGCCAGCCCTCCCTGTCCGCCGTGGTGGCTGCCTTAGAAGGCCAGGATCGGGACACCGGCCTGGATTTGCGAGAGATTCAGCGGCTGGACAACTACTGGGCCGACGTGCGCTTGCGCTATCAGAACTTTGACACCGGTCTGAAAACCCCCACCACCGATATTTACCGCTATGAAATTCCCGGCGGCCAGTATACTAATCTGTATCCCCAGGTGGTATCCCTGGGCCTTGGCTCCCGCTTTGAGGAAGTCAAGGAGATGTACAAGACAGTAAACGATATGCTGGGCGATTTAGTCAAGGTGACTCCCTCCTCCAAGATGGTAGGCGATCTGGCCATCTTTATGGTTCAGAATGACCTGACCCCTGACAATATCGTGGAACGAGGCAAGGCCCTGGCTTTCCCCGATTCTGTGGTGTCCTACTTCAAGGGCATGATGGGCCAGCCCGCTTGGGGCTTCCAGCCCGAGGGCCTGCAAGAAGTGGTGCTCAAAGGTGAACAACCCATCACCTGCCGTCCCGGTGAGCTGCTGCCGCCGGTGGATTTTGACCAGGTGAAGGCGGAGATGAGCAAGTTCATGGATGCCAGCGGCATCAGCATGCGGGCTATTCTCTCCTACTGTATGTTCCCCAAGGTATATGAGGACTACCACAAGCACCGCCAAGAGTATGGCTACATCATGCGTATGGGCAGCCATGTGTTCTTCAACGGTCTGGCTATTGGCGAGACCAACAAGATCAATATCGAGGACGGCAAAACCCTGGTTATCAGGTATCTGGGCCTGGGAGATCTCCACGACGATGGCACGCGCACCGTCAACTTTGAGTTGAACGGTATGCGCCGCGAAGTGTCCGTCCCTGACAAGCGGGCTGAGGTAAAAGGCAAGACCGTGGTGATGGCTGATCCCGAGGACAAGAGCCAGGTTGGCTCCTCTATTCCGGGCATGGTGTCCAAAGTGACGGTGAAGCCCGGTGACACTGTTGAGGAGAATCAGGTGGTCGCCGTTATTGAAGCTATGAAGATGGAGACCTCTGTGGTGGCACGGATGGCCGGTATTGTGGACGAAGTGCTCATTAAAGATGGCTCTTCCGTCAAGGCCGGCGAGCTGCTGCTCACCGTCAAGCTGAACTGAGCGCCAACTTAGTCCCAGCCCCATTCACTGAAAAAACCAGCCCTCCAACTGAATGGAGGGCTGGTTTTTATTAATATATCCTCTAATCCTGGTCAGGACAGCTTGTCCTTAATCACTTCTGCTCTTTCAGATACTCCAGAATTTCAGAGGCGTTGGTATCCGGCTTTACCTTGGGCATCACCTTTTCAATCATACCCTGCTCGTCTATGACATAGGTGGCCCGTACCACGCCCATACTCACCTTACCGTAGGACTTTTTCTCCTGCCACACATCGTAACCCTCGATGGCCACCCTCTCCGGATCGGACAACAGGACAAAGGGCAGGTTATATTTATCCACAAATTTCTGGTGGGATGCCTCGGAATCCTTACTCACTCCAATGACCACTGTATTGAGCTCCTTAAACTGCTCATAGGCCTCTCCAAAGGCGCAAGCCTGGCGGGTACAGCCTGGGGTGTTGTCCCTTGGATAGAAATACAGTACCACCTTCTTCCCAGCAAAATCCGACAGGGACACCAAGTTTCCGTCCTTATCCGGCAGGGTAAATGCCGGCGCTTTGGTTCCAATATTCAGCATATCAGGTTCCTCCTTGAATAAATACATAGTTGTTTTCTGTAGAGTGAGCTGGGGCAAACTGATAGTTCAGATCGGCAAAATAGCGGATATCCTCCGGGTCTGTGATATTGTTCTCCGCCAGCCATCGCACCATCCGGCCCCGGGCCATCTTGCACATGGTGCCCTTTTCCAGAAGCTTCTCTCCGTTCCACTCCCCAAACGTGCAGGTGAGAAAGCGGATCTTGGAAGGCAGATGCGGCTCCACTGTCCGGCTGTACTCCTTGGAGGCCAGGTTGACTACCAAACCGGCCTCCGCGGCTAGGGCATCTCCCAGCTTGCCGCCCCAAAACTGATATAGATCCTTGCATTCACCCATCGGCAGGCGGGCTTGCATCTCCAGCCGGTAAGGGGTCACTCCATCAAAGGGGCGCAGCAGACCGTATAATCCAGATAAAATGCGCAAATGCTCCTGGAGGTAGCCCAGTTGTTCCGTCTCCAGAACCCTGGGTGCCATATACTGATACTGGATACCCTCATAGGCCAGGATAGCTGGGGTAAGACGGCGGCGGAGGTCCATGCCCCGCAGCCGCTCTACATTCAAAGCGGCAATGGCGTCATTGCACCTCCACAATTTCCGAAGTTCCTCAAAGGACATTTTGCACAGGGCGGCTTTCAGCTCCTCCGCCTCCTTCAGAAACTGGGGCAGCTTGTCTATGGAAAAGCTGTCCAGATCATCATTCATCTTTTTGGCCGGTGAAATGATAATGCGCATGATACTCCTTCCCTCCCCATCATCCAGCCTGGTGGGGAATGGACACCCTTTTCACCTGGCAGCGACCTTTGTCCACCTCCATCACCGCCAACGTGATGTCCTGGCCAAAGCGCCGCGGGCCGCAGCTTCCCGGGTTAAGCCACAGCACACCCTCACGCTCCTCCATGGCATATCGGTGAGAGTGGCCGTAGATTACCACATCCACTCCTGATAACACCGGCGGCACATCCTGTTTCTTGTGAACCAGGAAGATACCCAATCCCTCCACCTCAAAGGTGAGGCTATCAGGCAGGTTCTGAGCCCACTCCTTGTCGTTGTTGCCCCGGACAATATGGACGGGTCCATAGGCGGCCAGGGCATCCGCCACACTTGGGGTGTTGATATCCCCGGCGTGGACAATCACATCTGCCCGCTCCAGCTGGGCGATAACCTCCGGTCGCAGCAGGCCATGGGTGTCAGACAAAATGGCAATCCGTTTCACAAATATCCCTTCCCCCATTGACCCATGGCGGCTGGCTCCATGGTCAACCAACGTCTCACAATAATATCTCACAACCATTGACAATGGTTGTGAGATATTATTGTATCAGATTTTTTCACTATTGCAAGGGTCAAAATCTCAACGGCTATTCCCTCATGGTCAATGGCGCGTACGTGGCCCTGTCCCAGCGATCTCGTCCATCTCTTTGATTCTGGGACAAAGCAAAATCTACTTTGATGTGATATAAGGGCAACAAGTCATCGGACCCCATCCCTGATTGGAGATGGGGTCCGATGACTTTAGTTTGAATACAGTAACCTACTTTAATCACAAACGCACACCTCTACAGTTTTTCATTCCAGTGCAGGAATCATAAAAAGATACACCGTTTATTATTCTCCTTTCTAAAATTTGAGAATATCCCCGGCTTTACAATCCAGAACCTCACATATTGCTGCAAGAGTAGAAAAACGCACTGCCGTAACCTTATTATTTTTTATTTTTGATAGCTTAACATTAGAGATACCCACACGTTCCACAACATCTTGCGTTCAACCATCACTCCGTCCAATTACAGAGCGATTTTCCCCATAGCTTTACCCCCCGTTGGCATCTTTTTCAAGTTCTGCTCCGTAAGCAAAGAACTGTATAAGACAGAACACGATAATCGCCATCACAAACCTGTCCAGGGCCACACTTATCTCAACTGTGTCTATGCCTAACACGAGATGGATCACAACGCTCATTATAAGGCCAATCAGCAGCACCGCGAGCGCTATACTGACCACACCCATGAATACCACCACAAATTTTCGCCGGAGTTTTTAAATCGTGCTTGTTCCTCCAGTCGGTAGCCCACATTCCGCTGTATGCACAATCTGACTCTGGATTTTAAGATGGTCAATTTTTCCACGGAAATAAGCTATATGCCTCCACGTTGTTGTCCACTGCGCCGAACCCCCCATACCTTGGTCAACAATGTCTCCTTGGGCAGGTATTGCCCCTCCGTTCAGCATGGGCAGCCGCATGAGTTCCATCTCTTTCGCGTTAAGTCACAGCGCCGCATTGGAAGCTTGTAGGCGGCGGGAGTCAGTGCCAGATCGCCAAAACCCAGCGTTTCCGGAAGCATCCCCCGCTGGCGGCACGTGGTGGCCCGCATGCAGTCCAGAAATTTCGCATAGCCAGTGTCCATGTTGAACTCACCAAAAATCAGTTTTTTATCTTGTCATCTTCCCAAACTATTTTTTTGCGGCCCCATCGGCTTAGATTCAAGCTGCTTAACAACTTCTTTTTGGAAGTGTATATCTTCAAAAAACTCGGAGAAAACCAGTAATCCGAACCTATCTCCTATCGGAAACAGGTTCGGATTACATGGGTTTGGTGCGCGAGGCGGGAGTCGAACCCGCACGCCCTTGCGAGCACTGGCACCTGAAGCCAGCGAGTCTACCAATTCCACCACTC
>CAKNZJ010000122.1 GCA_932222125.1 uncultured Clostridia bacterium | reverse complement strand
TCTCCGCCTGCTCCGGCAATGAGGATGGCACGCTCAATTTCTCCTCCTTCTCCGCCGACACCCTGGACGGCGGCATGCCCCCACGGAGCAGGTCCCCCTTCACTGCAGCGATGGCCGGGTAGCCGCCTGTCAATTGGCGCCCTATCCTCCTGGCGTACCGGTCATTGCCCCCGGAGAGCGTATCCAAAAAAAATATCTGGCCTATTTCAACAAAATCGGTTATAATAAGGACACGGTAGAAGTAGTGCGCTTTGACGCTTTTTCACGGAGGGGATTTTTCCAATGACCGTTGACTACAACAACGCTATAAGGGTTACGGCAAGAAATGCCATCTCATCTGCGCCCAGTGTGGCTTGAGCAGCTATGACTAATTTGCCCAATCCGCTCTCCCACGCCTACCTGATTACCGGAGGCAACGAGGACAGCCGCACCGATCTGGCAAACCGGCTGGCCTCAGCCTATCTATGCCCGGAAGGTCATCCGCCTTGCGGCCACTGCCAACCTTGCCGCAAGGTGGCTGCAGGCATCCACCCAGACGTGACTGTTGCCACCCCTGCTACCGGCAAGCGGGAAATCACCGTGGACCAGGTCAGGGCCCTGCGGTCAGATGTCTACATCCGGCCCAACGAAGGCGCCAGAAAGGTGTACATTATTCGTCCAGCGGACGCACTGAATCCAGCTGCCCAAAACGCCCTGCTTAAGGTGTTGGAGGACGGCCCGACCTATGCCGCCTTTCTGCTGCTGGCAGACCAGCCCGGCACACTGCTTGGCACCGTCCGCTCCCGGTGTGAACTGCTCACCCTTCCCCCGGAGGACAAAAATACCGATCCCACCCTTGTGGACAAGGCAGAGCAGCTGGCACAACTCCTGCTGGAGGGGGATGAACTGGCAGTGGCAGAGCGGCTGGTGGACCTGGAACTAGAAAAACCCAAAAGTGACCAGCTTGCCATCCTGCTGGCCCAAGCTGAAATCCAAACTGCCAAATATTTAGCCCAGTATCCCCGGCGGGGAGCCCAAGTGCTTGGTGCTCTGAAACTATGCCGGGAAAACGGGGCCTATCATCCCAACCCTGGCCATACCCTGGGCTGGCTGGCCGCGGAGTTATTCCCACAAAGGTGACCGGCTAGCCCGTCAATGTCTTACAATATACGGAGGAACTTCCCCATGACAGAGATCATCAGCGTCCGGTTTCGTCCGGGCGGAAAGCAATATTACTTTGATCCCCTCGGCTTGGCTGTGGAACAAGGCCAAAATGTGATTGTAGAGACGGGAAAGGGGCTGGAATATGGCACCTGCACCCGCCGTAACACTATGGTGGACGACCAGTCCGTTATCCAGCCACTGCGTCCCCTTGTGCGCCTTGCCACGCAAACGGATGAGTTACAGATCCAGGAAAACCGCCGCCGGGAGAAGGAGGCCCTGCACACCTGCCAGCAGCTCATTGAGCGCCATCATTTGGATATGAAACTGGTCCAGGTAGAGTACAGTTTTGATAGCAGCAAGATTATTTTCTTCTTTACCTCTGATGGCCGGGTGGACTTCCGCGCCCTGGTCAAGGATCTGGCGGGCGTCTTCCGTGCCCGCATTGAACTGCGGCAGATCGGCGTCCGGGATGAGGCCCGGATGCTGGGGGGCTTCGGCATTTGCGGCAAGCCCTTTTGCTGCTCCCAATTTCTGAATGAATTTCAGCCTGTATCTATTAAAATGGCCAAGGTTCAAAATCTGTCTCTCAATCCCACTAAAATCTCCGGCACTTGCGGACGGCTTATGTGCTGTCTGAAATATGAGCAGGAGGCATATGAGGATGCGGTTCAACGCTGTCCCAAGCAAGACTCTTTTGTAGAATGTCCCGATGGAGTGGGCACTGTGTCCTCCATCAATCTGTTAAAGGAACAGGTGAAAGTCAGGCTTGAGGATTCCAATGAGCTGCCAAAATCCTATCTGCCCAGTGAGATCCGGGTGGTGCGCAGCGGCAAGGGCAGGCGGCCCGAGGGATATGTGCCTCCGGACAAAGCAGAGCTGGAAAAACTCCGCGATCCCAAAGGAGAAGCCCTCCGCTCAGGCAGTGACAAGCCGGAGGGTCCCCGAGACCTGTCCTCCATGCTGGCACACTATTTGAGCAATGAAAAAAACGTCCGGCAGGAGGAGCAGCCCCGCCCCAACAACCGTAGCCGGCGCCGGAGAGGGAACAAAGAGGGCAAGGCCGCCCAATCTGCCGTCCCCAACCAGGAACGGCCCCGCCAGGAACAGGCCCCCCATGGAAACGGCGGGGGGAACCGACGCCGTCACCGTCCCAACCATCATCGGGGCAAATCCAACGGAAACCAGTCTCAATCCTAAAACAACCGCGTCCCTGTCGCAGACCCCGGCAGGGACGCGGTTGTTTCATTCCCTTAGGCACCCACGTTCTTCCTCTGTACAGGGCTGGGAATGGAACACTTAAATTTTTCTCCTGGAGCACAACCTTTGATTCCCATACAGGGTATTATCATCAGAAGGGAAGGGGGTGTGCCCGTTGTCTCAAGATCAACGGACGATGGCGGTGGCACACTGAGGGGAAATGGTGTGGCAGTTGGCCTTAGCCCCCACCGCAGATATCCATGACGCCCAAGACGTGTTTCAAGAGGTCTTTTTACGCTATTTCCGTCATGCGCACCGTCTGGCTGATGATGAGCACCGTAAAGCATGGCTCATTCGGTGTACGATCAACCGGGTACTGGTTGACGAGGAAGGCTGCCAAGCCGCAGCTTACACTGTCATTCAATATGATGCTACCAGCGCTCTCCCTGGCGAGGAAGTGAACTTTGTGCTGAACCGGCCCTTCCTGTTTGCCATCACTGGGCCGGACGAACTGCCTCTGTTCCTGGGCGTGGTCAACACCCCAAGCCATTGACAAGACAGGGCCCTTCCCAAAATGGGGAAGGGCCCTGTGCTCCTATTCATCCTCCCAGCACAGCAGCGCACCGGTCACACAATTCTTCATGATGGCCGGGGACGCCAATGCGTTTGTCATGATTCCAGCAGCGGGGACACTTGCACCCGGCGGCGGGGGATACCCTTACGGTGAGGCCGTCAAATTCCTCTCCCTGATAGCCCTCCCCATCTCCCGGTTCCACCGTGACAGCGGACACAATACAAATGGCGGCCAGCTGATCCTCGGTAATCCCCATAGCGGAAAAGTCCTCCCAAGCCGCAGGGGTAAACAACAGCGTCAGGTCAGCATCCTGGTTTTTCTTAATTCCCTGCTCTGTGCGGGCCAGCTCCAACGCCTTGTTTACATCGTCCCGCAAGGCGATGATCTTCTCCCACTTGTCCATATCCTTCTCGCTCAAGGCATAATCGGCAAAGGGCTGGTTCATCTGGTTAAGCACCACATTGCGCTCATCATCCCCATGCCGGTGGGGCATAGCCTGCCAGATCTCGTCACAGGTAAAGGCTAGGATGGGGGCAAACAGCTTCGTCATGGTGTCCAAAATGAGCCAAAGGGCACTCCGGGCTGACCGGCGTCCTCCCTCGTTCCCACAGTACAGCCGGTCCTTGATAATATCCAGGTAGAAACTAGACATCTTCACCACACAGAAGTCATTGATTGCATGGCTCACCACGTGGAATTCGTAATTTTGATAGGCCCGCTGGCACTTGGTCATCAATTCATTGAGCTTGCTTACCGCCCAACGGTCCAGCTCTTCCATCTCTCCGGGCGCCACCAGCTGGTTTGGGTCAAAGCCGTCTAGATTGCCCAGACAGTACCGGGCGGTATTGCGGAATTTCAGATAGCTCTGGCTGAGCTGTCGGAAGATGCTGTCTGAACAGCGCACGTCTACATGGTAGTCGGAGGAACCCGCCCACAACCGGATTAGGTCAGCACCATATTTTTGAAAGATTTGCGCAGGATCTACCCCATTCCCCAAAGACTTGTGCATGGCCTTGCCATCGCCGTCCACTGTCCAGCCGTGGGTGACGCACTCCTGAAAGGGTGCTCCCTGACCCAGAGCGCCTACAGCAGTAAGCAGGGAAGATTGGAACCAGCCCCGGTACTGATCCAGTCCCTCCATATAGACTGTGGCAGGCCAGAAGCCCTGATCTTGCTTCATGGAGGCCGCATGGGTGGATCCGGAGTCGAACCAGCCGTCCAGGGTGTCCTCTTCCTTGGTAAATGACTTCCCCCCACAGTGAGGACAGGTGTAGCCCTTTGGCAGAATATCCTCCGCCGCCCTTTCATACCAGGCGTTGGAACCCTCCCCAGCAAACAGCTCAGACACTGCCCCAATGGTGGTCTGGTCGCACACCGGCTTGCCGCAGTCCTGGCAATAGAACACTGGAATGGGCAGTCCCCAGCGGCGCTGGCGGCTGATGCACCAATCGCTCCGCTCTCGGATCATGGACTTGATGCGGTCGATACCCCAGGCGGGGATCCAGCGCACATCGTCGCAGGCAGCACAGGCCTCCTCCTTAAAGTCCTCCACTGAACAGAACCACTGTGGGGTGGCCCGGAAAATGATAGGATGCTTGCACCGCCAGCAGTGGGGATAGGAGTGGGTAATGTCCTCTGCGGCAAACAGGGCGCCGCTCTCCCGCATATCTGCCAATATAACCGGGTTACTCTCATCGGTGGTCATGCCAGCGTACTTGCCTGCGTAATCGGTATGACGGCCCCGGTTATCCACGGGCACCACCATCTCCATGCCGTACCGCTTGCAGGTCTGATAGTCGTCCGCACCAAATCCGGGGGCGGTGTGGACACAGCCGGTGCCTGAGTCCATGGTGACGTACTCTGCCAGCACCAAACGGCTGCTCTTATCCAGAAAGGGATGGTCGGCCAACATATCCTCAAAGAATGCGCCGGGGTGCGTATCCACCACCTCATAGTTAGAGATGTTCCCCGCCTGCATCACCTTGTCCACCAGGGCTTGGGCCACAATATAGGTCTCGCCGTTGCCCGCCTTCACCAAGGCGTAGTTTTCCCTGGGGTGCAAGGCAATCGCCAGATTGCCAGGAAGGGTCCAGATTGTGGTGGTCCAGATGACAAAGAACACCTTTTCCCCCTGATACTCCCGCAGCTTGCCCAGATCGTCCCGCAGGGAGAATTTGACATAGGCGGTGGTGCAGGGATCGTCCTGGTATTCAATCTCCGCCTCGGCCAGGGCAGTCTCATCGTGGGGACACCAGTAGACGGGTTTCAGCCCCTTATAGATATAGCCCTTCTGATACATCGCCCCAAAGACCTTGACCTCCTCCGCTTCAAAGCTGGGGTCCATGGTGAGGTATGGGTGCTCCCAGTCCCCCAAAACACCCAGCCGTTGAAAGCCCTCCCGCTGCACATCTACATAGTGCTGGGCAAACTCATGGCAAGCGGTGCGAAACTCGGGAACGGACATGGCCTTTCGGTTGAGCTTATTCTGCTTGATGATGGCCGATTCAATGGGCATACCGTGGTTATCCCAACCCGGGATATAAGGGGTATAGTATCCTCGCATAGCGGCGGAACGAACCATAAAATCCTTAATTGACTTATTCAGCGCATGGCCCATGTGCAAGTTGCCATTGGAGAATGGAGGACCATCATGAAGGGAGAACAGGGGCTTGCCTTCGTTCTTCTTCAACAGTTCATGATATAGATCCATCTGCTCCCAGCGATCCAACATCCCCGGCTCTCGTCCAGGCAGTCCCGCCCGCATGGGAAAGTCAGTCTTTGGCAGATGGATGGTTGAATTATAATCCATAGTTAAATTCCTCCTGTATGAATGTTTTCCACTTCTTTATGGGGCAGCGGCGGGGACAACTAACAAAAATGCGCCTTTGCCCCTCACCTGAGAGACAAAGGCGCATTTGGCCTCTGCGGTACCACTCTCGTTGCCAGACGCAGTCTAGCCCCTTGATTGTCCTGTAACGGGAACTCCCGGCGGAGCCTACTTGCCGCTTGGCGTTTGGTCCGCGGCTCACAGGGGATATTCCTCAGGTACGCCCTGCCGCTCTTCCACCATATGAGCAGCTCTCTAAAAGGGTCTTGGCCTGGGTACTGGTCCTGATCAAAGCCTGTCTATCCACCATTCATTATAACGGCCGACCGGCCGCTTTTAGATGGATATTATCTTATCTGGAAACTGCGAATTTGTCAACTGCTTTCCCGGGAAGTTCCTGTCTAACAATATCAGTGCCTTCGGTAAAAACCCTAGGCAAAAGCCCCGTTTCGTGCAGGACAAAACCGGGGGACGCTTAGGGTGTCCCCCGGTTTTGTTTCCTTGTCCTGAAGTCTGGCTCAGTCTATTTCCCTAGGCAGCACACAGCAGAAGGCCAGAGAGCGGAACGCCACATCCTTATCGTCGCTGCGAGACGTGATGGCCACAGGGATTTTGGCACCCACGATAATGCCGCAGGTTTGGGCGCTGGTGTGGGTCTGCCAGCACTTGACGATCAGATTGCCCGCCAGCAGGGAGGGGGCCACAATACCATCGAAGTCGCCGCACAGTTCGTTGTCATAGCCCTTCAGGCGGGCAGCCTCCTTGGACAAAATCAGATCATAGGCAATGGGGCCCACCAAATTGCACTCAGCAATGGGTTTCTGCTGGTGCTCCCGCACCAAATCCTGGGCCTCAATGGTATCCTTCATGTGGAAGCTGGGCTTCTCCACCAGCGCCAGCAGGGCGATATTGGGCCGCTCATCCTCCACATACCGCAGAGTGTCCACCATGTTATTGATGATGTCCTTCTTCTGCGCCGGAGTGGGCTCAATGGTGATGGTGACATCGCCAATGGCGATGATCTTTGGGTACTCAGGCATAGATACCAGGTCGATATGGGTCATCAAACGGTTGGTGCGCAGACCGTTTTTCCGATCCAGCAGGGGCATGAGAAATTCCCGGGTCTGAACGTTTCCCCGCATCAAAATATCTCCTTCGCCCCGATTGATTACTTCGATGGCTCTCTGGGTGACATTCTCTCCGGGCTGTGTGCTTACCAGACGATAATTCCCGGCCTTTAACCCTAGCGCCCCCAGCATCTGCATAATCTTGTCGGTATCCCCCACTAAGACTAGCTCCACAAATCCAGCCGCCTGGGCCTCAAAGGCGCCCAGTAAAATATTTTCTGCATCTGCACCGGCAATCACCACCCGGCTTGGCTTTTCAGCCCGCTTTGCCCGGTCGATGATCTGCTGGAAATTTTTAATTGCCATATCTGCTCTCTCCTCATTATTTTAATCTTAAAGGGCTCTGCCAGCAAACCCCTGGTATCCCAGATTTTACCCATAAATATATCATATCACTTTTTTTGCCTGGTTACAAGTGCCCCCCATCTCATCCTTGGCAGCCAACTTCTATCCCCGCCCTGCCTGGAAGGCGACCCATCCGGCTTTGGCCAGCCGCTTTGTGATGGTAAGGCCATTTTTCTCAATGGCCGCCGCCACCTCATCCTCCCTCTGATCAATGATTCCGGAACACAAAAACACTCCATCCCCTGCCATCAGCGCACCTGCTACCGCCGACAGTGGAATGATGACGTCAGCCACAATATTGGCTAACACCACCCGGCTACCGGCTGCCTGCAACTGGGCAAACAGCCTCTGGTCACACAGCACATTCCCCACTGCCACATCAAACCGGTTCCGCCCGATGCCGTTCATCCCGGCATTTTTATATGCCACATCCGCCGCCTTCGAGTCAATATCCACTCCCATGACATGGCTTGCCCCCAGGGTTAGAGCGGCGATGGCCAATATCCCAGAGCCGCACCCTAAGTCCAGCACCCCATCGCCGGGCTGTACTGCCTCCTCCAGCAGTTCCAGGCAAAGCTGAGTGGTGGGATGGGAGCCGGTGCCAAAGGTGAGCCCGGGGTTTAAGTACAAGGGCACACGCCCCTCCGGCACACTCTGATCACGCATCCATTCCGGCACAATGTACAGCTTCTTGCCAACCGAAATGGGCTGGTAATATTTTTGCCACGAGGTGGCCCAATCCTCCTCCCGGATAGAGGCAGTCTGTGGCTCATACTGCTCCAGTCCGCGTAAAGACCGACGCAGCAGGGCCTGTCCTTCCCCATTGTCTGGGACATAAAACTTCACACAGCTGGCCCCCTTCATGGATCTGGCCAACTCCTCATCCACATAGTCCCAGTATTGGCGGTTCTGCTTCAGGAAATGAAGAAAATCCTCCTCTTCCTCCACCACCAGACCAACCATGCCATTTGCAGTGAGGGTATCACACACCTGGTTCAGGTCCCCCGCCGGGATAGGGAGGGTGACCTCTAGCCACTGTTCACTCATACTTATCCCCTCATTTGACTTTGATTTGTTGCACACTCTCTAGCCGGATCAACTTTTCGCACTGGTTCCATTTCCCCTCGTTTACCAGTACCAGCACCCAAGCCTCGTCAGCATCCAGTATTTTGCACTCCTTGCCCATGATATCTCCATCACTGGTCTCCAGCGTGAGCAGGACGATTTGGCCCACCTGTTTTCTCATCTGATCACCCAAGCCTTCCATCCCTCGGGCCCGGATGCCGTTCTCCCGTAGAATGCGCTCTAGCCGCTTTACCTTCCCCATCAGGATAATACCCATGATAAAAGAAAAAATGCCAAAGACCTCCATGTGATCACTCCTCCCCTTTCAGGAAGGTGATCGTGCTGATGGCGGACAAAGGGATGATCCTCACCGAATTTTTCTCTGTCTTATACCTGTTGATCACTACCTCTACATTGGCCCAACTGCCATCAAAGTCCCGGATGACGCACCAGTCATGGGCAACGGGCATAGCCTCATCCTCATAAAAGGTCAGCTTGACCTTTCTTCCCTGGGCCTGCCGCAGCAGCCGGGTCACCGTGGATGCCACCGGACACCCCCTTTTGTCTACACCGTCCTGTAGAAGGTAGTCACAACTCACCTCCAGCAGTTGAGCCATGCGCACGATCTTATCCGTCTCAGGATAAGCTGCATCCGACTCCCAGCGGCTCACCGCCTGTCTGGTCACGCCAAGCTGCTGCGCAAGCTGTTCCTGGGTCAGGTTTTTGGCCCGTCTGGCCTCCGCCAGTTTGTTTCCTAAACTCATGAACTCACCTCGTTTGGATGGGGAGACCAGAAGCTGGCGCTCTCCCTTGGATACTCCCAATATACCAAAGTCTGGTGATTTGACCAGCGCTTTTCCATTGCAAAATGTAACATTGGAGTTTCCAAGTGGTTTTTAGCTTCCAAGTCTGGCTGTCAACTCCCTTAGCGTCACCTCATACGCCTCCCGCTCGTAGGGCAGAATAGGCAGGGGTTCAGCCAGCTCCCAGCCCTTGGCGGCAAATATACGGCGCATCAAAAGCCCCGTAAAGTCCGGATTCTTGACTAGCACCGGGCCAGTGAGATGGGTGGCGAACATGTTTCCGGATACATATCCCTCCGGGCCCTTCTCCCCCTCGTTTCCAAAACCCATGGACAGTTTTTCAAACAGGGGTGTGGTCACCCCCTTTGTCACGGAGCACTTGTTCATGAACCCTACCACCGGGCTGTCCCACAGGGCGGTGTATGCGATCACATCCTCCGGAGTCCGCCGCTCTGTCTCTACGGTGGCAAAGTCCGCCAGCGCCAACCCCGGCCATACCTTTCCCTCTGCATCGGTGACTGACCTCCCTAGCAGTTCCATGGCATTTCCTGTGAACAGCACCACGGCGCCGCCGTTTGCCGCCTCTTGAAATGCCTCTTTATAGGGGGTCAGCGCTGTGAGCGCCGCCTTTTGGCTGTGCTCCGTTCCCGCGCCCATATAGATGAAGTCCGCACCTTGCATATCCGGCGCCTCCTCAAACAAGGCACTGTCCACCGTCACCGCCACTCCCGCCGCCTCCAGGTGCCGCCGGAGGACGCAAAGGTTGGCATAGTCCCCATACAAAGACATGGCATCCGGATAAAGATGCAGCATTGTCAATTCCATATCATCCCTCCCCCTGCTCCAGTTGGGTGTGGACCAGCAGCTTATCTCGGTCGGAAAAACAGGTCACTACATATACGGGAAGCTCTCCCCCTTCCCTCAGGGCTGCCGCCGCCTGGTGGATGCTCTCCACCAGCACTATCCTGTCCCCCGGGACCGCCGAATAGTCCAGCCGCATGGCCAAGTCATTCACATATCTGCCGCACAGCCACACCCTCTCCACATGGGGTGCGGCCAGCCGGTCAAAGTCGATGTCCCACAGCCAGCTGGTCTCCCCGGTAAAATACTTCCGGCTGATGGAATCCACAATGACCATGACCTCACACGGTTGGCCCAGCCCCTGGATATAGGCCAAATTGGTGTCATAGGCTACTGAATTTTCATGCTTTGAGGTGAGCAACGTCCCCCTGTGCCCGCCCAGGCGGAAGGTGACCATCCGGCCGTTTTTGAGAATATAGTTGTTGATGACTCCGGCCATGACCTCCCACCCCACTCCGCACAGGGCGCACACCGACCAGGCCACCAGAATATTGTACACGTTATAGATACTTCGGAAGGCCAGCTCCACCTCTGTGCCCCCATTGATGGTCAGCTTACCCCGCTCCAGGTCCAACGAGGTGCCGGCAAAGTCTGGCGCGTGCCGGCTGTGCCCACAGCCCTCACAAGTATAGTGGCCAATGTGGGCATAGTGATAACAGGAGTACGTCATCCGACCGTGGCACACTGGGCATCTGGCGCCATCGTGATATACCCCATAGTGTTCCTTGGTGCTGGCGGCACTTTCCTCCAGCCCAAACCACTTGACCCGCTCTGGGGCATGTCCCTGAGCAAAGCGGGACACCAGGGGGTCGTCGGCATTGAGCACCAATGTGGTCTCCGGCCGGATGGCTGGCAAGATGGCCTGGTACACCCACTCTGGGTGTCCATTGCGGGTAAGCTGGTCCCGGTAGAGGTTTGTAATCACCAGATGGGTGGGGCAAAACCACCGGAAGATGTGCCTGACATACCGCTCATCGCTCTCCAGCAGCAGCACATCCCCACGAACCCGCCCCCGCAGGGAACAGTTGGCTAACAGCAGGGTGGCCACCCCCTCAATTTGGTTGGAACCCTCCTTGTTATATACCACCTGACGTCCGTCAGCGGCCAGAATGGCAGCAGCCATCTCCACTGTGGAGGTCTTGCCATTTGATCCGGTGACGGCAATGATATAGGGCGGCAGCTTCATCCGTCCCAGCACATCAGGGCACAGTTTCAATGCGATCTGTCCCGGCAGAGAGCTGCCCTTACCCAGCAACTTGCCCACAAAACGCAACATTTTACAGACCAGGATGGCTAAGGTCACCTTCACTTGGAACACTCCCTTTCCCCCTGAGGACTGTTTTCCAGCCAGATTATCAGCGCGGCGATATCTGCCGGACTGACCCCAGACACCCGGCCCGCCTGCCCCAGATTCAGCGGCCTGATTCTGTCCAGCTTCTGCCTCGCCTCCAGCCTTAACCCCTGGATGGATTGATAGTCCATGCCAACTGGAAGAGGACGGCTTTCCAGCTTGGCCATCTCCTCCACCTGCCGATTTTGGCGCTGAATATACCCTTGATATTTCACTGAAATCTCCACCTGCCCCGTGATTTCCCGGGAAAGGGCAGGTGCGTCTGGATCAAACGGAGCTAAATCCTCATAGTGCAGTGACGGTCTGCGCAGCAAATCGGCCAGCCGGACTCCATGAGGACAGGGAGTCTCACCCTTGTTCCGCAGCAGGGCATCCAGCTGCGGGGAAGGGGGGGCTCCAGTGTGTTCCAGCCGATCCATCTCCCGCTTCACAGCAGTGTACTTCGCCTCCACCATTGCCAGACGCTCCCGGGACACCAACCCCACCCGATATCCCAGCGCCGTCAACCGCTGATCGGCATTGTCCTGGCGGTGGATCAGCCGGTACTCCGTTCGTGACGTCATCATGCGATACGGTTCATCCGTGCCCTTTGTCACCAGGTCGTCGATGAGCACTCCGATGTAGCCATCCCCCCGGGTGAGGATGAGGGGGGGATCTCCCTTTACCTTCAAAGCGGCGTTGATACCCGCCACCAGTCCTTGAGCCGCGGCCTCCTCATATCCTGACGAGCCGTTGAACTGTCCCGCACCATATAGCCCCTCTATCTTTTTGTATTCTAAAGTAGGCAGCAGCTCCGTTGGGTCCACGCAGTCGTATTCGATGGCATAAGCCGCTCGGGTTATCTCAGCCCGCTCCAAGCCCGGTATGGTATGGAGCATAGCCACCTGCACCTCCTCCGGCAAGGAAGAGGAAAATCCCTGCAAATAGAGCTCCTCCGTATCCATCCCCATTGGCTCTAAAAAAAGCTGATGTCTGGGCTTGTCCGCAAAGCGCACCACCTTATCCTCAATGGAAGGGCAATACCGGGGCCCTACCCCCTGGATGGCCCCGGAAAACAATGGGGAGCGGTGAAGGTTATCGCGTATGACCTGATGAGTATCTTCATTGGTATAGGTAAGCCAACACACAGCGCGATTGTCCAGCGGCGCTTCTGTGGAGAAGGAGAAGGGCACAGGATCCTGATCGCCTTCCTGACGCTCTAGTTTGGAAAAATCCACGCTGCGCCGGTTGAGCCTGGGCGGAGTACCTGTCTTGAATCGCCGCAAAGACAGACCCAACTCCGTCAGGCTGTCTGTCAAAAAAAGGGCGGCGGCCATTCCGTCAGGGCCGGACTGGCACTCCACCTCCCCCATAATGGTGCGGCCTCCCAGGTAGGTGCCCGTGGCCACCACCGCCGCTTTCACCTGATAAATGGCCCCAGTCCTAGTGCGCACCCCAGAGATCCGTCCCCCCTCTGTTAGGAGCTCTACCACCTCTGCCTGCTTTACCCACAGGTTTTCCTGCTCCTCTAAGGTGTGCTTCATCACCTGCTGATAGCGGCGGCGGTCAGCCTGAGCCCGGAGAGACCACACCGCGGGCCCCTTACCCCGGTTGAGCATCCGATATTGGATGCAGGCCCGGTCAGCGGCCCGGCCCATCTCTCCCCCCAGCGCATCCACCTCTCGAACCAATTGCCCCTTTCCCGTGCCCCCAATGGCTGGATTGCAGGGCATATTGCCCACTGCGTCCAAATTAATGGCAAAGCACACGGTGCGCAGACCCATCCGGGCGGCAGCCAAAGCCGCCTCAATTCCAGCGTGACCAGCTCCAATTACCGCGATATCAAATTGTCCGGCATCGTAATTCATGGTTCAGCCTTCCTTAATTTTCCCTGAAACAGTAAAACAGTGCAGGCCGCCGTAAGCAAGATGTCCCAGCGTCACCTGGCCGGGCTGCACCGCGCGCAGTTTCATTCCGTTACCCCCACCGCTTTTAAGGTCACCACCGCCACCTCCGGCCGGTTAAACAGCCGAAACCCATGGATAGGAACTGTATTATTGCCCACTCCCCTGGAGACAAATAGGGTACTCTCTCCCTGGGTGTACACGCCGGCGGTCCAGGTGGGGAAAAAGCGGCGGTCCGTTCCCAGCAGTCCATCGGTAAAGGGCAGGCGCACAATACCGCCATGTCCGTGGCCGGACAGCACCAGGTCATACCCCGCGCTGGCATACTGCCCAAAGCAGTCGTTTCGATGGGCCAGCAGCACGGTGTACACGCCGGGCTCCGCCCCCTGTATCTCCTGATACAGCCGCTCCGGGCTCTTTTGGTCGGCGAAGCCGTTGGGATCATCCACTCCCGCCAGAGCCAGACGGTCTCCGCCCCGCTCCAAGCCCTCGTATTGATTGGACAATACGGTGATCCCACAGTCGGCCAGTATTCTCTTTAGCTCCCGCACCGTTCCGGTACCCACAGACCACTCATGGTTGCCGGTGACGTAATAGCAGGGGGCAATAGCGGCCAGCCCCCGGGCCAGGGACGGAATCCTCTCTAACTGCCTAGCCTGGTCAATCAGATCACCGGTGATCAGGATCATCTCCGGCTGTTGAGCCTTCACCAGAGACAGCAAGTCCCGGCTGTCCTTCCCATACTGGTGGCCGTGGAGATCGGACAGGTGGACTATACGCAGTCCGTCAAAGCCTTGGGGTAGGCCCGCCAGCTCCACCTGGGTCCTGGTCACCTGTAATCCCCAACACTGCCAGTTCAGCCAAATCCCTCCAGCTGCAACCAGCACCAGCAGAATGACGGCCGTCCGCAGCGGGTGGCGCCGGCGGTGCTGTGGGCGCTCTGGTCTGCTAGTTGTCATCGTTGATATAATAAGGACGCATCAGGCTCTTCTGCTGGGTAGAGTCCTTCTGCCGGTCAGAGCGCGGGGCCACCTCAATGGGACGAGGCCGGTCATTTCTGCGGCGGCGCTTACCCGTGCCGGGCAGGGAAGGGGCCCCCGCTTCTTTCCTGCGCTCCTCCGATGTCCGTCCCCTTTGTCCGTCCTGTTTCTTGTCCTGGCCGGGCCGGGCCCTGGTTTTGTTTGACCGGGCCCCTTGAGGTTGTCCCGACGACCTTCTCCCTCCCTCAGATCGGGCTGGGGCACTGGAACGCCTGGGCGCTAGCAGCCGGGCGGTTGCGTCCAGAATGACATCGGACGCTAAGGGGCTGGGGCGGTGGAATTCCGGCGCAGGCATAGACGGCTGGTCGGGAAGGGTGTCCTCCAAACGGCCCCGTCGCATCCCCGAGGATTGCCGTCTATCCTCCTCACTCTGCAAAGACGGCTCCACACACTGGGATTGCACTCCCTTCCGACGGACCGCCGCCCGGCCTTTCCTTCCGGCGCCGCGCTGTGCCGGGGCCTCCTTCCCATCTCTCGGCCGCTCCTCACTGGTTGGTTTAACCTGGCTATCCTTGTTGGCTGCGTCCCTCTGGCGGCGGCGCTGCTTGGCGGCAGCACGGGCCTCCGCATCCTTGGCATTTACCAACCGGCCCTGTCTATCCCGCTGGGGCAGGTCAAGGTTTTCCATAGGGAACGGGTGCTCTTCCACCGTGGAAATGGCTCGGCCCAACAGCCGCTCAATGGCCCGCAGCTCATCCCTCTCATCAAACTGGCAAAAGGAGATTGCAGTGCCTTCTCTCCCTGCCCGGCCGGTGCGTCCGATTCTGTGAACATAGGTCTCAGGCACATCCGGAAGATTGTAGTTGAACACATAAGTCAGGTCATCAATGTCAATGCCCCGGGCAGCGATATCAGTGGCTACCAGGACCCGCACCCGCCCCTCCTTAAAATCATTCAGGGCTTTCACCCGGGCCGTCTGGCTCTTATTACCGTGAATGGCCGCGGCAGAAATGCCACGCTTGCTCAAATCCTGTGCAATCCGGTTTGCCCCATGCTTGGTGCGGGAAAATACCAGAGCGGAGCGGATATCCATCTCCCCCATCAGATGTGCCAGCAGCTTTGTCTTGTTGGACTTGTCCACATAATACAGGGACTGGCGGATGACCTCCACCGGGGAGGACACCGGGTTCACCGCCACCTTCACATAGTTGTGAAGCACACCGTTGACCAATCCCATGACCTCAGGGGGCATGGTGGCGGAAAACAGCATCGTCTGCTTCCGGTCCGGCAGCAGCCTCAGTACCCGCTTCACATCGTGAATGAAGCCCATGTCCAGCATTCGGTCCGCCTCATCCAGCACAAACATCGTGATGTGGCTCAAATCCAGAAAACCCTGACCATGCAAGTCCAGCAAGCGGCCTGGGGTGGCCACTAAAATGTCAAGCCCCCGGCGGATGGCCTCCACCTGAGGCTGTTGGCCCACCCCGCCGAAGATGGCAGCGGAGCGCAAGGGCAGATTGCGGCCATAGGCGGTCATGGAGTCTTGGATCTGGATGGCCAGCTCCCGGGTGGGAGTGAGGATCAACGCCCGAATCTCCCTTGGGTGGGGGATATACCCGGCCAGCCGTTGAAGAATGGGGGTGGAGAAAGCGCAGGTCTTTCCAGTCCCCGTCTGGGCACAACCCAACACATCCCGTCCCTCCAAGGCAGGGGGGATGGCCTTGCGCTGGATGGGGGTGGGTTCGGTATATCCCTCCTGCTGGAGGGCCTTGAGTATGGGGGCGTACAGCCCCAAGTCAGAGAAATTCATAAATCTTCCTACGTCCTTCATCAATTCTACCCACGAAGTGGGCGCCGGGGACCCTTGCCCCCCGGTGGCGTACTTTTCAGTAATCGCTAAGGTCTATATGGCGACATGGTATTATATCAAAACCGACCGTACAACGCAAGTGCGCAAACCATTAGTTTCGGAGGGATTTTGTCAAAACAGTTCCATGGCACCGAATACGAAGGCAGCGGTGTGGGGAAAGGGACAACTTCCGCATTGAACCTGAGAAAAATTTGTGGTAACATTGAATTATAATTTTTCTGCGAAGGGGGGAGCACGTGAAACCAAATGTCATCGTCATTTGCGGGCCGACCGCCTCAGGCAAAACCGCCTTGGCCGTGGAGCTGGCCCAGAAGGTGGGCGGAGAGGTGGTGTCCGCGGATTCTATGCAGGTATACCGGCACATGGACATCGGCACTGCTAAACCAACCCCCCAGGAGATGAACGGCATCCCCCACCATATGATTGACGTGGCTGACCCAGAGGAAAACTACTCTGTGGCCCGCTATGTGGCCCAGGCCGTTCCAATTGTGGACAGCCTTCTGGCCCGGGGCATCGTACCCGTCATCACCGGCGGAACCGGGATGTATATTGATCATCTTATCGCCGGCCGGCAGTTTGCCCCTTTCACCCCGGACAGCGGTTTGCGCCAGTCCCTTCAGAAACGGGCCAGGGAGGAGGGGCTGTCCGGATTGCGGGCACAGCTTCAGCAAGTGGATCCGGAGGCTGCAGTCCGCATCCACCCCAATGATGAAAAACGCACTATCCGGGCGCTGGAGGTCTATCTGTCCACTGGTAAAACCATCACCCAGCACGACCGGGAAAGTCAAGCCCTGCCGAGCCGCTACACTCCACTTACCATCGCCCTTGCCTTTGAACAGCGGCCCTGGCTGTGGAAACACATTGATCAGCGCGTGGACCGGATGATGGATCAGGGCCTGGTCAGGGAGGTTCACCAGCTACTGGCCAGCGGTGTTTCGCCAAACTGCACCGCCATGCAGGCCATTGGCTATAAGGAACTGGCAAGGTCCATTTGGGCGGGGTGCCCCCTGGACCAAGCGGTTCAGGAGATCAAACTCCGCTCCCGACAGTATGCCAAGCGCCAGCTCACCTGGTTTCGCCGCAATCCCAGCGCTAACTGGTTTTATTGGGGTGAAGCGCCAAATATTTCATCCGCCCTTGCTTTTTCGACCAATCTCGCCATAGGTTGTGGCTTACAATAATTGCACTCAGGCCGGCAGACTCTGCCGTCCAAATAGAAAAGGAGTGCATATAAATTATGAGTCTTACTACAGTCGCAGTTGCTAAACAGCCCAACATTCAAGACGCCTTTCTCTCCAATGCCCGCCGGTTGTCTGCCAGAGTCACCGTATTTCTTATGAATGGGTATCAACTCAGGGGGGTTATCACCGCCTTTGACCCCTATGTCGTTGTGGTGGTGTCCGATGGCAAGCAGCAGGTCATCTACAAACACGCCATCTCCACTATTGCTCCAGAACACGCCATCTCCATAGACGAGGCGTAACCTGGTTTCCATAGGCGGACAGATACAGACAATTACCGCAGAAAGGAACCACGCCAGATGAAAGAGAGTAACCTGATCTTCAAAGTCCTCATTGCCGTGCTGGCCATGGGGGTGGTCATTTACATGGCAATCTACTTTTTCCACGGTTTTGGCCCGGGTCTAGTTACCGCCAATGCCTATCTCCATCAGCATGATATTGGCACTCAGGCTCAGGCCATCCTAATCCGAGACGAGCAGGTGCTGTCCGGCTCGGATGGCTACCTGGATTTGCTCCTAGCCGAAGGAGAGCGCGTGGCCCAAGGCAAGCCTGTGGCGATGGTATATCATGACCCATCCGTCCTGTCCACCCGGCAATCCATCCGCAATCTGGAGATAGAATTGCAGCAGTTGGAATATACCCTGTCCTCCAGTGCGCAGGGGAACAATGCCGCCCAGGTGGACAAGCAGTTGGCTCAAGCCGTTGTCCGTCTGCGCACCCTGTCCGCCTCTGGAGACCTGTCCTCCCTGGAGGACCCTGCCCTGGAACTGCGGGCCAGTGTGCTCCAGCGTGACTATACTTACGGAGGGGACAGCCAAGCCAGTCAATTAAGTGGCCTTATTGCGGAAAAGCAGAACCATTTGGCCCAGCTCAACCGCTCCCTAGGCCAGGTGTCCAGAACCATCCTCGCCCCCGCCTCGGGGGTGTTCTCGGGAGAGACAGACGGCTGGGAATCCATCCTCCGTCCTGACATGTTGGACAAGCTCACCATCGACCAGCTCTCCTCCCTGATGTCCCAAACAGCTTCCCCGGATCCGGCCGCCGCTGGGAAGGTGATTACCGGCTCCACCTGGTACCTGGCTGCCCTGATTCCCGGCGATTCTCCCAACCTCCGGGAGGGCTGGACCTATCCCGTCGCCTTCTCCAACGGCTATTACGGCCAGATTGACATGAAACTGGAGCGCATCGTGCTGGGGGAAGGACAAACCATGGCCATCTTCTCCTGCCGTTCCCACCTGTCAGACACTACTTTTCTTCGAATGCAGATGGTGGACATCATACTTCAACAAATGGAAGGCATCCGCATTCCCCGCAAGGCCCTCCGGGTGGAAACTGTGACTGTGGAGGAGACGGATGAGGAGACGGGTAACTCCGTCACCAAAGAGGTCAACCGCTATAAAGTATATACCGTAATTGGTTCTCAGGCAGAGGAGCAGGAGGTGGACATTCTGTACACCGGCGACACCTACTACCTTGTCCAGCCGGTGAATCCCAGCGCCAGCCGCCGGCTGCGTCCTGGAGACGAGATCATCCTCTCTCCCGCTGATGTTTATCCCGGAATGGTGGTGCGGTGATGAGCATATCCGAACAATTGAACAAAGTATGGGCCCAGGTTGCCCAGGCAGCGGTGAAAGCCGGTCGGGACCCGGCAGAGATCACGGTGGTGGCCGCCACCAAGACCCAGTCCTCTGAAACCATTCGATCCGCTATTGCCGCAGGGGTGAAGGTATGCGGTGAAAACCGGGTTCAGGAGCTTACCGCACACCTGGAGGAAGGCGCTTATGATGAGGCCGAAGTCCATTTTATTGGCCACCTCCAGACAAATAAGGTAAAATATGTGGTGGGCCGGGTTGCGCTTATCCACTCCGTGTCATCGGAAAAGCTTCTACTGGCCATTGACAAACAAGCGGGAAAGCTTGGCATCGTCCAGGATATCCTGCTGGAAGTCAACCTGGCCGGAGAGGCTAACAAATTTGGCTTTACCTGTGGGGAAACCCCCGACATGGCAGCGCTGTGCGCCCAACTGAACCACATCTCCCTGCGTGGTCTGATGTGCATTCCTCCCGCAGCACAACATTCTGGGGAAAACCTTTATTTTTTTCAAAAATTACACCAGTTAGCTGTTGACATAAGACCTAAAATAGAGGATAATAGGGTAAAGTTCACAATTTTGTCTATGGGCATGAGTGGCGATTATGAGGATGCTATTCTGGCCGGTGCCACTCATATCCGGGTGGGAACCGCCCTGTTTGGCCCCCGGGCGCCTATTCCCGAAATAAAAAATTAAGAAGGGAGATTCCTCTCATGAGTTTTTTCGATGAACTGAAGCGGCTGGCACGCCCTTATGAGGATGAGGATGAGGACACTTATGAGGAAGACTTCACCCCAGTAAGCAATTCCAAAGAATCTGCCCGAGAACTGGAGCGGCGCAATAAGGTGGTCAACATTCACACAACCACCCAGCTTCAAGTGGTCCTGGTTAAGCCTGAACGGTTTGAAAATGCCTCTGAAATCGCTGATCATCTACGAGACAAGCGCACTGTGGTGCTCAATCTAGAGCAAACGGATAAGACCATCGCCCGGCGCCTCATTGACTTTCTGTCCGGCGTGGCATATGCCAATGAAGGAACGATTAAAAAGGTAGCCCTGTCTACATACATCATCACGCCCTACAATGTGGAAATTCTCGGCGATCTGATTGATGAATTGGAAAATAACGGCCTGTACTTCTAATCACTTTTTAATGCTTGGAGGGCTTAAACCATGATGACTCCGCAAGAGGTGGGCAGCCATTCCTTTGCCCGGGCCACGCTAGGTGGGTATAACCTGGCTATGGTGGACGAGTTTTTGGATGCGCTCACTAAAGACTATACCGCTCTCTACAATGACAATGCCATCCTAAAGGGCAAGCTGAAGGTGCTCTCCGATACCCTGGAGGAATACCGAGTCACCGACAACGCGATGCGCAAAGCCCTGCTGGCCGCTCAGAAGATGGCCGATGAAATGGTAAGCGATGCCGAGCACAAAAAGGATCAGCTAGTCCATGAGGCAGAGCAGGCTGCCTCTGAACGCATTTCTGCGTTACAGGCGGAAATTGCCGCCGAGGAACTCCGTCTCCGTCAAGCACAGGAGGCTACTGCCGCTTATATGAACCAGTTGACTGAACTGCACCAGCAACATGTGGACTTTCTCACTCAACTCAGCCAGGTGTCTGGTCAAAATGAGAAAGAGAAAACCATGCCCGTTGCTGAGTCTGGCCCTGCATCCTCCCAGCAGGAGGAGACGCTGTTCACCCCAGAACAATCCCTCAGCTCAGAGCCTGTCTCTAATGATGACAGGTATCTAGACGGCAATACCACGGCCCCCCTTCGTAGTGATGTCTTTGAGTTGGACAGTCAGGCCACAAAGCGCTTTGAAAACTTGCAGTTTGGCAAGGACTATAGGATTCAATGATATGAAACATGGCCTCCGGCATTTGTTCCGGAGGCCCCTTGTTATATTCCCATCTTAATCCCCTTAGCCGCCAGTTGACGGCCAGTCATTTGGAGCAAGCCCCATAATTTATCCTTCAAGCAAACATGTACAGCGGTCAAACTTCGATTTGACCGCTGTACATGTTCTATTTCTATCCCGTTGTTGTCTCTCTCACTTGTGGTCCACGCTATACATATGCTTGATGAGCTCCAGCACCTTATTGGAGTAGCCCATCTCATTGTCGTACCAGGAAACCACCTTTACAAAGGTATCAGTGAGCGCAATGCCTGCCTTCTTGTCAAAGATAGAGGTTCTGGCGTCGCCTAAAAAGTCGCTGGACACCACGGCCTCATCGGTATAGCCTAAAACACCCTTCAGTTCGCCCTCGGAGGCCGCTTTCATGGCGGCGCAAATCTCCTCATACTTAGCAGGCTTCTCCAGATTGACCGTCAGATCCACCACAGAAACATCCAGCGTGGGTACCCGCATGGACATGCCGGTGAGTTTGCCATTTAAGGCAGGAATAACCTTGCCCACCGCCTTGGCCGCGCCGGTAGAGGATGGGATGATATTCCCGGTAGCCGCACGACCGCCGCGCCAATCCTTCATAGAAGGTCCATCCACAGTTTTCTGGGTGGCAGTTACAGAGTGAACCGTAGTCATCAGGCCATCCTTAATTCCAAAGTTGTCGTTCAACACCTTGGCGATGGGGGCCAGACAATTGGTGGTGCAAGAGGCATTGGACACAAAAGTCATGTCAGGGGTATAGGCATCCAGATTCACACCTACCACGAACATGGGTGTGTCATCCTTAGAGGGCGCGGACATGACCACCTTCTTGGCCCCCGCATCAATGTGGGCTTGGGCCTTCTCCTTGGTGAGAAACAGTCCGGTGGATTCCACTACATATTCCGCGCCGATCTTTCCCCAAGGGATATCCGCAGGATTTTTCTCCGCAAAAATTGGAATCTCCTTTCCATTGACTATAACGGTATTTTCACCATAAGAGACTTCACCATCAAATCTCCCATGCATAGTGTCATACTTCAACATATAGGCCAAATAATCAGCAGGGCATAGGTCATTGATCCCCACGATCTCAATCTCAGGATGGTTGACACTGGCACGGAAGACCATGCGGCCAATGCGGCCAAATCCATTGATACCTACTTTGATGCTCATTGGTGTCACTCCTCAATTTTAATGATTGGCTTTTGCTCAGGCATATTATACCTCAATCTTTGCTCAAAGGGAAGGGGTGTTTGAAAAAATTTCTAAACTTTTTGCTTTTACTTTTAAATTTTTTGTCGGAATTTCCTATCTCGTATCTACTGACGCCAACCGGCGGCTGCCAGGTTTACAAGCTTGCAAAAATGGCGTATGATAGGAAGCAGTCCAAACAGCTTATTCGAGGTGATATTATGGAAATACGTTCCATGCAGTTAGGCATGATTGAAACCAACTGCTATATTTTTTGGCAGGAGGGCAGCCACCGCTGCGGTGTGGTGGACCCTGGCGATCAGGGGGAACAGGTGGTGGCCTGGCTCCAAGGCTTGGAGTTAGAGCCGGAGGCTATTCTGCTCACCCACAGTCACTTTGACCATATCTCTGGCATTTTCGGTCTCCAGGCCAGATGGCCGCAATTGCCTGTCTACTGCCATCCCGCTGACATCGACCGGCAGAACAAAACCACCGCCCTGTTCGGCAGCGTTCATCCCACTGTCAGTTCCTTTGCCAACATCCGCGAGTATCAGCCAGGTCAGACCTTAACCGTAGCCAGCTTTACGGTGGAGCCACTGCACACCCCTGGCCACACCCCGGGTTCGGTGTCTCTCCGGGTGGGCAGTGTGCTGTTTACCGGAGACACCCTGTTTCAAGGCTCTATCGGGCGCACCGACCTGCCCGGAGGCAACTACCCCCAGATCATGGCCTCCCTCAAAAAGCTGGCTCTGCTGGAAGGAGACTACCAAGTTTTTCCGGGACATAACGATTCCACCACCTTGGACCGGGAGCGGAGAACCAATCACTATATGCGGGAGGCCATGACAAGCTGATATGAAGCTATACCTGCGCGGACATTCTTACCGCTATGCCGTAGAGCAAATGCTGCTCACCCTCTTTCCGGATCAGCGGCCCGAGTATCCCGGGGGAGAGTTGGAGGACACCGGCCCCATGTTAGAACTCTCCCTGATCCAGGAGGAAGAAACTCTGGCCGCCCAGGCTGTCCTTCGATGGGAGGGACAGATATATACTGCGGAGCGTCTGGCCCCTGTGCAAGAGCTCACCGGCGGTCTGGCAGACGACCGAGTCAAACAGCGTATTCTGCGCCTTGCCTTTTATGACGCAGGGGTGGCTGCCCTGGGTACAGACCCCCCCTGGGGCGCACTCACCGGGGTACGCCCGGTCAAGCTGCCTACCCTATGGCTGACAAATGGCAAGAGCAGGCAGCAGGCAAAAGAGCGGCTTACCGGACTGTACCGGGTAAGCCAAAGCCGGGCAGAGTTAGCCCTGGACTGCGCTCAAGTAGCCCTCCAGATAAAAAACAGCTTGCCCAGACACAGCCTGTCCTTATACCTTGGCATCCCATTTTGTCCCACCCGATGCGCCTACTGCTCCTTTATTTCCTCTGATGTGAAGGGAGCCCTGGCCATGGTGGAGCCCTATGTGGATCTATTGTGCCGGGAAATTGAACTGGCAGGAAAGCAACTTCTGGCCAATGGCCTGAATATTTTTACCGCCTACATAGGGGGAGGAACCCCCACCACCCTTACTGCGGGCCAGCTTGACCGGGTGCTCACTGTGATTGAAAGATGCCTTCCCATGAACGGATGCATGGAGTTCACCGTGGAAGCCGGACGTCCCGACACCATTACAGGGGACAAACTGGACGTTCTACGCGCGCACGGTGTTCACCGTATCTCCATCAATCCCCAAACCATGGAGGACAATATCCTGGAACTCCTGGGCCGCACTCACACCGCCGCCCAGATTCAGCAGTCCATGACCCTGGCAGAAACGCGTTTTCAGGGGTTTGTCAATATGGATCTTATTGCCGGACTGCCTGGGGACACCCCAGAGGGGTTTGACTGCTCTCTAGATTGGGTGTTATCCATGTCACCAGCCAATGTCACTGTCCACACCCTGGCCCTGAAAAGGGGCTCCCGGCTGGCGGAACAGGGGGGACGGCTGTGCCCACCCCAGGAGGTGGCAGATATGCTGGCCTTGGCGGAAAGCCGCTTGCGGAAGGCTGGGTATCAGCCCTATTACCTCTACCGGCAGAAATATATGTCCGGCTCCTTTGAAAATGTGGGCTGGTGCCTGCCGGGAACGGAGTGCGTCTATAACGTCATTATGATGGAGGAGCTGCAGTCCGTCATGTCCCTGGGTGCAGGCGGCATCACCAAGTTGGTAAACCCTGACACAGGGAAAATTACCCGTCTGGCTAACCCAAAATATCCCCACGAATATCTGGGCGGCTGGGACAAGCTGTCCGACACCAAGAAGGCCGCCGTCCAGTTTCAGACGGATCTGATGGGGTATGCCTCCCCGGAAGGATGTCCGCCCTTCCAATAAATTTCTAAAAGCTGCTGGAAAACACTTGACTTTCAAAATTTGGATTGATATACTATCAAAGCCGCTTTGAATGGGCGTGGTAGTTCCACAGGAAAGAGAGAATTTCTCCGCCCCCGACAGCGAGCCCGTAATAAAGGAAAGGCAGGTACCATTATGCACGCAATTATTGAGACCGGCGGCAAACAGTATAAAGTGGCTGAGGGCGATGTCCTCTATATTGAAAAACTGGATGTGGACGCTGGCACTACCGTTACCTTCGACAAAGTTCTGGCCATTCTTGACGGCGACAAGGCAACCTTTGGCGCCCCCAATGTGGACGGTGCTGCTGTTACAGCCAATGTGGTGAAAAACGGCAAGGGAAAAAAGGTGCTTGTGTTCAAATACAAGCCCAAGAAGAACTATCGCCGCCGCCAAGGCCATCGTCAACCCTATACTAAGGTGGAGATCACCAAGGTCAGCGGCTAAGCGCCATGACCACCGTCACATTCCATCGTGCGGCTGGACAGTTGGACCGCTTTGTGGCAGACGGCCATAGCGGCTATGGAGAGGCCGGCAGCGACATCGTGTGTGCTGCTGTTTCCGCCGCCACTGGCCTCACAGAGTGTACAATTAATCAAGTGTTGGGCCTCCGTGCGCCGGTGAATGCACAGGAAGAGGACGCCCACATCTCTCTTAATCTTCCCAGCGGGCTGAATCAGTCCAATGAACAAATCTGCCAGACCCTTTTGACCGGTCTGTTGACCTACCTTCAGGCCCTTGCCCAAGAGTTTCCAGATAATCTTATTGTTCTCGTGGATGATGACGGCTGAAAGAATGCATAATTCTTCAATCAACTTTGACAGAAAGGACGGTATCAACATGTTGAAAATTAACATTCAATTTTTCGCCCACAAAAAGGGCGGCGGCTCTACTAAGAATGGCCGCGACTCCGAATCCAAGCGTTTGGGTGTGAAAAGAGCAGACGGTCAATTCGTTCTGGCCGGCAATATTTTGGTGCGCCAGCGCGGCACCCATATCCATCCGGGCACCAATGTGGGTAAGGGTAGTGACGACACCCTGTTTGCCTTAAAGGATGGCCGGGTGAAATTTGAGCGCATGGGCAAAGATCGCAAGAAGGTCTCCATCGTAGAGATCGCCCAGTAATGATTGCCTGAAAAGCCGCAAACGGGAGGGCCGTTTGCGGCTTTTTTCTGTAATATTTGACACAAAGGAGGTCTCTATGGCCAATCAATTTATCGACACTGCCCGCATCACGGTAAAAGCAGGTAATGGTGGTGGTGGAGCGGTATCCTTTCACCGGGAGAAATATGTGGCCGCAGGTGGACCCGATGGCGGAGACGGCGGACGGGGTGGAGATGTCGTTCTGCGGGTAAATTCTCATATGTCCACCCTGATGGATTTTCGATATAAACGAAAGTATGTAGCAGAAAATGGGAAGGATGGCTCCGGTAAGCGCTGCTCCGGCAAGGATGGTGCAGACCTGCTGATTCAAGTGCCAAATGGGACTGTGGTGCGGGATTTGGCCACTGGAGAGATCATCTGTGACATGTCCGGAGATGATGATTTTGTACTGGCCCGGGGAGGCAATGGTGGCTGGGGCAATCAGCACTTTGCCACCCCCACCCGGCAGGTGCCCCGATTTGCCAAGGCAGGTCTGCCTGGCCAAAGCCGGGAAGTGATGCTGGAATTAAAACTGCTGGCCGACGTAGGTCTGGTGGGCTTTCCCAATGTAGGCAAGTCCACCCTGCTTAGTGTGGTCAGCCGGGCCCAGCCTAAAATTGCTAATTATCACTTTACTACCCTGTTTCCCAACTTAGGCGTGGTTCCCATGGAGGAAGGCCAGTCCTTTGTCCTGGCAGATATCCCAGGCATTATCGAGGGAGCCTCCAATGGTGCTGGTCTGGGCCATGACTTTCTGCGCCATATCGACCGGTGCCGGCTGCTCATTCATGTGGTGGATGTATCTGGTTGTGAGGGCCGGGATCCGGTGGCAGACTTTGATGCTATCTGTCAAGAGTTGGCCCAATGGTCCCCTGAACTGGCTAGCCGGAGGATGCTGGTAGCCGCCAACAAGGCAGACATCATGGAAGATACCCATCTATTGGAACGGCTGCAGGCACATGTGGAACAAAAGGGCTGTCCCTTATTCCAGATTTCAGCCGTCACTCATCAAGGCGTCCGTGAACTGATGTACGCTGCGGCAGCGGAGCTGGTGCATCTCCCTCCCATGATAACCTACCAACCCACTTATGTGGAGCGTCCACCGGAAATTGAAACATCCGCCCCTCTGGAAATCACCCGGACAGAAGATGGTACTTGGTTAGTAGATGGGCCCTGGCTGCGCCAGCTCATGGCCAATGTCAATTTTTCTGACTATGAAAGCCGCAACTGGTTTGACCGCCGACTCCGAGAAGCCGGGGTATTCCAACGTCTGGAGGAGCATGGTATCCAGGATGGGGACTCCATCTGCCTGTATAACTTAGAATTTGAATACCAGCGCTAAAAAAGGTCCCTGACTGTCATCAAAAGATTGATCAGTCAGGGACCTTTTTAATATTTTGGATTGAATACTACCACCGTGCGGCGGTTTGGCTCAGTACCATTGGAATAGGTGCTGACACCGGGAAAATCTTGAAGCGCTGTGTGGATGACATGTCGCTCATAGGCATTCATGGGTTCCATAGTAATATTACGGCGATATTTGATCGCCTTCTCCGCAGTTCTTATGGCCAGACGGCTTAAGGATTCCTCCCGCTTTGCCCGATACCCTTCTGCGTCCACATGAATGCGGACCCGATTGCTCCGGCCTCGATTGACCGCATAGCTGGTCAGTTGCTGAATAGCATCCAAAGTCTCTCCATGGTGTCCAATCAGGGCCCCTATGTTCTCTCCATGAATCACCACTTGATAGATATTACCTTCTCGGGTAACAGTTGAAACTGCATTTACCCCCATATGGATCAATAAGCCAGTCTGAAATTTCAAGATGGCTTGAGACATTTCATCGTCAGTTGATGATTCAGCAAAATTGCCTTGTTCAACCGGCTGTAATTTTGATTCAGAAATTACAGGAACATTTAGCTGTTCCCCTTGAACCTTAGCTACAGGCTGTTCCGTCAAGTCAGGTTGATCCTGTTCTTCATAGGTCAATTTTACCCGGGCCGGCACGGATCCTATCCCCAAAAAGCCCGTTTTTCCGCGGTTGAGAATCTCCACAGAGACCTCATCCCGGGTTAATCCCAGCTGATCCAACCCATTTGCAATGGCATCCTCCTCCGTTTTACCGATGGACTCAATATGCTTCAGCATAATATTCACACTCCTTTGCTTCAGTCTTCTTCCCCTTGAGTAGAATAGGGTTCCTCATAATCTCCTTCCCTCTCCTTTGGAACCGGATTTTCTGTGCTAAGAATATCCTCCTCCATCAGGGAAGCTTCCTGAATTTTGTTGTTCTGAGAGAGCGGTTCTGTCCCCTCCAGAATTTCCTCCTGATCTATCTCTAAAACAGGCCCGTTTGGATCATGATACGGAGTAATGGGATAACGGTTTGGATCATAGGCCCTGCCCCTGGCATAGGTGCGCATTCCCTCCCGGCTAGCGGACACATCCGGCCCTTTTTTTGCCTGAACTTTCTTTTTACTTCCGGAGGCAATGGCCTCTGCCTTTCGCTGAGCGGCCTGACGACGGCGTTCCTTTTCCTTTTCCTTAGACTTGCGGGCCTGTTCCTCCATCTTCTGTCTGGCAGCCTCATAATCCTTCTTCAGCATTTTTGCACAGATGACCTCTTGAATCATCATCAAAATAGAGTTGGTAATCCAGTAGATGCACAAACCAGCGGGCAGGGTATAACCAATCCAGAGCGAGAGCACCGGCCCCATCAACATCATGCCTTTGTTTGAGGCAACTGGATTCTCCTGATTTTGATTCATCTGGTTGGTCTTTTGAGACACTATCATGGAAAAAAGAGACAATAGGGCAGAGAAGATGGGCAGCAGAAACAGCCCAATTGAGTTCCAGGATAGATCCATATCCCAAATTCGGAAATTTGGAATCTGAGATAAATCCATTCCCAAAAAGCTAAAATTGATGACGAACAGACCGAACAGGCCGGTGGTCGTTGCCCCTGCGGCGGTGGCAGCAGTCTGTAAATTTCCACCATTCATCATAGAGGCTAGAATTAGCTCATTAGTGCCGGCTACAGTGAACTCTGTCCCAGTTGCGGCAGTCCATCCTAGCGCGTTTGCCACTGCGGTAGACGCCCCATCCGTCAGCATCATCATATAGCGCAATGGTCTGCGGATAATGCTGTACAATGGGAGCAGAATGGCCACGGGAATGAGACTCCACACACATCCGCCGGACATACTAGCGCCATTCTCTTGATAAAGTTTCTGGACTTCTTGACTATACTTTTCCCGGTTATTTCCATACCGCTGCTGAAGTTCCTTCATCTGACCGCTGAGCATAGTACTTGTAATCATGCTCTTTTTTCCCTTCAACGACAGGGGAAATAAGATTACCTTAATTACCAAGGTAAATAAAATTAAGGCCACACCATAACTTTGGAAGACCTGGCAAAAAAATCTCAACATTAAGCTAAAAGGTGCTAAAATAATTTGTAAAAAGTCCATATATGGCCTCCTATGTTATGGAATTATCAGATTTTTTCATGGGTACCGGATCATATACAGGCGCCTTTTTTCTATGAAATGGGTGACAGCGTAGCAGGCGCCATAGGGCCAGAAGAGAACCCTTCCAAGCCCCATGCACCTCAAGAGCCTCCAAAGCATAGGCGGAACAGGTTGGAATGTACCGGCAGCAAGGGGGCCTAGCTGGTGAGATATGTCTTTGATAAAATCGAACCATTGCCATCAGTACACCCTTCATGGCTGTTCCTTCTCCTTTTTTAACAGCTCCAGCTTATCTGCCAGCTTTAAAAAGGAGTACTCTAGCTGACTATATTTACTGTGAGCAGCCCTCACCCGAGCCACCACCACAATATCCATGCCGCAGTTTAGCCTGTCCTCATGAAACCGGTATATCTCCCGCAAACGGCGGCGCACTCGATTTCTTATCACTGCGTTGCCCACCTTGGTGGAAACTGTCAGTCCTAACCGGTTTCCCTGGTTTCTGCTGCGGTAGACATAAAGGACTAAACGACCGTCCGCCTCAGATTTTCCCCTTTGATATGCCCGTCGGAACAGATAATTCTCCTTGAGCGGCGTAGTCACCTTCATAAGACCTCCGTAGTCCACCCTTCCTGCCGGAACATCCGCTTAAGCATCATCAACAAGGCGATATAAAGGACTGACAGGAATTATTCTGGAAATGGACACAGGGGCGAGGGAAATTTCCCGCGCCCCTATTGATACCTTTTCCCAAGCGCCTGTACCATCAGTGGGTCAAGCGAACGCGGCCCTTTGCACGGCGGCGGGCCAGAACCTTGCGGCCATTTTTGGTCGCCATACGGCTACGAAAACCGTGAACCTTAGAACGATGGCGTTTTTTTGGCTGATAGGTACGAACCATGTGGGAACACCTCCTGTCAAACATGGGCTTTCTGCCGGAGCATCGCCCTTTACAACATCCAACCCTTTGAGATATCCGGAATTCCGGAATATCGGATGGTGTAGTCAAAAGTAACACATTTTAATAATAAAAATCATGTGTTAAAAAATTATACATGACTTCTACAAGTGTGTCAATTAAAAAATTGAAAAATATATCATCTTTTCTACAAACAGAGGCCTCTACCATATAAATTAGGTCAACATGGAACCCCCATAGAAACTATCTTTTATTTTTCTAATTCAGTTTCCGTTTTTCTCTATTTTTTTAAAATTTCTATAAAATAACTCTACATTATAAAAAAGAAAACCTTGTCCTTTCAGTCCAGTTTTGATATAATATTCCAGATACGATATGTCTGCCCTGAGGAGGCCCAGCCATGAGATCCGCTGCTGATATTTGGGAAAAGATAAAGAGTTTAATGGAGACAGAGATGACCACCGTCTCCATTGATACCTGGTTTGGGGATGTTCAAGCTATCGCCCTGGAGGAAACCAAGCTGGTTTTGTGTGTACCTACCGACTTTAAACGAAACATTATTCATTCCCGATTTTTACCTGTGGTACAAAACGCGTTGCGGGAGTTATTTTCTTTTGACGTAGATGTAGCTCTTCTCCTACCTGAGGAACGGGAAGCTTACGAAATCAAACAGCCCGGCACCAGCAGTTCTGAGTCAGAAAAATATACCTTTGAGCGGTTTGTGGTGGGTTCCACCAACAAGTTTGCATTCACCGCTGCGGAAAAGGTAGCCAACGAGCCGGGAGGTACCTATAACCCGCTGTTTATTTACGGACAGTCTGGCCTTGGCAAAACTCATCTGCTCCACGCTATAGCCAACCGGATTCATCAAAATAATCCTGCTTTCCGTATCCTATACATTCAAAGTGAGGACTTTGTTAATGAACTGATTACCGGATTGAGCCGTCACAGAGATATGCAGGAATTTCGGGATAAATACCGCAGTGTAGACGTGTTTCTCATGGATGACGTTCAGTTCATCGCGGGAAAGGATTCCAGTGAAGAGGAATTATTCCATACCTTTAATACCCTGTACCAACAAAAAAAGCAGATTGTATTCACCTCCGACCGGCCGCCCCAAGAAATGCTTCGTTTAGAACAGCGGCTTCGCACCCGGTTTGAACAAGGACTTCCTGCCGACATTCAACCCCCAGACTATGAAACCCGAGTGGCTCTGTTAAAAAATAAGGCCTTGGAGCGAGGTATTTCCCTTCCAGATCCAGTGCTGTCCTATGTGGCGGAAAATATCACCTCCAATGTCCGTCAAATTGAAGGCGTAGTAAACAAAATCATGGCCTTTCAGGAATTGATGGGAGAGCAGGTGGATGTAGAAACCACCATCCGGGCAGTGCGGGATATTCTCCGGGCAAAGGAAAACTTTCTCCCTTCTGCCGACACCATCATCCAAGAAGTAGCCCGCTTCTATGAACTGGACAGCACTGTGATCCGAGGTCAAAGCCAAAGCAAGGAAGTCGCTACTGCCCGCAATGTGGCCATGTATATTATCCGAGAGATGACCCAGCTCTCCCTTCAGGAGATCGGCCATCAATTCAGCGGCCGTCATCACTCCACTGTCCTCAACGCCATCAATCGGGCGGAAAAAATGATGAAAGAGCAGCCTGAATTATCCGAGATTATCCGGGATATCACCAACGCGGTAAACTCCGCCTACTAGAAATCACCCGTCTATTGTTTTCAAATTAATCCCCAATTTTTCCACAATATTTCTGGTTGTGCTGTGTATCTTTGTGGAAACTCTTACCTCCACTGATTTTATGTGAAAGAATGAGGAATTTTTGTTTATCTTTCTTTTCACCTGTTTTTCTTGTAAATACTAGTATTTTTTTCAGTTTCCACAATATCCACACCCCCTACTACTACTTCTAATTTTTATAAATTCTTTTCCTAATAAAAAAGAAAGGAGTTCACCATGAAATTCTCCTGTGAAAAGGCAATATTACAAACAGCGGTCACCACCGCCGGACGAGTTGTATCCACAAAAAGTTCCATTCAAGCATTGGAGGGCATTCTCATTGAAGCAGACCATTCGGGACTTCGTCTCAGCGGATACAATTTGGAAACAGGAATTATCACCCATATCCAAGGAGAAGTCAGCCAACCTGGAGCTATTGTATTATCAGCCAGATTATTGGGAGAAATTCTCCGGCGCTTTCCAGACAATGTTGTTACGGTAACTTCAACTGAAAATGATTCAGTCCACATTGTCTGTGGAGATACATCCTTTGACATTATGGGAAGCAGCAACGAAGATTACCCGGAATTGCCTTGTGTTCAAGACGGAAAAAACTTTGTCATTACACAAGGTAATTTACGTTCTATGATTTCTCAAGTGATTTTTGCTGTCAGCAACAATGAAAGCCGTCCCATTCATACCGGCGCTCTATTTGAGATAAATGAAAAAGAATTGACTATGGTAGCAGTGGATGGATATCGCCTAGCTTTACGCCGGGAAAACAGATTGGATCAATCACAGGGCGACTCCTTTTCCTTTGTAGTTCCTGGCGCTGCCCTGAGTGAGGTGGAAAAAATATGTGCCGACAGTGATAAACCAGTCACCATTACCCAGGGTAATCGTCATGTTACATTCCAAATTGAATCCACATTGTTGGTTGCACGCCGGTTGGAGGGAGAATTTCTCAATTACCGTCAAACCATTCCGCAAAATAATGCAATAATGTTGGAGGTGGAGACAGCAGACCTGCAGCGTTCCATTGACAGAGTCTCTTTAATTATCAATGAAAAATTAAAAAGTCCGCTGCGCTGTAAATTTGAAGATGGAATTCTATCTATTTCTTCTAAGACAGCCATTGGATCAGCCTTTGACCGCTGTCCCATTACAGGGGATGGAGCTGGATTGGAAATCGGATTTAATAACCGATTTTTATTGGATGCCGTAAAAGCTGCTCCGGTCTCTCGAGTTCGTTTAGAATTAAATACCGCCACATCTCCATGTTTAGTACTGCCTCAGGAGGAGAGCGAACATCATTTTTTGTATATGGTATTGCCAGTCCGGCTTCGGACGGGAGAATAAGGAGATTTTGCCGTGGCAGAGGAATGTGTAAAAATTGAAACAGAATTTATTCGGTTGGACGCCTTGTTGAAATTTACAGGGGCGGTGGAGACCGGTGGTGAAGCCAAAATAGCTATTCAAAATGAAGAGGTTACGGTGAACGGTCAAGTGTGCAGTATGCGGGGGAAAAAACTTCGTCCCGGAGATCGGGTGGCCCTAGGCGGCCGAATCTTTCTGGTGGAATGACGGTCGATTCTATCTGCCTGGATTTTTTTCGCAATTACGTTCATCTGGAGACGAAATTTCACCCGAGAGTCAACGTCATTGTAGGAGAAAATGCCCAGGGAAAAACAAATCTATTGGAGGCCATCGCGTACTTGTCGTCCGCATCCTCCCATCGGGCCCGCTATGATAAGGAACTCATTCAGCACAAGATGGATTCTGCCTTTATCACCAGCCAAGTGTTAAGCCGTGGATTAAACTTTACCCTGGAGATAGAACTTTACCGGCATGCCCGACGGCAGCTTCGTTCCAACGGTATTCGGTTAAAAACTGCAGGAGAGTTATCCGGCCTGTTCAATACGGTGCTATTTTGTCCGGAGGATCTATACCTGATCCGAGAGGGAGCGGAGGCCCGACGGCGGTTTTTGGACAGCTGTATTTGTCAGTTGCGGCCAAAGTATGCCATTGCCTTGGCAGAATATAAGCGGCTTTACCAGCACAAGCTGCGCATTTTGCGGGATGGATCAGAGTATCCGGATCTGTTGGATACATTGAATGAATTTTCTTTGCGCATGGCTCAATGCGGTGCAGTTTTGATTCATTACCGGGCCCATTTTATTAAACGGTTACAACAGGTCACACCAGTCATTCACAGAGAGTGCTCCGGGGATCGGGAACATCTCACTATGGAGTATCAGACTGTATCCACGGTGACCAATCCAGAGCAGCCGCCCAAGGTACTGCTCCCCGCGCTGTTGGATCATCAGGAGCGTCACCGTCAGGCGGAGATTGACAGCCGCTCTTGTCTATCTGGTCCGCACAAGGATGAATTGATTATCAACATTGACGGAAGCTATGCCAAATCCTATGCTTCTCAGGGGCAGACCAGAACTGCGGTACTGGCGCTAAAATTGGCCGCGCGGGATATTTTTTTTCAGGAAACAGGGGAGTGGCCTGTGCTACTGTTGGATGATGTGTTATCCGAACTGGATGCCAGAAGACAGGAATTTGTGCTCAATCACATCGCCAATGGCCAGGTGTTTATTACATGTTGTGAGGATGGGGTATCAGCCAGATTAAAAGAGGGAAGCGTGTTTCATATGAAAGAAGGAACGTTGGTTTAGAATGCTTTATTAGGAAGGCGGGGGAAAATATTGTATATCCATCTTGGTCAATGGGTTATTGTTCCAAAAGAAGCAGTCATTGGGATATTTGACTTAGATAATACCACTTGGTCCTTTCGCACTCGCCGCTGTTTGGAGCAGGCCGAGAGGGAAGGGAGGGTGACGGTGATTGGAGATGACTTGCCCAGATCCTTTGTGCTCTGTCAGGAAGGAAATGGGCAGCCCATGATTTATATCACTCAGTTGACCACAGCCGCTTTGCTTCGCCGGGCGGAGGAGATGGATTTTGACCGATCAGCAGTTTGATTATATCCAAAACAGGAATTTCATTTTTCAATGGACCCATGTGTAATGACATCGGTTTTGCACTGGATCTGTCTGAACATTGGAGGTAACTATGGCAGAAGAATTAGAACGGGGTTCCACCCAGGTAGACCATGAGTATGGAGCGTCAGAAATCCAGGTGCTTGAAGGACTGGAAGCAGTTCGGAAGCGTCCAGGTATGTATATTGGTTCCACCTCATCTTCTGGGCTGCACCATTTAGTCTATGAAATTGTGGACAATGCCATTGACGAGGCTCTGGCCGGTTATTGTGACCGCATCACGGTGGAGATATTGGAGGGAGACATCATTCGGGTTACCGACAATGGACGTGGTATCCCCGTGGACATACAGCCACAGACAGGCAGACCAGCGCTGGAAGTAGTGTATACTGTACTCCATGCCGGTGGAAAATTTGGCGGCGGCGGCTACAAAGTATCCGGTGGACTGCACGGTGTAGGCGCATCGGTGGTAAATGCCTTGAGTCAGTGGGTGGAGGTACGGGTCCATAAAAATGGTCAGATTTATGAGGTGAAATTCTCCCGGGGCAATATTACCCAGGAAATGACGGTGGTTGGAACCACCGACCGTACAGGGACAGAAGTTGTGTTTCAGCCCGATCCGGAGATGTTTGAGACGACGGTATATGACTACGAAACCCTCCACCGCAGGATGCGGGAGCAGGCTTTTCTCAACGCCGGGATTGGTGTTGTCATGGCTGACCGGCGTCCGGGGCAGGAGCGGGAGGACTCCATGTGTTATCAAGGGGGCATTCGGGAGTTTGTCACGTTTATCAATCAAAATAAGTCCCCACTGCACGGCGAGGTCATCTATATGTCTGGAATGAAGGAAGATTCCATGGCAGAGATTGCCATGCAGTATAACCAGGATAGCTACAATGAGATTATGGTGTCCTTTGCCAACAATGTGCATACTCCTGAGGGAGGAATGCATGAAGAGGGATTTAAGCGCGCTCTCACCACTGTGCTCAATGCCTATGGGAAAAAGGCCAATATACTCAAGGGGGAGGAAAAGGTTTCCGGTGACGACTGCCGGGAGGGCCTCACCTGTGTAATTTCAGTCAAGCTGACCGACGCACAATTTGAAGGGCAAACAAAAGCTAAATTGGGCAATAGTGAGATACGTACTCTGGTCAATAATGTAGTGGCGGACAAGCTGGAGCAATTTTTGGAGGAAAACCCCGCCGTAGGGAAGATTATTTTGGAGAAAGCCATCACTGCTTCCCGGGCAAGGGAGGCGGCCCGTAAGGCCAGGGAATCTGTCCGCCGTAAAACCGGATTGGAGTCGGGTCAGATGCCTGACAAACTCCAGGACTGTAACGAGCGGGATCCGGCTCTATGCGAAATATATATCGTAGAGGGCGACTCCGCTGCCGGATCGGCTATACAAGGGAGGGACAGCCGCTTCCAGGCTATTTTATCCATGTGGGGAAAAATGCTCAATGTGGAAAAGGCCAGAGCGGACAAAATTTACGGCAACGACAAACTGTACCCTATGATCGTGGCTTTGGGCGCCGGCATTGGGGAGGAATTCAATGTAGAAAAGTTGCGATACCACAAGATCATCATTATGGCGGATGCTGACGTGGACGGCGCCCATATCCGTACCTTGCTGCTCACCTTTTTCTTCCGCTATATGCGTCCCCTCATAGAGCGGGGCTATGTCTATTCCGCTGTTCCGCCACTCTATAAACTCACCAGGGGAAAGCAGCAGAGGGTGGCTTACTCCGATGAGGAGCGGGACAAAATCAGCGCGGAACTACGGGGGGATAACCCAAATGTGAAGGTAGACATCAACCGGTTTAAGGGCCTGGGTGAGATGGATCCCCATGAGCTTTGGGAGACTACCATGGACCCGGCACGACGTACTCTGCGCCGTATCACACTGGAGGATGCGGTAGCTGCCGATCAGATATTCACTGTCCTCATGGGGGAAGAAGTAGATCCTCGGAAGGCGTGGATCGAGCGCAATGCTCAGAGCGCCGATAATCTGGATTTTTAATGAGGTAATAATATGGCACATAACAGAGATTACAGACCGGAAGATATCGCGTTTCCCAATCAGGTCATCACTCAATCTGAACTGGTGGAAGAGATGGAGGACAGCTATCTCCAATATGCCATGTCTGTCATTGTGGGACGGGCGCTGCCCGATGTGCGGGATGGTCTGAAACCCGTTCATCGCCGTATTCTCTACACAATGTACGAGGGTGGTTTAACCAGTGATAAGCCCTTTAAAAAGTCTGCTACCTGCGTTGGCGACGTACTTGGCCACTATCATCCTCATGGAGACCAATCTGTCTATGACGCGCTGGTTCGCATGGCCCAGAGCTTTTCCATGCGTTATTGCCTGGTGGATGGTCATGGAAACTTTGGTTCAGTGGATGGGGATCCTCCGGCGGCTTACCGATATACCGAGGCCCGTATGTCTAAGATCGCCAACGAAATGATGCGGGATATTGACAAGGACACTGTCAATTGGGATCCGAATTTTGACGAGAGTAGGAAGGAACCAAGAGTCCTTCCTAGCCGTTTTCCAAATCTGTTGGTAAATGGTTCTAGTGGAATTGCTGTTGGCATGGCTACCAATATACCTCCACACAATCTGCGAGAGGTGATCGATGCCGTCATTTGCTTGTTGGACAATGAAAATGCTACGCTGGATGATCTTATGGAGCATATCAAGGGACCGGATTTTCCAACAAAAGGTATTATCCTGGGTCGCAGCGGAATCCGTGCAGCCTATGCCACTGGCCGTGGAAAAATTATGGTTCGGGCCAGAACAGATTTTGAGGATTTTGGAAAGGATCGGGTGCGTATCATTGTGTCCGAGCTGCCCTATCAGGTGAACAAACGGCAGCTGATCAAAAATATTGCTGAGCAGGTGAAGGATAAGCGGTTGGAGGGTATCTCCGATATGCGGGATGAGACGGACCGCAATGGTATGCGGATCGTCATTGAGTTGAAGAAGGACTCCAATCCTCAGGTGGTGCTCAACCGCCTGTTTGCCCAGACGCAAATGCAGACCACCTTTGGTGTCATTCTCTTGGCCCTGGTCAACGATCAGAAACAGCCCAGAATCTTAACCTTGAGGCAGATTTTGGATGAGTACATCGTTTATCAGCAGGAGCTGTTGGTCCGCCGTACAAAGTATGATCTGCGGAAAGCCCAAGAGCGGGCTCACCTGTTAGAGGGGCTGATTATCGCCCAGGACAACATTGATGAGGTCATCCGAATCATCCGCACCAGCTATGACAATGCCAAGGAAAATCTGATGAATCGGTTTAGCTTGGACGACGTGCAGGCACAGGCCATCTGTGATATGCGCCTCATCGCCCTTCAAGGATTGAACCGGGAAAAATTAGAGAACGAGTACAAAGAATTGCAGGAAAAGATTGGCTACTATAATCAGCTTTTGTCCAGTCAGACCATGATGCGGCAGGTGCTGAAGGATGAGCTGACAGAAATCCGGGACAAGTATGGCGACGAGCGAAAGACGGAAATCGGGTTTGCCGAAAATGATTTGGATATTGAGGATTTGATTGAAGAGGAGCAGTCCGTCTTTACCATGACGGCAAACGGGTATATCAAGCGCACATCTGCCAGTGAGTATGCCGCCCAGGGAAAGGGAGGCATGGGCCGTAGGGGGATGGCGACCCGAGAGGAGGACTATGTGAAAACGGTGTTCACAGCCTCCACCCATGACTATATCCTGTTCTTTACCAATCGAGGCAGGGTATTTCGTAAAAAGGGGTATCAGATCCCGGTGGCCGGACGAACAGCCCGGGGTACAAATATGGTGAACATCATCCAGGTGGAGCCTGGAGAGCAGGTGTCCGCCATGATACACACCCGGGATATCACCATATCCGGCAGCCGGTATCTAGTCATGTTCACCCGAAGGGGGACTGTGAAACGGATGGACGCTTCCCTGCTAAAGAACTTGCGCAACAATGGTCTGCGGGTCATCACCCTGGAGGAAGGGGATGAGTTGATCAATGTTCGAGAGACGGACGGAGATCAAAATCTGCTGATTGCCACACATGATGGTATGGCTGCCTGTTTCCACGAGAGCGGTGTGCGTCCCTTGGGGCGGCAGGCTATGGGTGTCCGGGGCATCAAACTGCGGCCAAATGACTATGTGGTGGGTGCTGCTAGGGCAAAATCGGGTAAGGGAGTGCTTACCATCACAGAAAATGGTTACGGCAAGCGCACCCCTGTGGAGGAGTATACCGTCCACAACCGGGGTGGTCTTGGCATTAAGAACTATATGGTTACTGACAAGACAGGAAAAATTGTGGGCATCAAGGTGGTGGACGGAAGCGAGGATCTGCTGCTGGTTACTCAGTCCGGCACTCTGATCCGCACTCCGGTAGAGGGAATTCGCATGGCGGGCCGGGCTACCCAAGGCGTCATTGTGATGCGTTTTAAGGAGGAGGAAGACCGGGTTATCGCCCTATCCCTGGCTGACCGGGAGGAGAGCCAGGAGGTGGAGACCATGCCGGCGGGAGAGGAATCCTAACAGCATCTAGAGATAAAAGATTGAGCGCACAAAATTTTGTGCGCTCAATCTTTGAATTCAAATAGTTTGTATAGGGGAATCTTTAATGCAGCGGCAATGTCAATTAAGGTGTCTAGGCTGCATGAGCTGACCCCAGTTTCAATACGTTGAATGAAGTTTCGACTGATGCCTTCTTCTCCACAGCTCTCCGCAAGCTGTTCTTGGGTCAATCGCTGCTCTTTCCGATAGTGGAGGATGTTTAATCCGATTTGAATCCATTCTTTGTAGTGACGAATATCCATAGAATCACCTCTCAGGATATTTTATCCACAAATGGAGAGAAAGACAGCATATAATTTATGTGTAAAAACAAATTATTAATGTGTATTTAAAATCCGATTATGTTATAATACCATCTATGAGGTGGTATTATGCAGGATATATCGCAATTTTTTACTGGCATTGCTTGGGTAGTATTGATAGCCGGTCCCTGGTTGTATGCAATGCTTGCCTATAGTATTCAGTCCAGCTATATGAGAAGATTGATTCCTGTCTATTGCGGGATTGTGTTTACCATATGTCGTTGGCTGAGGAAACAAGGAAAACGATGTGTTATGACTGTGAGGAAAGGGATGGGGAAAACCATGAAAACTGTCACCCTGTACACGGATGGAGCCTGTTCTGGCAATCCCGGACCGGGCGGCTGGGGAGCTATCTTGATCTATGGCGCTTATAAAAAGGAGTTGTCAGGGGGAGAGCCAAGGACAACCAATAACCGGATGGAACTCACCGCCGTGATTCGGGGGCTGGAGGCCCTCACAGAACCATGTATTGTGGAGCTGTGGTCTGATTCTAAATACGTTATTGATGCTTTGGAAAAGGGATGGGCAAGGGGCTGGCGGGCCCGTGATTGGCTGAAGAGCGATAAAAAGCCGGCGCTCAACCCAGATTTGTGGGAACGGCTGCTGGATTTACACGATTATCATACCATCCGCCTCCACTGGGTCAAGGGCCATGGGGACAACCCTTACAATAACCGCTGCGATCAGTTGGCAGTGGGGGAGTGGCAGAAGCTGAAATAAGAGAGCGCCGGGGTGACCCGGCACTCTCTTATTTTGGTTTTTTCCCTTGATCCAACAATAACTGCTTGTAGATGAGAGGGGGTACTAGTTATGAAAACTTTTTGGGAGGATGCAGGGGAGCAGAGGCGGCTCAGAACAGGTTAATTGAGTAATTGTAGAAATATAAAAGTTTATTGACAACTTAATTCTAACATTACAGAATATTTTTATAAATAAATTTTTGGAGGTGTGATGGGAATGAAAATATGATTTGTAAGGGGCTCTGGCATGAGGTGTATGGTTCTTGTTTTAGAGAATTTTGGTACACCAGATTAACAATTATTTTAGGGGAACGGTCAGAATATAGAAGTCAAGTAGTGTAGGTGGTTTCTCGTTGAAAACGTTATATAAGGTTATAATAATACTTTTTGTATTAATGATTACAATGGAAAATAATCATATTTATGACCTTAAACAGAACCAGGACTTTCCCATCGAGGATATTTTTTAGTTGGAAATATTGGACATGGATGACGTTCAGGTAAGATTTGATTATGATGAAAAGAGCGAATATTCAATGAGAAGAAAGCTTGAACATATCAAAATCCTGATCAACGGTAAACCAGCCGATAACATAGAAGAGTATGTTGGATTATATAGATATAAATTATCACTAAATTTCAGGGAAAATCATATTGTCAGAATTTCCCCTGACAGGACGGGTGATTGTGAACCAAAGCTCATTGCTGAGTTTGAACTTGAACTTTCGTTGGGGAGAATGAGGGAATATTACATTGAGGGAACGATGACGATACATGTATCGGAATAGGTGATAAATTACATTGCAAAATATAAAAGTCCCCTCCAATAGGAGGGGACTTTTATATTTTGCTGTGCTAGATGCCTCCCTCATCATTGGGAGGGGGCAAGGGGATCTTATTTTATGGTGCAGGCGATGTTTAGCTCATCCAACTGCTTTTGGCTCACACAGGACGGCGCATCCATCATCACATCCTGGGCGTTCTTGTTCATGGGGAAAGGAATGACCTCCCGGATGGATTCCTCCCCGGCCAGCAGCATAATCAGCCGTTCCACACCGGGGGCGGCCCCGGCGTGGGGCGGGGCGCCATAGCAGAAGGCATTATACATGGCGGGGAATTTGGCCTTCACATCCTTTTCCTCCAGTCCGGCCAATTGGAAAGCCTTGACCATGATCTCAGGGTCATGGTTTCGCACCGCGCCCGATGCAGTTTCATAACCGTTGCACACCAGGTCATACTGGAAGGCGGTGATGGTGAGGGGATCTATCTGGCCTGCTGCCGCTTTCTCCAACACCTCCAGTCCGCCATTTGGCATAGAAAATGGGTTGTGGCAGAATTCAATCTGACCGGACTCCTCTCCCACCTCATACATGGGGAAGTCCACAATCCAGCAGAATTGGTACTGCTCCTTGTCCATGTGATTGGGGCATAGGGTGCCCAGCTTAGTTCGAAGCACCCCAGCGGTCTTTTGGGCGGTCTCCAGCTTACCGGCGGCCAACCCCACAAAGCATCCAGGTTCTAGCTTCAGTTCTTCCACCACCTGGGCCTGGATGGGCTGAATGAATTTGGCGATTCCACCCGTAATCTTACCCTGCTCGTCCAGTCGGAACCAATAGCTCTTCTGTCCGGTCTGCACCTCCACATCGGCGCACAGTTTGTCGATCTGTTTCCGGGTACCATCAAAGCCAGTGACCACCACTGTCTTGATGGTATTCCCTTCAAACGGCCCGAACCCGCACCCAGACAACAGGCTAGTGGCGTCCTGGACCACCAGGTCAATGCGCAAATCGGGTTTATCAGTGCCGTAAGTTTCCATGGACTGATTATAGGGGATATGACGGAAGGGAGCTGGGGAGATGCGCCGGTAGGTTCCAAATTGTTCAAATACTGGCGCCAGCACTTGTTCCAGCACAGATAGAACATCAGACTGCTGGGCAAAGGCCATTTCCATGTCCAGTTGGTAGAACTCGCCCGGTGTGCGGTCTCCTCTGGCATCCTCATCTCGGAAGCAGGGGGCAATTTGGAAATATCGGTCAAATCCTGAGGTCATCAGAAGCTGTTTGAACTGTTGGGGAGCCTGAGGCAGGGCATAGAATTTGCCAGGATGTTTCCGGGCAGGCACAAGGTAATCTCTGGCTCCTTCAGGGGAAGAGGCGGTAAGGATAGGGGTGGTAATCTCCAAAAACCCCTGTTGGATCATGGCCCAGCGCAAGGCAGCGATGACCTTGGAGCGCAGGATGATGTTTTCTTTAACTTGGGGGTTGCGCAGATCCAGATAGCGGTATTTCAGCCGAAGGGATTCGTCTGCCTCGCGGGAGTAGTTGATTTGGAAAGGCAGCTCGTTGTGGCAGCAACGGCCCAGTACCTGGATGCTGGTGGGAACCACCTCGATGTCCCCGGTGGGCAGATTGGGGTTTTTGCTGTCCCGTTCCCGTACAGTGCCCTCTACCGAGATGGTGGATTCCTTGTTCAGCCCTTTGATGATGGCCATCATGTCCTCACGCTCAATGACGATCTGAGTGGTGCCATAGAAATCCCGGAGGACCACAAAGGCAAAGTTTTGTCCCACCTCGCGGATATTTTCCATCCACCCTGCCAACTTGACAGATTGACCTACATGGTGCATGCGCAGTTCACCGCAGTGGTGGGTTCGGGATTGAACCATAAAAATCAACTCCAATTTGTATAAATAAAAAGTATAATAACAACTTGTATCTATATCTCACCTAAATTATCCAGGGACAAAAGGATGATATAGGGCGTAGATTATCTCTCGGGCTCTTGGATGGGTGGAACTTCCTGTCTCAGCTGGAGGCTGTTTTGGATAAACCCAGCCGCTTCAGCTACCGGCAGGGTGCGCTGCTCACCGGAGGCCATGTTCTTGACAGATATGGTGTTTTGTATGATCTCATCCTCTCCCAGGAATACCACATAGGGGATATTCAACTTGTCGGCATAGCTCATCTTCTGCTTAAATTTTTTGTTCTCCGTGTAGAGCTGGGCTCGGACTCCACCCTCTCGCAGCAGGGTGGCAAAGGAAATGGCGGAGGTGAGATCGTCAGTCATGGGCAGGATGAGTACGTCCGCCGGGGCGGTGGGAAGCTGATCGTTGAGATAGCCCTGTTCTTGGAGGACATAAAAGAGTCGGGTCAATCCGATCGAAATACCTACGCCTGGAAGTTGTTTATCAGTATAATATTTCGCTAAGTTATCATATCTTCCGCCGGAACAGATGGAGCCGATTTCTGGATGGTCTAGCATAATGGTTTCATATACGCTGCCAGTGTAGTAATCTAACCCTCGGGCAATTGTAAGGTCCACCACAAACTGCTCCTGAGGCACACCGAAGGCGCTCAGGTACTTCACTACAGAATTTAACTCGTCTAGTCCTTGGTCGAAGGTGCTGTTGCGGTTGCAGTATGCCGTTAAACTGTGAAGTACTTCTTCTTGACTGCCCTTGATGGTGATAAATTTCAAGATATCCTGGGCCTGTTCTTGGGTAATGCCTGTATCGCCTTCGGTCAGGAGCTGGGCCACCTTTTCCGAACCGATCTTATCTAGCTTGTCCACAGTGCGCATAATGTCGCCTGACCGTTCTGACAATCCCAACATGGCGTAGAAGCCATTTAAAATCTTCCGGTTATTGACTCGGATCTGAAACCGGCGCAGACCCAGGGTGGTGAACGTGTGATAGATGATGGCGGGGATTTCAGCTTCGTTGACAATGTCCAGTGTTCCATCACCGATCACGTCGATGTCTGCCTGATAAAACTCTCGGAACCGGCCACGCTGGGCCCGCTCTCCCCGGTAGACTTTGCCAATTTGGAAGCGGCGGAAAGGGAAGGAGAGCTGGGCATAGTGGAGGGCCACATACTTGGCTAGGGGCACGGTCAAGTCAAAGCGGAGGGAGAGATCGTTGTCTCCCTTGGCGAAACGGTAGATCTGCTTTTCCGTCTCGCCTCCCGCTTTGGCCAACAGAACCTCACTGGCTTCAATGATGGGGGTGTCCAGCGGGGTAAAACTGTAGAGGGAATATATCTGGCGGAGCAGGGCGACCATCTGATCAAATTGAATCTGACGCTCCGGTAGCAGTTCCATGAAGCCGGAGAGAGTACGGGGTTTTTGTTTAGCCATAGCAATTGCTCCTCATGTCAAGTGATGTGGAATGATAGTGTGTTTCCATTATCTCAGTCACCCTAAGGTGCCTTTTGCTGGAAATAGGAAGAAAGAATGCTCTCATCCCATGGCGATGGGAGGAGAGCATTGAGATGCGGCATTTTGCGGCGCCGTCCGCTTAAACCTGCCATTCTCCAACTCTGTAAGGTTGGGGGATGTGGGCGTCCTTCGCCGTCCATCAGTGGGAACGCTGCTCATCCGATATTCTTAACAGCGGTATTAAATTGGATCATGCAGGCAGCTTATACCTTAAGGGGGCTGGAGGGTTTGATCAGCTCCCGCCAATTCAAATCTCCCCGAGCCAGACCATGGATGAGCATCTCAGCGGTGGCGGCATTGGTAGCGATAGGGACATTGTGCTGATCGCACAGTTGGGTGATATAGTGCAGATCCCGGTCTAGTTCATCGGAGTTGGGATCGTTGAAAAATAACACCATATCAATTTCTTCGTAAGCGATGCGCGCGCCAATCTGCTGGCTACCGCCGTGGGATTGGGTCAAGAAGAGCTGAACAGGCAGGCCGGTGGCCTCGGCAACTAAACGACCGGTTCCGCTGGTGGCACAGACGGTGTGTTTGGATAGGATGCCGCAGTAGGCAATGCAGAATTGAACCATCAATTCTTTTTTGTTGTCGTGACTCATCAGCGCGATATTCATAGGACCCATCCTTTCCATGGAGCATCAACGGATACGAAGCAGGGGCACTCGCTGGCCAAGAATACGTTTGGATATATTCAGATAGGCGGGAGCGGCTCCTTTATAAGTGGATAGAATCAGAGGAACTCCTCTGGCGGCAGCCATTGTGACGGTGGGATCTTCGGGAACCACGCCCAAGAGGGGGAGTCCGGCCTCGTCCATGGCGTGGTCGATGGAGGTGCGTAGTCTGGAGATAAGTTTAGGGCATACCCGGTTCATCACAAGCTGAAGCTGCTCCACCTCACCAGTCAACTCGGATACTGCCCGCTGGGCATCCCGCAGTGCGCATGGATCTATAGAGGATACCAGCACCGCCCGGTCTGCGGCAGCCATCGCTAGTTGAAAGCCGGTACCCAGTCCGGCAGGGGAGTCCATAAATACGAAGTCAAAGCAGTCCTTGGCCTCATCTACCAAGGTGCAAAAATCGGCGGTATCTAATTGATTGGGGGAAAGGGGAGCGGTAAGCAGGTACAGTCCGGGGATATTGGGTTGCTCTACAGCGCCGCCCAGCAGGGAGCAGCGGCGCTCCATGACATCAGAGAAATCCATCACCGCCCGGTCTGTCAAGCCTAAGGCTAGGTCCAGATTGCGTAGGCCAATATCCAGATCGATGCACAGCACTCGCTGACCCATTGCTGCTAGACAGGAAGCCACTCCTGCGGTGAGAGAGGTTTTTCCGGTGCCCCCTTTTCCGGATGTTACCATAATGGACGTGCCCATATGGAGCCTCCTTTTAAAATAATACCATGATTTGGTTGGGAAGGCAATAAAAAACTGACAAAAAGATGATAAAATTCAGGATAGGAAAGAGAAATTTGGGAGAATCCACAAAATGGGCGATATTGTTCTCACAGGGGACTCTTTTGCATGCTTGCCCACCGGCGAGGATATAGAGGGGAGGTATGGGATATTTTTTGGATCATGACCACCCGGTGATGTACATGGGTATGAGGTATGGGATAATCATGGACACCAACCAATTCTCCTCCCAGGGCTTTGATGGCAGGCTGGGCTGTCTCTAGTTCGTGGTCACAGCCGGTTCCTTTCATAGCTAGAAATTGTCCCCCCACCTTGACAAAGGGCAGGCATAGTTCACACAGCAGCCGAAGGTCAGCTACGGCCCGGGCTGTGGCAAAGTCGAAGCTCTCTCGGAGGGGAAGGGTCTGTCCTGCCTCTTCCGCCCGAGTGTGTATGGTCCCAATTCCTTGTAGGGAGAGGGTTTTGGCCACCTCACCCAACCACTCCAGCCGTTTGTTCAGACTATCCAATAAAGTGACCTCCAGGCTGGGCGCCAGGATTTTCAGCACCATGCCGGGAAAGCCCGCCCCAGTGCCTATATCCAACAACCGCTTGTCCTTGAAGTCGCAGTATTGGAGTAGAGCAGCGCAATCCAGCATATGGAGGGTGGCCACATCATGGGGGTGGGTGATGGCGGTCAGGTTCATCACATGATTTTTTTCCAGGAGGAGCCGGCCATAGGCATCTAGCACACGCCCCGCGTCAGGTGGTGTGCTGTCCAGAAGGCCCATTTGGGCCAGTCCAGAGGTAATTAATTCTATCATACTATTACGCTCCAAACGCAGCCAGCAGAGCGGGTATGCCCAGCCACATTCCAAGAAACGCGCCGGCAGCACAGGCCATCAGGGCCAATATAGCGCCCAGCGGCCCACCGTAAGGATGTCCCTTCCGAAAGTTGTGAAGGATAACTACAGCCAGGGTAACTGATACTGGCACCAGAAACAGGGGAAAGGTGCCGGGCAAGCTCTGCCCCCCGGAGAACAGGGTAAAATTGAAGATGAAGAGGAGCATGAGAACGTAGACAATTCCCATCCACGCGGCAGCCCGTTTCTCAAAGGAAGCGGGGGTGTAGGAACCGTCGTTTTTGGTGTAATTTGAATTATGTTCAGTCATGGCAACACCCTATTTTCCATTCCGCAGCAGGTCGCGGATTTCGGTGAGAAGTTTTTCCTCAGCAGAGGGTTCGGGAGGGGTGGGAACAGCTTGCTCTGTGTTCTTTTTTGCTCTTTCCATGGTATAGTTCACTGCTTTGACGATACAAAATACCACCAGGGCCAGTATCATAAAATTGATGACAGCGGAGATAAAATTTCCATAGTTGAGCATGTTGGGATCGTCAGCGGAATCCACCGGGAAAACAGAGGGAAGCTGTACGCTCATGGCGGAGAAATCTGTCCCGCCTAAGAAGATTGATGCAATGGGCATGATGATATCGTTGGTGAGGGAGGAGGTGATGGTGGAGAAGGCCCCGCCGATGATGACACCTACCGCCAACCCTAGAACATTACCCTTGTTAATAAATTTAGTAAACTCCTTCAAAAAATTCTTCATATCCAGTCATATCTCCTTTTGTTAGGCAGGGGAAGGGATGGAGTCCTGTGTGTTCCTGACGGTACAGGCAGCCTGGAACATGTTTCACATGAAACATTGCTTCCCTGACAGGATTGCTCAGTGCTTTGGAAGCAGTGTCCGCGCACCACCCATGTATGGCTGTAGCACTTCGGGAATGGTCACTGAGCCGTCTGCCTGAAGATTATTTTCCAATAAGGCGATAAGCATCCGTGGTGGTGCGGCCACAGTATTATTCAAGGTGTGGGGAAGATAGGTTCCATGCTCTCCTTTGACACGCATCTTTAGGCGGCGGGCCTGGGCATCTCCCAGATTGGAGCAAGAGCAGACTTCAAAATACTTTTGTTGGCGGGGGGACCATGCCTCAATGTCGCAGGATTTTACCTTCAGGTCAGCCAAATCACCGGAACAGCACTCCAATTGCCGCACTGGGATATTCATAGAGCGAAACAGCTCTACGGAATACCGCCACATTTTTTCATACCAGTCCATGGATTCCTCTGGGCGGCAAACCACGATCATCTCCTGCTTTTCAAACTGGTGGATGCGATAGACCCCTCGCTCCTCAATACCATGGGCCCCCTTCTCCTTACGGAAGCAAGGGGAGTAGGAGGTCAGTGTCTGGGGCAGACTGTCCTCTGGGATAATCTGGTTGATGAATTTACCAATCATAGAGTGTTCACTGGTACCAATGAGATATAGGTCTTCTCCTTCTATCTTGTACATCATGGCATCCATGTCAGTTTGACTCATGACGCCTTCCACCACATTGCCGTGGATCATGTAGGGAGGGATGCAAAAGGTAAACCCCTTGTCGATCATAAAGTCCCTGGCGTAGGATAGAATTGCAGCGTGCAGCCGGGCCACGTCGCCCAGCAGATAGTAGAAACCGGCGCCGGATACCCGTCCGGCAGCGTCAAGGTCTACGCCGTCAAAGCACTCCATGATATCGATGTGGTAGGGAATCTCGAAATCAGGGACAGCAGGCGCTCCAAACCGTTCCACCTCCACATTGGCAGAGTCGTCTGGGCCAATGGGGACAGATGGATCAATGATATTGGGAATGGCCAGCATGATCTTACGAATTTCTGCGGCTAATGCTTCCTCCTGTCTCTCCAACTGGGCCAACTGATCGGCATTGGCCTTCACTTGAGATTTGGCACGTTCCGCTTCCTCCACTTTGGAGGGGTCTTGCTTGGCCTGGCCCATAAGCTGTCCAACCTGTTTGGACAGTGCATTTCGAGCGGCCCGGAGCTCGTTGGCCTGGGTCATGGTGGCCCGGTTTTTTTCATCTAGTTCCAGAACCTGATCTACCAGGGGAAGCTTTTCCTCCTGGAACTTCTTTTTTATGTTGTCGCGAACAATGTCCGGGTTTTCCCGAATAAATTTGATATCCAGCATTCTATATCGGCCTCCAAACTAATGATTCAGTATAAAGGTGGAACCTTTGCCGCCTGCGGGGAATCCGCTCTGGGTTGGCCGTTAGGACCCTGCTTTCCCGCTGGAAAGCTGGGTCCTAGCTGACGAGACAGCATAAACTACCCCAGCCGATCCAATATGAGGGCAATTTCCTGAAGCCGGTCGGTCAAATCGAAGGAATCGCCTGGATCAACTTCGGAGAGGGGCAGATTCAGGGATTCACCAAATTGAGAGAGGTGTTGCAGGGTGGTCGCAGCGGCATCATAGTTCTCCTGGCGGACTTGCTGTTCCAGCATAATGTACAAGATCAGAATATCCTGTTGTTGGCGGGCGTCCTCTAATTTGTCCTGCTGGATGCTGTTTTCCTGAGTGATCTGTTCTACCTTCTCCTCTGCTACGGCCAGACTACTCTCTAATTCATGGAGCTGCTCTCTAAGATTCTGGTTATCATCGATCAGATTACCGATGGATTGGAGATTTACCATAGCTGCCTCATTATTTCGCTGCTGGACGAAGTAGGCCAACAACAGCATAGAAAAGGCGGCGGCAAACAGGATAGCCAGATAGACAAACACCGTTTTTCCGCCTTTTCGGGAGGCTTGCAGCTGGCGGTTCTGAACAGAGCCTGGCTGATCTTTCAAAGGCAGGGACTGCTCCTGCAAGGAGGGGAGTTGATCCATATCCATAGCATTACCCAACAGCTCCACCGATTTTTTGTCCGGGTTGTGATTCATAAGATGGAACCCTCCTTATTCCGGGGAAGTGTTTCCAGCAAATCCAGAAGAGCGTTCAAATCATCGGTGTCATAAAACTCCAGCTGGAGCCGCCCCTTCCTTCCACGATTGGAGATGGTGACTTTGCGACCGAACCGCTGGGACAGCTCCTTTTCCACAGCGGTGATATAGATGCGGTGGGGTTCGTGCTGTGGGGGGGAATCATCTGCAGAGGGAGTGTGGGAAAGAACAAATTTTTTCGCTGCGCTCTCTGCCTGACGGACGCTCAGCCCATTTTTCACGATGAGCTTAGCAAAGGCCGTTTGGGCTGCTTGGCCACCTGTTACCGCCAGCACTGCCCGGCCATGGCCCGCTGAAAGTTCCCCCCGCACCATCATGTCCTGTACGACAGAAGGCAGGGCAATGAGCCGTAGAGCGTTGGCAATAGCGGGGCGGGATTTACCCATCCGCTTGGCCAGTTCTTCCTGGGTAAGGCCATAGTCGCTGATAAGGGCCTGATAACCGTTGGCTTCTTCTACTGGGTTCAAATCCTCCCGCTGGAGGTTTTCGATCAGGCCTAGCTCCATCACTTTGCGGTCATCAGCCTCAATGATGACCACTGGAACCTCACTCAGACCGGCCTGTTTAGACGCCCGCCATCGCCGTTCCCCGGCAATGATCTGATAATATCCAGTAGATAGCCGGCGCACAGTAAGGGGCTGAAGGACACCATGCTCCCGGATAGAGTCAGCCAAATCCGCCAAGGCTGCCTCATCAAACTGCTTTCTGGGCTGGTTGAGCCCGGGCTCAATCTGGGAAATAGGGAGGGATACGGCCCCCGCCTCCGGGGTGTTGAGGCCGGCGCCACCGATGAGCGCGCCCAAACCCTTGCCTAAGCCTTTCGCCTTAGCCATCGGCTCGCCTCCTTTCTCTTGATCATAAATTAATTTGCGCTTATCGCTTGGTTTCGTGACAGAAACTCCTTAGCCAACAGGCCATAGGCCTCTGCGCCCCGGGAGAGAGAATCATAGGCGACCACGGGCATGCCATGGCTGGGAGCCTCTGATAGACGGACATTGCGGGGGATAACGGAGGAATATACCTTTCCGGGAAAATGATGTTTAACCTCCTCCGCCACCTGAATGGACAGGTTGGTTCTCCCATCATACATAGTCAGCACCACCCCTTCCAGCTCTAAAGAGGGATTCAGGCTGCGCTTTGCCAGCCGGACAGTATACAGCAGATCGGAGAGTCCTTCCAGAGCGTAGTACTCACACTGTACTGGAACCAACAGGGTGTCAGCAGCGCACAGGGCGTCCAGGGTGAGCAGTTCCAGGGAGGGAGGGCAGTCAATAAAGATAAAGTCATACAGATCCCTGATGGTGTCTAAGGCATCTTTCAGCCGGTACTCCCGCCGGTCCAAAGCGATCAGCTCCACTGTGGCTCCGGATAGGGATTTGTTGGCGGGGATGACGTCTGCCCACCGGGTGGAAACAATGGCTTTGCTGACAGGAGAGCCGCCCACAACAACATCATAAATGTTAGGGGAGCGGGTTTTGTCCAAGCCAAAACCTGAGGTAGCGTTTCCCTGGGGGTCAAAGTCACAAACCAAAACCCTGGAGCCAAGAGCGGTGAGTCCGGCGGCCAAATTGGTGCAGGTAGTGGTTTTTCCAACCCCGCCCTTTTGGTTGACAATGGAAATGATTTTAGCCATAGGATACCCGCCCTTTCCATAGGATAAACCTGACAACTGGCGCCAGGAGGAGTGTGATTAACGCACAGCCCTTGCAAAGTAGGGCAATTGCTCATATTATATCGTGTATCTGGGCCAATTTCAACTGTTTTCCGCAGGAATATAGGGCAAATGCGATGGAGGAGAACGACAAGAGGATGTTTCACATGAAACATTGGGAGGGAAATAGGCAAAAGAGGATGTTTCATGTGAAACATCCTCTGAATAGGGGGTTATTTTGGGATATGTATGGTGAGTGTGATCTCGCTGTCTGTTTCCTCTCGTCCACAGTGGGCGTTGACTCCAGCAGACTGCATCACAGCTAGACTGCGCTTGATGGTGTTGAGAAACAGACGAACGTCCCGAAAACGGTAGACTGGGGTGACCTTTTTGGAGGGGGCGGCTTTGGCGCACAGCCGGTCAATATATTCCTCCGTTTTAGCTACGTTAAGGTTGTAGCAGAGGATATGGGCCAGGGCAGTCCGTTGACACTCAGGGGTTTCCAGCCGGAGCAGCGCCCTGGCGTGCCGCTCGGTGAGCTGTGTGGTTTGCAGCTTGGCAATCACATCCTGGGGCAATTTTAGCAGCCGCAGCTTATTGGCAATGGCGGACTGGCTTTTGCCCATCCGTTTAGCTGCCTCCTCCTGGGACAAGTGATAGTGGTCAATGAGCTGCCGCAGGGCGGTCGCTTCCTCCCATATGTTCAGATCTTTTCGTTGAAGGTTTTCCACCAGTGCCAGCATGGAGGAAGTTTCGTCGTCCACCTCCACAGGCAGGCAGGGGACATAGGATAGCCCAGCCAGTTCTGCGGCCCGAAGCCGCCGTTCACCGGCAATCAGCTCCCACCCAACAGGTGCCTTACGAACGGACAGGGGTTGAAGAATGCCCAGCTGTGCGATAGATTTGGACAGCTCGTCCAGAGCATTTGGCTCAAATATTTGTCTAGGTTGGTTGGGATTGGGATGGATGTCCCCGATGGGAAGCTCTAAAATCTGCCGCTTCTCATTTCTGCGAAAAAGGGCCATAAAATAACCTCCTCCCATGATTTTGACAAATCATACCATGAGGGAAGAGGGGAAATCCATCGAAGAGAGGGAGAGTATCAGGACTGGCCTATAAAAAAGAGAGCCGAGGTAGTAACCCCGGCTCAAAAAAATGGAGGATAGAATGAAAAAGAAAGGATATCTCTTGCAAGAATTAGAATACCGGATAATCATTACAAAAGTTCGTGGGCAGTTGTTACAAAAATATTAAATCCCCCTGAGGCCTTGAAAAAAATGTTCCAGCAGGGCCTGGCACTCCGTTTCCAGCAGACCGCCATAGATGCGGGGATGGTGCTGGAAGCGCTCTTCAAATAGGTTGAGCACCGAGCCGCAGCAGCCGGAATTTGGCTCTTTAGCGCCGTAGTAGATGGTGGGGATGCGGGCGTTGATGATGGCTCCAGCACACATGGGACATGGCTCCAGAGTGACATAAAGGGTGCAGCCTGTCAGCCGCCATGTGCCTAGACAGGCACATGCCATGTTGATGGCTTCCACCTCTGCATGGGCGGTGGCCAGGCCGTCCCGCTCCCGGAGGTTGCGGCCGAGGCCAATCACCTGGCCGCTGGAGGAAGTAATCACACAGCCCACTGGGACGTCCCCGTCCGTCAGGCACTGGCGGGCCAATTCCAGAGCCTGACCCATATATTCCTCATGGTTCATGGGCTGCCTCCTATAGAAGAAGTGGCTGGGAGCATTTATAGAAATAATACCACAAAAAGACATCATTGTCATTTTATTTTTCGCCAAGCTATTATAAATTACAGGGATTACAAGAAAAAGAGTTCCCGGATAAACCGGGAACCCTTCTGTTTAGCCAGTTTGCGGGGGATTTGGGTAGACAGCCGTCCGGCTGGTGCGCAGGAAGAGAAGGGGAGCCTGCCCATTCTGAATGAAATAGATGGTATCATCGATATAAATGGCGTAGCAGGTCTGTCCATCATCGTCCATGGTGATGGTCCGGCCATCCGAAGTGTAGCTTCCCTCAAAAAGGATGGATCCGTCTTGAGAAAAGGCATAGTGCCCGGTGGAATCAAAGGTGATGGAAGGCGTCCCTGGAGCATTGCCACCATAGGTGCCCACAATGTTGACATACAGAGTACGGCGGGCGGCGGAGGCAGTGAATACTAGGGCCACCAGCAAAACTGCTACTAGTGCCCATGGGACGATCAATTTCCAGCGTGATTTGAATTTGCTGCACACCATGTGATAATATCTCCTCAAGAAATTCGCTCTGCCCAAGTAGAAGTACGAATGTGCTTTTTATTCACTCCTCCAGACCACTCTTTCCAAACCTCGGACCATGTGGCCTCATCAAAGGATCTATGATAAATAATATATCTTGTTACCTCATATGTCTTATTAACACGGCATTTATAGAAACCAGTTGTCTCTGGCACGGTTACAAAAACTCCAGATGTGTTTTTTACTACACCCATGCCGATTCCAAAGGAAACTCCCTTAAAGGGGGCTGGAAAACTTACGGAGACAGTGACTTGTGGGCCACCATCTTCAGCATAGTAAAATCCGCCGCCAGTTTTGAATTGAATACCGCCAGAGGGTTGATTTCCGGCATAGCCAGATGCAGTAACAGTTTTTTTGGGGAGTATTCTGTTCTATAGTCATTAATATCGTTCAGTGGCATAATATCTCCATCAGCGCCAAGGCGCACTGCAAATTCAGAAGGATCCAAACCCTGCGCCTCCAACTGATCAATTATTTGCTGCTGAAGCTCTTCGAATTTTTCTTCCTCAGTCATGGTATTCTCATAGACAATTACAACTGGTCCATTTCCATTTGTAGTGTATGACGTAGCACTGCCAGTGGTAACTAAAAGAGGAAAGATAATTGCTACGGCTATGACAGGAAAGAGAATTTTTGCATGATAGTACTCATTTCTTTAGTGAGGGTGGATGTTAACTTTTTAATTGGGATATCTCAAAAAATAATAGCATAAGCCGAAAAAATTGTCAATAAAAAATATAAAATATCCATAATATAAGGCCCTAGGCTTTAAGCCTAGGGCCTTATATTATGGATAGAGTAAGCTAGCTCACACCATGGGTTTCAGATTGGGAGAGATGATCAGTGTGGCTTCGGTGGCAGCCTGCACCTGATCCACAGTGAACTCAGGATTGATCTCCACCAGTTCTAACCCCTTGCTGGTGACGTTCATCACGCCCATTTCAGTGATGATTTTGGTGACGCACTTCACAGCAGTGTAGGGAAGGCGGCACTTTTTCAGAATTTTGGGAGCACCCTTGGCAGTGTGCTCCATGGCCACGATGACGTGCTTGGCGCCAACCAGAAGATCCATAGCGCCGCCCATGCCGGGCACCTTTTTGCCGGGGATGATCCAGTTAGATAGGGAGCCCTCTTCATCCACCTCCAGGCCGCCCAGGATGGTGGCGTCCACATGGCCGCCGCGAATGAGGCCAAAGGAGGAGCAGGAGTCAATATAGACACCCCCAGTGGCTGCGATGGCGGGGGAGCCGCCGGCATCAGTGATATAAAGGGGGTCTTTGTTCTCTTCCGTCACAGCACCGGTGCCGATGATGCCGTTCTCTGACTGAAGGGTAACATGGACACTGCTGGGCAGGTACTGGGGCACCAGGGTGGGGAGCCCAATGCCCAAGTTAACTACATCGCCATCCTTGAGTTCAGCGGCGACACGTTTAGCAATAAAGCCTTTGATTTCAGAGCGATCCATTATGCATTACCTCCATCCACAACATAGTCCACAAATACGCCGTAGGTGTGCACATTTTCGGGCTCAATGGCGCCCACCTCCACCACATGATCTGCCTCAGCGATGACCAGATCGGCGGCAGTAGCCATGGGAAGGTTAAAGTTCCGGGTGGTGCCCTTATACCAAACGTTGCCCGCCTTGTCTACGTTATAACCGGAGATAACAGCCACATCAGCCCGCAACGGACGCATATGAAGGTATACCCTGCCGTCTACGGTGACTTTACCCAGGACAAAATCGGTCTTCTCCTCTACCAGGGTGCCAACACCGGTGGGGGTGAGCACACCGCCCAGACCCGCTCCGCCGGCGCGGATCATCTCTGCCAGAGAGCCCTGGGGAATCAGGTCTACCTGGAGGGAGCCGTCATTCATACGGACAGCCACTTCAGGATTCAGGCCAACGTGGCTGGTGATCAGGCGTTTTACCTGGCCGTTGTGAATGAGTTTGGCGACTCCATAATAGTCCTCGCCCAAGGGGCCGCCAGGCATGGAACCATCATTACAAATGATGGTGAAATTGCCCTTGCCGGATTTGGACAGGGCGTCGATGACCTTGTGAGCAGAACCACAGCCCATAAAGCCGCCAAACATAATTGTGGCTCCATCAGGGATCAGGTTGACCGCCTCAGCAATGGACGCAAACTTAGGCATAATTTATGACCTCCTAAATATTTAATAAGGCTTACTGGGGCGGGGATACTGCCCCAGTAGAGCGCAGAAAGGGGAGGATGTGCTTTTGCGGGGGGTTATATACTTACTGATATCGTGGGCGCTGGCTGATTATTAAAAAGAGGTCTTTTATCAATGATACGGGTGTTTAAGTTCTATCTAAAAATCAGATGGCAGACTATACCAATACCCTCAAAGTGACTCTGGACGTAAATGCATAACCCAAAATTTAGTATTCTTTCTCACAATTGTTCTCTCTGTATGCCGTCAAGCAATACATGATACCGTACTAGGTGATATCAGACTGAAAAGGGGAGAGGCCATGGCTTGCGCGGGGCTCAGACCTTTTCGAAGATAGTGGCGACACCCATGCCGCCGCCAATGCACAGGGTGGCGAGGCCTTTTTTAGCCTGACCCTGCTTCTGCATCTCGTGGAGCAGGGTGACGATAATGCGGGCACCAGAGCAGCCTACGGGGTGGCCGATGGAGATGGCACCGCCGTTGACGTTCACCTTGGACATGTCAAAGCCCAGGTCCTTGGCCACGGCCACAGACTGAGCGGCAAACGCCTCATTGGCCTCCACCAGGTCAATATCGTTGATGGTCAGACCGGCCTTATCCATGGCCTGACGGGAGGCAGGGACGGGGCCGATGCCCATAATGGAGGGATCCACGCCGCCCTGACCCCAGCTGACCAGCTTGGCCATGGGCTTCAGGCCATATTTGTCCACGGCCTCTTTGGAGGCTAGGATAATGGCGGCGGCACCGTCATTGATGCCAGAGGCGTTGGCGGCGGTGACACGGCTGCCCTTGGAGCCATCGGCCAGGGCAAAGGCGCCCTTGAGCTTGGCGACGGAATCAATGGTCACGCCTGCCTTGGGGTATTCGTCTACCTTGAATTCCACCATTTCTTTCTTTTTCTTTACCATAACCGGGACGATCTCGTCTGCGAACTTGCCGGCGGCCTGGGCAGCTTCGGCTTTGTTCTGGGAATTGACGGCAAACTGGTCCAGCTCTTCCCGGGTGAGGCCATACTTCTCACAGATATTCTCGGCAGTGGTACCCATGTGGTAGTTGTTGTAAGCGTCCCACAGACCATCATTGATCATGGTGTCGATGATTTTGCCATTGCCCATACGAGCGCCCCAGCGGGCAGCGGGGATGGCATAGGGTGCTGCGGACATGTTCTCAGTTCCGCCCGCCACAACAATATCAGCATCGCCGGCCACAATGGCCCGGGCACCTTCGATGACGGACTTCATGCCTGAGCCGCACACCATGGACACGGTGTAGGCGGGAACTTCCACAGGCAGACCGGCCTTAATGCCAACCTGGCGGGCAGGGTTCTGACCCAGACCGGCGGAGAGGATACAGCCGAACATAACCTCATCCACATTCTCGGGAGCGATGCCCGCCCGGTTAAGCGCCTCCTTGACCACGATGGCGCCCATTTCTACGGCGGGCACGTCCTTTAAGGACCCGCCAAAGGAGCCCACAGCAGTACGGCAGCAGTTGACGACATAGACTTCTCTCATGACAAATGACCTCCAAAATGATTTTGTGCAGGGGCATGCATATGTCATGATTATATACTGAAACACACAAAAAATCAACAGGGTTGACCAAGGTTTCAAAGAAAAAATGTATATTTTTGTGAATTTTATATCAAACCGGGGGAGTGGGATAAAAAGAGCCCCCAGCGGGGACTGGGGGCTCGGCATGGATGGTATTTAAGGTGTGTTTGCCGGCAAGCGGCGGCAAACGGCCTTTTCCAACTCGCAGATAAGCACAGGAGTCAGGGATAGAGCCAGCACGCAAATCCATTCCACTGGGGTGAGAGCGGTCACCTGGAACACCGCCATCAGGGGGGGGACAAGCAGCACCAGTAGCTGAAGGCTGAGCCCGACCAGGAAGGCCTTGTTCATAGCAGAGTTGGAGAACAGGCCAATCTGAAAGATGGACTGGTGCTCACTGCGCACATCATAGGCGTGGAACAGCTGACAGAAGGTGAGGGTGGCAAAGGCCATGGTATTGGCAGTGGCATCTGCCAGGGCTGGGTCGCTAAGGACGTATTCCCCCAGGTAATAGGCTGCTAAGGTAAGCATGCCAACCATCACGCCTTGCCAGGCAAGCCGAAGGGAGAAGGCTCGGTTGAACAGGGATTCACTGGCGGAGCGGGGCTTTTCTTCCATCACAGAATGTTCCACCGGTTCCATGCCAAGGGCCAGGGCGGGCAGCGAGTCGGTGACCAGGTTAAGCCATAGCAATTGAACTGCCACCAAGGGAGCCTGATGGAAGTTCAGAACAGTGGCCAGGAACAGAGTGATGATCTCGCCAATGTTGCAGGACAATAGGTAGTGGATGGCCTTTTTGATGTTGGAATAGATACCGCGTCCCTGCTCCACAGCGTGAACGATGGTGGCAAAGTTGTCGTCAGTGAGGATCATATCCGCAGCCCCTTTGGCCACATCGGTGCCGGTGACGCCCATAGCGCAGCCAATGTCCGCCACCTTTAAGGCCGGGGCGTCGTTAACACCGTCACCGGTCATAGCCACTACCATGCCCCGCTTCTGCCATGCCTTGACAATACGCATCTTATGCTCTGGGGACACACGGGCATAAACGGAAAACTGATCCACGTCCTGCTCCAGCATATCCTGTGGCATAAAGTCCAGATCCTCTCCAGTAATGGCCATATCCCCATCCCGATAGATGTCCAGCTCTTTGGCAATGGCCACCGCGGTGAGTTTATGGTCGCCGGTAATCATCACTGGACGAATGCCGGCAGCGTAACATTGGGCTACGGCATCTTTTACCTCCAGTCTGGGGGGATCGATCATTCCAACCAGCCCCACAAAGGTCAGGCCGGTTTCCAGGGTTTGGCTGGTGAGCCGGCCGGGGAGAGCGTCTATGTCCTTATAAGCGCAGCCCAGCACCCGAAGGGCCTGCTCCGCCATGGTGGAGTTGGCCTGCTCCACATCTTTGCGCAGGGCGGGGAGGATGGGGGTGGGGCTATCTGCCAATATATGAGTGCAGCGGGCCAACAGCACGTCGGGTGCTCCTTTCACCATGACGCGAAGCTTACCATTTATGGAATGAACCGTGCTCATCAGCTTCCGGTCCGAGTCAAAGGGCAGCTCTGCTGTCCTGGGCAGCTCCCGCTCCAGTAGGTTCTTGTCCAGGCCGTCTTCCAGGGCTGCGTCCACCAGGGCGGTCTCTGTGGGATCCCCCAGTGTTTTGGGATTGCCATCGCCGCCGGTGGCGAGCACCGTATCGTTGCAGAGGGCCCCGATGGTGAGGGCGTCCCGGCGGTGTTTGCCATCGTGGGTCCACACCTGTTTTACCGTCATCTTATTCATGGTAAGGGTGCCGGTTTTGTCAGAGCAGATGACTCCGGCGCAGCCCAAGGTCTCTACAGCGGGGAGTTTTTTGACAATAGCGTTGTGCCGCACCATCCGCTGGACGCCCAGGGCTAGCACAATGGTGACAATGGCGGGCAGTCCTTCCGGAATAGCGGCTACTGCCAGGGAGACCGCTCTCATAAACATGTCCAGGATGCCCTGGTTGTACAGCAGGCCTACGCCAAACATGACTGCGCATACAGCCAGGCAGACAAAGGACAGTGTTTTGGAGATTTCCCCCATCTTCCGCTGGAGTGGGGTGGAGACATCGGATTGGCCCATGAGCATGCCTGCGATACGGCCCATTTCCGTGTCCATGCCGGTGCCGGTGACCAGGCACAGCGCTCGCCCATTGGTGATGACGGTGGACGAAATGACCATATTGCGCCGGTCACCCAGGGCGGTCTCTGGGGGCAGGGACTCCACCGCTTCTTTAGATACAGGGACCGACTCACCGGTCATGGCGGATTCGTCTGCTTTCAGATTGGCGCATTCCAAGATACGGGCATCGGCTGGAACCAGGTCTCCCGCCTCCAGCACGATGATATCGCCGGGGACCAGTTGGCTGGTTTCCAAGCGCACCTGCTGCCCATCCCGGATGACTTTGGCAAGCGGAGCGGACATCTTTTGCAGGGCTTCCAGCGCCCGCTCGGCGTTGTCTTCCTGAGAGATGGAAATGCAAGCGTTCACCACCACGATGAGCAGGATGATCAGTGCCTCCACCCAATCTTCCCCACCGGTGGAGATGAGAGATAGGATGGCTGCCGCCAGCAGCACCAGAATCATAGGGTCCTTCATCTGGTTCAGAAAGCGGACGGCTAGCGGCTCCTTTTTAGCCTGCTCCAATTTGTTTGGCCCATGCTGTTCCAGCCGCTTTTGCACCTCCTTCGAGGTTAGTCCGGCGGCTCGGTCGCTGCCCAGCTCGGACAGCACCTGGCCCGAGGTTTTGGCAAACCATTGGCTCATACTTGCGGTACTCCTTTCGCTTTGTGGATAGTTATGGACTGTCGATGGCTGATATCATATCAGGAAAATGGAGTCGAAAGATAGGGAAGTGGACAAGCCAAAAGAAAAAGACTTATCCGCGGCCAAACCGCGGATAAGTCTGATCATTTCATACAAGGCCAGATGGTAGCCCACCTTGCTGTTGACGCTTGTCACAGGGCGAAACCCTGCTGATTACTCCCCTATCGCAGTACTCATTATAGCAAGGAAGAGGGAGGCTGTCAAGGATAGATTTTCCAGCCAGCGGATTACGACTCAGCCGGCTGAGTCTGCTGGGGGGTCTCTGAAACGTCAGGGGATTCCGACGCGGCATCTGAATTTGCCTCTGCAAAGGCGGTCTGCCAAGCGGTAAAGCGGGCATAATAATCTGCCACATCCAGGTCATCCAGCAGTTTAGCGCGCTTCACCGTGGACTGGGTGACCCATTCTTCCAACAGCTGATCCAGCTGATTCTCCCTGTACTGACCGGCATGGGACGAAGGATCGTCCACCTGCCCCCGAAGAATAATGTGATAACCATAGGAGGACTCCACGATGCCAGACAGCTCGCCGATTTTCAGCGCAAGGGACGCCTGCTCATATGCGGGATCCATATTGCCGGGGACAGCGATATAGCCGTCGGACACGGCCAGATTGCCATCCTCGTCGCGTCCGTCCTCGCTGTACTGATTCATCAGCTGGTCAAACAGGGCCAGCCGTTCCTCCCCATCCACCGCTTGGAGTTGAGACAGGATATCTTCCGCTAGGGCTCGTTTTTCGGCCACAGTCTTCTGATCTAGGGAAGGGAAGGTGCCGTCGTCCTGCCGTTGGGCGGATGTATCCACTGTGGACAGTAGAATATGCTTGGTCTGGTAGACATAATTGTTCAGCTGCTCCTCTGTGGGGGTGGGTACGGCAGCGTCCAGAAGGTTGGAATAGTAAGCGTCAATGATGAAAACATACTTCATCGCCTCGTCATTGAGACCGTAGACCGCTTTAAGCCGCTCGTAGTGCTCCTCTCCCTTGGCAAACATGGCCTCTTGCGCGGCGGCCAACTGTGCATCGGTGGGAAGCGCGCCGTATTCCCCTGCCTTTTGGCGGATCAGGGTGTAATAGGTGGCCATGGTGACTGTATCCTCCAAAATCTGATCGGCATTATCCTTCAGGGATACTCCGGAAGGGCTGGCAGACTGGTTGCTGAAAAAAGAGCAGCTGATAGAGAGCCAGTATAGGAACAGGTTGGCGGGGACGTCTTCCCCGTTGACGGTGAGGGCCACATCCTCCTGGGAGCATCCGGCGGAGAAGGCTAGGATGTCTTGGGTCAGATCCGCGGTGATGGTAGCCTGTTCAGAGGGATCAGGAGAGGAATTGGGGGACAGGCTTTGACAGCCCGCCAGAGAGAGAATCATGGATAGAGCCAAGAGAATGGCCAGCGGTGTTTTTTTCATCATCGAAACGCTCCTGTTAAAATTAGAATATAACGGTGTGAGGTGGGAACATATTACCATTTTGGAGAAAAAAAGGCAATTGGATTTTCCATTGTTTACAAATCGTTTGTTTTTTCTGTATCCCCAGCAGAGGTAGGCGCCTGCGTGTCCTGAAGCAGCTTTTGATAGTTTTCCACCAGGGTGGAGGCGGCTCGCAGCGAATTCTCCCCTTTTCGCAGGTGTAGGGTGAGGGTGGGTTTGTCCCCGGGGGAGAAGAGCAGGCGGCCGGCATAGAGTCCGGCAAGGGAGGAGATGAGACGCAGGTCAAATTCGGCTAGGGTGAAGGTCAGTGCTGTGCTCTTCTGAGTGATGTCGCTGATGGAGCAGGCAGCGGCCTGACCCCGGAGCAGGGCGATGGAGATTAGGTGATTCACCTGCCTGGGTGGATCGCCGAAGCGGTCAATGAGCTCGTCTGTCATATCGTCAGCGTCCTCATTTGTGCGGATTCGGGCAATGCGGCGGTAGAGGTCCATGCGCTGCTCGGCTGATGGGACATAGCGGTCTGGGATGGCGGCGGCTATGCTGAGGTCGGCGGTGCACTCCCGGGCCCGGATGGGGGCTTCTCCCTTTTCCTCCAGCACCGCGTCCTCCAGCAGCTTGAGATACAGGTCATATCCCACACTGGTGAGGAAACCGGATTGCTCCGGACCCAGCAGGTTGCCGGCGCCCCGGATTTCCAGGTCCCGCATGGCGATCTTGAAGCCGGAGCCAAACTCCGCGTATTCCCGAATGGCCGACAGCCGCTTGGCAGCCACTTCGGACAGCACCTTGCCCGCCCGGTAAGTCAGATAGGCATAGGCCCGGCGGGGGGAACGGCCTACCCGCCCCCGGATCTGGTGGAGCTGAGCCAGGCCCATCTTATCGGCATCTTCAATAATAAGGGTGTTTACGTTGGCGATATCGATTCCCGTCTCAATAATGGTGGTGCACACCAGCACATCCACCTCCCCGTCAGACACCCGGGTCATGACCTCGTTGAGTTCATCCTGGCTCATTTTTCCATGGCCCACCGCCACCGATGTGTCTGCGCCCAGCATCTCCTGGATGCGCCCAGCCGTATGCTGAATCGTATCCACCCGGTTGTGGAGGTAATATACCTGACCACCCCGCTCCAGCTCCCGGCGTATGGCGTCCGCCAACACTGGCCAGTCGTGCTCCAGAACATATGTCTGCACCGGCTGGCGGCTGGCGGGAGGCTCTTCGATGGCGGACATGTCCCGGATGCCCGCTAGGGCCATGTTCAATGTGCGGGGAATAGGGGTGGCGGACAGGGTGAGCACATCTACCTGACGGGAAAGCTCCTTTAGCCGCTCTTTGTGGGTAACACCAAAGCGCTGCTCCTCATCCACCACTAGCAATCCAAGGTTCTGAAAGTGCACATCCTTCTGGAGCAGCCGATGGGTGCCGATGAGTACATCGATGGATCCATTTTCCAGTCCATTCAGCGTCTTTTTAATTTGGGCGGTGGTGCGGAAGCGGCTGACCATGTCAATTTCCACCGGATATTTCGAAAACCGGCTTTTGGCCGTGAGATAGTGCTGTCTGGCCAGAACGGTGGTGGGCACCAGGATAGCGGCCTGCCTACCGTCAAGTACGCATTTCATCACTGCCCGAAGGGCCACCTCTGTCTTGCCATAACCCACATCGCCGCACAGCAGCCGGTCCATGGGCCTGGGGGCTTCCATATCCCGCTTGATCTCCGCCACCGAGCGGAGCTGGTCCTCCGTCTCATCGTAGGGGAAATCATCCTCAAACTCCTTTTGCCAGGCAGAGTCGGGGGGAAAGGCATACCCAGGCTGCCGCTGCCGCTGGGCATACAGTTGGATAAGGCCATGGGCCAGTTCTTTGACAGCAGCCCGGGTGCGGCTTTTGGCCCGTTCCCAGTCCGCTCCGCCCAGACGGGACAGCTTTTTGGACTCCAAGCCGTCTCCGCCGCCGATGTACTTGGAGATCACATCTAATTGGGTGGCGGGGACATAGAGGGTATCTGTACCAGCATAGGCCAGTTTGACATAGTCCTTTTGTACGCCATCCACCGTCATCTGCACCATGCCCACAAAGCGGCCCACGCCGTGGTGCTCATGGACCACCAGATCACCGGGGGACAGGTCGGTGAAGGAGTCCACCTTCCGCCGGTCGGCGGCGTGCTTAAGACGCTTACCCTTTTTTCGGGGTTCACCCCCTCCTTCGGTGAGGACGGCATAGGGGCAACCGATATAGTCAAAGCCAGCGGAGAGGCTGCCGACGGCGATGGTGACGCCGCCTTCCCCCGGCAGCTCGTGGAGCTGGAAGTCTACCGCCGAGCGGATATGCCGCTCCCGAAGGAGGGCTTGAAGGTTCAGCGCACGCTGCTCGCTGCCCACCAGCACAACCGTTCCTGCGCCACTCTGCTGAAACTGGCTCAGGTCGGCGGTAGCCGTGTCAAGGCTGGCGCCAAAGGAGGATAGCTGACGGCCTTGGGCGGTGAGGATGGCCTTGGGGGGCAACGGAGTGGCCGAGGTGGAAAAAGAGTCAAAAAAACACAGAGCAAACTCGGATAGGATGGCCATGAGATCGTCCAGTTCCGCGGCAAACACCCCATGTTTGCCGTCCACCACACCGCGCTCAAGGAGAGTTTTGATATCCTCGTTGAGCTGCCACAGCCAATGTTTGGCTCGCTCCGCCACCCGCCCCGACTCTGAGAAGCACACCACCGCACCGGCAGGCAGGTGGTGTGCGGCGGTTGATAGGGCAGGGTACCGAGCGGGCAGTAGCCGGTCGGGGACACGCTCCCATTGTCCATCCTTGCATATGGGCAGCAGTTCGCTCACCGGTAAAAATACAGCCCGCTCCAGCCGGGCCGTCCGCCGCTGGGAGGCGGGATCAAATAGCCCCATAGAGTCTACGTCCTCGCCCCAAAACTCCACCCGGACAGGCCGTTCATGGGCAGGGGAGTACACATCTAAAATCCCGCCACGAAGGGAGAACTGACCCACTCCCTCCACCTGTTCACACCGGGTATAGCCTAAGGCAGCCAGCCGGTCCGCCAGATGGGTGAGCTCATATTGTCCGCCATCCTCCAACGTGACCACATTGGCGGCCAATTCCTCGGGAGACAGGGTGCGTTGGAGCAGGCCCTCGATGGTGGTCACAATGAGGGACGCCTCGCCTTCTCCCATGGCGTGAAATGCTGCCAGCCGGCGGTGTTCCCATTGATGGGACGCGGTAGCCCCATCATGAAATAAGAACTCCCGAGCCGTCAATAAGGTGGCGGGTGTGCCGGTGAGGGCTGTGACATCCTGCCCCAAGCGGACGGCCTCCCCTTCATCGGCGCACACCAGTACCACCGGGCAACCCAGCTTGGTCAGCAGTCCGGCGGCGAAGTGGGCCCGATGGATGGGGGCCAGGCCGGACACCTCCATCGGAGAAAAACCACTTTCTAAACTAGCGATCAGCTGGGCAAATTCCGGGACTTGATCCAAAATATTGAGTAGTTGTCTCATAAGGGTACCTCAGCTAACTTCAAGAATTTGGAAGCCCGGACCAAAAAGAATACCGAGTGGCGCCGTAGATGTCCGGGGCATAGGGGCCGGCGGCACATGGACTTTAATTGAATTGGCTCATAGCCCGGTCTATGCCCTCCCGCAGCAGACATACAGCAGCATCAGCAGCCCGGCTGACTGCAGCGTCTATGGTGGGTTGATCCTCTTTTGGAAACCGGCCCAGAACCCATTGAACCATCTCATAGTCTGGATGAGGCTTACCACCAACACCCACCTTCAGCCGGGGGAACTGGTCGGAGCCCAGGTGCTGGATGATACTCTTCAGTCCATTGTGGCCGCCGGCAGAGCCACCCTTGCGCAGGCGCAGTTTACCTGGGGGAAGATCCACATCGTCAGAGACCACCAATACATGATCCGGGGAAATCTGATAAAACCGGGCAGCTTCCGCTACTGCTTCGCCAGACAGATTCATATACGTCATAGGCTTTAGTACCAGCACCCCCTGGTCACTGATGACGGTGGAACCGGTAAGGGCGTGAAACTTCAGGCGCTGAATAGAAAACTGACTGTTCCGGGCCAGTTCATCCACTACCCGGAAGCCCACATTGTGGCGGGTGCCTTCGTATTTGTCTCCCGGATTGCCCAAACCCACAATCAACCAGGAGATGGGAGCTTTTTTGGAAAACAGCATGGCTACCTCCAAATTGAGAGAGATGGAAAGGATGAGAATTCCGGGCCGGCCGCACCGCGGCCAGCCCGGAAGAGAATATGGACATAGGGAGCAATTTAGAGGAAGAGCTTGGAGATGGACCGCTCCTCATAGATCCGCTCAATGGCATCGGAAAACATATGGGCCACAGGTAGGTACTTAATCTTGGGACAGCGTTCCGCCAGGTCGGGCCGGGGCTGGATGGTATCCAAAAAGAGGACTTCTTCCAGGCAGGAGGCGTTGATGCGGTCATAGGCGGGGCCGGAGAGGACGCCATGGCTGGCGCAGGCGGTGACCGATTTTGCGTGGCCGATTTCCATCAACGCCTGTGCGGCGTGGCACAAAGAGCCGCCGGTGTCCACCATGTCGTCCAACAGGATGACATGCTTGTCGGTAACGTCGCCGATGATGTTCATAACCTCAGAGGAGTTGGCCTTCTGGCGGCGCTTATCCACAATGGCCATAGGTACCTCTAGCTTTTGGGCAAAGGCCCTGGCCCTGGCCACACTGCCCACATCAGGGGAAACCACCATGGTGTCCGAGTGGCAGGCAGCAAAGCGGCGGAAGAAGTAGTCCACAAAGATGGGAGAGCCCAGCAGGTTGTCCACCGGAATGTCAAAAAATCCTTGAATCTGGTTGGCATGGAGATCCATAGTCAGCACTCGGTCGGCCCCTGCCCGGGTGATCAGGTTAGCCACTAGTTTAGAGGAGATAGGATCCCGAGGCTTGGTCTTACGGTCTTGCCGGGCATAGCCAAAGTAGGGGATCACCGCCGTCACCCGTCCGGCGGAGGCCCGCTTGAGCGCATCGATCATGATCAGAAGCTCCATCAAATTATCGTTGACGGGGGAGCTGGTGGATTGGATGACGAACACATCGGAGCCGCGCACCGTTTCGTAGATGGAGACGAAGGTCTCACCATCGGAAAAGGTGCCGGTCTCAGCGTTGCCAAGGGGGATGCTAAGCTCCTTGCAGATGCCCTCGGCTAGGGCCCGGTTGGAACTACAGGAAAAGATCTTCAGGTCCTTGCCATGTGAAATCATGATTCCTAATTCCTTCCTCTCTCGTGGTTGTAAATAGACGGTAGAGTATGCAGGACGATATTGATGGGCGCGAGACTTGTGGAGTAGGACGTCCTGGTGCCCGACCACGAAGTAAGGCTATTATACCAGAATAACTTAATTTTTGTGAAGGGGTTTATGTTTATTTCCTGGAAAACATTGTATTTTAACAAAAATGTAGGGATGGAACCGGAGAAAATCAGTAAAAACATAGAAAAATATCTCAAATGCGGGCGGGCTGAGGCAGCCACCGCTGAACCCGGCGGGTACGGTAGAGGCGGATGACCTCAATGGTGGCGCATACCTTGTCCGCCAGGTTGACCACAGCGGCCTCCCGGCAACGGGGAAGGTGGATGGACAGGGGCCACATATGGGTGAGGATAGCGTTTTCTTCCTGGGCACTCAGGTCGGCGCACAGAGCCCTGGCGTTGCGCAGGGCAAATACCGGATGATCCAAGCACTGGTTGCCGGGATGGGCCGACCGGTCGGCGGGGTCGTATAGGTATAGGTCATGGAGCAGGCCCGCCCGGGCCGCCGCCCGAAAGTCCCACCCAAAAAAGCGGGCCAGACGGAAAGCCATGTATGAGACAAACATGGAGTGTTCATAGCACGTGATGGAAAAGTGATGGCGCCACCGTTTCATGGACTGGACTTGGTGGCTGTCCAGCAAGGGGGCGATGCAATCCAAAAAGGCGGCGGTATTTAAGGCTGAATCAGACATAGGAAAATCCTCCTCATCAATTTTGGTAGCGATCTGAGAAATACCCACGGATGGGTCTGGAATAACTGGCTCCGCTCGGGTATGGTTAACAACATCGTAGCAGAAATCTTTGGCGTTGTCAGCCATCTTTTGTAATTTAACAATTTTTCCTAAAACAGTAGCTATCGGGAAATGTCCCAGGTTTGCCGTGACGTTCCACTGGAATATTGACAAAGGTAATGGGAACATGGTAGTATGACTGTACTAGTACAGTTAATACGAATGGAAGGGAAGGTGAGTAGATTTATGCTCCAGATCAATTGCCGGGATGGCCGCCCAATTTATGAACAGGTATGGGATGGTCTGCGCCGGCTCATCATCACCGGGGGGATTTCAGCAGGGGATAAGCTGCCCTCGGTGCGGCAGCTGGCATCGTCACTGGCCATTAATCCCAACACGATCCAGCGCGCCTACGAGCGGCTGGAGCAGGATGGGTATGCCTATTCCGTGCCGGGCAAGGGCAGTTTTGCCGCATTGCCGGGGGATGTAGGCGCAGACCGGCAAAAGGAATTGATGGCGTTGCTGGATAATATTATTCAAGAGCTGTTGTATCTGGGGGTTACTCCGGAGTGCATCGCAGCACAGTGCGTCCGGGATAAAAGGAATTCCGCCGGGTATGGGAAAAATCAGGAGGGGCTCGGCAACCCTAGTTGATGGGAGATGGTTAAGTGATTGAAGTAAAGCATGTAGTCAAAAGCTTTGATGGCTTTAATGCCTTGGATGGGTTGACTATGTCAGTGCCTAAGGGGGCGGTCTACGGTTTGGTGGGACCCAACGGCGCGGGGAAATCCACCATTTTGCGCCACCTGTGTGGGATCTACCGCCAGGATACCGGTGAAATATTGCTGGAGGGGGAACCCATCTATGAGAATCCTCGGGTCAAGCGGCGCATCGCGATGATTCCGGACGAACTATACCAGTTTGGTTCCGCCTCTATAAAGGACATGATGAGGTTTTACCGAGGAATATACCCTGCCTTTGACTTGGATCGGTATACCAAGCTGAAGGAGGCATTTCCGGAGTTGAATGAAAACTTGGCCATTCGCCGGATGTCCAAGGGAATGCAGAAGCAGGCGGCCTTTTGGCTGGCCCTGAGCTGCTGCCCAGACTACTTGGTTTTGGATGAACCGGTGGACGGCCTGGACCCGGTGATGCGACGGCAGGTGTGGTCGCTGCTCATGGGTGACGTGATGGAGCGGGGAACCACGATACTGGTATCTTCCCACAACTTGCGGGAACTGGAGGATGTGTGCGATCATGTGGGGATACTCAGCCACGGCAAGCTGGCCCTGGAGCGCTCCTTGTCCGATCTGCAAGGGGGGGTTGTCAAGCTGCAGACCTCTTTCCAGACCATGGACCCGCCAGAGCTGCCACAGCACTTGCAGGTGCTCCACCGCTCCAACCTGGGGCACGTCTATACTTACATCGTACGTGGCACGCCAGAGGATGTGATCAACAGCTTTTCCACGCTCAATCCGCTGTTCCAGGAGGCAGTGCCGCTGACTCTGGAGGAGATTTTTATTTACGAGATGGGAGGGGAAGATTATGCACTCCGAGAAATCCTGCTCTAAGTGGACGGTTTTCAAAAAAACAGTGGGACGGTTTTGGCCCGTTTGGGTGACTTATCTTGTGATTTGGGTCATAATGCTCCCGCTGAATGGGCTGATGCAGCTCCAACAGACGGAGGTAGTGAACGGCATGACTGCTTTTGAGCAGTATGCCAGACAGTCGGTGCTGGGATTTGGGGGCAACGTCATGGGGCTGTCGATGATCTTTGGAGTAATAGCCGCTATGGCGGCATTCAGCCATCTATACTCCAGTCGGTCGGCAGGTTTTTACGGAGCCCTGCCGTTCCGGCGGGAATGGCTGTTTTCCATCCAGTATTTGGCGGGGCTGGCCTTTTTGATTATTCCCAATCTTATTGTGTTTGGCCTGACCCTGCTGGTGGAGGTGGCCGGAGGCGGTGTAGAGATGGGGCCGCTGCTGTGCTGGCTGGGCATTGCTTGCGGCGACGGCTTTTTCTTTTACAGCTTGACGGTTTTGGTTGCCATGCTAGTGGGACATATTTTGGCTGTGCCGGCCTTCTTCTTCATTGTAAATTGGCTGGGGAGTGGTATTTATTCCGTTGTGCAGACGGTATTGGGCAGATTGTGTTATGGATTTGCTCAAACTTACTGGAAGGACAACGAGGTGGTGAGATGGATGTCGCCAATGTCCCAGCTGATCAGGGTTTGGACAGAAACGGCAGAGGTGCACCAGCCGGACGGAAGCGTCCAGTGGATCCTTCAAACCGATGGAATGCAGTATGTGGCCATCTATGCGGGTGTGGCTGTGTTGATGACGGCGGCAGCGCTTCTGCTGTACCGGGCCCGTCGGATGGAGAGCGCCGGCGATCTGGTGGCGTTCAAGGTTCTGCACCCTGTGTTTAAGTATAGCGTGGCTCTATGCGGTGGCCTGGGCTTTGGCGGCCTAACCACTCAGATCTTGAGAGGCGGTAGGGTGGTGCTGATGCTGGCCATCCTGTTCTGGGGGGTGGCAAGCTGCTTTGCTGCCCAGATGATGTTGGATAAGTCCTTCAAGGTATTCCGGAAATGGAAGGGGCCCGCAGTGGTGGCGGGGACGCTCTTTCTGCTGCTGTTGGCGGTGAATTTTGACCTGACCGGCTTTGAGAAGCGGGTGCCGGACTCCGACAAGGTGAGCGCGGTACAGGTGACCGGTTTGTACAGCCCCACCGGAGCCGGTGAATACTCCGAATATGTGGATCTGGAGATTATGGACCAGGCCCAGATTGACAATGTGCTCATTCTGCACCGGTGGGCGCTAGAGCACCGGGTTGAGGGCAGTCAGACAAATGATGAGGCCAACAGACTTTTGATCTCCCTGAATCTGACATACCGGCTGAGCGGCGGAGGTGCCATGTCCCGCAGCTATCGGCTGGAGATAGACCCGGCAGACATGGACCAGGAGGGAAGCGCCGCTTGGGCGCTGGAGCAGATCTACGCCGATCGGGATCTGTACTGGAAAGCCTATGGCTTTGATGAGATTCACGGTATTTTAGAGGACAACGGACGCCTGCATGCGACTTACTATGGGAATGGTCAGGATTTCTATGAACAGGACGCTGTCCTCCTGCTGGAGGCTGTGGAGGAGGACTTTCGGTCCGGATCCATCGGTCGGCCCAGTCTGGCCCATCTCCTGGACGGGGAAGAGCGGTCCAAGGGCAGGCTGACATTCAATGCCGACAGAGGAGAGGAGCATCAGCAGATCGCTGACCGGTATGCTTCCATGACGTTTATGGTCCCGGACACTGCTGTCAACACCTTGAGCGCATTGGATCAGCAGGGGGGCGACCTGGAGAAAAACCAGGGGAACACCCAGGAACCTGGGCTTCCGGACACCTCAGATCCCCCCCATGAAGGCAATGCCTCCGCCAGCCCTGGTTTGATCCCGGACAACTTTGAGTCGACAATAACAGATAATAGAATCGAGATTTGGATTGACAATCCGGACATCTTTAAAGAGGATGATTGAGGCTGGGGGACAAGGAGAAGGCCCTTAAAAAAGCAAATGAGTGTCAGAGCAGGCCCATGAGGCCTGCTCTGACACTCATTTGCAGAAAATCCAGAAGATGGACTTAAATTATATGATGTTGTGCCTGGTGGAATGAACAAACACTACATTTTGTGACTTGAGGTAAAAATACAGCGGGAAACGCCACTGTGTCCCGGATAAGCCGAATATTTGCTATTGAAAAATATGGCATTACATCCTTGTTTTTCTAAAAATAGTATATTATAATGATACAGACATAAATTATCTTAATCTATTTTATGCTGGGGCTAGAATGGCTTTATGCAGACGTACGGTCTGGCCGTGGATTCTGAAGGGAGTGTTTCGGTTGTGTCAAAGTGAACTGCCTGCTGCATGTAAGAACGGATGATGCGGGTAAGGAATAGCCCCTTCTGCTTTGCGGCGGGAAGAGGTTGGATGTACCTAATGGCAGAGAGTAGTGTGCTCCAGACGACTCAGAAGATGCCCCGGCGTTTTGGACCAATTCATGCCAAAATGCACCTAAGTGATCTAGGAATACATAAATGAGGAGGAAACGGATTATGAAGAAAAAGCTGATTGCGTTGTTGGTAGCCGTGGCTTTGACCATAGGTGCTATCCCCGCATATGCTTTTGCTACCGCAGGGGAGGAAGCTGGTACCCTGGCTGCGGGGACAGAAGCTTTGGCGGGGGCTCCTGCCGCAGATGCTCAGGAGAGTGATATTTTGGCTTGGTGGGAGACCCTCACCCAGGAGCAGAAGCTGGACTTTGTCCCCAACCTGCCTGAGGACGACTTTGAGGAGTGGATGTACCGTCTGGGCGAGTTGGGGCTGAAGGATAGTCACCCCGCCATTGATGGCCCTATTGAGGAGTTTCGTGCCTGGTGGGAGCGCCTCAGCGATGACAAGCGCCTCTCCATTGCCGGCCTTGCGACGGAGGATGAGGATTGGCAGGCTTGGGGGAACCTGGTCAATACTTTACTTGGTGAGCCGGTCGTCAACATGGAGGATCGGGTCACCCTCGCCGACTTTACCGCCGGGTGGCCTTCTGCGTGGAACGGCTCATGGATACCTATTCAAGAAAACAACAAGGTCCATGTATGGCTCTGTGCGGACTATGGCGGGCCCACCTCCACGTTTGCCAACGAAAACGGCGGCCCCCAGCGTCCCTTTACTAACTATGGAGCGGCGGTAGTGAAGGGGCAAGAGATAATGCAACAATCTAATGGCAGAATAGATACCCTTGTAATATGGATTGTGCCGGGGAACTACTTATATCAGAATAACAGCTCATTCCTACTCGACGGTTACAGCATAAATTACCCATCAACGGGAGTAGTGGCCCCGTTCTGGCCCCACGCATCCGCCGGCGCAACACATTATGGCACATTTGACACTCACAACGCGATCATCGACGGAGGTGGGATGACCATCACCGCGCTCACCCCCAAGACGAGTGGTGTAGATGATGACTGGATACGGAGCGGCAATGGGTACACGGCGACCGTGAGGAACATAACCCTCCAGGGTGTCCGCAAGGATGGCTCGCGGCCCTCTGAGGCTGAGGGTAACGGCAGCATTGGCAGGGCCAAGGACGGAGGAACCCTGATACTGGAGAACGTGACCATAGAGAACTTTCGGAATGAAAACAGGAACTATACGATCTCCAGCCCCATTATTGCAGAGGGTAGCGGTACTGTCATCATGACAAACTGTACCATTCGGAACAATCATTTTAGCGGAGGCCAAACGGACAAGGCGAGAGCCGGTGCCATTTCTGCATTGGGAAGAGGATCTATTACGCTAACCGATACGGTGATTGAAAACAACACCGGCGAGGGTCTGGCAGGTGCCATTTATATGGGGCCGAACAGCGGAAGACTAACCTTGGAGAATTGCGTCATCCGCAATAACACTAGCCGTTGGGCCGGCAATAATGCAGGATCCAATGCCGGCGCGGCTGTCTATCTGGATAACGCTACCAGCATGGAGCTGAAGCGTGGCGTCTATATCTACAACAACAAATGGTATAATAATGCTTGGCAGCAGCGCAATGTGTTCATGAACTATGAGTCTAACTTACAGAATAATAAGGGTATTCTTATCTCATGGGTATTGGGGAATGTGACTGCCGGAGGCAACAATCTGGCCAGCAAAGTGGGCGTAGACATCAAGACCGATACATCAAACCCAAGGTGGGGCAATAAAGCAGGTCAATGGGTTGCATATGCGGTCACGGCTGACCATGCAAAGGATGTCGTTGACAAGGATATCCTGGTATCTGACCGAAATACAGAGCACCAAACCCCTACGGAGGCGCAGCAGGCGGCATTTCTGTATGCTACACAGAGTCAAAGGAATATTTACTGGGGTCAGCATGAGTATGACTACTATGTCAGCGGCAGCCATGCTAATAGAACAACTGATATTAACGACAAGAATGCTGGCCAACGCGATAAGCCCTTCGCTGACCTAAGGTCGGCGCTACAGTCCATTGCCGTACGGACCCAGGACAGAAGGGAAGAGGTTGTCATCAAGGTTTTGGACAACGCACCCTATGCCCAAGGCGTCAGTGATGGATGGAATGCCAGTGCTGGGTTTGGCGGCCGCAACCTGACGAAAATCACTATCCAAAGAGATGAGAATGTGACCCAAGCAACAAAGATCAATGTGACGAGCACCAACCAGAAGATGTTTGAAAATGTTGGTGTGCCGCTGGTGATCCAAAACCTCGTCTTCGACGGCAACAATCAAAGCACTGGAACGTTTTTCAAGGGCACGAATGATTTGACACTGACCAATGTTACAGTGCAGAATTTTAAGCAAGTTGGGAATAGCGTGTATTTTATTGAGGCAAAAACGACCGCAGCTAATCCCCAAAAAATTACGGTCAATAACTGTACATTCCAAAATAACCAGTTTAGCTTTGCCTTATTCCACGGTAACGCGCAGATCACCATGACCGGCGGCTTCATCAAAGGAAACACTGCTGGCGATGCCTCCCTGATCGATGTGACGGGCACCAATGCCCAGCTGATTCTGGACAATGTTGTCGTTGAAAATAACGGATCCACGCCTAGTAAGCCGCTAATTTGGATAGAGGGAAATAGAAATGCCATCCTGGTGCTCAGAAACGGTACCAAGGTCATCAACAACAATAAGACCGCAGGCGCCACCGCTGCAGCGATCCAAGCAGATGGCAACTCCACAGTGAATCTCAATGGTGATATAACAATTAGCGGAAACCAGAGAGGCTCAGAGGAAAAGAACCTGGAGGTCAGGGGCGAGAGCGTCCTTAATCTTACCGGAAACGTCACCGGCAGTGTGGGGGTGTACGATAATTTTGGCAGTCCCACTGGCCCCAGCTTTAATAAGAAGTTTGGTAACAGCAACGGCTACACTGCACAAAATAGCGATAACTCTGAGGTGTTTTACACCGACATCAAGTCTCAGAAGGAAACGTTTACCGCTCAGGTAGTGGACAATGACTTGAAATGGCTGACTGTGTTTGAGTATTATGTAGGCGCTGCACCCACCACTGCGACAGGCCCTCTGGGCACTAGAACCAACCCTTATGGGTCTTTGTACGCGGCGTTGAACAACATTAAGAACGATGAGTCTAACTATGTGGTAAACATCTATGTGATGGACAGCACCACCTCCTACTTCCCTGCTGGGCAAACGGTGGGATGGACTGCCGGAAGCGATGCAAATACCGCCCGGATCAGGAACATCAATATCCAGCCTGCTTCCGGGGTAACCGCCCCTGTCTCCATCAGTGTGGGCGCAGGCAGCGACTATCTGTTTAGCGGCTGGGGCAAGCCCCTCAGTATCCGTAATGTCAACTTTACAGGCAGCGGTAGTAATGTGCGGGCGCCTGGTTTCTATCGGGGGACTGCGGGCGGCAGTTTGAACCTACATAGCCTGACAATTTCCGATATTCATACTGTATACTCCCTGATCGAGAGCAGCACTGCTGTGACCCTGACCAGGAGTACATTCACAGGTAACAACTGTCTTAATGACCAAAACCCCATGATCGAGATCACCAACGGAGGAAGAGTCACGCTGACCGAATCCACAGTTAAGAGCAACAACAGTGCGAATCTCAGAAGCAAGGGCATGATCCAGGTGGAGAACGGTGGCACTATCACCTTACAGGAAACCCATATTACTGACAACACAGTGGGAGCCAAGGGCGCCATCTATACAACAGTGACCGGCACTGCTTCCCAGCCTATTATCTTTGATATAGTCCATGACTCAGCATATATTAAGTCAGTCAAGGGAACTGTTCACAGGAATAATTATAGGAATGCGGCAGGTGGCTGGGAGCAGCGCAATGTAAACATTGGAGATCCCACTAACAAGCTGATTCAGGTAAGCGGTCAAATGGACTTCAATTTTTATGTGGGCATCAGCTATGACCACAATCCCGATAACAGCTTGCGCTCTGATCAGGATATAAAGGAGCAGGAGTTTGGAATTACTACAGTGGGAAGTCAGCGGTATGTGGGATTCCATTACGATTTGGGTGGCACCAGGGCCACTGCCCGTGAGAGGAGCCAGGGTAACGGCGCAAACACGGTGTATTCTCTGTATTGGGAGTGCCCGGATATACGGTACGTGGCCGAGCTGGTGACCCGATTGGGCGAAGTAATGAAGCATGATAACGGCGATCTCATGCGATATACCACTGTTTCCGAGGCCCTGGCCCAGGTAGGAAATGTTACCGATCGTGAAACCAGGGAAAAGGCATATATTGTCAGATTAATCGATCAGTCGCAATATTGGGGGATAACTATTACAAACTGGAATGATCTGGCCATCCGGGAGGCATATGTTGACTTTAGAGATGTGGGGAACCTGGATGAGACAGATGGCATTGTCTATCTGGACCTGAATGGACAGGTGCTAGTGACCCAGGGACTGGTCATCCCCAGCAACGTTAAGATGACCGGATTGGACAGTTCCGGCAAATTAAAAAACAGCAAGACCGAGGGTGCGCCCAAGGGAGAGCTGAGAGTGTCTAATGAAACCATCCCTCAGTCTCGTGATAAACACGCAGGTATTTATGAGATGGACCCAGGCCAGGATCCTAGTAAGGTTGATAGTAATGGCAGAATAAGATTCAGTCGGGCGAAGAATAACGGTTTAGATTTGAGCTTGGATAACTTCTATCCTTACTATGTGGGACAATGCATGCCGCTGATGATATCCTATCAGACCACCCTAGCTCCCGCTGGCCCCCCTACGGCCCCACAAGTCAGGTACGGATGGACCTATCCAACCATAAATGATGGTGCCACTGAAAAGTATGACAAGCTGATTGGGCAAAACATTAATAGTGTCACAGGGGTAGGTTCAATGGTATCGACTGTGTATACGTTTGCCCGGTTTAGAATGGAACCTGTAAAGCATCGCATTGTGATGGAGCAGGAGTCCGATTCCATTACGTTGGGAACGCTCATGATGTTCCAAACCAATTCCCAAAGGCTACTGGACATCAGATGGGCTTTTGGTGAAGCTATCCAGGCGCCCCAGAATGAGGACGGAACTGCCGGGGAATCAAAAGGCACCTATCAGTATACGCCAGCTAAGGACTATGGTAGCAAGGATGAACTGGGTTGGGTAGGCCCCCATTTCACTTATTATGTTGAGACCAAATTTAAGATTGGGGATGGGACAGGTAACGAGACCTTGAAAAATGCCCTGGCCTTGGGCAAGCCTTATCAGCTGATCAATAAGGTTCACTTCCCTGTGGCTGGTTTTCATCATCCAGGTACTATATCGACAACGATAGTAGGCCGGGATCTAGCGCAGCTTGTGACCGCTGATAACACCTTTAGTCAGATAGCCGGTGAATTACTGCCTCAAGTATTGCAAAACAAGAATAGCAATATAACCATAAACAGAGAGTATGGGGAAACCTATGTTGGGCTATTGGGTGTCGCAGGCGTGAGTACAGGTCTGGGGTATGCCTGCACACCAGATAAGTTTTTGGTTAATGGAGTTCCCCTAAAAAACAGCGAAATTGATAAATCCGGATCGCATTTTACTGATAAATATTGGGAGTGGCAGCGTTTTGCACGAGACTTCGCGTATACACTGCAGAATGATGGGATTGTTGGCTCCTACTATACCATGACCACTCATGATGAAAAGGATCTGCGTGGCATTCTGGAGGAGAGATACAAAGCCGGAACACAGGCAGAACAGATTAAGATCCAGCAGTTTCTAGAAAAAATGCAGCTTACCATCAAGAATGGGGGCATCACCCAACTAGGCTAATTACGCTTAGGAGAGGAGGAGAGTTCATGGAGAAAAGTAAATTGATCTACCTTGCTCCCGAGGCAATAATATTTAGCTTTGTTCCAAGGGAAAGGCTGAGCGCAGAAATTGAGGACGGCGATAACCCTTGGATAACAGGGGGGCTCCCAAGTGATGGTACAATAATCACGTCAACAATCATTGATATTAATCCACCGCCCACCTTTGGGCCGGAGGACTGATAGGCTGACTGAAGCCGTTGTCAATAAAGTAAAAGGGCCGGTGGCATTTGCCACTCGGCCCTTTTACTTGGGGGTTGGGAAGGGAGATAATAAAAAGGCCGGTCCCTTGGTGGACCGGCCTTTGAGCCTGATATATCACATAAGCTTCACAGTAAAAAATACAGCCTGAACAAAGAGCCAGCCAAACAGAAAGAGCATGAGATAAAAGGGAGCGGCTCCGCCCAGAAGCAGAGAGAGGAGCATAGCGGCTCCGGTAAGGATACACGTGAGATAGATAGCAGGATAGAGCATATCATCTGGCGCCAGGCGGATCCCCTTCAGCTTGCCATCACCGATGTCCAACATCCGTGTTAGCACAGCCGACCCCGCCAGTAAAAGCAGTCCGCCAACAAAGCAGGCCCGGATAAAATTTGGGTGGTTGAGAAAATAGTGCCGCTGGAGCCACAGGGCGGCCAGGCCGCCGCAGGTGAGCACTGTGTTTATAAAAAAGGTGGGCTGGTACAGGAAATAGACCAGGATCAGAACTCCAGCCACGGCGGGTAGAGCCAACAAAATGCGCAGGCCGTCATCAAACAGCTGATAGGCCAGTGTAGTAGTTACCCACAGCCCAAACAATGCCGCCGTGACGGCGGCAGGGAGCACAAGGGACTTACGGCCCCGGAAGGCGAGAGCCAGCCAGACAATTCCGGCCAGGGCAAGCAGCAGCCCGGCGAAGCGATAGATCTCAAAGAACTTGAGCAGCCCATTGGCTACGCCTACGCCAAAGCGCATATCCACGTAGGCCGACTTGAGCAGCAGTAGGAGAAGTTCTACCACCACAGCGCCGCCGATCCAAAGGAGCATCCGGTTAAACAGTGCATCCTCTTGTGCTTGGCGCTGTTGACGCTTGCTGCGTCTATCCATCAAACATCACACCATTCCTTTATGAAATCGCAGGGAGAACACCAACAGGAGCTGGTCCTGCACCTGAGTAAAGTGCATGAAATATGAACCATTATAACAGGATTTTGGATATAATGCAACAGACAAATCCCCTTTTGCCGAAGAAACAGCCAGCTTATAAAACTATTGATGCATCAGATGGGGGGATAGCGTCGTGCCGTCGCTATGAAACCCATTTTTCATATAGTGTGCCACCCTATGGTCACATTATTTATCATAGGGCAGGTTTCTGCCGCTGTATTTTTCCAGATGATCTGTACGTTTTTAGCTGATCCGATGATCTGGGAGGGTCCACAGATTCTGAAGGTGTGCCGAGGGCTAAAGTTTTGAAAGAAATATGGAGGGCTGTTGATGGCAAATGGGATATCCTCCCTTTCTTTTTGTGAAAAACGGTGGTATAATAACAGCCACACAGAAACAACGGAAAGGAGTTTTGAATGTGACGGATCAGGCTCTTGTAGAGTTGGCGTTTACCATGTTAGAATGCTCCTATGTGCCGTACTCCAGGTTTCCGGTTGGGGCGGCGCTGGAGGTGGCGGACGGTACGGTGTTTACCGGATGCAATGTGGAGAACTCTGCCTATGGCTCCACAATCTGTGCCGAGCGGACCGCTCTGGTTAAGGCGGTAAGCGAGGGCCACCGGGACGATTGGGTGCGGCTTGCGGTGGTGGGAAACAGCACAGACTACTGCTGGCCCTGTGGAGCCTGCCGGCAGATGCTGTATGAGTTTTGCCCCCAGTTGACTTTACTAGTAGGACGGCGTGACGGACAATTTGTCAAGCTGGCCCTGGAGGAACTATTGCCCCATGGATTTGGGCCAAAATCCTTGCAGTAAGGGGTTCGTTTTATTTTTATAGTTAAGAATAGGAGTTTATATTATGGTCATTGTGATGAAGCCGGGGGTGGGACAGGAGGCCATCCAGGCTCTGGTGGAGCGGTTAGAGCGTGAGTATGAGGTAACGGTGGGTGTCACCAACGGAATCGGCTGTTCTATCCTGGGATTAGTTGGGGACACTGCCCAGATTGACATGGATAAACTGTCCATGAACGCCACGGTGGAGCGGGTTATGCGGGTACAGGAACCCTATAAGAAAGCCAACCGCAAGTTCCACCCAGAGGACAGCGTGGTGGAGGTAGGTGGTGTGCCCATTGGAGGCGGCTACTTTGGGGTGATCGCCGGACCGTGTTCGGTGGAGAGTGAGGAGCAGATCATCGGGGTGGCTCAAGGGGTAAAAGCCGCAGGGGCCAGCTTGCTGCGGGGCGGGGCATTTAAGCCACGGACCTCCCCCTATGCCTTTCAGGGGATGGGGGTACCCGGTCTGGAGTTATTGGGTAAGGCGCGAAGGGCCACCGGCCTGCCGATTGTCACTGAGCTGATGAGCCCAAAATATTGTGAGTTGTTTGAACGTGAGGCCGATCTGGTACAGATCGGGGCGCGGAACATGCAGAACTTCGACCTGCTCAAAGAGGTGGGCAAGATGTCCAAACCCATCTTGCTGAAGCGGGGATTGGCCAATAGCTACGAGGAATGGGTCATGTCTGCGGAGTATATTATGGCCTCCGGCAATGAGAAGGTCATCTTGTGCGAGCGGGGCATCCGCACCTTTGAGAGCTATACCCGCAACACACTGGACCTGTCCGCGATTCCCGCTATTCGAAAGATGAGCCATCTTCCCATTATAGTGGATCCCTCCCATGCAGCCGGGATGCATTGGATGGTGGAGCCGTTGGCCATGGCCGCCGCTGCGGTGGGGGCCGATGGGGTGATGGTGGAGGTACACAACGACCCGCCTCACGCCAAGTGTGATGGCCAGCAGGCCCTCACCCCAGAGAGTTTCCAACGGTTGATGAGCAAGCTGGCGCTTCTGGTGGAACTGGTGGGCAAGCGGCTGGTTTAAAATAATCAATTGCGAGGTAGCTTGATGAAAACCCTGACAGTTGCCCTTCCTGGGCAAGCATATGATATCATCATCGGGCAGAGGGTGCTGGCCCAGGTAGGGGAGCGGGTCAAAAAAGCTCTTCCCAATGCGCAGCGCCTGTTGGTGGTCACCGATGACAACGTTTTGCCCCTCTATTACAGCCAGGTGGAGCACAGTCTTCGGCAGGCTGGATTTCAGGTGGGCGTCCACACTGTGCCCGCTGGAGAGAGCTCCAAATGCGTCCAACAGCTGAACAGGCTGTGGGAGCGGATGATGGAGTTTGGTCTAACTCGTACCGATGGCGTGGTGGCTTTGGGAGGCGGGGTGGTGGGGGACCTGGCAGGCTTTGCCGCCTCCACCATCCTGCGCGGGGTGGATTTGGTGCAGATCCCAACCACCTTGCTGTCCCAAGTGGATTCCTCTGTGGGAGGCAAGACTGCAATCAACCTGAGAGCAGGGAAGAACCTGGCGGGGACCTTCTATCAGCCAAAGCTAGTTCTCATGGACTGGGAGGTGTTGACAACCCTCTCTGAGGCCACCTTTGCGGACGGCATGGCGGAGGTGATCAAATATGGCTGTATCCGGGACCAGGAGTTTTTTAATTTTCTCTGCGCCCACCCCAGCCGGGGAGAAATCATGGGTGACATCGAGTCCGTTTTGTATACATGCTGTAATATTAAACAACAGGTAGTCGCTGCGGATGAGCGAGATACCGGAATACGCATGGTGCTAAACTTTGGTCATACCCTGGGCCACGCCTTTGAGAAAGCTGGACATTACACCATCTGGACTCACGGTCAGGCGGTGGCCGCCGGAATGGTAGCTGCCATGGAGTTGGGGTTTGCCCTGAAAGTGACCCCAAGGGACGGTAGCCTGGAACGATTGATTGCCCTGCTGGAGGGGTTCCGGCTGCCTACGTTCATTGACTGTGACCGGGAGACGATGGTAGGGGCGGTGGGCCTGGACAAGAAGGGAGCAGGGGAGGATATCTCCGTGATCCTGCTCCGGCGTATGGGTGAGGCGCTGCCCTATAAAATGAAAAAAGAGACGGTGCTCCAGGTGCTGGAGACCGCCTGTAGACGGTGATACCATGAATGTGATCATTACTCCAACTCAGCTTGCAGGGCATGTGATTCCGCCTCCGTCCAAAAGTCAGGCCCACCGGCTGATCATTGCCGGGGCATTGGCTCGGGGGGAGAGCGTCATGTCCAATATAGCTTTCTCGCAAGATATCCAGGTCACGCTCCGATGTATGGAGGGCCTGGGTGCGGGATTTACCTTGGGGGATTCCGGAGTTACCATCTATGGGCTGGCCGCTGGAAGGGCATTGTCGGGCTGGGGGAGGGAGCTGCCTAGCCTGGATTGTGGGGAGAGCGGCTCAACCCTGCGCTTTCTGATTCCTATTGCCTTGGCAGTGGCTGGGGGAGGGATATTTGCTGGGCATGGCCGGTTGATGGAGCGGCCCCAGCGGCCCTACTTTGACCTGTTTGACGAAAGAGGAATTTATTATGAGCAGAGGTCCGGCTATCTCACAGTCCGGGGCCTGTTGAAGCCGGGAACATACCGCTTACCCGGCAATGTGTCCTCCCAGTTTTTGACCGGCCTGCTCTATACCCTGCCGCTGCTGGAGGGTAAGAGCGAGATTATGCTCACCTCGCCTATGGAGAGCGCAGGATATGTGGACATGACTCTGGAGGTGCTGAACCAGTTCGGAATAACGGTGGATCGCCAGGACGAGTTCCACTTCCGGGTGCCGGGAAAACAAGTGTTTCAGCCCAGGAATATGACCATCGAGGCAGACTGGTCCCAGGGAGGATTTTGGTATGCGGCGAAGGCGCTGGGCAATCTGGTGGATGTTGGAGGGTTAGACGCCAGTTCCACCCAGGGGGACCGAGTGATTGAGGAGTTGTTCACCCGCCTGTGCTGTCCTGGGGACGAGGAGATAGACGTATCAGACTGCCCTGATTTGGTTCCACCTTTGGCGGCCATGTCTGTTCTGCGCAACGGGATAACCCGGCTCACCCACGCGTCCCGCCTTCGGCTGAAGGAAAGTGACCGGCTCGCCACTGTGGGGGAGGTGCTCAATGCTCTGGGGGCCAAGGTGACAGAGGGGGTTGACAGCCTCACCATTACCGGGGTGGACACCCTTCCTGGCGGAGTGAGTGTTGATTCCCACAACGATCACCGGATTGCCATGATGGCCGCCATCGCAGCCACAAGATGTCAGGCTCCGATAACCCTGACCGGAGCGGAGGCGGTAAATAAGTCCTATCCTAGCTTTTGGGAAGAGTACGAGAGGCTGGGAGGCCAAATCGTCAAGGAGGAGTGAGGAGCATGAAGTATACAATCTTTGGGGAATCTCATGGCCCCGCCATTGGTGTGACCCTCACTGGGATACCGGCAGGGCTTGCGTTGGATATGGAGGCCATCCGATTTGACATGGCCAGGCGGGCGCCGGGGAAGAGCGCCCTATCCACCGCCCGGAAAGAAGATGATGAGCCACATATCATCTCCGGGATATTTCAGGGGAAGACCACTGGGGCGCCCTTGTGCGCGATTATACAAAATCATGATATGCACACTCAGGACTATGAGCGGACCAGGAATCTGGCCCGCCCGGGACATGCTGACTATGCGGCTCATGTGCGGTATGGAGGATTTCAGGACTACCGGGGGGGCGGCCATTTCTCTGGACGGCTCACCGCACCCCTGGTATTTGCCGGAGGGGTGGCGAAACAGCTGCTGGCTCGGAAGGGCGTTTTTGTGGGGGCTCACATCAGTTCTATCTACGGTATTGCCGATGAGGCGCTGGAGGACTGGGAGGGGCTGAGAGCGGTGCAGGGAAAGGACTTTCCCGTGCTAAACGATGAGGCGGGAAAGCAGATGCAGGAGGCCATACTAGAGGCAAGGAAGGATCAGGACTCGGTGGGGGGCACCATTGAATGCGCGGTCTTTGGTCTGCCTGCCGGCCTGGGAGCTCCAGATCTGGGTGAAAACGTTGAGGGCATTTTTTCTCAGCACCTGTTTGCCGTGCCTGCGGTGAAGGCAGTGGCCTTTGGTGCGGGAGTGGCCTTTGCCCTGATGCGGGGGTCGGAGGCCAATGACCCCATGTTTGTGGACGATGACGGCCAGATCCGTATGGAACAAAACTGCGCTGGTGGAATCAACGGGGGGATCACCAATGGGATGCCCCTCACCTTTGAGGTGACCATGCGGCCCACTCCCTCTATCTCCAGGACCCAGTTCACCGTGGACATGGCAAGATGGGAGAATGGGGTGCTGGAGCTCCATGGCCGCCACGATCCCTGCGTAGTCCACCGAGCGGTTCCGGTCATTGAGGCTGCCGCCGCCCTGGCTGCCTGTCAGCTGATGGGAATTTAGGGACAGATTGATTCCAAGGAGAATCGTATATATTTTTTAGGAGGTACTTTGCCATGGAATTGAAGGATCTGCGCCAGACTGATGAACATGTCATTATTCTGCCTGGCGCACGAGTCAACGGCGATGTGACCATAGGCCCTGGCTGCTCTGTCTGGTACAACGCGGTCATTCGGGGGGATGAGGCCCCTATCATCATCGGGGAAAACACCAACGTGCAGGATAATGCCACTCTTCATACCAGCTATGACCACCCGCTCCATGTGGGATCTGGTGTCACGGTAGGGCACAACGCCATCCTCCATGGCTGTACGGTGGGGGACAATGTCCTTGTGGGTATGGGGGCTATCGTGCTGGACGATGCCGTCATCGGCCAGGACTGCATCATCGGCGCTGGAGCGCTGGTGACCAAGGGGTCGGTGGTGCCAAACGGCTCCATGGTGTTGGGCAGTCCCGCCAAGGTAAAGCGGGCGCTGACGGCAGAGGAAATCGAGAATATCCGGCAAAATGCGCTCACCTATGTCAGGGATAAGGAGCTGTACCGGTAATGGAAGATTTACAGAGCCTGCGCACCCGGATCGACGACATTGACCAGCAGATAGTGGAGTTGTTTCGGCAGCGGATGGAGCTGACCGCCCAGGTGGGCAAGTACAAAGCCGCCCATGGCATCCCGGTGCTAGACCGAGAGCGGGAGCGGCAGGTCCTTTGGAACAAGGGGCAGCTTGTGGAGCAAGAACTGAGACCGGCCGTTACAACCCTGTTTCAGACCATCATGGCACTGTCCCGGCGGCAGCAGCGGGACATGATGGGCCGGGCGGTGGACAGTCCCGGTTTGGGACGGTTCCTGCAAGTCGGAGGCGTGCCGCGCCAGCCGGTGGAATGTCCTCAGGTGATCTATCAGGGAGTGCCCGGCGCTTACAGCGAGCAGGCGGTCATCAACTTCTTCGGCCAAGGGGCGGAGCGGAAGGGATTGGAACAGTTTGAGGACTGTTTTCGGGCCATGAGGGAGGGCCAAGCCCATTATGCGGTTCTGCCCATTGAGAACAGTTCTACCGGGGCGATCCGGCAGATTTATGACTTACTCACACAATATGAGTGCTACATGGTGGGGGAGACCACAGTGAAGGTAGAGCACTGTCTCATGGCGCTAAAGGGCGCAACCCTGGACACGATCACACAGGTCTACTCCCATGAGCAGGGGTTGTTCCAGTGTGAGCGCTATCTCAACGCCCATCCCAACTGGCGGCAAGTGCCCCAAAAGGATACCGCCGGCTCTGCCCGAATGGTTGCGGCCAGTGGCGACCTGACTAAGGGGGCCATCTGTTCGGCCAGGGCCGCAGAACTATATGGACTGGACATACTGGCTTGGGGCATCAATGACAATCATCAGAATACCACTCGTTTTGTGGTGGTCTCACCCGAAATGGAACTTCGGGATGGAGCGGATAAGATCAGCACGCTGTTTGTTTTGCCCCACCAGGCTGGTTCCCTCTATGAGATTCTCACCATTCTGTCCATCCACGGCTTGAACATGGTAAAGCTGGAGTCCCGGCCGTTGCCAAAGCGAAGCTGGGAGTACATGTTCTTTTTGGAGTTTAATGGGAGCCTGGGGCATAGGGACACGGATGATGCCATCCAGGAGCTGGCCCAGGCCGCCGGCCAATTCCGGGTGCTTGGCAACTTCCGGTCCAACTTGAACTGAGGAATGTGAAGGATGAATAAAAACCTGGTTCTCATTGGAATGCCTGGCAGTGGAAAGACCACAGTAGGCCAGCTTCTGTCTCAGCGGCTGGACCTTCCCTTGGTGGACACGGACTGGATGGTGGAGCGGGAGGCGGGGCGCTCCATCCCAGACATATTTGCCCAGGATGGGGAGGCCGGCTTTCGGGCGCTGGAGACGAGGGCAGCCAGGCAAGCCGCTGCCCGGGAGGGAATTGTCATCGCCACCGGCGGAGGGATGGTACTCAGGGAGGAAAATATGGCGGCGCTGTCTGCGAGCGGGGTGGTATTTTTCTTGGATAGGCCCCCGGAAGCCATCGTGGGAGGTGACCACATGGGCCGGCCCCTCTTGGCGGCTGACCGAAAACGGGTCTTTCAACTATATACTCAACGTATTTTATTATATAAAAAATACGCAATGCACTGTATTTTCAATGATACTACGGCGGAAGACGCGGCAAAACGGATCGCCGCCATCTATTTAGGAGAGTGTGGCAGATGAAGTTCCTCATCATCAATGGCCCCAATCTGAATCTGCTAGGCAGGCGGGAACCCGGCATCTACGGAGAGCGGGGCTACGACGATCTGTGCCGGCTAATCCAGGATTACGCCGCTGCCCGCCAATCCACTGCGGATTGCATTCAGTCCAACCATGAGGGGGCAATTATCGACGCTATACATGCTGCAGAGGGCGTGTATGATGCGATTATCATCAATCCGGGGGCCTATACCCATTACAGCTACGCCATCTTAGATGGGCTAAAGGCGGTATCAGTGCCTGCCTATGAAGTCCATATCAGCCAGATCGATCGGCGAGAGCCCTTTCGGGCGGTATCCGTCACAGCCCCTGCCTGTGTAGGACAGATCTATGGCCTGGGGTTTGAGGGTTATCTCCGGGCGATGGATCACTTTTTGGAGGGAGAGGGATGAGCACCCTGCACGTCATCGGCGACCCGGTCGTTCACTCCAAATCTCCCATCATCCATGGGGCCATGCTGGCGGAGTTGGGGGTGGACGTCCGCTATACCGCCCACCCGGTGCCCCGGGGCGGCCTGGAGGACTATCTAGTCTGGGCAGAGGGACAGGATGTGATAGGCTTCAACGCCACCATGCCCCATAAGGAGGATCTGCTTCCCCTTTTGGATGAACTGGATGGTGATGCTGCCATGTACGGTGCGGTAAACACAGTCTGCCTGCAGGGGGGCCGACGCATTGGTCATAACACCGATGGACAGGGCTGTCTGGCCGCCCTGGAGGAGGGGGAGATGTGGCCGGCGGAGCAGGTGGTGGTGCTAGGAGCCGGGGGAGCGGCACGAGCGGTAGCGTTGAAATTAGCCCGGGAAGGGGCGAGACGGGTGTGGGTATGCAACCGGACCTTACCACGGGCGGCAGAGCTGTGTGCTCAGAACTCCGCGGGAGCGCTGACACCGGCAGGCTTTGATGTGGAGACGCTGGCAAAGCTGTGCGGACAAGCCCAGCTGTTGGTAAACTGCACTAACTTGGGTATGGAGGGTTGCCCAAGGGACTTTGACGATCTTTCCTTTCTAGACGCTCTGCCCACTGGGGCGGGTGTGTTTGATCTCATTTACCATCCTGCCCAGACCTCGCTGCTGGTGGAAGCCCGTCGCCGTGGGTTAAACACGTTGGGCGGGCTGTCTATGCTGATCAATCAAGCGATACTGGCTTTGGAGTTTTTTCTGGACTGCCCTCTAGACCGGGTGCGGATGGCCCAGGTGGCCGGGCAGGCGTTGAAACGAGCCCTGGATTAAGGAGGAGCTTATGAACGTTTTGGCCTATGCAAAACTCAATCTCACTCTGGATATCCTGCGTAGGCGGGAGGATGGCTATCATGATCTGCAAATGGTGATGGAGTCCATCAGTCTGGCAGATACCTTAACCATTGCCAATGGAGAGGGAGAGGTGTCCACCAACCTGCGCTATTTGCCCACTGACAGGCGTAATCTGGCCCAGATGGCGGCCGCTGCTTTTCGGGAGGCCACCGGCCTTGGCGGAGCGGTGAATATTGCGATTGAAAAGGCCATCCCTGTATGCGCCGGATTGGCGGGGGGGAGCGCAGACGCGGCGGCGGTACTCCGGGCCATGAATCAGCTCACCGGGGCAGGACTGTCCTTGGAGGCGTTGGCGGATATCGGACAAAGGGTGGGCTCCGACGTGCCATACTGTGTTCTGGGAGGCACTGCCCTGGCAGAGGGGCGTGGAGAGCGGCTCACCCTGCTGCCGCCCCTGCCGCACTGTCATGTGGTGGTGTGCAAGCCTCCCTTTTCCATCTCTACCCCCTGGCTGTTTTCCCAAGTCAAAGTGCATAAGATCGTTCGCCGTCCAGACACTGCTGGGGTAATGGAGGCGCTGGAGAAGGGGGATCTGGCTGGGGTAGCCCGGCGGATGTACAATGTATTTGAGGACGTGCTGGAGCCACGCCATATGGCCACCATCGCTGCCATCAAGGCGGTGCTGATTAACTGCGGCGCCTTGGGGGCATCCATGTCGGGAAGCGGTCCGTCCGTATTTGGGTTGTTTGCATCGGAGCAAGACGCAAAGCGGGCTTACCGGAGGCTGTTGGAACAATATCAAAGTGTATTTTTGTGTCAAACAGTGGACGGTCTGGTATAAGGTTTATCCGAACGGGACTTTGGGCGCCTGACTGAATTGGCGAGGATAGACTGCGATGGGGTCAGGCATACAGCAGCGAATACCAGGCAGATTTTTTTGACAAGTAAGTATAAAAGGGGAAAACACCGGCCACAATGTAACCAACATTACATAGGACGGTGTTTTTATGATGGTCACTTCTTCTTCCAAACTACGGCGCTGGGAGAGCGCTTTGATAATGGCGGCGGCCCTTACCCTTACCATTGGAGTATGGGCAGGAGCCTCGGAGAGCGCTTTGGCGGGCCAGGTACTGCGGCTCCATGTGGTGGCCAATTCCGACTCTGCAGAGGACCAAGCATTAAAGCTAGAGGTGCGGGACGCCGTGTTGGCCCAGGCATCCCAGCTGCTGGAGGGGATTGAGGACAGGAATGGGGCGGAAGAGGCGCTGGGGCCCCACTTGGATGAGCTGGCTCAGACGGGGGCGCAGGTGTTGGCCGGGGCAGGCAGTAAGGACCGGGTTGCCGTCACCCTGGACGACCAATGGTTTCCCACCAAAGTGTATGAGGGGTTTTCTTTGCCCGCAGGGCGTTACCGGGCCTTGCGAGTGGTCATCGGCCGGGGTGCGGGCCAAAATTGGTGGTGCGTGGTATTTCCGCCCCTGTGCCTGGGCTCAGTGACGGAGGAAGTGGCGGAGACCGCCGCCCAAGCTGGGATGGGTGATGAGCAGATCTCTCTTATCACCGGACAGGACGGAGGGTATGTGCTGAAATTCAAGGTAATAGAATGGTGGCAGGAACTGCTCCAGCGATTTGGAGGATGAGGAATGGGGCCCACCGCGAAAGCGGTGGGCCCCATGGCTGTTGTCATACGATGGTTGGGATTAGAACAGGGGAACAACTGCGCCCTGATAGGTTTCGTTCATGAACTCTTTGACCTTCTCAGACTTGAGGGCGGCGAGCAAGGCCTGGATGGCCTCGTTATTCTCATTGCCCTCTGTGACCGCCAGCACGTTGGCATAGGCTTGGGCGGCGACGCTGTCGTCAGCCTCAATGGCCAGGGCATCGGCTACCTTCAGACCTGCGTCAATGGCGAAGTTTCCGTTGATGACGGCAATGTCCAGGCTGTCCAGGGAGCGGGGAAGCTGGGCTGCCTCCAGCTCCTCGATTTTGTAGTTGTGGGGGTTCTCCTGGATGTCCAGCACGGTGGGATCCAGCCCCACGTTGTCAGCAAGCGTGATGAGCCCCTGCTCCTGGAGCAGCAGCAGAGCCCTGCCGCCATTGGAGCGGTCGTTAGGGATGCCGATTTGAGCGCCATCGGCTAGATCAGCCAGGGAGGCGGTCTTACCGGCGTAGATGCCAAAGGGTTCGTAGTGAATCTTGCCCACGCTCACCAGATGGGTGTTGTGCTCCTCATTAAAGGTATTGAGATAGGTGATGTGCTGGAAGTAGTTTGCGTCATTCTCGCCAGATTCCAACGCCTCGTTGGGTATAATATAGTCGGTGTACTCCACGATCTCCAGGGTGATGTTTTGCTCGGCTAGAATCTCCTTTACCACCTCCAGCACTTCAGCGTGGGGAGCAGGGGTGGCGCCTACCTTGATGGTAATGGGCTGGACAGTAGGCGCGCTGGTGACGGGCTCAGAGGGCTCTACAGAGGATGAACTGCCGGCATTGCTGTTGCTACAGGCGGCCAGCAGAGACAGGCTCAGGGCAGCGCCCAGAGCTAATGCGAGAATCTTTTTCATGTGTATGAAACTCCTTTTTCAGTTGATTGATGAGACTATGTGATCCACTGATGTGGGACTCACCGAACTAGATAGGCAATAAAAATGCCCTCGACCAAATCAAGGACGAGAGCTGTCAGCTTTGTGATACTACCTTGTTTCACCTGGATCTTGCGGGGCAGGCTTCATCGAGTGCAGGGCTTGTGGCCCAATACTCTTGCGCTGTCACGGGCGCTCCCGACATGATCTACAGGGAGGCAGCCCGTCGTCATGCGGCTCCAAGACCATGTTCGGCGCGGCCTTCCGTACCCGTTTCCCAGCCATCCGGACTCTCTGTGCCGTATCTCCGCGCTTACTCTTCTCTTCATCGCCGTTATGAAACATATGTAATTATTGGGTTGAGTTTAACGCTTGGAGGCATTTTTGTCAATGGAAATGTTGTACGGAGTAAGAACGGACAAAGGGCCTTGCTTTGTCCGTTCTTACAAAATTGCGGCATTTGAGGTGTGTACTCAGGGCTATTTGTCATTTTGAAACTGGTTGTAGCCGTTTTTTTAGGGTATTCTTTCGGGCTTTGTGGCTGATTCGTTTGTCTAGCCGTACTGCCAGATAACTGCCGATGGACTGGAATATCTGCACCAAGATCACAATGAGTACTACGGCTACCAGCATGACGGCGTAGTTATATCGGTTGTAACCATAGTTGATGGCAATCCTGCCAAGGCCGCCGCCGCCGATGGCCCCCGCAGTAGCGCCATAGCCCAGGATGGTGATGAATGCGGTGGTGAAATTGGAGATGAGGGAGGGCAGGCACTCAGGCAGCATCACCTTGAGGATAATCTGCCAGGTGGTGCATCCCATGGCCTGGGATGCTTCCAGCACGCCGTTGTCCAGCTCCCGCAGGGAGGTCTCCACCAGTCGGGCGACAAAGGGGATAGCGGCGATGACGAGGGGTGGGATGGAAGCTGAGGTTCCAATTTTTGTGCCCAACAAAATCAGGCTGAGGGGCAGCACCATCAGCATTAGGAGCAAAAAGGGCACAGAGCGCACGATGTTAATGACAAAATTGAGCAGCTTCATAACCGGGGAGGAAAGGGGGCGTATGCCGTCCCGCCTGCCTACAATGAGCACCACGCCCAGGAGCACTCCTAGCAGATAGGCTACTGCGGTGGCGATGAGGGTGGAGTACAGTGTCTCCCAAATACCGCCTAAAAACTCGTGGAAGTATTTTCCGTTGGCCAGTATTTTGGAAAAGTCATCCATAAACCTATCCATGGTAATCCCGCACCTCCTCCATGGCCACATTGGGCTGATTTTTAATGTACGCAATAGCCTTGGCCGCTTCCGCCTGATTCTCTGGCAGGCCAAGTAGCATGGTGCCGAAGGCTTGACCATTTACATTGCGGGTATCTGCGCCCAGTATAGTTACTTTTACTCCGCAGTCAATGGCCAGGGAGGCGATCAGGGGAGAGTAGGATGAGCCGCCGCCAAAGACGACGCGGATCACATTGGAGATGGGGAACTGATTCACATCCGCTCCGTCAGGGTAGACCAGCCGGCGGCCGGCCTCGGTCTGGGGGTTTGAAAAGATATCTTCTACCGTCCCGGTCTCCATCAAGCGGCCATGGTCCAAAATAGCCACATGGGTGCATATCTTCTCTACCACAGCCATCTCATGGGTGATCACCACTATAGTAATGCCCAGGCGGCGGTTAATGTCTTTGAGCAGCCGGAGAATGTCCTGGGTGGTTTTTGGATCCAGCGCGGAGGTGGCTTCGTCGCACAGCAGAATCTTGGGGTTGGAGGCTAGTGCCCGGGCGATGGCAATGCGCTGCTTTTGTCCACCGGATAGCTGTGAGGGATAGGCGCCCGCCTTGTCCGGCAGGCCCACCACCTCCAGCAGTTCCATGGCTTTTTGCCGGGCCACAGCACCTTTTATACCGGCGATCTCCATGGGAAAGGTGATGTTTTTTAGGCAGGTGCGCTGCATCAGCAGGTTAAACTGTTGGAAGATCATGCTGATGGACCGGCGAACCTTAATCAGAGCCCCATGGCTCATGGCGCATAGATCAGCGCCGTCAATGATAACCCGGCCCTGAGTAGGGCGCTCCAACAGATTGATACACCGTACCAAGGTGGATTTGCCTGCGCCGCTCATACCCACGATGCCGAATATGCTGCCGTCGCGGATGGTCAGATTGACATCGGTGAGGGCGTGCAGCTCCCCATCAGCGGTGGGAAATCGTTTGGAGATGTGCTCTAATTCGATCATGATCCCAGCCCCCTTGCTGTGTCACTAATGGTCAAATTTTATGCCAAAAGCCGCTTCATGTCAAGGGGTGGGGCACCTGTGGCGGAGATATGTGTGGACTTCAAAGCTCCCCTGTTACGCAGAAAATGGCCCAGCGGGCGATGTTCACCGCGTGGTCGGCAATTCGCTCCAGGTATTTACCGATGATGATGAGGTCCACCGCCCGACCGGAGTGATCCTCTTGCTTGGCGATCCGCTGGGTGAGTTCCTGCTTAAGCTTGACAAACAGCTCATCCACTATATCGTCCAGATGGATCACCGCTCGGGCGGTATTCTCATCCCGGTCAGCATAGGCGGCAATGGCTTGCTGAACCATCAGTCCGGCCTGACGGCTCATGATAGGGATGTCCCCTGGGACATCGGAGGGCAGGCCATCTGCTGCCATCAGGGTGGATATCTCTGCAATATTGGCCGCTTGATCCCCGATACGTTGCAAATCAGTGACAATCTTCAGTGCGGTGGAGATGGTGCGTAGGTCCCGAGCCACCGGCTGCTGCCGCATGAGTAGGGACATACAGTGGGTCTCGATTTCCCGTTCCATTTGATCCATGGCGGTAGTCTGTTCCACGGCGGCCTTGGCGCACGCCTCCTCTCCACGAGATAGGGAGGAGGTTACCAGATCGATGGTGTCCTGGGCAGCGGTGGCCATACTGGTCAGCTGGTGACCCAGCTCCAGCAGCTCTGCGTCAAAGGTTTTTCTCATTGCTTACTCCTCCTTACCAAACTGCCTCTGGGATATGCTCCAAAACTGAGGACTTGGCAGATGTCCAGGTATTCATCCAAACCTCCCCGTGATGTAGTCCTCAGTTCGCTTGTCTTTTGGCATTGAGAACATTTGTTCTGTTCCGTTGCTCTCTACCAACTCACCATGGAGGAAAAAGGCGCACCGATCGGATACCCGTGCAGCCTGTTGCATATTGTGTGTGACAATAACGATAGTGTATGATTGCTTCAAATCTGCCATAAGGTCTTCGATCTTTGAGGTAGAGATGGGGTCCAGGGCAGAGGTGGCCTCATCCATTAACAGCACGTCTGGCTCTACGGCCAGGGCTCGGGCGATACATATCCGCTGCTGCTGTCCACCGGACAAGGACAGAGCTGATTTTTTCAACCGGTCCTTGACCTCATCCCAGATGGCCGCATTCCGCAAGGAGCGCTCCACAAGCGCGTCCAGTTCTCCCTTGCCTCGAATTCCGTGGGTGCGCGGGCCATAGGCGATGTTGTCATAGATGGACATGGGAAATGGATTGGGCTTTTGGAATACCATGCCCACATAGCGCCGCAGAGAGGTGACGTCCATTTGGGCGTCAAAGATATTTTTCCCACGATAAAGCACCTCCCCTTGGATGCGCACACTGGGGATGAGCTCGTTCATCCGGTCCAGGGTTTTGAGAAAGGTGGACTTACCGCAGCCGGAGGGGCCGATGAGTGCGGTAATCTGGTGTTCAGGCATATCCAGGGTGACGTCTTTTAAGGCGTGGGTTTCCCCATACCAGAGATTCAGCCGGTTTGTGCGCATGATTGGCTGTTTCATATCATCGGGCTCCTTCCTGCTCTCGTTTAAACCGCCGGCTCATCTGGGCAGCGGTCAGATTGATGGCCAGGGTAATGAGCATCAGCACTGCGGCGATAGCCATGGCCACATCCACGTTGGCGTATTCATTGACATAGGCGTAAAGCGCCACGCTCAAGGTGGCCGATGAGCTGTTCAGCGCTTCCCAGAAGCCGTGGAGGGCCACGCCCATTCCGGCGGTAAACAACAGTGCGGCTGACTCGCCCACGATGCGGCCGACGGATAGAATGCAGCCGGTGACAATCCCGTCGATGGCGCTGGGAAGGACCACAGTGCGCACCATCCGCCATTTACCTGCGCCTAAACCAAGGGCCCCTTCCCGATAGGATTGGGGGACGGTTTTCAGCGATTCCTGGGTGGTGCGCACAATGGTGGGCAGAATCATCACCACCAGGGTGAGGCCGCCAGCCAGGATGCCATAGCTTAGCCCAAGAAGCTGGCCGAAAAACAGCATGCCCACCAGTCCGAAAATAATGGATGGGATACCAGTGAGAATTTCCGTGGCAAACTCGATGAGAGCCACCATTCGATGATTGGAGGCGTACTCCGTCAAATAAACAGCTGCACCTACGCCAAGGGGCAGGACGATGCCCATGGACAAAAGAATAATATACAAGGTGTTTAAAATATTTGGAAGAATACCATTTGTTTTATTAATGATGCTGCGCTGGGTGGTGAGCAGCTCCCAAGTGATGCCCCGTAGCCCTCGGTAAAGCACATAGGCAATGAGGAAGGACAGCACAGCACAGGTGAGGCCGCCGCATAGGTAGAGCGTGCCCCGAAGGATTTTGCCGTAGAATCTCCGCTGGAATGATAGCCGCTCCATCCCCTTATCTCTCCCTTTTGTGTTTGATAAACGTATTGAGGATGACATTGATCATCACAATAAACAGGAACAGCACCAGCCCGATGGAGAACAGGGCCTGCCGCCATAGGGAGCCGAAGGCGGCGTAGTTCATCTCAGAGGCAATGGCAGTGGTGAGAAACTGCACTGGGGTGAATGGGCTTGCCGGCAGATTGGGCACGTTGCCTGACACCATGATAATGGCCATCGCCTCCCCAATGGCCCGCCCCACCCCCAGAACGATGGCGGTGGCTACCCCCGAGCGGGCAGCGGGGAGGGATACCCGAAAAACGGTCTCAGTATAGGTGGCGCCCAGAGCCAGGGAGGCCTCCTCATATTCCTTGGGTACCGCCCGCAGGGCAGTCTCAGATACATTGATGATGGATGGCAGGATCATAATGGCCAATACTACAACGGCAGACAGCAGGTTGGCACCCGAGGGCAGGGAAAACAAACGCTGGATGGCAGGTACCAGCACTACCATGCCCACCAGACCGTATACCACCGATGGAATGCCTGCCAGTAGGGAGACGGCAGCCCGCAGGACAGTAACGGTTCTGGGATTGGCCATCTTAGACAGAAAGATAGCGGTGAGTACCCCCACCGGCACGCCTATCAGGACGGCGCCGCCGGTGCCGGCCACGGAGGTGAGCAAAAAGGGAAGGATGCCAAATTTTCTGCCTTGACCATCCCAGGTGTCACCAAACAGAAAGTCCCGCACACCGATTTCCCATATGGCGGGCAGACCTGAGAGGATCAGGTAGATGCTGATAAACAGCACACAGGCTACGGCCAAAAAGCCGCACAGGAAAAAGACGGTGCTCATAGTATGCTCCAAGCTTTCACGCAACAGGCGCTTGGGGCGAACCGTCTGCCCAATGGAGGCAGCCTGTCTGCCCACTGCGTGAATGGTCTGATGGGGCAGCTTTTTGCCTGCCCCACGGACAAATTCATGGTCCATGTCCACTGCTCCTCTCTCAGGAATAACTGATTTGTATTTACCGCTATCGCCATGGAAAGAATAGACCTACCGGGCCAAGGGCACTGCCCCTTGACTTCGGATAAGACTGGCTGCTGCGGCAGAGGTGGCCCAGTCAAGGAACGCCTGGGCCTGGGGGGTGAGATCCATTCCCTGGCGGGTGATCAGGAGAAAGGGACGCTGAATGGGGTAAGCACCAGCTTGAATGGTATCTTCGCTGGGGAGAACCCCTTCCACTGCCAGGATTTTAATTCCCTTCTGACCTTCGGCAGTGGACAGGGAGACGTAGCCGATGGCATGGGGATTGCTGCGCACGCTCTGAATGACCGCGCCGTTGGAGGTGGGGGCCTGGGACAACACGCAGGCGTTGCCTGTACCCGTGATGGATTCAAATCCCTCCCGCGTGCCGGAGCCTGCCTCCCGGCCCACAGCGGCAATGGCGAGCTGCGCCCCTCCCACCTGAGACCAATTAGAAATCTGGCCGGTATAAATGGCGGCAATCTGTTCCATGGTCAGGTTGGACACAGGGTTATCGGCATTGACAATAATGGCAATGCCATCCAGGGCAAGGGTGGTGCCGGTGATCCCTTTGGACCGTTCTTCTTCCCGCAGCTCCCGGGAGGCCAGACCGATGTGTGCCGTGCCGTTTGCGGCGGCCTCCACTCCGGCCCCGGAGCCGCCTCCCTCCACGGAGATAGTGACACCCTGGTGTTCCTGGCCGAACTGTTCTGCCAGAGCACCCATGATGGCCTCCATAGAGGTGGAACCAAGGAGGATGACTGAGTCAGACCGCCCGCCGGATGGCTTGGCTGCATGGTTGGGCCGTCCGGCGCGGCAGGCAGTCAAGCCCAGGGTCAGAGCCAGTGCTGCAGCTAAGCTCAGAAGTCGTTTCAGGGACATCGCGGTGGTCACTTCCTTTCAGCTTATGGCGGGTTTCTGCGTTTGAAGTGGAAGGGGCTAATGGGTGGCATACCACCGTAGCACATCCGTGGTTCCCGCGCGACGCAGGGCAATGGAGGAAACTAGCGCATCTGCTACCAGTAATATGAGGGCTGGAGGGCCGAGCCATCCGGGAATGGCGGCAATCAGTCTTGCCACCAGTGGATGGACGAGGTACACTAGGCCAAGGGATAAAATGGACCAGAACAGAGAGAACATAGGGCATACTAGGCCCATGAGATTTCCTCGCATATCGGAGTAATCCCAAAACTCCACTTCTAGCACATAGCGGTAGAATAGGCCCATGAGCAGCTCAGCCGCTGTAGCGGCCAGGGTGCCTATAACCATAACCCACAAGATACCGCGTGCTGCCGGGGCTAGCCATAGGATCAACAGCGCGCCCAGACCGTATACCGGACACATGGGCAGCAATAAGAAGCACTTGCGATCTCGCTTGGGGTGGCCGATGGCCCGGGCAAATGCCACCTCCAACAGAAAGCCGAAAAAGCTATAGATTGAGAAGTACCACATCCAGACCATAAAAATCCCCCGTTCTCTAGTCCTTTCAAATAGGATTGGGAAAACGGGGGAAAGTCATACAAGACAATTTTTGGGGCACAGGGCTGTTAGAGGCACGATTTGGATTGTGGCAAATGTGCACCCAAACCCTGCAAAGAGCGCATCTGACTTTGTGCGGGATCTACCCTCTGTGGGGGCTATGATAAAATGTAAGCGTTGAAAATGACAGGGACAGGTAGTATAATAAAAAATCCAGCATCTAGGTATAAGGGAAGAGAATCAGCTTAAAGACATAGGTATGATCCTCAAAGAGAGTATCTTGGTTTATGGTGTATTGTACACGCTCAAAAGATGGGAGAAGGATGAGGAAGAGACGTGGAATGATAAAACCAGGGTAGATCGGAAGGCCGGGTTGAGCCTTCTATTGCCTTAAATTAAAATTGTGAGGGGACCAGCTTCCATGAAGAAATTTCACAAAGTGATCGCTGTTTTGGCGGTAATGTTGACCTGCGCATATCCCTGTACATTCATGTACTTCCAGAATGTGGGAGAGGGGGATTTCAACGAGATACTGATACCCTTGGGAATATTTCTGGGTGTAGCGGCGGGGATTACTTTAATTGGGGGCCTTATCCTAAAGAGTCTGGAAAAGGCAGCCTTGTTTTCCTCCCTGTTCATGCTTATGTTTATGAACTTTAACCAGGTGGCCAATGCAGTGCCAGGAGCAATCGAAGAATACATACTGTGGGTTTTTCTGGCGTTGTATGGGGGCTTTCTCCTGTATTTGTGGAAGAGCAAGTGGAATGCGTTCGTTCCGTGCACCGTGATTGCTGGAATATTTGGGGGGCTGATTTTGCTGAATGGGGTGATAGCCGCGCCCGCCATCATAGAAAAGATCGGTTTTCGTCCGGATACTCGTTCCAAGCTGGCCGACGCAGTGGATTCGGATACGCAAGGCAGCAGCAAGGAGAATGTATACTATTTTATTTTTGATGAATATGGGGGACCGAAAAGCTTAGAGTATTATTATGAGTTTGACAATCGGGACCTTGTGGACTTTCTGGAGGCATCCGGATTTGTGTATTCCAAAACCAGCTATAACAGAGAATCTATTGCGACGGTAGATATTGTGCCCAATGTTCTGAATCTGGATTATGTGACTACGGTTAATGGAACAAGTGAGGGGAATCTAAAGTATACGGAAAATCCCGCCCTATATCAGATTTTTCGAAACATGGGCTATCAGATCAACCTGATCAATCATAGCGGAATGCTGGATGAAAAAGGGGTCAAGGTGATATCTTCGCACAAAACCAATGAGAAAGTGGAGACTTTAACAGATTATATTTTACAACAAAGCCTAGTTCACAACATAATGGTGGATTTCATGCCCGAACAGACAACTGCCAGTATCTATGCGGAGGTATTGCGTTCTGCGCTCAGGGATATGAAATATGCGTGGCGGGAAGTTGAGCCAGACCAGCCCACGTTGACGGTGTGTTATTTGCAGTGCCCGCACGTTGGGTTTGTGTTTGACAGCGACGGAAATCGGATTGCAGGTGAGGACTACTCAAACTGGACAAATAAAGAACATTATATCAATCAATTGCTGTTTCTCAACGGATGGATCAAGGAAACGGTAGAGCTGATCCAAAAAAATGACCCGGGGGCCATCATCGTAATGCAGTCGGACCATGGGGCGCGGTATGGGAAGCACTGCATGTACTTATATAAGGAAGAGGACTATGACGCGGAGCTGGAAACGGCAAGTATGCAAAACATTCTGAACTGTGTCTATTGGGGCAACCGGGAGCCAGCGGACATAGAGGGGCTGTCAGGGCTTAACACCTGGAGGACTGTGCTGAACGTCATGTTTGGAACAGATCTTGAAATGCTGGAGGAGCCGCAAGGCTATGTGTATAGGTGGAGGAAGGTGACAGGGCTGCAATAGAAAAGTGGAGGACTGTGCTGAATGTCATGTTTGATGCAAACTTGGAAATGCTGGGGGTGCTGCAGCAATATGTTTGCCAGCAGGAAAAGATAAGCGGACCGCAATAGGCTGAACAAATCCCACCTGAATGGTGCTGAGTCGGTAAGGTGAGCCGGGCGGAATTTTTTCGAGAAGGAAGAGAATTCCAGTTGTCCACTCGGAGGAAATGTGGTAGAATAGAGCGAATTCTAAGGGGGGATGGCTGTGCGGCATCTGATTGACTTCGGGGACCTGAGCCGGGCCGAGTGGGATGAACTGTATGCCCGGGCAGACAAAATCATAGATGCGCCGGAGCGTTATTTAGATGCCTGCCGGGGCAAGGTGATGGCCTCCCTGTTCTATGAGCCCTCCACCCGCACCAATTTCTCTTTTCAGACTGCCATGCTGCGGCTGGGGGGCACGGTATTTGGATTTGCTGATCCCCGCTCCTCCTCAGTGGCCAAGGGGGAGACGTTAAAGGATACTATCAAGATGGTATCGGGTTACGCAGACGTCATTGTCATGCGCACCCCTTGGGAGGGGGCGGCCAAGGCGGCATCCCTGTATTCTGATGTTCCAGTCATCAACGCCGGAGACGGCGGCCATATGCATCCCACCCAAACCATAGCGGATTTGACCACTGTCACCCGACTGAGGGGGGGGGTGGACGGTCTGGCCTTTGGCCTGTGCGGAGACTTAAAAAATGGCCGCACTGTCCACTCGCTAATCAAGGCTTTAGCCAAGTTTAAAAATATTCGGTTTTTCCTTATTGCCCCCAGGGACTTAGCCATCCCGGACTATCTGCGTCAGTTCATGCAAGAACACGATATGGCCTTTGTGGAGGTCACCGGATTGGAAACCGTCATTCCCCAACTGGATGTGCTGTATATGACCAGAATCCAGCGGGAACGCTTCATCGATCCGTTGGAATATGAGCGCAACAAGGGGATATATATTCTCACCGGATCCAAGTTGGCCCGAGCCAGGGAGGATTTGCTGGTGATGCACCCCCTGCCCCGGGTGGATGAGATCACCGTGGATGTGGACGATGACCCAAGGGCAGTTTACTTTGCGCAAGCTCGGTTTGGCATGTTTGCCAGGATGGCTCTGTTGGCTGATTTAGCAAATATGTCCAGAAGTGTTCCTGCCCCGGTGGAGATTGGTCACGGGCCTGTCTGCCACAACCCAAACTGCATTACCCAGACAGAGGACTACCTGCCGCCGCTGGTGAAGCGCAATGGCGAAGTAGAGTGTTGTGCTTTTTGTGACACGCCCTTATCAGGTTTTTAACGGTTAGGGGATTGACAAATCTTAGGCTTTGTGCTATCATGTCCAAGCTGATATTTGCTGGAGCGCCTGGTATGCGGGTGTAGTTCAATGGTAGAATCCCAGCCTTCCAAGCTGGTTGTGTGGGTTCGATTCCCATCACCCGCTCCAACATAAGAAGCTGTGCCATTGTTGGGCAGCTTCTGTGTATTTTGCATACGCGCCTGTAGCTCAGGTGGATAGAGCAACTGCCTTCTAAGCAGTGGGTCAGGGGTTCGAGTCCCTTCAGGCGTGCCATAGTGGCAAGCTTTGTTCTGTCCGGCTTGGATCTGCGGCAACAGCTTGTCTGCCCTATAAAATTCTTGTTCCCCGCCAGATTTTGTTTCTCTGGACTTTTACAGGATAAAAATAGGTGAAGGGACAACACGGTAATGCAAGCGCATATGGTGGGTATAGCTCAGCTGGCAGAGCACCGGATTGTGGTTCCGGGAGTCGTGGGTTCGAGCCCCATTACCCACCCCATACATGGCTGAGGGCCGGAGCGTCCGCTCCGGCCCTTGCCTGACACTACAATATTGGGGTGTAGCCAAGTGGTAAGGCACGGGACTTTGACTCCCGCATTCGCTGGTTCGAGTCCAGCCATCCCAGCCATGCCATCGGGGCAGTTTTTTAGAATCATTGCCCTTGCCGCGGATGGAACGCACATTAATCCCCCAAAAGCCGTCGGGCGGCTTTTGGGGCGCCCCATCCTTCATTACTTTCGCCCGGTAGAATCAGAATATGACCCAGTAGCTCAGTTGGTAGAGCAACGCCCTTTTAAGGCGAAGGTCCGGGGTTCGAGTCCCCGCTGGGTCACCAGGTAGGAGCAAACGACACACTGTTTGCTCCTACTTTTTTATGTAATAGAGGGGATTGCCTGGTTAGATGTGAAGGTTGTTTCAATCTTGGAACTGCTGTTAATGTGGAAGGGACAGCTAGATGCCTGGTTAACTTGGTTTTTAGGGGGACCGGAATATGTTGGCTTGAGAGCGTATCTTGCCAAAGCATATTATTTGATATATAATTAATCGAAATATTTTTAAACTGCTGCATAGCAATGAATTCGGCATATAGGAGTAAATGATACTTTTATTCCTAAAATTATGAAAGGGATATGTAAAGATGAAGGCATTGATTTTAAATTCAGGGATGGGAAGCAGGATGGGGGCCTTAACATCAGGCAAACCAAAGTGTTTGACGGAGATTTCCGGTCAGGAAACGATCTTGTCTCGACAGCTGCAACAACTGGCGGATGCCGGGATTGAAGAAGTTATCATAACTACAGGCCCTTTTGAAAATGTATTAGCCAATTATTGTCATAGCCTTCATTGTCCGCTTCGGATTATTTTTGTCAGGAATCCAATTTATAAGGATACAAATTATATTTACTCAATCTATTGTGCAAGGGAATACTTAAACGATGATATCATCCTGATACATGGGGATCTTGTCGTTGAAAATGTCGTTTTTGACCAGGTGATTGAGAGCGAGAGGAGTTGTATGACGGTAAGCAGTACGCTCCCATTGCCGGAAAAGGATTTTAAGGCTGAAGTGAAAGATGGGCGAATTGTCGGTGTGGGGGTTGAACTGTTCAATGATGTGGTGGCAGCTCAGCCATTATACAAGATAAAAAAAAGGGACTGGAGAGTGTGGCTGGATCATATTGTAGTTTACTGTGAAAAACAGCAGGTAAAATGCTATGCCGAACAAGCCTTTAATGAAGTATCAGATCGTTGTGCGATCTATCCGTTGGACATAAAAAATGCTCTTTGCAGCGAAATTGACAACCCCGAAGATTTGGCGGTTGTATCCACTGAGCTACAAAAGATTGAAAAGCGCACAGTATACATGTGCTTCTCTACAGATATTATCCATAGTGGACATATTTCTATTATAAAAAAAGCGACTCGACTGGGCAAGTTGATTGTGGGTGTTCTGTCCGATGAGGCAGTGGCAAATTATAAACGGTTTCCGCTATTGCCTTATGAGGAGCGGAAATCCATACTTGAAAACATTTCTGGAGTGTATCAAGTTGTAAAGCAAAAAACCCTGAGCTATCGGGAGAATCTGGAACAGTACTTGCCCACCTATGTGGTGCATGGGGATGATTGGAAAACAGGTATCCAACGGCCTGTACGGGATGAAGTTATCTCTGTATTAGCTGCTTACGGTGGGACACTGGTGGAATTTCCATATCAACAAGACGAAAAATATTTAGCGCTGGAAAAACGAGCGAGAGCGGAGTTGGCTACTCCCGATATGCGGCGGGCAAGGCTGAGGAAAACATTGGCGATGAAGGGAACCGTCACAGCGATGGAAGCGCATAGCGGGCTGACAGGTCTGATTGTAGAGAACACAGTTGTGGAGGAGAGAGGGGGCGCACGCCAATTTGATGCTATGTGGATCAGTTCCCTGTGTGATTCCACTGCAAAGGGGAAGCCGGACATTGAGCTGGTGGATATGACCTCTCGCTTTCGGACCATTGATGATATCTGTGAGGTAACAACGAAACCGATTATTTTTGATGGGGATACCGGTGGTTTGACAGAGCACTTTGTTTATACGGTTCGCTCCCTGGAGCGGATGGGCGTATCCATGGTTATCATTGAGGATAAGACAGGATTGAAGAAGAACTCTCTATTCGGAAATGATGTTGTGCAGACACAGGCATCCATTTCAGACTTCGCCGCAAAAATTGCCGCAGGTAAGAAGGCACAGCGGACGAAGGATTTTATGATCTGTGCCAGAATTGAAAGTTTGATTTTAGAGCGGGGAATGGACGATGCTTTGGAACGGGCGGCTGCTTTTACAGAGGCAGGGGCCGATGCCATCATGATCCACAGCCGGAAAAAGGATCCTGCTGAAATCTTTGAATTTGTGGAGAAGTTCCGCAACAAGGATGCGATGACGCCGCTGGTTGTGGTTCCAACTTCTTTTAATGCAGTGACGGAGGAAGAGTTCAAGGAGCGGGGAGTCAATATCATTATCTATGCAAATCAACTGACCAGGACTGGATTTCCAGCCATGCAAAATGCGGCACGGATGATTTTAAAAAACCATAGGGCAAAGGAATGTGATGATATTTGTATGCCATTTAAAGATATCATCCGCCTTATTCCGGAAGAAGAATAGGAAGCAAAAGCCGGCTGAATCTATGCAATCGATTCATAGGATAAAAGCTAATACTGTTTAGGTCAGGAGAGTAATGCAATGGCACAGCAGATACTGATGGCTGATGAGCACTATAAGGAACTCGATAAATATCTAAAGGATAGTGGCCACAGAACTATTTTATTGGTTTGCGGCAACTCATTATCTCGTTTGAGAATAAATGATTATTTTGACAGTCTGGAGGACCGTCTTGGCATAAGGGTGGTAAAGTTTAGCGGATTTCAGCCAAACCCTTCCTATGAGTCGGTGGTGGAAGGCGTGAGGCTCTTTTGCCATGAGGGGTGTGATGCTATTATAGCAGTAGGCGGCGGCAGCGCTATGGATGTGGCAAAGTGTATTAAACTGTATTGTAATATGGATCATGCGGTGAGCTATCTCAAGCAAAAGATCACACCAAATGATGTGGACTTCTTGGCGGTGCCCACCACAGCGGGAACCGGATCAGAGGCAACCAGATATGCGGTGATTTATCATAATGGAGAGAAGCAATCTGTGGACGATGAAAGCGGTATTCCGGCGGCTGTGCTTTTTGATGCGTCTGCGCTAGAAACGCTGCCGGAATATCAAAAAAAGGTTACCATGATGGACGCGCTGTGTCATGCGATCGAGGCCTATTGGTCGGTCAATTCCAATGAGGAGAGCCAGGCATACTCTAAGGCGGCAATCCAGGCTATCCTTGCAAATAAGCAGGCCTATTTAAACAATGATAAAATAGGCAATGCGAATATGCTCAGGGCGGCCAATTTGGCTGGCAAGGCGATCAATATAACGCAGACAACAGCCGGCCATGCAATGTGCTATAAACTGACCTCCCTATATGGTATTCCACACGGCCATGCGGTGGCTCTGTGCGTAGCGGGATTGTTTCCATACATGATAGACCATCTTGAGCAGTGCATTGATCCTAGAGGAGAGGCGTACCTTGCGGAGATATTTGAACAGATTGCGAAGGCAATGAACTGCGCCAACGCAAGAGCGGCTGCAAATAGCTTCCGGGAATTGGTGAAAGAACTGGCATTGGAGAAGCCGGTGGCAAGCGGCAGGGATTATGAAGTGTTAAAAACCTCCGTGAATTCTGACCGGTTAAGGAATCATCCAATCAAGTTGGAGCCTGAGACAATAGATAGCCTATACCACAAGATTATACAGGGATAAATTAGGGGTAGCGGAGGAGATGTAGTATGAAGGTTCAAAAGCTAGTGGAAATCATCGGGGCGGATTTCTATACAGGTGTGCCGGATTCCCAGTTAAAGGCTTTGTGCAACTATTTAATGAATACATATGGGATTGATCCAAAGCACCATATCATTGCGGCAAATGAGGGCAACTGTACCGCGTTGGCAGCTGGATATCATTTGGCAACCGGAAAAATTCCGGTTGTTTATATGCAAAACAGCGGGGAGGGAAATATAATCAATCCCGTAGCATCCCTCTTAAATGATAAGGTTTACGCAATTCCAATGCTATTCATTGTGGGCTGGAGGGGAGAACCTGGGGTCAGTGATGAACCCCAGCATATCTATCAAGGAGAAGTAACCCTAAAACTATTGGAGGATATGGGGATTCAAACCTTTGTCATTGGCAAGGAGACAACGGTGGAGGAAGTGGAGCTTGCCATGGCTAAATTCAGAAAGATTTTGTCAGAGGGAAGAGATGCTGCCTTTGTGGTGCAGAAGGGCGGAATCACCTATGATGCAGATGTAGAGTATAAAAATGGCAATAGGATTATGCGGGAAGAGATCATCCGGCATATTGTCAAAGTGTCGGGAGAGGACCCGATCATTTCCACAACGGGGAAGGCAAGCCGGGAGCTGTTTGAAATACGAGAGGCAAATGGACAAGGTCATAAATATGATTTCTTAACAGTTGGGTCAATGGGCCACAGCTCTTCCATTGCTCTGGGTGTAGCACTCAACCTGCCGAATAGGAAGGTCTGGTGTGTAGACGGAGATGGAGCAGTTTTAATGCATATGGGGGCAATGGCTGTGCTAGGGGCGAATGCACCACAAAATATGATTCATGTAGTAATCAACAATGGCGCCCATGAAACTGTGGGAGGGATGCCCACAGTGGCATCAAAAATTGACCTGGTGGCTGTAGCGAAGGCTTGCGGTTATCCCAAGGTGGTACGTGTAGACACACTTGAGGCATTGGACAGAGAATTAGAGCTTGCAAAACACAGTGATGAGCTGTGCCTGATTGAGGTTAGATCCTCCCTTGGCGCAAGGGAGGATCTAGGGCGGCCAACAACAACGGCAATAGAGAACAAAAATGAATTTATGAGGTATTTAGCGGATTTAAGATAATGACTCTTAGATATATAGGCATCTTACCCCCCAGGCTCAAGCTGGCCCTTGAGCCTGGGGGGTGTTTTTGGCCATTGCACTGATTTTTACCGTGAAACTGCATAAACTGAATTTACGTCTCAAGGGCGTGCATGGTATGCTGAACCCACATCTTGAACGAGAACGTTAAAGGGCAGAAAGGAGACCCACATGAAACAGAGACTTGTTGTACTGCTGGTGGCGGTATGTCTGATTGCGGTCAACTTACCCACCGCCTTTGCGGCCGCTGCTGGAACTGGGGCTAACCGTGAGACTGACTTTTTCACAGATCAGTACCATGCTGACCTGGACTATAGCCAGATGACCTATCAGCGGGTGGAGCTGAATCAGGTGAAACAGGTTATTGCCGATGTGCGTGCCTTGCTAAACGATAAGGCCAACATTGACAAGGTAGAGGAGGCATTTCAAAAGGCCACCGACTTATTCACCGATGTGGCCACTGGCTACAAGCTGTTGGATATCAAAATCTATCAGAACGTAAATGATCAGGAGAGCTATCAGGAGCGGCAGTACGTTCAGGATCTGTATATGACGGCGGCAGACGAGCTATCTCTGCTGGTGCAGGATATCTTGGCATCGCCCTGCGGTGGCTTTTTAAAACGCCACCTGTCTGCGGCGGACATGACACACTATACAAACTATAAGCAGATGCCCCAGGAGGCGCATGAGCTGGCCAACCAGGAGCTGATTCTGAAGAACCAGTATATGGCGGCAGCTAGTCAAACTTTCACCGCACAGTATGAAGGCAAGACTTGGGATGAGGAGACGCTATACGCTGCGCTAGAGAAAGAGGATATCACTCGGGAGACGTATACAGCCGTCTTGCAGGCCATTACCGAGAAGAAAAACGCTGTTTTAGGCAATATCTACATGGAGTTGGTGGCGGTGCGCCAAAACATTGCCAAGGCCGCGGGCTATGATAACTATGCCGCATATGCCTATAAGGAGATCTATGGCCGGGACTATACGCCTGCTCAATTGAGGGAGTATTTTGCGGCGGTGAAGGAGGCGTTCGTGCCGGTGGCCAGTACGTTGGTCAGCCTTAACACTTTAAACATGATAGAACAGACCGATTCAGGGGACGGCATCTATTTCGCCGATTATAGTGGAGACGTGGCACTGGACATGATTGAGCCATACATCGGACAGATGTCCAGCGAACTGGCGGAGGCATTTTCCTACATGAGGGAACATGGACTATATGACACCGAAGCTAGCACAACCAAGAGTGAGGCAGGGTTCACCACTATACTCAACTCCTATGGAGCGCCTTTCTTCTTCAATGCAGCATCTGGCACAATTCAGGACTTTTCCACAGCCATCCATGAATTTGGACACTATAATCATTACTACTGGCATCCAGCCGGTTGGAATGATGAATCCGTTGGTATGGATATGGCAGAGATACACTCTCAGGGTATGGAGCTGCTATTCTCCCACTATTATCCTCAAGTATTCGGCGAGAAGGCCAACCAGGCCAATGATTACCTTCTGGCAAGTCTCAGTCAGGCCATGGTTTCCGCCATTTACAGCGAGCTGGAGCTGTATGTGTATACCACCCAGGGGGTGACCCTGTCTCAGATAAACCAGGAGTATAGCCGTTTGCTGAGGGAGTATTCAGCACAGGGCGGTGTTGCGGACGGCGCCTGGGTCAGCATTCCCCATCTATTTGTCAGCCCATGTTATTATATCAGCTATCCTGTGGCGATTGGGGGAGCTTTTTCTTTCTGGCTGACCGCACAGGAGGATTATTTCAAGGCGGTGGATGACTATCTGAGGTTTGCGGCGTTTCCGTCCTCCATCAGCCTCCAGGATTCTTTTGCCATAATGGGCAAGGCCAATCCTGTCTCCGGCAACTATGTTCGTCAGTTGAGCAAGGTATTATGGGATAAGCTGGAATTGGAGCGCCGGGTAGCTGAGGAAGTATATCAAGGCAGGTATTTCAATGACGTATCCTATGGCTCTTGGTACTATGAAGCTGTTCAGGCAAGCGTGGTGATCGGGGTGATGAACGGCACCGGCACGGATACCTTCTCTCCCAATGACATTACCACCCGCAGTTCCGCAGCCACTGTGCTGTGGCGGCTAGAGGGTGAGCCTGATGGAGATGGAACGGTTGACTTTACTGATGTGCCGGCCCATTCCTGGTATGCCGGGGCCGTGGATTGGGTCAGCCAACTGGGTATCGCTGTAGGCGATGGGAGTTCCTTTTCCCCCAACGCTACCCTGACCCGCGAGCAGATGGCTACCATGATATACCGGTATGCCCGCCATCTGGGGGCGACTGGTGAGGATAAGACGGAGGCGGGAATTACCCGATCCAAGTATGCCGATGGGGCCAAGGTGTCCTCCTGGGCAGTGGATGCTATGAACTGGTGTGTGGGAAACGGTATCATCCAAGGCACAGATGCCGGCACCCTGTTGCCCCAGACCGGCGTATCTCGAGCCCAGTTTGCCACGATGATCATTCGATTGCTTGAGTGGAGGCTGGCGGTGCGGGGACAGGGCGGACTGCCTGGTTTGACCGATGCCGCCATGCCATGGAGCGCCCTTACTATGAGCGTGGCACTGAAGTGATCAGGGCCGGTAGGGAACGGAAAATAATCAAAAGGAAAATCCCTGTCCCCGCAGTTCTATGCGGGGACAGGGATTTTTAGGAAAGACGCAGGTCAAATACAAGGCTATTTCTTTTTGCGCTTTTTTTCAAAGAAGTCCCGTACCGGGGTGGCAGGGGATGGGGAACCCTCCCCCATGGCTTCGGCATAGTCCAAGAGTCGTTCCTTCTGTTGGCTGGTCAGATTAGTAGGCACTACAACTCGGACGGTGACGTACTGGTCGCCCCTACCCCGGCCATGAATACTGGGTGCACCTTTACCCCGAAGCCGGAAGGTGGTGCCGGTTTGAGTACCGGCAGGTATGGTGTATTTGACCTTTCCATCAATGGTGTCGATTTGAAGTTCCGCACCCAGAGTGGCCTGGGTGAAGAAAATGGGCTGCTCCAGATAGAGATCGTTGCCGTCCCGCTGGAATCGAGGATCCGGGATGACGGAGATGGCCACCAGCAGGTCACCGGAGGGACCGCCGTTCACACCGCTGTTGCCCTGGCCGCGCATGGAGATGGTCTGGCCGTCGTCGATGCCGGCGGGTATGCGGACTTTGATCTTCTTCTGGTGGCGCACCTGACCATCGCCGTGGCAGTTGGGACAGGGCTGGTGGATGATTTTCCCGGTGCCACGGCACCGCTGGCAGGGGGCAGTGGTGGAAAAGGCAAAGCCACCCCCACCGCGCTGAATACGTACTTGTCCAGTACCATGGCAATCAGGGCAAATCTCGGCGGTGGTGCCCGAAGCGCAGCCAGTGCCGTGGCAGGCGTCACAGGCTTCAGAGCGGTTCAAGCTGATCTCCTTTTCGCAGCCGGCCATTGCCTCCTGAAAGGAGATGGTCAGATTGACTCGAAGGGAAGCGCCCCGCTTGGGGGCATTGGGGTTGGCATGTCGCTGTCCCCCGCCGAAACCGCCGAAGCCGCCGCCAAAGAAGGAGCCAAAAAGATCGCCCAGGTCAATATCCCCCATATCAAAGCCGCCGCCAAAACCGCCCCCTCCGAAGTTGGGGTCCACGCCGGCATGGCCAAACTGGTCATACTTGGCTCGCTTGTCTTTGTCAGACAGTACCTCATAGGCTTCGTTAACTTCCTTAAATTTAGCCTCAGCCTCTTGGTTGCCTGGATTCACGTCTGGGTGGTATTTCTTGGCCAACTTGCGGTAGGCCTTTTTTAACTCGTCCTCTGTGGCGCTCCGGCCCACACCCAGGACTTCATAATAATCTCGCTTATGCTCAGGCATATCGTTGTCACAAAGTCTGCTGGGTACAGTTTCCGATTGTGGAAAACTGAACCCAGCCCCTTGCTCCTCCTCTCCACCTCAACCGTTGGCACCATATGCCAGGTTGGGAACGATAGGTTTTTACAGGGCTGCCGCCAACGGCGGCTCCGCCTATATTATTGCTTGTCGTCATCCATCACTTCATAGTCGGCATCCACCACATTGTCATTGCCGCCTTGAGCGCCGCCGTCAAAGCCTGCGCCGCCCATATCAGGACCGGGGCTGGCTTGACCACCAGTCTGGCTGTATAACTTTTCGCTTACAGCGTAGAAGGCCTGGGTCAGTTCCTCAGTGGCGGTTTTGATGGCCTGAGTATCGGTGTTTTTCAGGGTCTCTTTCACCTTCTTCAGGGCTTCTTCAACCTTGGTCTTGTCTCCGGGCTCCAGCTTGTCGCCCATCTCTTGCAGGGTCTTTTCCGTCTGGTACACCATTTGGTCGGCCTGGTTGCGGGTATCCACTTCTTCCTTACGCTGGGCGTCCTCAGCGGCAAACTGTTCCGCCTCCCGGACAGCCTTTTCCACGTCCTCCTTGGACATGTTGGTGGAAGAGGTGATGGTAATATGCTGTTCCGTGCCCGTGCCCAGATCTTTGGCAGAGACATTAACGATACCGTTGGCATCGATGTCGAAGGTGACTTCGATTTGGGGTACTCCGCGGCGGGCAGGAGCGATACCGTCAAGGTGGAAGCGGCCTAGGGTCTTGTTGTACTGGGCCATCTCTCGCTCGCCCTGGAGGACGTGGACCTCCACTGAAGTCTGATTGTCGGCGGCGGTGGTGAATACCTGGCTCTTCTTGGCGGGGATGGTGGTGTTGCGCTCAATGAGTTTGGTCATCACGCCGCCCATGGTCTCGATGCCCAGGGACAGGGGGGTGACATCCAGCAATAGCAGGCCCTTCACATCGCCCACCAGCACGCCGCCTTGAAGGGCGGCGCCCATGGCCACGCATTCGTCGGGATTGATGCCTTTAAAGCCCTCCAGGCCAGTGATGCGCTTCACCGCCTCCTGTACAGCGGGAATACGGCTGGAACCGCCTACCAGCAGCACCTTGTGCAGCTCGCTGGAGCTTAAGCCGGCATCGCTCATGGCCTGGCGCACCGGACCGGTGGTGGCCTCCACTAGATGGGCGGTAAGCTCGTTGAACTTGGCCCGGGTAAGGGTCAGGTCAAGATGCTTGGGGCCGGTGGCGTCTGCAGTAATATAGGGCAGGTTGATGGAGGTGGAGGTGACGCCAGACAGCTCGATTTTTGCCTTCTCCGAAGCCTCCTTCAGCCGTTGCATAGCCACCTTGTCACCGGTGAGATCAATTCCCTCGGTCCGCTTGAATTCGGCGGCCATCCAGTCCATGACGCATTTATCAAAGTCATCGCCGCCCAGGCGGTTATTACCAGCAGTGGCCAGCACTTCAATGACGCCTTCGCCAACCTCCAGCACAGACACGTCAAAGGTACCGCCGCCCAGGTCGTATACCATGATCTTCTGGTCGGACTCCTTATCCACGCCGTAGGCCAGGGCCGCAGCGGTGGGTTCGTTGATGATACGCTTGACATCAAGCCCGGAGATTTTGCCTGCGTCTTTGGTGGCTTGCCGCTGGGCGTCGGTGAAATAGGCTGGGACGGTGATAACCGCCTCGGTGATGGTCTGACCCAGATAGGCTTCGGCGTCTGCCTTCAGCTTTTGAAGGATCATGGCGCTGATTTCCTGGGGGGTGTATTTTTTATCATCGATGGACACTTTGTAATCGGAACCCATCTCTCGTTTGATGGAGCTGACGGTGCGGTCTGGATTGGTGATTGCCTGGCGTTTGGCCACTTGGCCTACCATGCGCTCCCCGTCTTTGGAAAAGGCCACTACAGAGGGGGTAGTGCGGTTGCCCTCCGCGTTGGCGATAACAACTGCTTCGCCGCCCTCCATCACGGAGACACAGCTGTTGGTAGTTCCAAGGTCGATACCGATAATCTTTGACATAATAATTCCTCCTACAATATATGAAAGTGTACTTCCGATGTGAGTGGTACTGTTTATGATGGCGTAAACCCTTTTTAGTTTGCCACTTTGACCATAGAGAAACGAATGACCTTTTCCCCGCACATAAAGCCCTGTTGGAACACTTCTACTATAGTATTCTCCCCCACTTCTGGGTCATCAATGTGCATCACTGCATTATGACGGTTGGGATCAAATGCCTCACCCAGAGCGGGAATCAACTCCACCCCAAGCCCGGCCAGGGCATCTTGGAGGCCTTTCATAGTCATCTCCACACCCTTGGCATAGGCGGTGTCGGCAGTCTCCTGCTTCAGCGCCCGCTCCAGATTATCGTACACGGGAAGGAAAGCAGCCACTGCCTTGGCGGTAGCGTCGGTCCAGACGCCTTCCCGCTCTTTGGAGGTACGCTTGCGGAAATTGTCATACTCTGCCGCCAGCCGGAGGTATTTATCCTCTGCTGCTGCCAGCAGCTGGCTGCTGTCGTCCTGAGGCTGTTGGGCAGTTTGCGCCTCCTCCGCCTCAATCGGCTGGGTTTCCTCAGCCTGGGGGGGATGTTCCTGCTCTGGGGTTTTGGCGTTTTTTTTCTTCTGTTCTGCCATGGGAAATCACTCCTTTTTATCGGGGTCAGGCTTGATCGGGGGCAGTTCTGACTGCCCGAACAGCTTGGATAGGCTATCCGCCACATAGGATAGTTTGGCGGCCACCTTCGCGTAGTCCATTCGAGTGGGGCCTACTACACCGATGACCCCCTTCATGCCGTCTCCAATGTCGTAACTAGCCAGCACCACACTGGTGTCCTTGAGTTCATCGGCCACGTTTTCCGGGCCAATGAGAATTTTGGTGTTGTCATCGTCCATTGCCGGCAGGGCTAGGGCTTGGGCCAGGGCCTGATCCTCGGACAGATAACTCATCAGCCGTTGAGCTTTGCCAACGTCTTGATATTCCGGCTGTTCCAGGATGTGACTAGTCCCGGCGGTATAAATGGCGCTGTTCTCCAGGCTGTCCAGCACCTCCATGGCAAAGGATACCACCAGGGAGATGAGCCCATAGGAGCTGCCGGCGGCGTGTTCGGCAACCTGCATCAATTCAGGGGTAAGTTGAGCCAGAGTCTTGCCCACAAAGGCGGTGTTCAGCAGGGTGGTGAGCAGCTGGAGCTGGGGTTCAGACAGGCTGGTGGGTAGACGAAACAGCTTGTTTTTCACCAAGTTATTGTCTGTCATCACCACAACGATGAAGGAATTGGCGTCCACCAGGATGAGATCGAACCGCCGGATAGTGGTTCCCCGGGCGTTTCCCGCCAGGGCAAAAGCTGGGTAGTTGGTTAGGGTAGACACCATGCGTCCGGCTTGATCAATCACCTTATCCAATTCCTGCATTTTCAAATGGAGGGCTTCGTTGATCTGCTTGGTTTCCTCCAGGCTGAGCCGCTGCTCTTCCATCAATTCGTTGACGTAGAGCCGGTAGCCCTTTGGGGAGGGAATGCGTCCGGCGGAGGTATGGGGCTGCTCCAGATAGCCCGCCTCTGTCAAGTCAGCCAACTCGTTGCGTATAGTGGCCGAGGAGACATTCAGCTGGGCCAGATCAGCTAGGGCTTTTGAGCCGATGGGTTCTGCCGATTGAATATAGCATTCCACCACAGCCCGCAAAATTTTCTTTTTGCGCTCGGTTAGTTCCAAATGCCGGCCTCCCCTCCAAGGAGATTAGCACTCATACTAATAGAGTGCTAAAAATAATGTACCACCGCCCCCTAAAATTGTCAATAGTCCAGTTGTAAATTAACTGTGAATGGCAGGGGGACGCGAAAAAACTTGCCCTTTGACACCACATTCCTTTCCATTGTGGGTGGGATGAGGCCACCTCTGTTGTCTATTTTGGTACACCCTGCCAACCAAGGAGACGGCTGAATTTCAGCAATTAGAAAAAGGGGGTTTCTTTTCTGGCTCATTCATAGTAGAATAGACCGTGCCGGCTTTGTTGCCGAAGATTTACGTCGCTTGGTGCGCCCTGGCGCACAGGGAGGTTATAATGAATGTAGTTGTTGCCCTGAACGCACAGCCATCTCCAACACCATCCTCCGGGCAGGGCTTGTCGGTCAACCAAGTCTGGGAGCGGGTGACAGATGGCTTGTCCTGGTTTTTTGGCAATTTGCGCCCCGCATTTATCTGGGCAGTAGTGGGGTTGGCCATTTGTCTAGCCTTTTTCGTCTACTACTGGCTGTGCCTGCGCCCGCGCCGCAACAGCCTGGAGTGGATCGCGATGGAGGAGGAGCGGACCAGGCCTAAGCCGATGACCCTGACCCTGCACCGCCATCCTATGGAGAAAAAGGACGCGCTGCCCATGCTGGTGATTACAGTGATATATGCGTTCACTGCCTTTTTCCGGTTGGGAAGTTTTGAGGCCCCTCAGAGTTATACCATCTTTGCCCAGGGGGATGCTTACAGCTTTTCTTACAATCAAGCTGTTACGGTGGACAAGGTGTCCTATTTCACTTCTTTGGGCAGCGGCCACTACACTTTGGAGTGGTCCAATGACGAGGTGAATTGGGAGGGGGTAAAGCTCGACCAGAGCTATAGCACTCTGTTCAAGTGGAGGGTGCTGGATTTAAACAGGATAGACCGGGATGGGGAAGAGGTCAAAGAAGGGGACGAGGGTAAGGCAGCTGTCGGCCCCATCACCGCACGGCAATTTCGGATCGTTGCCTCTGATGCGCCCCGGGAGGAAGGGCTGTGGCTGGCAGAGCTGGCCCTGTGGTCCGGGGACGCCGCGCTGATGCCCAGTCAGGTGGAAGATGGAGGGCGGTCTTTGTTTGATGAGAGCAATCTGTGGACGCTCAAGCCTACCTACATGAATTCCTCTTACTTCGATGAGATATATCATCCCCGCACCGCCCTGGAGCATTTGAACAATGTCTATCCCTATGAGGTGTCCCATCCGCCCCTGGGCAAGCTCATCATCTCGGTGGGGATCGCCCTTTTTGGCATGGTGCCCTTTGGCTGGCGGTTTATGGGTACGCTGTTCGGGGTGTTGATGGTGCCGGTGCTGTATATTTTCCTAAAAAATCTGTTTGGCAAGACCCCGGTGGCCGTGTGTGGGACATGTCTGTTCACCTTTGACTTTATGCATCTGGTCCAGACCCGCATCGCCACCATCGATACCTATGGGGTATTCTTTATCCTGGTTTCGTATTACTTTATGTACCGCTGGCTCACTGTTCCGGCAGGGACAAAGCTGGGTAAGTCTATCCTTCCTCTGTTTCTCAGCGGCCTGTTTTGGGGAATCGGCTGTGCCTCCAAATGGACTGTGATCTATGCCGGGGCAGGCTTAGCCCTGTTCTGGTTGCTGGGGTTGATTTTCAAGGGGCGGGAATGGCGCGTCCTGTCTTTGGAGGCCCAGGGAGGGACGCCGCGTCAGCCGGAGGAAGTTGGGCTCAATCCAATTGCCGGGACGGACAGCCCAAGAAGGAATCAAACAGTGCCCTCCTTTTCCGCTTATGTGATGGGGACGGTGGCGCTATCAATACTGTTTTTCGTGGTTATTCCAGCAGGGATCTATCTAGCCTCATACCTGCCGTATGCGTTTGCTGCAGCAGCCAGGGAGGGCGGGGAACCTGTGACCCTTCGCTCACTGGCAGCTATTGTGTGGAGAAATCAGGTATTCATGCTGACCTATCACAGGGGGGTTCACACCCCACACCCCTATGAGTCCTATTGGTACCAATGGATTTTCGATGGAAGGCCCATTCTCTACTACCGGGATTGGGACTATGCCTCGACGGATGGAATCGCCAGTCTATTTGCCTCCTTCAATAATCCCCTGGTGTCCTGGCTGGGGTTGGCATCGTTCTGGGCCGTTTTGATCCAGACCATTCGCCGCAGGTGTGGAAAGGGGCTGTTTATCGTCATTGCCGTTCTGTCTCAGTTCCTTCCTTGGCTACCCATTGGCCGTATCCTGTTTGCCTATCATTACTTCCCCACTATTCTGTTCTTGGTGTTCGCCATCTCCTATCTAATGGATGACATTTTGACCCGGCGGCGGAGGGGCTATGGATTGGCGGTATATGGATTCACCGGATGTGTCGTGGGGCTGTACGCGGTGTTTTACCCCGCTCTCATCGGCCTATATACTCCGTTGTGGTACAACCGGTATTTCCTGCGCTGGCTTCCAAGCTGGCCGTTGTGAAACGGAGCCGAAAGAAAGGTGAGCGTTATGTATCGTTGCGACGTCCACACCCACAGCCTGATTTCTCCGGACAGCAAGGCAGATTTAAGGGATATGGCTGCCGCCGCCTTGGACTGTGGATTGGACTTGCTCTGTGTTACCGACCACTTTGACCTGCTGGACTGGAAGGGAAATCCGGTGACGAACTTTGACTGGGCTGCCGCTAAGGAGCAGTATCAAAAGGTCAGGATGGAGTTCCAAGGCAGATTGGAACTGAAGCTGGGATTGGAGCTGGGCTCTGCCCCTTATGATGTGGATACCGCCCGGGCTGTGCTGGCCCAGGGGGGAGATGAACTGGACTTTGTACTTGGCTCCCTGCACAATTGGATGGGGACGGAGGGAAACACGGACCTGTATTTCACGCAATTTGCCGGAAAGATGGCCCTGTGCCGCAGGGCAGTGGAAAACTGTCTGGATCAGACCTGGGTGCTGGTGACCGGCTGTCCAGACTGCTATGACAGTCTTGCCCATATTGTCTATCCTCTGCGCTATATTAGCCGGGATGGCATGGAGCTGTCTTTGGCCGAATATGAGGAGCAGGTGCGGGCCATCTTTACCCAAGTGGCTCAGACAGACCATGCCTTGGAGGTAAACACTGCCCGGGGCAGAGATCTACTGGTCTGGCCGCCTCTGCTGAAGTGGTTTCGGGAATGCGGGGGAAGGCTTGTCACCATAGGCTCCGATGCTCACCAGCCTGGGGATGTGGCAAAGGGGATAGCAGAGGGACTGGCCCTGGTGAGGGAGGCCGGCTTTGAGTATATCACCACGTTTACTAGGCGCAGGCCGGAGACCCACCGGCTGTGAGTGAGGGTAGAGCAGAACGGTTTAGGGACCAATGATAACAGATAAATGATACTGTGTAATATGGAGAAAGGGATGGGCGGCATGAAAATTTCTATTGCCTGCGACCACGGAGCTTACGATTTGAAGGAGCGGCTGAAGTCCTGTTTGACCCAAGGGGGCCATGAAGTGGTGGACTGTGGCACTCATAGTTTGGACAGCTGCGATTATCCCGACTTTTGCCGCCCTGCCGCCCAGATGGTGGCCAGCGGGGCATGTGAGCGGGGCATTGTGGTGTGTACGACCGGCATCGGCATGTCTATAACGGCTAATAAGGTAAAAGGCGTACGGTGCGCCCTGTGCCACGATACCCTTTCTGCTGAGATGACACGCCGCCACAATGATGCCAATATGCTGGCCATGGGGGCTGGCATCATTGGGGCAAATTTAGCTCAGCGCATTGTAGAGGTATTTCTCGTTACCCCTTTTGAGGGCGGAAGGCACCAACGCCGAGTGGATAAGTTGATGCAGTTGGATTGAGGATAAAACATAGCCTGGAGACAAATTGATTTCGTCTCCAGGCTATGTTTTTATTGGCCCTTGACCATATCGGCCACTTCCTCCGGGGTAAACAGGGCGTTGAGAACAGTTAAAAGGGCTTTGGCACTCATATGCCGGGGCAACCCAAGGCGATGGAGCAGGGTCAGACGGCGGGCGGCGGCATCCGGCGTGCCGGACAGCCCCAGAGTAAACAGGTCCACCGGGGTGAGCTGTCCTCTGGGGACGGGGTTGTTCTCCTCCCCCAGCACAGTGGCACCTGCCTGGAGGAGGGCTTGCCGGAGGGTCTCTGGAGACATTCCCTCTACGCCCAGTTTGCCCTCCTTGCTGGGCGCGCGTTTGCGCCGCTCTTTGCCGTAGACATCGGGGATGTACGCGTGTTTGACCTGCTCTTGGGGGATGACACCCTTTAAGTGGTTTCGGATGACAAAGCCAGCCCCATCTGAGTCGGTGAGGATAATAAGCCCCCTGTTGGCGGCCAGCCGCCGCAGCAGGGCCAGCCGCTCTGCATCCTTGAACACCCCGAAACCGGCGGTATCTAGGATGACGGTGTCCACCACCTGGGACAGAGTGTTTTTGTCATAGCGGCCCTCTACCACGATTGCTTCTTGAATTTTCATCAAGGGAGGGGACATCATTCCACCCCCCCGCCGCCTGTAGACAACTCCACCAGCAGGGAGATCAGAAGTTCGGACTCCTGACCGTAGGAGGTCTTTAATGCCTGCTCTGTCTCCCCGCAGCGCTGCATCCCATAACGGCACCAGGAGAGGGAGAAGCGTCGGGCAGTGTCCAGCAGCTTGTTCGCGGGATAGGTGCTTTTCATGGCCCACAGCGCCATCAGATCTTCACGGCTTTTCCCTCGCTCCAGGTAAAGCCGCGCGGTATAGAGTTGGCGGAAGTATTTTCCAATTACTGCCAGTATCATAATGGGAGGCTCCTGACTGTGGAGCAAATCTGCCAGGACGCTGGCCGCTCTGTCAAAATTCCGCTGGGCCATGGCGTCAGTCATCTGGAAGACCACCGCTTCGATCACGGGAATAGCCACCTGGTCGATGTCCGCCCGGGTTACCCGGGGATGGGAGGCGTATGCGGCAATCTTCCCGATTTCTCCGGTTAAGTTGTTCATCAGATCGCCGCACAGAAAGATGAGGTAGCGGGCGTCTTCTGTGTCAATAGAGTGCCCGGTGGCCTTGAACCGGCGGCAGATCCAATCGGTGAGGTCTCCCTGGTCTTGACGCTGAAAGTTGACTACCGTGCCCCGCTCCTTGACCACGGCGGCCAGCTTGGAGCGTCTGTCTATCTTATAGGGCAGCAGGTCATAGGAAAATACCAGGCAGCAGTAGTCTGGAAGGTCGGATAGGACCTCGATCAGGCGCTTCTGCTGCTGCTCTCCCAAGGCGGACAAATCAAAATCGGTAACGGCCACCAAGGTGCGCTGGCTCATCACAGGCAGGCAGTCCACTGCTTGGGCAATCCATTCCGGTGAGCAGTCCTTGGGCTGGATGGTGTGATAGTTAAATTCCTCCAGACCGTCCGGGAGAACAGCCTGTTTCAGAGCGCTAAAATAGTACTCCCGAAGGTATGCTTCCTCCCCATAAAAGATATAGAGGCCCTTAGGTGTGCCCTCTTTTAAGGTTTGCTTTAGCGCCCGCATGGCGGTGTTGTCCGGTTTGACCTTAGGCGGCATGGAGACGGCCTCCTTTCTTAGTACAAATTGACTGCATCTCCCTGAAGGGTGATGGTGACGGTTCCTTCCAGATCGGTGCGATGGATCTGCGTGCCAAGAGCGGTCAGCCGGTCCAACACCTCTTGGCTGGGATGACCATAAGTGTTATAGCCTGAGGAGATGACCGCAAGCTCTGGACGGACAGCGTTCAGAAATTCATCACAGGTGGAGCTGTTAGAGCCGTGATGGCCTACCATCAACAGCTCAATATCGGGGATGGGCTGATATTTCACCAGCATCTGCTCCACAAAGGCATCGGCATCGCCGGTGATGAGGACATCGAACTGCTCTGCAGAACACAGGACAAACAGGCCTTCCTCGTTGCTGGTACCACTGCCCAGGGGTGGGAACAGGGTGATATCAGCCTTGCCCATGGGATGGTGGACAGTATTCTGGATCAACCGCACTTGGGCGCCCTCCGCCTCCGCCAGTTCCAGCAACCGGGGCAGCTGATGGGAGCTGGCCTCACTGGCGGGGAGGACAACTTCACTGATATCCATGCGGTAAAACAACTGCTCCACACCATTACAGTGGTCGTCGTCCAGATGGGTAAGCACCAGCAGGTCCAGCCTGACCCAGCCCAGGGAGGCAAAGTAGTCGGCGGCAATGTCTCCTGCCGAGTTGGAAGAGTTGCCTCCGCAGTCCACCAGGACGGCTCGGTCCCCAGATAGCAGGGCGGTGGATGAACCCTGGCCCACATCTAGCGCCGCCACGGTGAGAGTGGAGAATGTTACGGACAATCTGCCAAGCCCGATGGCAGCGGCCAGCAAGATGGCGAGGGATAGGAAGGGGATCAGGGGCCGGGGCGGCGAAGCTCGGTGGAGACGCCACAGCAACAAGACCAGATAGAGCGCTCCCAGCCAGATGAGACAGTAGGGGTTATCTGTGGAAAGAGAGGCAAAGGGGAAGCGGCCAAGTCCCAACGCGATCCACCGGGCATAGTGGGCGCTCACCCCGCAGAGCCCACCCAAGATGGCCATGGGGGCAGGGAAGAGGACGGCAAGGGCTCCCACCAGCAGGGCGGAGACCATCAGCGCGCTGAGCGCCCACAGGGTGAGGAAGTTTGCCAATGGAGAGATCAGCGAGATTTGTCCAAAGTACAGGGCCAGCAGGGGAGCGCTGAACACCATGGCGCCCAGGGAAGTGGACAGACTGACCACCCCAAGGACATAGATCCGGTGAAGAACGCGCCCAAAAGGGTTGCAGCGGAGGGCATACAGCCTGTCTGCCCGGCCCATGAAAGCATTGGATAGGGCAGGGGTAACCAACAGAATCCCGGCTACAGAGGAAAAGGAAAGTTGGAGACTGACACTGGCGGCGGCAAAGGGGTTTAGAACCAATAAAATCAACAGGGCAAACCCTAGGGCGGAGAGGGAATCGCCCTCCCGCCGGGCCAGGGGCGCGGCCAGCATGGCGGTTTGCATGATGACCGCCCGGAGGGCGGATGGGGTACCTCCTGCCATGAGAGCATAGAAGAGGAGGAGGGGAACAAGGGCCAGCGCCGCCCGCCTTCTGCCACCGCTGAGCCGGAGTAGACTTGCCACAAGGAAAGAGATGTGCAGACCGGACACCGCCGCGGCGTGCATGAGTCCGGAACGGCTTAGAGCGGAATAGAGCGGATCGGGGAGGCTAGATTTATCTCCCAGAGTGACCGCTACCGCCATGGGAGCAGCGATGGGATCAAAGACGGTGGAGATACCCTGACGGAGCGCTTTGCCGCACAGGGCAGGCCAGTACCGGAGTGGAACGGATGGAGCGGGGGCCACATCAGGGGCGTGCTTGCAATAGGCCAGCAGATAGACGCCCCGGGCGGTGTAGTAGGTGGTTTCGTCTCCCCGCATCCGGGTGGCCAGGGTGACCCGGGCTGTGCAGGAGATCCGGTCGCCGGGCTTCAGACTGGCCCAATCTGAGCCGCCGTACACCAGGGCATCTGGGGCAGTCAGCCCCTCGCCCAACCGGACAGTGACGGACCAGCCGCCTACAGACGTTTCCATGGGATAGGAGCAGACCGTGCCGGAAAGGGCAGTCTGGCTGCCAACCCATCGCTCCGCCGGAGAATAGAACAGGGCGGAGTAGGCCGCAAACCAAAGCAGGGCCAGCACAACGCCCAGGCAGAGGGCCACACCCCGGCGGGACAGTTGGTAGACAATTTGCCTGGGTGGAAGAAGGCGCTTACTCCATCTGGCAGGGCTGCGCAGCCAGGCAGGTGACTCATGGGGGCGGGGACGTGAGGCTTTCCACACAGCCGAGAAAAGAAGTAAAAGGACAGTGCCTGACAATAGGACAGGGATGCCGCCGCAGCCATAACAGGAGAGGAGGCAGGCGACTGCAAATCCGCCGGAAAACCAGGCTAGCCTGCGCATGGACCCCACCCTCTCTCTGTTTCTTTTGGTATGACAGTATTGTATCTGCTGAGGACAGGCAAGTCAATGCCGGGGGGAAATTTGTTCCGGGGCTTGTGTTGGAGCGGGTGGGCTGGTATGATGAATAAAAATGGGGTGAGGCACGTGAAGCACATGTATATTTTTGATTTGGATGGCACTATTCTGGACTCAAACGGCTTGTGGGCAGAGGTGGACCGGCAATTTTTAGGCAGCCGGGGGCTGGCCTCCACTCGAGAGTATGAATCGGTGGTGGCCCGGTCCATCTTCCCTGTGGCAGCGGTGTATACCAAAGAATACTACCGGCTGCCTGACAGCCCAGAGCAGATCATGGCCCAGTGGGAACGCTTGGCTGCCAGCCATTACGGGGAGCGGGCAGAGTTAAAACCAGGTGCGGCAGAGCTTCTGCATCAGAGCCGGGATCAGGGACGGCCGATGACCTTGTTTACCGCCTGCAGGCCGACCCTGTGCCGGCTGGCGCTGGAGCGGTTTCACTTGACAGAGCTGTTTGACCATGTGATATATGCGGAAGAGATCGGACTGGAAAAGCATGATCCACGTTGTTTTTTGCGGCTGTCTCAATTGGTGGATAGGATGCCGGAGGAATGCACGCTCTTTGACGACAGCCCCTTCAACTGTGCCACCGCAGCCCAGAGTGGGATGGATACGGTGGGGGTGTACGATTGCTACTATGAAGACAGGCAAGAGGAGCTGCGCCAGGTGTGCCGAAGGTATGTGCGTTCCCTGGAAGAATTGCTGAGCGTGGAAAAATAGGGAGCTGAGGGGCACTTTCCGGAGGGAGCGCATAGGATGGAGGGCAAAGGAGGTGCGACCAATGGAAGAAATTATCCCATGCCCGGTGGCAGACCAGGAGGTATTCCAGCGGGTGTGGAAGCGGGTGATGGATGGCCGTCCGGAGGAGGACTGTCCCATCCAGACAACCCCGAAGCATATGGAAGGCGACCTGTCCTGTGCTTGCCTGGAGAAGCTGGCCAAACGCAACAGCCAGACCGGTATGGAACCGGCCCAACAGGCGAGGGGCAGGGAAGATGGCGGCCGCAATGGAACCATGACAGCCCAGGAGATGGCGCAGGACTCCACCGACCTAGGGCTTGTAAACGGACAGACCGATGTGGGGCTGTTACAAGAACAATCTGTGCCTGAACCTTCTGGAGAGGTTGAGACAGAGATGGGAACAGAGGGACTGCCAGAGGAGGAGGGGAACCATCGAGACAATGACCTGCCTCATCTTTGGGAAGAGCCCCAGGAGTGCTCTGACCGCACTGCCCGGCTGCGCCAGCAGGTGATGGAGGCCCTAGAAGGCTGGCAATTCTACCGGCATCTGGCCAAACGGACCAGGGGAATGAATACCCGGACGCTGAACGCCATGGCAGGGGATATCCATCAGGGTGCCCGAAAGCTTGCCGCTGCCTATTTCTTACTTACCGGAGTGCGTTACTGGCCCAGCGAGCTGCTAGGGATGCCGGCGATTCCCTCATACTGGGGTGCGCTACGGGCCAGGCATCAGGCGGAGCAGCGCCAGGAGACGGCTTTTCGTTTGGCGGGGGACGACTGGGATGACCCCAGTATGACCGAGCTGTATCAGAACATGGCGGGGGGTTGTCAAAACCGGAGCCGTCAGCTTCGGGATTTGCTGGAGCAAGGCATGTGAGTCCCTCCAAAAAGGGAAAGGGCCAATATAAAAAGCGGCTGCGAGGTCTTCCTGACTTCGCAGCCGTTTTTTTTATATTGCGGGAACAGGGGGACAGTGCCTAATAGAGTTGGTCCAGCAGGCTGATGGCGTGGGCCACGGCGTGTTGGTCGCAGTGGGGCAGCACGTGAACCCCCCGCTCCCGCACCTCCTGGGCACAGTTGCCCGGGGCAAAGGGGATGGCGGAGAGGGCCAGCATAGGGATATCATTCTGGTTATCTCCGATACAGTAGACCTTTTCCTGGGGAACGTCCAGCAGATGGGCCACCTTGGCCACCATGGTTCCCTTATTGCTGCCTTTGTGGGTCAGCTCCAGCAGGTAACGGTTGGAGAAGATGGCTTCGTAGTATGCGCTCCAGCGCTGAAGAATATAGGTTTGCACCTGCTGTAAATAGGGGTTGTCCTGCTCAAAAATTACCTTGTTCCATGGGGTGGGCATTTCATGGATGGGGCAACTAATGTAGGGTGCGCCCACTCGATGCAGGTGATTCATGGTGACGAAATTAGGGTTATGGACATAGATGTGCTCCTCGTGGTACGCCTCAAAGGCCAGATGCGGGAAAATCTGGCACAGGGTGGCCAGATGGGCGGGGGCATCTTGGTGAAGCTGGGTGCGCATGAGGTAGCGGTTGCTTTGGTAATCATAGATGGCAGCCCCGTTGGAGAGTACAACTGGGGCGTTGAGCTCTAGCTTTTCCTGCTGGATCTGGGGGGTAAAGGCAGGGTGAGCCCGCCCTGTGGCCACTGAGAAGCGACCGCCGTTTTGGATAAAGTAGTGAATGGCAGCCCGGTTCTCTGAGGATACGGTGAGCTGTGAATTGTAAAGGGTGTCGTCATAGTCGCTGAAGAACAGCACACCATCGAATTTGCCCACAAGAACAGACCCCCTCGCCCCTTTATTTGATATCGTTGCCCAGCAGATATGGCTGTGTTGCGGGGATCTGATAGATCATCACGCAGACGATGACGGTGATCACTCCGGATGTCCCCACTGTGATGCCATTGTAAAGGAAGGAGTAAAACCACTCATTGGTCATGGTCAGGCCAAGGAAGGTTTCTGGCATCCACTCGCCCCAAAGGGTGGCGCCAGTGGCAAGTACACAGACGAAGCGGCCCAGACAGCCAAAAATGGAGCCGGCAATCACACCGGGCAGGCCTCTTCTGCGGCCTATGCCGGCAAGCCCGATCAGGGTGCAGGCGAAAATGTAGTCGCCCAGGATGGACTGCCAGCCGGGGGACCCGCCATTGAGCAGAAAGTCAATGATGCCCAGGACAAGGCCAGCCAGCAGGCCGTCCCGTAGGCCCCAACGCAGCGCGTAGATGACAATAGGCAGCATCATAAGTGAAATAGAGCCGCCGTTTGGCAGATGCCCGATCTTGAGAAAGCCCAACATTTCGGCAATGGCCACAAAGATGGCTCCCTCTACCATGGCACGGATGGTTTTGTAGAGTTTGGTACTTGACATTGTTGTTCCTCCTAAAAATAAAGTTTACCGCAATGCAAACAGGTGCAATGCGGTAACGAAAGAAACGACAATGGCCCACCTTGTCGAATACACTTCCTACGCCGGCATTACCCGGATCAGGTCAAGGGACCGGAGGCCGTACTGTGCCTCGCATCTCAGCCAGGAATGACTCCCAGCGCCCCTGTGCTTATTCCATTTGCGTTACGGTCCCCTACATTGTAAGCGAAAGTGGGCAGGCATGTCAAGGGGGGAGACCGGTCCGGCGGGAAGGAGGCCGGTAGGGCCGGTGTAAGAACTCCCTGTGATAAACCCTGCATTACCCGCTAAGATGAGGCGTTTCCAGCGGGATGAGAAAATTGGGGGTTGACGAATGGAGGAAAAAAGTGTAGGATATGATTGTAACCATTTTGTAACTCTTTCATTTCTTTTGTAACTATTCTGAATGTCATAGTCATACAAGGTTCGTAGAGATAGGAGGGATGTTCCGTGACTGAGAAGCACCGGCCAGAGCAGAAATTTGCACCCCAACAAGATGGACGGACTGGGCAGTCCAGGGGAGAGATTTTTTATAGTCAGGTGGTTGACCTGGGGCGGAGGACCCGGCGCGGGGCCAAAAGGCTATTGGAAAAGGGCCAATCTGCCGCCGTACGGGCAGGGGTATGGGCCAAAAGCGCCGCCTGGACAGGCTGGGAGAAAGCTGCTGATCTGGCAGCGGAGGGCTGGGACAAGGCAGGCGAGCAATTTGGCAAACTGCGCTTCGTTATGGCAAAGCACCCGGTATCCCCGCTGCTGTATATCACCGTTCTGGCAGTGACTATCGGGACGGTGGCCTTTCAGGGCGTATATACCCAGGCCTATACGGTCAATGTGGACGGTGTAGAGGTAGGCGTGGTGGAAACTGCCGAGGAGCTGAACGTGATTCTGGACAATGTGGAGGGCCGGGTGGCCACGATTTTGGGACAGGACTACGACTACGACGGCGACATCACGCTCACCCCGGTGTACACCACTGCCAAGGAGGTAACCGATGCCGCTCAGGTGGAGGATGCTCTGTTCGAGGGAGTGGGCGCACTGATCACGGCGGCGGCCATCTCGGTGGACGGGGAGGAACTAGGATATGCCTCCAGTCAGGATGAGATTTACCGCCTCCTGGACGAGATTGCCCAGGAATACCTCACAGAGGATGCAATTCGCTATGAGTTTGAAGAGAACATCGAAGTGTATCCTGTAGAACTTGGCTCCAATACCCAGTTTGATCTGGAGGAGCTGAAGGCTATTCTCACTGCCTCCGAGGTGGAAGAGGCCTATTACACCGTCAAGAAAGGGGATACCTTCAATGGCATCGCCTATGCCCTGGGGATGTATCCTTATGAATTGTCTGTGCTCAACCCGGATGTGATCGTGGACCGGTTAATGGTGGGCGAGCAGCTGCTGATCCAGCAGTCTGTGCCCCGCTTGTCGGTGGTCACTGTGACAGAGGAGTCCTATGAAGAAACCATTACCAGTCCGGTGGAGTATATTGAGACGGCTGACCTCTATCTGGGCAGCACATCCCTAAAGGAGAAAGGTTCCGACGGCTCTCGGCAGGTGAATGCCAAGGTCACCTACCTCAATGGGGTAGAGGTGGAGCGGGAGGTGCTCTTCACCCAGGTGCTGAAGGAGGCCGTCCCCACCTATATGTACACCGGTACCACCCCTAGACCGGTCACCGCCTCCAATGGCTATTATATCTGGCCTGTGCGAGGCACACTAACCTCCTATTTTGGCTACCGCTGGGGGTCCTACCATCTGGGGATTGACATCGGTGTGCGCCATGGAACCACCATCAGCGCCGCAGATGGCGGCCGGGTCACCTATGCCGGCTGGCAGGGCAGCTATGGCAACTTGGTTGTAATCACCCATGATAACGGCGCTCAGACCTACTATGCCCATAATTCCGCGTTGCTGGTAAGCGTGGGTGACAGAGTGTACCAGGGTCAGGCCATTGCCAAAGCTGGTTCCACTGGCAACTCCACAGGGCCCCATTGCCACTTTGAGATCCGCATTAACGGCACCAGCGTCAACCCGTTGAATTACCTTTGAGCAAGGGCATAGAACAGGATATGAAACCGTCCCCGATTCGGGGGCGGTTTTTTGCGGCATGCACGGAAAACCTAAAAAACACTCCACAAAATAAAACTTTTGTTTTATTTTGTGGAAAGGGATTGAGTTCAAGCTTGATTGGAATCGGATAATATAGTCCGGATTATGGGTCTTTTTATATGCTATGCTGAGATCAAATAGAATAGGAGGTATTTGCAATGAAAACAGCTTATTGTACCATTACCGCCCGGAATGTGGTGTTTGGCGGGACTTGCCGGAGCTCTTCCGGTATGCGGAGGACCCTTTGGCTTCAGGGCGGCAGGCCTATGTCTCACAGCTGCGGCAACGTGGTGGATATAGAGGACTGGAGGGGGGCAGAGCAGGAAAAGGAGCCGGTCTGTACTGTAGTGCCATCCTTTTCAAAGGCTGCCTGGAGGAACAGAACAACACTCCGCTGTTCTAAGCTGCTGATGGCGGGGGAGGCGGCGGCCACCCTGTCTGTTGTGTGTGTGGCGGCGGGGCTGCTGATCCGTATTTTAATGGCCTGAATGACATGGTGGTTCCCTGGAATGGGGCAGAGCCCGTCTTGCCAGCTCAAGATTAGTTGAAAACCAGAAAAATGAGCGGATATCGGGAAATTTTCCTTTACAAAATGGTAAAACTATGGTATGCTTCTCTCGCATATTTTGCAGTGTGCGCCCACTGGCTTAGTTTTGGGGAAACAGCCCGCTATCAGGGACTTCACCCACCCATTACTCAGCGGTGGCAGAGGCTGACTGCCTCTGCCGAAGGGCAACTATTTGAAAGGTGGAATTTCTATGATTCGTAAGGACCAAAAGACCGCTGTAATTGAGGCCAACCGCACCCATGGGACGGATACCGGATCTCCTGAGGTGCAAATTGCCATACTCACTGCCCGTATCCAGGAACTCACAGATCATCTGCGGGTTCATATTCATGATAACCACAGCCGCCGGGGCCTGTACAAGATGATCGGCAAACGCCGTAAGCTGTTGGACTATCTGGCTAAGAAGGACATCGAGCGCTATCGTGCCATCATTGCCAAGCTCGGTATTCGTAAGTAACACCATGGAAGAAGGGTGGCGTGTGCCCTCACGCCACCCTTCTCCTCATTGAAGCAAGAGAAGCTGTGTCGGAGTAGGACGCTTTTTTAGCAGTTGAACATGGGCCCTGCCAATCGGCGGGGCTTGTGTTCAAGTGCTAAAGGGTGGGTGCTCCGGGCATCATAACAACAAGCAAAGGAGCGTACCAAATATGTCAACCATCATCAATCAGAAGCAGTTTCAAAACTACCATCTGTATGAGACCACTGTGGCTGGCCGTCCGTTGTCCATCGAGGTGGGCAGGGTAGCTGAACTTGCCAATGCGTCCGCGCTGGTCAAGTATGGCCAGACCACCGTGCTGGTGGCGGTGACTGCCTCTGCCCGACCTCGAGAGGGGATTGATTTTTTCCCTTTGTCAGTGGACTTTGAGGAGAAGCTATATGCTGTGGGCCGCATTCCTGGCTCCTTTATGCGCCGGGAGGGGCAGCCTTCCCTGCCCGCCGTGTTGGCCAGCCGCCTGATCGACCGGCCTATCCGGCCCCTATTTCCCTCGGATCTGCGCAATGATGTGGTAGTGACCTGCACCGTGATGAGCGTGGACTATGACTGCGCGCCAGAAGTCACCGCCATGATTGGCGTATCCGCCTGCTTGTCCTACTCGGATATCCCCTGGAGTGGTCCCATCGGCTGTATGGAAGTGGGCTATGTGGACGGGAAGCTGGTGATGAATCCAACTCAAGAGCAGAAAAAGAACTCCCAGATGGACGTCACCGTAGCCGCTACCATGGACAAGGTGGTGATGATTGAGGCTGGCGCCAAGGAGATCCCTGACGATGTAATGTATCAGGGCATTGTTCAGGCTCATCAGGAGATCAAGAAGCAGGTGGAGTTCATCAATGGAATTGTGGCTGAAATCGGGAAGGCGAAATTCCAGTATGAGCATGCTGATTTTAACCAGGAGCTGTTCGATGACATTGTGGCCAACTTTACAGACGAGGCCAAGGCCGCCATGGATACCGATGACAAGAATGTCCGGGAGGACCGGTGGAACGCAATGATTGACCACTGGCATGAGCGGTATCTGGAGCAATATCCCGATATGGATAAGTATCTGGAGGAATTCACCTATAAATTCCAAAAAAAGATTGTGAAGGCATGGCTGTTGGAAGGGCACCGGGTAGACGGTCGGGCAAAGAATGAGATCCGGCCATTGGCCGCCCAGGTTGGGATATTGCCCAAGGTCCACGGCTCCGGCCTGTTTACCAGGGGACAGACCCAGGTGTTGTCCGTCTGCACATTGAATACCCTGGCTGCCAGCCAAAAGCTGGATACCATCTGGGAAGAGACGGAGAAGCGATATATGCACCACTACAATTTCCCCGGCTACTCCGTGGGAGAGGCCAGGGGAGCCCGGTCTGTCAACCGCAGGGAGAAGGGACATGGGGCTCTGGCCGAGCGGGCGCTGGAGCCGGTGATCCCCTCGGAGGAGGAATTTCCCTACGCCATCCGGGTGGTGAGTGAAGTGCTCTCTTCCAATGGTTCGACTTCCCAGGGCTCCATCTGCGGCTCCACATTGGCGCTGATGGATGCCGGCGTTCCCATTAAGGCCCCCGTGGCTGGTATCTCCTGTGGCCTAATTCAGGATGACGATGGCTCCTTTACCACCTTCATTGACATTCAGGGGGTGGAGGACTTCCATGGGGAGATGGATTTCAAGGTGGCCGGGACTAAGGCGGGGATCACAGCCATTCAAATGGATTTGAAGAATGATGGACTGACCCACGCCATCATCAAGGAGGCGTTGGAGATCACCCGGGACGCCCGGTTTGCAATTTTAGACGAGATCATGCTGCCTTGTATCGCCGCGCCTAGGCCTGAGGTGAGCGAGTATGCACCCAAGATGCTCACCCTCAAGATCGACCCGGACAAAATCAGAGAGGTCATCGGCAAGGGTGGCTCTGTGATCCAGAAAATCACCGCTGAATCAGGCGCTCAGGTGGACATTGAGGAGGATGGCACCATCCACATTGCCTCCCCAAATGCTCAGGCCTGTGAGATGGCTAAGAAGATGATTGAGACAATTGTGTTTGTGCCGGAAGTGGGCGCGCTGTATTATGGCAAGGTGGTGCGGATTCTTCAATTCGGCGCCTTTGTGGAGCTGGCGCCTGGAAAGGATGGCATGATTCATATCTCCAAGCTGGCCAACCACCGGGTGGCTACGGTGGAGGATGTGGTGAATGTGGGAGACATGATTTGGGTCAAGGTTACTGATATTGATGAAAAGGGCCGGGTCAATCTATCCTATAAGGACGCGCTGAAGGAGATTGAGGAGAAAAAAGACAAGGGTGAAATAATCAAGTAAAGAGCCGCTTAATGGGGAACCAATAGCCTGACAAATGTTGTGCCGTCCAACACATGGGCTGGACGGCACAACATTCAAATAAATCGTCACAATTGGAGAGGAGTACATAATATGGCAAAGCGTTATGCAAACACCGCTTTGGTCTACGCAGTGCTGGCCCTGATTTTGGGGGTGGTCTACAGGGAGGTGACCAAGTATAGCGGCTTTACCGGACGAACTACCATGTCCTTTATGCACGCCCATTACTTCATGCTGGGCATGGCCTTCTTTCTGGTGTTGATGCTAGTAGAAAAGAACTTTCATTTTTCTCAGGGCAGGCAGGTGGGCGTGGCTGTGATCATATATCAGGTGGGGTTGAACATCACCGTGCTGTGCCTGCTGGCAAGAGGGCTGACCCAAGTCTGGAATGTGTCCATGTCCAAGGGAATGGACGCCTCCCTTTCCGGTATTGCAGGCATTGGTCATATCTTACTGAGCATTGGCATGATCATCCTGCTGTGGAATATTCGAAAGAAAGCGGCCTGACCAATAAATTTGCCGGGATAGGGTCAGGGCAGCCCAAGTTCCCCAATCACTGCCTGAAGCTGGGCAGCGGAGGCGTTAAGAGCCTCCCATTCCTCTGAGGCCATGGGGATTTCCAAAATCTGTTCCACTCCCCGTCGCCCGACAATGGCCGGAATGCTGAGGGCAAGTTCCCGCAGTCCGTACTGTCCGCCCAAGACTACCGAGACGGGCAGGATGGCACGCTCATCTTTGACAATACACTCTGCAATACGGGCTACTGCCATGGCGATGCCATAGTAGGTAGCCCCTTTTCTTCGGATAATCTCATAGGCGGAGTCTCGGACCGACCGGTACAGCCGGTCCATGGCGGCTTCATGGTCATAGCGGCCCTGCAGTTCACAGAAATGATTGAGGGGAATGCCGGATACATTGGCCCCACTCCAGGCGGCCAGTTCACTGTCCCCATGTTCGCCAATGATGAAGGCGTGGATGCTACGGCTGTCCACATGAAGATGCTCCCCCAGCAGATATTTTAACCGCGCGGTATCCAGGACGGTGCCTGAACCCATCACCCGGTGGGCCGGGTAGCCTGAAATGCGAAAGGCGGCGTAGGTAAGCACGTCCACCGGGTTGGAGACAATCAGCAGAATGCCTTCAAAGGGTCGGGCGGTGATCTGAGGGATGATGGAATTCAGGATGGCTACATTCTGATCAATCAGATCCAGGCGGGTTTGGCCAGGCTGTTGGTTGGCACCGGCGGTAATCACCACAAGAGCGCAGTCGGACAGGTCGTCATAGGTTCCTGCATAGACATCCATGGCTGCGATATAGGGTAGGCCGTGGCTTAAATCCATGGCCTCTCCTTCCGCTCTCTCCGTATTGGCATCGATGAGTACCAGTTGGGAAAAGAGCCCACGCTGGATGAGGCTGAAGGCGCAGGCTGAACCGACAAAACCGCAGCCGATGATAGCTGCTTTCCGGTGGTTAAGCATAGAGGACGCTCCCTTCTCAGGCGGGTGAATCGCCTGTTTTGAAGTTATGTTTCCACTGGCTTAAAATATTTATGCGAAAAGGCCTTATAAGGCCTTTTCGCATAAATATTTTAGTCTGTTGTAGCGGCTAGGGGATGCCCCATGGTAGATCACTTGGTAAAGGTAGTACCAGAGACGCGTTCGTGGAGCATGTCCAGCAGCAGAGCGTGCTCCATTCTGCCATCCAGGATGGATACCGCTCCCACTCCGTGTTCCAGGGCATGGAGGCAGCCCTGTACCTTGGGGGCCATTCCCCCTTGGATCAGTCCCGCCTCAATCAGCTCACAAGCACGGGCCATATTCAGATAAGGGACAGCGGTGGACTGGTTGTTGCTATCGATACGCACCCCATCCACATCGGTGAGAAGGATGAGGCGGTGGGCGTGTAGGGCCTCGGCAATGGATTGGGCGGCATCGTCGGCATTGCAGTTAAATCCGACTCCATCTTGGCTGCCCGCAATAGGAGACACCACGGGTAAAAAGCCTGCCCCTAGTAGAGTGTTGAGCAGGCGGGTATCCACTTGACGGATCTGTCCTACCCTGCCCAGGGCGGGGTCCTTACATGTGGCGGTGAGCAGTCCTCCATCTTTGCCAGAGATGCCAACGGCAGAGACATCCAAGCCACGAAGGGTGGAGACGATAGATTGATTGACCTGGGCGGATAGGGCCAACTCTGCCACCTCCAGGGCGGCTTGGTCGGTGACCCGGTAGCCATTTTCGAAGCGGGTGGGCACTTGAAGGCGATCTAACAAAGCGGTGATGCATTTTCCACCCCCATGGACCAGCACTACTTGGATGCCTGCCATCTGAAGAGTAGCCACATCTTGGAGAATAGAGTCTGTTGGACTGTCCGCCGCCAGGGCGGCACCGCCATATTTTACAACCACGGTTGTTCCTGCCTGCTGTTTCAGCTTGGGCAGGACATAGGATAGGGAGCGGACTTTTTCCAGTCCATCCAAACCGTGGACCACATCGTATTCTTGAAGAAAGGTTTTGGCATAGTCCACGTCTGAAGGGGTGTCGATATAGTCCATTCCTCGCTTCTGCCGGGTTTCCGCTCCCTTTCCAGTAATGAGGATAACGGTGGGACCTTCACAGCCCAAAATCGCCTGACGAATGGCCTCCCCCCGATTAACCTGGATCTGATAGGGACAGTTTTGAGCGGCCACATGGCGAGCGATCTCCTGACAGATGGAGCGGGTATCTTCTTCGCCGGAGTCCTCCTCGGTGAGCACGACCAAGTCGGAGTATTGGCCTGAGACCTCCCCCAAGTCTTTCCGCCTGTCCAATGCTTTTTTTCCCGGGCAGCCGAATACCGTGACAATACGGCGGCCAGGGTATTCCTTTTGCACGGAGCGAAACAGGGTTTCAAAGGACATGCGGTTGTGGGCATAGTCCACGATGGCCGTCAACTGGTCGCTGGCGTTGGTGTATACCTCCATCCGTCCGGGCACCCTGGCCTTCATCAGCCCTACATAGATGGCCTGCTGTGGGATGTTCAGCCCCTGGCATAGGGCGATGGCGGCCAGGGCATTTTCTGTATTGAACAGGCCGGGCATGGTGAGTTGAAATTCCCGAGATAACTGCTGGGAAGTGGCCTGAAAGATAATATCCGTTCCCCGCTTGCGGATGTGGGAGCCATATACATCTGCGGAGGGGTCCCGCCGGGAAAAGGTAATGACCCGCTTACAGTCCCGTTGAGCGGCGGCCAGCACTTGGGAGGTATGGTCGCTGTCCAGATTGACGCAGGATAACTCAGACTGAGCGAAGATTTTCAGCTTGGACTGCAGATAGTCGTCAAAGTCGGTGTGCTCAATGGGGGAGATATGGTCGGTGCCGATATTTAAAAAACAGCAAGCCGCAAACCGCATCCCAAGGGTGCGGTGGTACTTCAGTGCCTGGCTGGATGCTTCCATCACCAAATAGTCCAGACCAGCAGCCCGGGCATTGGCGAGGTGTTTTTGCAGCTCCAGCGGTTCAGGAGTAGTCAGGTGGGATTCAAACCGCTCTACACCATCATAGGTGTCAATGGACGAGATGAGGCCGCAGGATGTCCCCTTAGAAGCCAAATACTCGTCCAAAATATACTTGAGGTAGTAGGTTGTGGACGATTTTCCCTTAGTGCCTGTAATGCCGATGACATTGAGCCGCTGGGAGGGATCGTTGTAGTATTGGATGGCCAGGCGGGCGATGGCCTGCCGCAGGTCTGAGACCTGGATGCAGGGCAATTCCACCTCAGGATAAGGGGCTTGGCTGACATAGGCAAAGGCCCCGCGGCATACGGCTTCCTTCAGATACTCCACTTGGAAATGGGCCCCTTTGCAGATGAAAAGGGTGCCGGGAACCACTTCCTGAGAGTGGTAGGACACCAGCTCCACTGTTCGATCCAGCAATGCCGCAGGGGGAAGGGGGGAGGCCAGCAATCCTCTGGCGGCCAGTGCTGCGCAATATTCCCGCAGGGAATAACGGATTAGGTTCATAAGGGGACCTCCAAATTCGTGGGTAAACAGGTCAAATGGTGCGCAGGGGATAGCCGCAGGCGGTCACCGCCTGGGCAGCCAGCACTGCCATGGCGTCCAAATAGAAGGGAGGAAGTGGATGGTGGGTAGAAAAAACAGACAATTCAGTGCAGCCCAGGATGGCGCAGTCACATCCTGCTTCCCGGATGGCCCTGTCAACGTGGGCAAACTTTTCTCGGCTTCCTGCTTCCCCCTGCTTGATTTCATCATAGATAATAGACATGATAAGCTTTTGTGAGGCAGGATCAGGACAAACTGCTTCCATGCCTAGTGCTCCGCACTCCCGGGTATATAGCCCGGTCTGGATGGTGCCATCAGTGGCCAGGATGGCCGGCCGGTGTTTTCCTTGACGGGCCAGCACCCCTGCCGCCAAGCGAATCATGTGGAGAATAGGTATCCCAACCTCTTCTTGAAGTCTGTCCACAAAGTAATGAGAGGTGTTACATGGGATGGTGATGGCGGTGCAGCCGCAGTGCTCGAGCAGTTTGGCACTAGATAGAAGCTGCTGGTACAGTGCCTCTGTTTGTCCGGATAGAATGGCTGAGGTGCGGTCTGGGATCTGGGTGTCGGATAGGATGATGGTGGGAAGATGTTCCTGGTCCCGAACCGCGTCAGTGGAATCTAACACAAATTGGTAAAAGACCTGAGTGGCCTGGGGTCCCATGCCACCCAGGATACCTAGCTTGGTTCGCCCATTCATTGCTCATCACCCGGTTTCTTGCAGTATTTGCGAAAACGGACGAAATTTCCGATGTGATTTTTCCAGATTCGCCATAGTCGGCTGGGCGTGTAATCCGGCCGGTACTCCATTGGATGCCGGTCCGCCCCTGCACGGGTCAGTGCTTTCATCTGGCGGTGGTAGCTGCGGGGGATGAACCGGTAGGCCACAAATTGAGGAATCATCCGCCACAGGGTCTGATTTTTAGTGATCGTAAGGGGCAGCTCTCTGCCCTCCAGCAAATCGCCCACCAGATAGGTGGCGATGTTTTGCCCGGCTCCGGTGACATAGTAGTTGCTCCTTCCCTGGCGGCAGTTGATCTCAAAGACCTTATATTTGCCGTCCCGCCGGTCAAGCTTGATGTCAAAGTTGGAGAAGCCCACATAGCCAAGATCCTCCAGCATCTGGCGCAGACTGTCGCATAGCTTTTGATCATATTCGGTGATGATGACGGCGTGGTTGCCGATGCCATGGGGAGAGTGCTCCTCCAATAGTACATGGCCCAGGCACATGAGCTTTACTTTGCCGTGCTGGTCAGAATAGTTGGTAAGCACCCGCATATAAGTGTCGTCCCCAGGGATAAACTCCTGGAGAATCATTTTACCCCGATAGCCGGCGGCGTACACTTCATCCAGGGCTGCCAGCAACTGACCCCAGTTTTGACACAGGTATACCTTTTTCAGCTCCCGATGGCCGGTGGCCCAATAGGAGACACCATCCGCAGGCTTGGCGATATACGGCGCCCCCCAGGGCAGGGAAAAATCGTGTCCCATAGCGCCATCGTATACAAAGGTGGCGGGGTGGTCGATGTGATATTGATCGCATAGCGCGTAAAATTGCTCCTTATCGGTGAGTCGGTCGAGCATCTCGCCACTGATATAGTTGCACGTTACGTTGGGGGGGAATTGTCCCTTCAGGTGGGCGGCCATCTTCACATAGCTGTCGCCGCAGCCGATGACCAGTACGGTTTGGCTGGCACACTCTGCCGCCACCGCTTTGACATTGTTGAGAAAGGTGGTCTCATCCTCATTTTCGGGGCAGGGGCGGTAGTCGATGATGGAGCTATAGGCACAGGGGAAGCAGGTGAACTTGCCAAAGGCAATGCTTTTCACGCCGTAAGCCTCATGAAAGGCCCGGGCGACGCTGTATACGTTGATATCACCGCCAAAGAGCAGGGGCTGAAAGGGAGGGGTGGACATAGTGATCAGGCTCCTTTGAAAAAGGGGTGTCAAGCATGCTGCCGCGGTGTGGAATTATGCCGCCACGCGGCGGATCAGGAACACGCCAGGGATCTGGGATAGCTTGTTGATTACACTGGACAACTCCCCATTGTCTTTGACGGACAGCTCCAACAGGACAACGGCATAGCCGTCGGGCTGGCTGCGAGCGGACAGGTTGTTGACCTTTACCTTTTGGGCGGACAGCACCATGGCAATGTCCAGGGCCAGACCATCCCGATCCTTGGCAGAGATGTCTAGACAGGTGTGATAGACCGCCGCACCAGTGCTGGCCCAGGTTACGTTGACCCAACGGCCCTCCTCCTCAGGCTTGCGTCGGGCAGGGTGGGCATTGGGGCAGTCCTGCCTGTGAATGGACACGCCGTAGCCCCTGGTAATAAAGCCTACCACTGGGTCGCCGGGAACGGGGGTGCAGCATTTGGCGAACTTCACCATGCAATTGTCCAGTCCTTCCACAATAATGCCGCTCTCTCCATGGCGGGGTTTGGGGATGGGGGCGGCCTTTGAGGAGGCGGGGAAGATGGCTTCTCTGGAGGAGGACTGCAAGGTCTCTAATTCCTCCTTTTGCCGCTCCAGCCGGCCCAGGCGGGTCAGTTCCTCTTTTATGCGGCCAGCAGCTTTTTGGGCGGACATACCGCCATAGCCGATAGCGGCGTATAGTTCATCCAGTGCGCCAAAGCGCATTCGCTTAAGCAGGCTGTCCAAGACGTCAGGGGAGGCGGTAATGGCGGCCAGGGTGAGGCCGGCGTGCTTCAATTCAGCCTCAAAGGAGGTCCGGCCGGTGGCAATGTTCTCCTCCCGGCGCTCTTTTTTAAACCATTGTCGGATCTTATTGCGGGCTTCATTAGATTTGCATATCTTCATCCAGTCCCGGCTGGGACCCTTGGCGGATTTAGAGGTGGTGATCTCCACAATATCGCCGTTTTTTAACTGAGAGTCAAAGGTGACCAGGCGGCCGTTCACCCGGGCGCCCGTCATAGCGTTGCCCACGGCGGAGTGGATGGAGTAGGCGAAGTCGATGGGGGTGGCGCCGGCGGGTAGGCTTTTCACGTCGCCATTGGGGGTGAAGACAAAGACCTCGTCGGCAAACATATCCACCCGAAGGGTATGGACAAATTCGTCCGGGTCAGTGTCCTGCTGGCTTTCCAGCAGCTTGCGCACCCACTCAAATTCATGCTCTGAGCCCAAACGCTGATTGGCTATACCCTGTTTGTATTTCCAGTGGGCGGCCACACCGTATTCGGCGGTCTGGTGCATGGCCCAGGTGCGGATTTGCACTTCAAAGGGGATGCCCTCCCGGCCAATGACGGTGGTGTGCAGGGACTGATAACCGTTTGGCTTAGGAGTGCCAATATAGTCTTTGAACCGACCCAGCACCGGGTTGAACATATCGTGGATGCAGCCCAACACATTGTAGCAGTTTGGGATATCGTCCACAATCACGCGAAAGGCATACAAGTCGAATATTTCTTTTAGCGTTTTGTTCTGGGCATACATCTTGCGGTAGATGGAGTAGATATGCTTCACTCGGCCATATACCTTGCACTGCATACCCTCCTCGGCCAGACGCGCTTCAATTTTCTGCTGCATATTGGACAGGAATTGGGCGTTGGCGGAGGTGACTTGAGCCAGTTCCTGCTCCATCTCATCATAGGCCACTGGATCCAGAAAGCGCAGGGACAGATCTTCCAGCTCCCATTTGATCTTCTGCATACCTAGGCGGTGAGCGATGGGCGCATAGATTTCCATGGTCTCCAGGGCTTTTTCCTTCTGCTTGGGGGTGGACTGGTACTGGAGGGTGCGCATATTGTGGAGCCGGTCGCATAGCTTGATGAGGATGACCCGCACATCGGTGGCCATGGCCATGAACATTTTGCGCAGATTTTCCATCTGCGCATCCTCCTTAGAGGTGTATTGAATGCGGGTTAGCTTGGTCACGCCATCCACCAGATTGGCCACCTCAAGACCGAACAGTCTTGCGATCTCATCATGGGTGGAATTGGTATCCTCAATGCAGTCGTGGAGCAGAGCGGCCACAATAGAGTCAAGATCCAGGCCAAGCTCATTGATAAGTTCCGCCACTGCGATGGGATGGATGATATAGGGATCCCCACTTTTGCGAAGCTGATGCCCATGGTGCTCGTTGGCATACTCAAAGGCAAAGCGGACCCGGGCTGTGTCCGCCTCGGGGGAGGTAGCCAGAATATGCTGTTCTAATTGCTCATAGGATTGGTGAGCTATATCCATAAAAACACCTCTCGCTTATTCCAAAAAAGCTCGAAGCTGCCGCATCAGTTGAGCTTGTTCTAAATCGACCTTGTGCTCTGGGCGGCATAGATAGATCACATCGCCTTGCTGCTGATGCTCCGAATGGATGAGGCCCTGATCACCCATCACGTGGAGGCATACCAGAGTACGGCCATAGGCATGATATCCACAGATACTTTTTGCCGCTTGCTTGAGCAGGGAGGGGCCGGCATGGACCTGACCGGTGGCGCAAGCCTGTTCCAAAAAGCGCCACAGCCGGGCAAAGTCCTGCCGCTTGGGCAGAAGCTGGCCGGCCTCCCACCGGGAGAGACGATCTCCTTGAAGCAGCCGCTGAAACAGCGCTTGCTCCAGCTGGGCCCGAGCAGGGGCAGGCCGCAGGTCACACAACTGGAGTTGGACGGAGCGCTCCCCCCGAAATTCACTGATTTGCAAAGTAAAGACTAGGTCCAGTCGGGCTCCAGAGAAGATGCCGCAGGTCTGGGCGTTGGCGGAGAAAAAGATGGCATCCAGGACGACTCCATCCCGACGCACCTTCATTTTCAAGTGCCTGCCCCCGCCCACGTCACAGAAAGACACCACTGTGGCCGAGCGCAATAAAAATATAGGCTTGGGGTTGCCGGGGCCAAAGGGCTCCAATAGGGACAATCCTTCCACCTGACAGCAGGTGAGCAGAGCGCAGTGGTTGATTTCCAGATCCACATTAATGTTGGTGGCCATGGGTTGCCCCCCAGTGTGCTGGGACACCAAACGGCCCATGGCCTCTCGGAAAGCGGGGATGTGTTCCTCCTTTATGCTGAAACCGGCGGCTAGTTCATGGCCGCCGTATCCCTCTAAAAGGGATGCGCATTGACTGAGGGCGGCGAACAGATTAAAACCGCCGTAGGAGCGGCAGGAGCCCTTGCCCCGCCCATTCTCCAAACAGATCATAAAGGTGGGACAGGCATACTTTTCCGCCAATCGGGAGGCCACAATACCTACAACCCCTTGGTGCCAGCCCTCTCCGGCCAACACGATGGCAGGGGAGGCCAGTTGGGGGGTGCGCTCAAGCAGGCTATCACAGAATTGAAAGATGTCCAGCTCGATAGACTGCCGTTCCCGATTTAGCTGGCACAGCTCCTGTGCCAGCCGTCCTCCCTCCACAGGGTCCAGGGTGAGCAGCATCTCCAGAGCCAGACTGGCTTTTCCCATCCGGCCGGCGGCGTTGATGCGGGGGGCGATGTGATATCCCACGGTAACGGTAGTGGGAATGGCGTCCCCCGCACAGCCTGCTTCCTGAAGGAGGGCACGCAGACCAGGCCGCCTGGTGCGGGCCAATAGTTCCAATCCCTGGCTTACCAGGGAGCGGTTTTCATCGGTGAGGGTCATCACATCGGACACAGTGCCGATAGCGGCCAGTTCCCCGTACTGAAAGAACACCTGTTCCCGCCGATCTGGCGGTGTGAGGGCCAGGGCCAGCTTTAAGGTCACGCCAACGCCGGCCAGCTCGGGAAAGGGGTAGGCACAATCTGGCCGCCGGGGGTTGACCACGGCTTTGGCTCGGGGCAGGTTGCCTTTACATTGATGGTGGTCGGTAATCACTACATCTACCCCTAGAGAGTGAGCATGCTCCACCTCGGCGGTGGCAGTGATGCCGCAGTCCACAGTGACGATAAGGGATACACCCCGCTCCTTGAGCAGGGTGATGGCGGCGGCATTCAGGCCATAGCCGTCCTCGGTTCGATCTGGAATATAGCTGACCACCTGTCCTCCTTGGCGGGTCAGAAACTCGGTGAGCAGGCAGGCGGAGGTAATACCGTCCACATCGTAGTCACCGTAGACGGCAATGGTCTCGCCGCAGTCCAATGCCCGGCGGATGCGGGACACTGCCCGATCCATATCCAGAAGCAGGAATGGGTCGTGAAACCGGTCCAGTCCGTGGGCCAGAAAATGTTGGGCCGACTCCGGCTGTGGCAGACCCCGGGCGCACAATACGGCGGCGCACAGTGGGGGTATGCCTGTACGCTCCAGCTGTCGCTGAGACCCCATGGAGCCGGGTTCCCGCAGTTTCCACTGTTGATATTTCATACTTGACATCTCAAAACAAGGACCCCTTTTTTCTGTCCGCCGTCTCACTTCTATTCCAGGGGGCAATGGACTCTGTCCACCCACTCAATAGAAAGACATGTGCGAATATTATACCAAATTGATTTGTAAATGTCTACTATTAACCAACTTTGTTCACAACCATTCCGCCATAGGCTGTCTCCAATTTTTGCATGATTCCCGCAGAAGTCATTGCTTTTTATGCGGAAGGGGTGTAAACTTAACGTGGTTTTATATGGCGATAGAGATTAGGGAGGGTTTGACGATGACATTTTCGTATAAGCAGTATCAGCAGAGCAGTGCTTATATCCGGGAAAAGATCGGTTCCTTTATTCCCAAGGTGGCCATGGTGCTTGGCTCTGGGCTGGGCTTTTTAGGAGATATGGTACAGGATGCCGTCGCCATTTCTTACAACGAGATACCGCACTTTAAAGCGTCTACCGCCCCTGGACACAAGGGGCAGCTGGTGTTTGGGACGCTGGAGGGGCAGCCGGTGGCTGTCATGCAGGGGCGGATGCACCATTATGAGGGCTACTCCTACGACGAGGTGTCCTATGGGGTGCGGGTGCTGCGTCTGCTGGGTTGTGACACCCTGGTTGTCACAAATGCGGCCGGTTGTGCCCGAAGGGAGTGGATGGCAGGAGATCTGATGTTGATTACCGATCAGATCAAGCTGTTTTCCCCATCTCCGCTCCGAGGAGAGAATTTATGCCAATTCGGCCCTCGTTTCCCCGATGCCTCTCACCTGTATACCCCTCGGCTTCAGCAGGTGGCCAGGGATGTGGCTGCAGAGCAGGGGACCTTGCTGCGGGAGGGTGTGTACTTTTATTGCTACGGCCCACAGTACGAGACGCCTGCCGAGGTGCGTGCTGCTCAGCTGCTGGGTGGGGATGCCGTGGGCATGTCCACCGCACCGGAGGTGGTGGTGGCGGCCCACTGCGGCATGGAGGTGCTGGGGTTCACCCTCCTTTCCAATATGGCGGCGGGACTTCAGGAGCACCCGCTGTCTGAGGAGGAGGTGCTGGAGGCGGCCGCCTCTGCCCGGGACAAATTTTCCGAGCTAGTTTTGGGCTGCCTGAGCAGGCTGTAAGGGAGGAGAGACATGTCCACGCTGTTTACCAATGTCACCGCCGTGTTGATGGATGAGGAGGGCAGCGTCCTCCGCAACGGATATGTGGCTGTAAGGGGGACAGGCATCTCTCATGTGAGCCCCTGCCGGCCCGAAGGGGTTTTCGATCAGACCATTGATTGTGCGGGTAAGGTTATGATGCCCGGATTTGTTAATGCCCACACCCATGTGCCAATGACCCTCCTGCGGGGGTATGGAGGGGGCTGCGACCTGCACACCTGGCTCAATCAATATATTTTCCCTGCTGAGGACAAGCTGGATGACCGGGCAGTGGCGGCGGGAACCGCTCTTGGACTGGCGGAGATGATTGCCTCCGGTGTGACCTGTATCGCGGATATGTATATGCGCCCCGGGATCATCGCCGGACAGGTGCTGGAGGCCGGCATCAGCGCCAATTTATCCCTGGGGGGAACTTACTTCGAGGATCCGGCGGAATTTAGCGCAGAGCGCTGCTCTGACTGCGCGGCCCAGATAGCGTTGACAGAGGAATGGCATAACGCCGGGGGCGGACAGATCCTGGTGGATGCCTCCATCCATGGGGAGTACACATCTGTGGCCCCCTTGTGGCGGTGGATGGCAGATTATGCCCATGCCCACGGCCTGGGGATGCATGTGCATATTTCGGAGACGGAGGCGGAGCACAAGGGCTGTCTGGAGCGCAACGGCGATACACCCATCCAAACCCTGGACCGGTATGGGGTATGGGATGGCCGGGCGATTGCGGCCCACTGTGTGTATACCACACCAGAGGACTGGGCGGTTATGGTGCAAAAAGGGGTGTCCTGTGTCCACAATCCCTATTCCAATTTAAAGTTGGGCTCGGGTGTGGCGCCAATCCCTGCTATGCTGGCGGAAGGGGTTAATGTGGCCCTGGGCACCGATGGGGTCAGTTCCCACAACAGCACGGACATGTTCGCCGATGTAAAGCTGGCCGCCATCCTCCACAACGGTGTGGGGCGGGAGCCCACGGCGGTTATGGCGCGGCAGGCGCTGGAGATGGCCACCGTCAGCGGGGCGCGGGCCCTGGGGCGGCATACCGGGCGCATTGAGGTAGGCCGTGTAGCCGACCTCATCCTGGTGGACTTCGATGCGCCAAACCTCATTCCATGCCATGATGTGAGGGAAAATCTGGTGTTTTCCGCCCATGGCTCCAATGTGGTGATGAATATGGCGCGGGGCAAGGTCATATACCAAAATGGGGACTTTTTCACCCTGGATTTGGAGCGCGTCCGGGATGAGGTGCGCCGCTATGCGCTGCCCCTAATTTTCGGATGATGAAAGGTTGAGAATATGTCTGCTTCCACTCCAAAAAAAAATTCGTTTTTCGGCGGTGCCGCCATTCTGACTGCCGGCATTGTGGCGGTGAAGCTCATTGGAGCGCTATATAAGATTCCCCTGGGGAATATTCTGACCGATCGGGCTTTCGCTGACTTCAACACAGCGTATAATATCTACTCTCTGCTCATCATTATTTCCACCGGCGGTCTGCCGGTGGCCCTGTCTAAGATGGTATCAGAGGCCAATGCGCTGGGCCGGGGAAATCAGGTGCGAAAGACCTTGCGGCTGGCCATGGTGGCCTTCTGCGTGTTAGGGGTCCTCTCCTTTTCCATCATGGCCTTTTTTCCCCGTCAACTGGCAGACTTGATGAATAACAGCCACAGCTATTACAGCATTTTAGCGCTGGCCCCTGCACTGTTTTTCATCTGCCCTCTGTCCGCGTTGCGGGGTTATTTCCAGGGGAATTCTCTCATGACCCCCACTGCTGTCTCCCAAATTATCGAGGCGATGTGCAAGCTGGTGGTAGGTCTGCCGCTGGCGTGGCTGCTGGCCCGACAGGGGATGGATGAGTCCGTTACCGCCGGAGGAGCCATTTTTGGCGTGTCGGTTGGCTGTGCCCTGGGCATGGTGTATGTGTTGGTCTGCTATTTCCGGCATAAGCCTGGACAGCCTCTGGCCAACGACAAGCCCGAATCATCTCGGGAGATTCTATCCACCTTGGCTAAGCTGGCCATCCCAATCACGTTGGGATCTTCTGTCATTGCGATTACCAATATTATAGACACGCGCATCATTATGGGCCAGCTTCAGGAGGCGTTGAAGCTCACGGAGGATGCCGCCCGGGAGCTAAAGGGTGTGTATGACAAGGCCATGACCATTTACAATTTGCCCACTTCTTTCATGGTTCCCCTCACTGCCAGCGTGATTCCTGCGGTATCCGCCGCGCTCAAGATAAAAAACAACCGTCAAGCGGCTCAAATCAGCGAAACTGCACTGCGCACCACCGCCCTGCTGGCCATCCCTGCCGGGGTGGGGCTGTTCACTTTGGGGCAGCCAATCATCCGTCTGCTGTACTCGTCCACCGATGTGGAACTGGGGGGATGGATGCTGTCCATGTTAGGGTTGGCTTCCATCTTTGTCTGCTTTATGCTGGTATGCAACTCCGTGATGCAGGCCCACCGTCTGGTCACGCTACCCATGGTGACCACCATCATTGGCTGTGGGCTCAGGTTGGTGGCAGGTTACTTCTTGCTGGGCAATCCGGATGTTGGGATTAAGGGAGGACCCATCAGCACCCTGGTGTGTTTTGGGCTGATTGCTGTTTTGGATCTGGTAATTATCAAACTTACCCTGCCCAAGACGTTGAGTTATTTCCGGGTATTCATCAAACCGTTGGCTGCCGCTGGAGTGATGGGACTGGCTGCCTGGGCAGTGTATGGAATAGCGTCTCGGTTCTTTTTGTCCCCGGTGGATAATGGCACCATGGCTATCTCTGGCCTGGGTAACGCCGTGGCGCTGGTGCTGGCTATGGGCATCGGGACAGGGATCTATTTTATCCTCATTCTGTTTACCAAGGCTATTTCTAAGGAGGATTTGGCCCTTATGCCAAAAGGTGATAAACTGGCCAAGCTGCTGCGTATCCGCTGAGGGCTAGCCCTTGAGGTTGCAAAGGCTAGCTGAAGGCCGATTTTTAAGGGACAGATAAAGACGGAAAAACGTCTTCAGGATGGCCGCAGCGCTTTTGAAATTATGGGATTTATTGTGAGAAATAGCTTGCAATGGGAGAAAAAGTATGGTAAGTTTTTTAAAAAAGGAATCATATGGTTGGGACAATTTGGTGGAGATCGTCCGTATCCTGCGGGGACCGGGAGGGTGTCCCTGGGATGGGGAGCAGACCCATCAGTCCATCCGCCGCAATTTTTTGGAGGAGGCCTATGAGGTGGCGGAGGCCATCGATGAGGACTCGCCGGAGCATCTGAAGGAGGAACTGGGAGATGTGCTGCTCCAGGTGGTGTTTCACACCTCAATTGAGGAGGAGGCGGGACATTTTAACTTGGATGATGTGGCCGATGGGATATGCCGCAAGCTCATATACCGTCACCCCCATGTATTTGACGGTGTAGCCGTCCATTCTACAGGGGAGATTCTGACCAACTGGGAGGAGCTAAAGCGGAAGGAGAAGGGCCAATCCACCAACGCCGCTGCAGTGGATGGGGTGGCCCGCTCTCTGCCCGCTCTCTGGCGGGCGGAGAAGATACAAAAAAAGGCCGCAGAGGCGGGCTTTGCTTGGCCTGACGTGTCCGACGCCATGGATAAGCTTTCAGAGGAGCTGGCAGAGCTGAAGGTAGCTGTGGACGAGGGGGGTGATGTGGCCGAGGAGCTGGGGGACTTGCTCTTTGCCGCGGTTAGTATCGCCCGGTTTTTGCAGGTGGATCCGGAAATGGCGCTTCAGGCCGCCAGCGACAAATTTGCCGTTCGTTTTCGTCAGCTGGAGGAGCAGGTTGTAAAAAGTGGCCAAAGGATGGACAAGCTCTCGAAGGGGGATCTGAAGGTAATCTGGGATCAGGTCAAGCACAGTGCAAAGGGAGAGGCTTAACAGCGCTACGGAGCGCTTTAAGTAATATAGATGCGGTTCAGCCGCAAGCAACATAATATTTGGAGGTACTAGCATGAATAAAACTGAATTGATTAACGCTGTTGCGGAAAAGGCATGTCTGTCTAAAAAGGACTCTGACGCCGCTGTAGTGGCGGTTTTTGATGCCATCACCGAGGCGCTGGCCCAGGGTGAGAAGGTGCAGCTGGTGGGTTTTGGCTCCTTTGAGGTGAAGAGCCGTGCCGCCCGCATGGGCCGCAATCCCCGGAGCAAGGAGCAGATTGAGATCCCCGCCACAAAGGTTCCCGTATTCAAGGCAGGAAAAGCTCTGAAGGATACTGTGGCCAGGTAAGCAAAGATTGATAAAGAAAGAGGCAGGGCTGTGGTCCTGCCTCTTTTATCCCCTGGGTATCGAGCTCTGAGGGGTGGTTTAGATGAAAGGATGAGCATCATGCGGCTTGATAAATGGCTAAAGGTTTCCCGGCTGATCAAACGGCGCACTGTGGCCAACGAGGCCTGTGACAATGGGCGGGTCAGTGCCAATGGCCGTCCGGTGAAAGCCTCATACGACGTGAAGGCCGGAGATGTGCTGGAGATGAAGTTCGGCGAGAAGATGATCCGAGTAGAGGTGCTGTCCACTGCCGACATTGTGGGCAAGGCGGAAGCAGGGACCATGTACCGGCAGCTGTGAGATAAGAGAAAAGGATAGCGTCAAAAAACACTCTCAGACGGTTGCGGGAGCAGGGCAGGCAGGGCAATCATTTTACTCATTTTCGCTATCCCGCTGCCGGTACAAAGTCTTGTTCATTTTGTTGACATTGTGTTTAGCTCTGACATACTGTGCCACCCATACAACGGCAAAAATCAAAGCAAAAATTCCGAAATAGCTTAGCGCTCCTTTTAAACTGTGTTCCATCCAATATGTGACATACGCGATAGGCATCATGATGACGGAAACAATCAATAAATAAAGTCCTGTCTGTTTTACAAGCGCCCAATCCTCCATTTCCCATATGATAGAGCTTGCAGCAAATCCCATGCCCAATATTCCACATAAAAACGCCTGCAGCAAAACAGCATTGATTTCGCTTCCCATCACAGCAGACAATTCAGATGCGCACGGGGAATAATAACCATTTGCCCATATCAGGGAAGTGATGATCGTTATCAAATATCCTATTGCTAATCCAATTGGAAAGCCTAATATACTACGAAAAAAAACCTTTTTTTTCATGCTTATTACCTCATATTCCTAATATTTTTTTGATTTTTGAAACATATCGTCTTGATACATAGGTTATTGTGCCATTCATTAGTTCAACATAAATTGTGCCAGTAAGGCTTAGGTCAAAATTTTTAACTTTTTTCAGATTAATGATTTCTGAATTTGAGATACGAACAAATTGAGATGGATTTAATCTCTCTACTATTTCATAGAGTCTGAGTCGTAAAATATATTCACCATTACTTGTTACTGCGAATATTTTTCTGTTACTTGCGTAAATTTGAAACAAATCATTTTGCGCTAATATTTCAAACTTTCCGTTCTTGCTGCCAGAAATAATTCTGGGATTATTTTCAGATAGTTTTTGCATAATTATATTGACTTCTTCTGTCATTGAAGCAGCCAAAATGACTATTTTTGGCTCAGTATATGAGCTGTCAATTTTTATCTCAACCTGCATGTTTGATGCCTCCTTCCTGTGATGTTATTATATGAAATACAGATATTTCTTTCAATGGATTTTCGACGGCCGGTTGATTATAGAACACAAGTGGTCAGAATAAATCAATAATATAACGGCAGGGAGTTTTCCCTGCCGTCTTGCCTGTTATGCGAAAATTACTTCCTCATTCACAATCGCAACGTGTGGCCTTCTTCGTGATAGGGCAACACCTGCATAAGTGTTGATTTTCTTATGGAGGAGCCGCCACCTTTTTTCGATATAAGTCAAGGTATGGTTGCCCTTGCCTGGTCCCGGAGCCGGAAGCACAACGGCAGCAGTATGCCGCCCACGCCATTGCCTAACGTGATGGATAGCAGGCATAGTACGGTCCGGCCTGACCACCAGTTTGCCAGGGCAAAATAATACATATCAGCCACACAGTGCTCAAAACCGCATAGGATAAACACACTGACCCCAAAAATCAGTCCCAGATACTTGCCCAGGAAATGGGGAGCATTGCGGTAGCTTTCCACCGCTACATAAATGAGGATGTTGCACAGAATCCCCAGCAGGAACAGGGAGGGCAGGCTATCCTCTGTTTTGACGGCACACAGGGCAGCGGATTTTTCCGCTAGGGCGGGACCAAGCCGGGTAGCCCGGATGCATAACGCGATCAATTCTGCCCCAATAAGGTTACCTGCCCACACCATGGCCAGCCATCCAAGATAGGAAGGAGATTGTCCCGGCAGAGCGCATACCTTTCCGGTAAACAGCTGCAAACCCATGGTACATACCATGAATAAGCCTATACAGAAGAATAGAGACCCGGCAATTTTGTTCTCTAGGGATAGGAAGGCTGTGCCACCGATGGCGATGGCGGCCCCAGCTAGAACAGCTAGGATAAAATCAGTCAGCTTCTTCATTCCAGGGTTCTCCTTTCACCAGACGGTAGAGGGAGCGGCCGACCGTCAGCACTATAATTTTTTCATATGTTGGGCAGCGGAGTGCAGCATCAGCCGCTTCACGCCCACACCCTCAAAGGCAATTTCCAGCAAAGCATCCCCGCCCATTTTTTGGATAGACAGCACCATTCCCTGCCCAAAGGCCTTGTGATCTACCATATCCCCCTCCCGATAGTCGGGTAAGGGGACGGACGGTCTGGACCCATTGCCGGTACAGGAGCTCAGGCGGTTAGAGCTGAAGGGTTTGGGGCGGACAGTTTTATCTGCTGTTATCCGGCGGGAATGGGCGCCGGTGGCGCCGCCTGGGGCATGCGCGGTATGGATCCTTTCCCGTCCATAGGGGTTGCGGTAGGTGGAGGGGCGGGGAGACGACTGGTCAAAGCCGTCCAAGCCTTCGACGCTGGGGGCTGGGTCCAGATAAGAACGGCCTGAATGCTCCAGAAGTTCGGAGGGAATCTCCTGAGTGAAGCGGGAGGGACGGTTGGAACTGGTTTGGCCAAACAACATACGCTGCCCGGCGCAGGTGAGAATCAACCGCTCCTTGGCCCGGGTGAGGGCCACATAGCATAGTCGGCGCTCCTCTTCCATCTCCTCCTGCTCCCCAATGGTCCGCAGGCCGGGAAAGATTCCCTCCTCCACACCCACCACAAACACCACCGGAAATTCCAGGCCCTTGGCTGAGTGGATGGTCATCAGCACCACTCCATCCTCATTGGGATCATGGTTGTCCAAGTCTGTGTAGAGAGCAATCTCATCTAGGAACCCCGCCAAGGTTGGGGTATCTTGTGCGTTGTCTACATAGGCATTGATGGAGGTGAGCAGCTCCTGAACGTTTTCCAGTCGGGTGCGGCTTTCCACATCATTTTTCATCTGAAGCATATTGGTATAGCCTGTTCGGGCCGCTACTTCCTCGTAAAAGGTGGGTAAGCTCATACTTTGGGACAAAGCGGTCAGCGCGTCCACCATAGCTGTAAACTGCCCTAATTTGGAGGCAGATTTTTGCAGGTCGGGCCAGGCGGCGGCGTTGGAAATCACATCCCAAAGGGATAGGCCATTTTGGGCGGCGATAGCCCGGGCCCTGTCCACTGTGACGGCGCCAATGCCCCGGGGAGGATTGTTGATGATGCGGCTCAGGCGCAGATCATCAGAGTGATGATGGATGACGCACAAATAGGCCAGCATGTCCTTGACCTCCGCCCGGTCAAAGAAGCGGGTGCCGCCGATAATCCGGTAGGGGATGCCGTTGCGCTTGAGGGCCACCTCCAATTGATTGGATTGGGCATTCATGCGGTACAGGATGGCGTGATGATTCCAGCTGTGGCCTCCCTGATAGCTGTCCATGATTTGATTGGCCACGTACTGGGCCTCGTCATGTTCATTCATTGCGATGTGCAGGTGAACTTTGTCCCCCTCCCGGCCTGCCGTCCACAGCTCTTTTCCCTTGCGGCCTTGGTTGTTGCGGATGACGGCGTTGGCCGCGGACAAGATATTTTTGGTGGAGCGGTAGTTCTGCTCCAGCCGGATGGTGCGGCAGCCCTTATATTGGCTTTCAAAGGATAGGATGTTCTGAATGGTGGCCCCTCGAAAGCGATAGATGGACTGATCATCGTCTCCTACCACGCAGATGTTGTGATGGCCGCCGGCCAGCAGGGAGGCCAGAAGATACTGCAAATTGTTGGTGTCCTGGTACTCGTCGATAAGAACGTAGCGAAATTTCTGCTGATAGTAAGTACGCACTGATTCGTTCTGTTGGAGCAGCCGGACAGTGTGCAGGATGATGTCGTCAAAGTCCAGCGCACCTGCCTCCCATAACCGCTTTTCGTAGGCGGTGTATAGCTGGGCGATCCGCTGCATACGAAAGTCTCCCGACTGGCTATGAACCTTGGAAAACTCCTCTGCCAACTGGAGTTGATCTTTTGCTTTGGAGATGGCGCTCAGCACCGAGCGGGGCGGAAACTGCTTGTCCTCAAGGTTCAGCGCTTTGAGACAATCCTTGATCACTCGGATGGAGTCATCCGTATCGTAGATGGTGAAGGAGGAGGGGAAGCCAAGATGCTGGATATCCCGCCGGAGGATGCGCACGCAAGCAGAGTGGAAGGTGGAGGCCCAGATATCCTGGGCAGCGGGACCCAGCATTTGCTCCAGCCTTTCCTTCAGCTCACCGGCGGCCTTGTTGGTAAAGGTGATGGCGATGATGGTCCATGGTGGGGCGGGGTCCAGAGTGCACAGTCGATCCACTTGGGACGTTTGAGATTGATCTGGGTGGGTGACGTATGATTGAAGAAAGGTGAGATCATCCTCTGTCACCCACGGGGGAACTTCCTGGGAATCGGAGCCCCGCCCATACCGCATGAGATTGGCCACCCGGTGGATCAGGACGGTGGTTTTGCCAGAACCGGCGCCAGCTAGAAGCAGCAGGGGGCCCTCGGTGGTGAGCGCGGCCTTTTGCTGCTGAGCGTTCAACCTTTGATGGCCCAGGGCGATGGCTGAACGACGGGCACGACAGAAGTCCAGTTGTTGTTGAGGGGTGAGCATGATAATCAGTCCTTTTGCACCGATCTAATATAGGGGCCCAGCCGTCAGGAAACAGTCTGACGACAAAATGATACATGAACAGCATTATATCAGAAAGATCAAAAAAAGTATACCCCCGGCAGCACAGCCGCCGGGGGTATGTCTTACACCTCCATGATAACAGGGAGTATCATGGGATTTCGTTTTGTTTTTTTGTAAAGATAGTTGGAAACGGTGCCCTTAATTTCCGATTTAATGGCAGACCAGTCGCGGATGTGGCGGCTGTGGCAGTGTTCCAGGGCATCCACAGCCACCTGCTTGAGCTCTTCCATCAGCTCCTCAGACTCCTTCACATAGACAAACCCTCGGGTGATAATGTCTGGGCCGGAGATAACCTGGCCGTCCTCGCTGGACATGGATACCACCACTACAATCATGCCGTCCTGGGCCAGATGTTGACGGTCCCGCAGAACCACAGCGCCTACATCTCCCACTCCATAGCCATCTACAAACACCTTGCCTGCGGGAACGGAGCTACCGAGTTTGACTGCTTTGGGGGTGAGTTCGATGATCCTGCCCACATCGCTGATGACGATGTTGCGGGGATCCATGCCCATATCCCGGGCCAGTTTGGCATGGGTTTTCAGGTGGCGCTGCTCGCCATGGAGGGGAATAAAGTATCGGGGACGGATCAGAGCGTGAATGATCTTCAGTTCCTCTTGGCAAGCGTGACCGGACACATGCAGGGGCAGTTCACGCTCATTGACCACCTCTGCGTCCCGCCGATATAACTCGTTGATCACATTTCCAACGGAAGCCTCATTGCCGGGGATGGCAGAGGCGGAGATGATGACCCGGTCTCCAGCCTGGATGTCCACCTGCCGGTGGGTATTGAAAGCCATCCGGGTGAGGGCGGACATGGTTTCTCCCTGGCTACCGGTGCTGATGATGCACACTTTGTTCTTGGGCAGGGTTTTGATCTGGGCCAGATCTACCACTGTGCCGGCAGGGACTTGCATGTAGTTCAATTCGGTGGACACCCGCATGGCGTTTTCCATGCTCCGCCCGGTGACAGCCACCTTGCGGCCGTATTTGGCGGCCACATTGATGATTTGCTGGATGCGGTCGACATTGGATGCGAAGGTAGTGACGATGATGCGCTGGTCACAGCCCCGGAACAGGGCCTCAAAGGAGGCGCCTACGCTGCGCTCGCTCTTGGTGAAGCCGGGCCGTTCCACGTTGGTGGAGTCACACAACAGGGCCAGCACACCCTGATTGCCCAGCTCTCCCAGCCGGGTCAGGTCAGCCATGCCGCCTTGGATAGGAGTGGGATCAATCTTAAAATCGCCAGTGTGGATACAAACGCCTGCGGGGGTGTGAATGGCAAAGGCCACCGCGTCAGCGATGGAGTGGTTCATATGGATAAACTCTACACTGAATTTGCCAGTTCGAACGGTCTCTCCAGCTTCACAGGTGATAAGTTTTACCTTGTCCGCCAGCCGGTGTTCATCCAGCTTAAGCCGAATAAGGCCAGCGGACATCCGAGTGGCATAGATGGGAGCATTCACATTCCGCATCAGGTAGGGAATGGCCCCGATGTGATCCTCGTGGCCATGGGTAATAAAGATGGCGCGGATGCGATCGCGATTTTGAATGAGGTAGGTAAAGTCGGGGATGACCACATCAATACCGTACATATCGTTGTCGGGGAAGCCCATGCCAACGTCTACCACAATGATATCCCCGCCGTACTCATACACAGTGAGATTCTTGCCAATCTCGTTGAGACCGCCAAGAGAGATGATTTTCAGTTTATCTGCCATAAATACTCCTTTTCCGTAAAATGTTGCCAGTTAAATTTGCGTAGGAAAATAGGGGCCGGATCGGGATGACCCAGCCCAATTCCCTATGTATTGACGGCAAAGATGATGGACATAGAGAAACAGCGCCGCATCAGGGCGCAACTATTCTGCACAGATTAAACAAGACGCACTCTGCCCCCTTGTCTTGCGCTGTTTCGCCTGAGGAAGGGGGGGGCTGCCGCCGTTTTTCGGTGCCATATGTCTAAGATAAAAACTTTGCCAAACAAAAAGTGTCCGTATGCGACACGTTACGCTATGTTAAGTGGACTCAACCCATATGGGGAGTCATGAGCGTGGATAGTATATCATAGCTTGTTCTAAAAGTACAGCTTTTTTTGTCGACCACCTATCTGGCACGGGCAAAGGTGAGGGCAATAATGGACTGGGCGCCTGCCTTCTGCAGACAGGCTGCGCATTGGGACAGGGTGGCGCCAGTAGTGGCCACATCATCGATGAGCAATACCCGCTGATGGGCAAGATCCAACCCGGTGAGGGGCTGGTAGGCCCCCAGCACATTGGCCGCTCGTTCCTCTGTTTTCTCCAGCTGAGACTGGGTTTTGGTATTCTTCACTTTGACCAGCGTGGGAGCGACAGGAAGACTGGCTAGTTTGGCCACCACCCGGGCCAGCAGCTCCGCTTGATCATATCCCCTCTCCCGCAGTCGCTTGGGAGCCAGAGGAACCCAAGTGACCAGATCTATCCGCTGATGCCAGTGGTTGGACAGGCACTGAGCCATCAGCGAACCAAACAGTTGGGCGTGGGTGCGGCCACCGTTAAATTTATAGCGGTGAATGGCATTGGGCACCCCGCCGCAATACCAAACCGGGGATAGGCAGGTGTCACAGCCGTCTACTAGCTTGGCTTCGCCCTTTGTCCGGGGAAGGCTCTGCTCGCACAGGGCACATACGCCATTCTCACCCTGCGCTAACAATCTGTCGCAAAAGGGGCACTTGGGCGGATACAGAAGGTCCAGCAAAACTTCCAGCAGTTTCATTGTTCCTCCGGCTGGGGCAGATCGATGGAGCCGTGCGCTTGTTCAAACTTGCGCACACAGTCTTGCATTAGATGCACCATCTGCCAGGTCAGGGACCTGCCCTCATATTCGGCGATATAGACCATTTTGGCGTGTAGCTCGTTGTCAATGCGAAATCCAATATGTTTTTGCCGCTTCATGGGTGTCTGCTCCCTTTCTTTGTATGGCACCATGTTATCTGAATGAACTGATTCCTAGTGCAAAGTGAACTTATTTTAAGTTCTATATTTGAAGCAAAAGCAGGCCCCCTCAACAGAGGGGGCCTTGATAGATATTTAGGCGTACAGATTGATGAGTCTTTGCAGATGATCCCAGCGTTCCATGGCAGCTTGCTCGTTCTCTTTGAAGAGTTCTTCTGCCCGCTCGGGGAAGGATTGGAGGAGGGAGGAGTACCGGGCCTCCTTCATCAGGAAGTCCCGATAGCCGCCGGTAGGGGCTTTGGAGTCCAGGGTAAATGGATTTTTGCCCTGGGCCTTGTTAGCGGGATTGTACCGGAACAGGTTCCAGTAGCCACAGGCCACTGCGTCCTTCATCTCGCTCTGGCAGTTTGCCAAGCCGCCCTTGATGGAATGCATCTCACAGGGAGAGTAGCCGATAATCAGGGAGGGGCCGGGATAGGCAATGGCCTCGCGAATGGCGGCCAAGGTCTGGTTAGGATTGGAACCCATGGCGACCTGAGCTACGTAGACGTAGCCATACTGCATGGCGATTTCGGCAAGACTCTTCTTACTGATGTTCTTGCCGGCGGCAGCAAACTGGGCTACCTGACCGATGCTGGAGGCTTTGGATGCCTGACCACCGGTATTGGAGTATACCTCCGTGTCGAACACAAAGATGTTCACATCCTCGCCGGAGGCCATAACGTGGTCCAGGCCGCCGTAACCGATATCATAGGCCCAGCCATCGCCGCCGAAGATCCAAATGGACTTTTTGTTCAGATATTCCTTCTGAGCCAGGATGGATTCCGCCAGGGTGCGGCAGTCACCCATGGTGTTGAGGTTGGACTCCAGGGCAGTGATATACTGCTTGGTGGTATCCTGGTTTGCCTCGTTGTCGTCAATGGTGTCAAGCCACTTTTGGGCCGCTTCCTTTACACCGGAGGGGACTGCGCCAGACTGAAGCAGCTCCTTCGTTTTATCGGCGAGGTTGTTGCGGATGGCTTTTTGGCCCAGTAGCATTCCAAGACCGTATTCCGCATTGTCTTCAAACAGGGAGTTAGCCCAAGCGGGGCCTTTGCCCTCCTTGGTGACAGTGTAGGGAGAGGTGGCGGCGGGACCGCCCCAGATGGAGGAACAGCCGGTGGCGTTGGCGATGTACATCCGGTCGCCGCACACCTGCGTGACCAGACGGGCATAGGCAGTTTCGGCACAGCCGGCGCAGGCACCGGAGAATTCCAGCAGGGGCTGCTTGAACTGGCTATCCTTCACGGTGGCGGCGCTCTCCATATCCGGCTTGGGGGCCACCTGGGCCACCATGTAGTCAAAGACAGGCTGCCGGGGGGCTTCCTGCTCCAGGGGCACCATGGTCAGGCTCTTGGAGGGGCACACGCCCACGCAGATGGAACAGCCCATGCAGTCCAGGGGGCTAACAGACAGGGCATACTTATATACGCCCTTGCCCTTGCCAGCTTTGATATCCACAATCTGGGCATTGGCTGGAGCGTTGGCCGCCTCCTCGTCGGTGAGGGCAAATGGACGGATGGTGGCGTGAGGACAGACATAGGAGCACAGGTTGCACTGGATACAGGTCTGTTCATTCCAAGCCGGGACAGACACAGCCACGCCCCGCTTCTCATAGGCGGCAGCGCCCTGGAAGAAGGTGCCGTCGGCATGGGGGACGAAGCTGGACACAGGCAGACTGTCGCCGTCCATACGGCCCACAGGCTCCATAATATCCTGCACCATCTTCACCGTTTCAGGAGCGCCCTGCAGGGTGATGGTTGTATCCTCATCGGTGGCGCTTTTCCAGGAGGCAGGCACCTCAAATTTCTGGAATGCGGTAGCCCCCAGATCAATGGCTTTATGGTTGGTATCCACCACATCCTGACCCTTCTTCAGATAGGAGTGGGTGGCGGCCTCTTTCATGTAGCCGATGGCTTCGTCAATGGGCATGATGTTGGCCAGCTTAAAAAAGGCGGACTGAAGGATGGTGTTGGTGCGCTTGCCCATGCCGATTTCAATGGCCAAATCAATGGCGTTGATGGTGTAGACCTGGATATTATGCTCGGCAATGTACCGCTTGGCGTGGGCAGGCATCCGCTTATCCAGCTCCTCATGGGACCACTGGCAGTTGATGAGGAATACGCCGCCGTCCTTCACATCCCGAACCATGGGGAAATCCTTGGTGATGTAGGAGGGGACATGGCAGGCCACAAAGTCGGCCTTGTTGACATAGTAGGGGGAACGGATAGGCTGGTCACCAAAGCGCAGATGGCTGATGGTGACACCTCCGGTTTTTTTAGAATCGTACTGGAAGTATGCCTGAACATATTTGTCGGTGTGGTCGCCGATGATCTTGATGGAGTTCTTGTTGGCGCCAACAGTGCCGTCGCCGCCTAGGCCCCAGAACTTACACTCAATGGTACCCGCCGCGGCGGTGTTGGGGGAGGGCTTTTCCTCCAGGGACAAGTAGGTCACGTCATCCACGATGCCGATGGTAAACTGACGCTTGGGCTGTGCCTTGGTCAGTTCCTCATAGACGGCAAATATGCTGCTGGGAGGCGTGTCCTTGGAGGCGAGGCCGTAGCGACCGCCGATGACGGACACGCCGGTGATGCCGGCATTGGCCAGGGCGGTGACTACGTCTAGATACAGGGGCTCGCCTTGAGCGCCCGGCTCCTTGGTGCGGTCCAGCACAGCGATGTGCTTGCAGGTGCTGGGAATGGCCGCCACCAGCTTGTCGGCCCGGAAGGGACGGTATAGACGGACCTTGATCAAGCCGACCTTCTGGCCGTTGGCGTTGAGGTAGTCGATAACCTCCTCGGCCACATCACAGATAGAGCCCATGGCGATGATAACACGGTCGGCATCTGGGGCGCCGTAGTAGTTGAACAGCTGGTAGTTGGTGCCCAGCTTTTGATTGACCTTGCCCATGTATTCTTCCACGATTTCGGGAATGGCGTCATAGTAGCGGTTGGAGGCCTCCCGGTGCTGGAAGAAGATGTCTCCGTTCTCGTGAGAACCCCGGGTTACAGGCCGGTCGGGGTTGAGGGCCTGGGAGCGGAAATGGTTGATGGCCTCCCAATCGACCATTTCGGCAAGCTCCTCATAGTCCCAGGTGGCAATCTTCTGGATTTCGTGGGAGGTACGGAAGCCGTCAAAGAAGTTGACAAAGGGGACGCGGCCCTTGATGGCGGCCAAATGGGCTACCGAGGCCAGATCCATAACCTCTTGAGGATTACACTCAGACAGCATGGCAAAACCGGTTTGGCGGCAGGACATGACGTCGGAGTGGTCGCCAAAGATGCTCAACGCATGGCTTGCCACCGTGCGGGCGGATACATGGAATACTGCGGGCAGCAGTTCGCCGGCAATCTTATACATATTGGGGATCATCAGCAGCAGACCTTGGGAGGCAGTATATGTGGTGGTCAGCGCTCCTGCGGCCAGGGAGCCATGTACTGTACCTGCGGCGCCTGCCTCAGACTGCATCTCAATCACTTTTACAGGCTGGCCAAAGATGTTCTTTCGGCCTGCCGCGGCCCATTGGTCCACATTGTCGGCCATGGGACTGGACGGGGTAATGGGATAGATGCCGGCCACCTCTGTAAAGGCGTAGGAGACGTGAGCGGCGGCTGTGTTACCGTCCATGGTTTTGAATTTGCGTGCCATTGTGTTTTCCTCCTTTTGCATAGGGATACATGGAGCACCTCTATGTTTTGTTTCGGATGTCAGTAAGTTTATCATACTTTCAACAGCTTTGCAATTCCCATCTTACGCTTTTTTTGGTAAGACGCACCGAAGAGACGCGGAAAATAACAGATTCCATCAGGATAGCAGAAATTTACCGCATCACCACAGAACGTGGCTGTTTTTCCATAAAAAAGGCTTCGCAGACTGTTGAGCTGCGAAGCCTTTTTTTTATTAATTTATAAATTACGGGCCTACTGGCCATTGGCCAGACAGGCTGCTGTCCGGGCTGCCAGTCGGGCATTGTTCAGTACCAGCTGAATGTTGGATTCCAAACTGTCTCCTCCGGTGAGTTCCTTTACCTTAGCCAGAAGGAAGGGGGTTGTCTCCTTACCCCGGACGCCGTTTTCATCCGCCTGATGGATGGCCTCGTCAATGGCGGAGCTGATGACCGCCGGGTCCATGGAATATTCATCTGGGATAGGGTTTGTCACCAGCATTCCGCCGGGGAAGCCCAGATTCAAGCTAGCCTGGAAGGCGTCGGCCAGTTCGGCGGGACTGTCCATCCGGTAGTCCACCTTAAAGCCGCTTTTGCGGGTGTAGAAAGCTGGAAGCTCCTGTGTGCCGAAACCGATTACCGGGACGCCGTGAGTCTCCAGATATTCCAGGGTGAGGCCAAGGTCTAGAATGGATTTGGCTCCGGCACAGACCACCATGACGGGGGTGCGGGCCAGTTCTTCCAAGTCGGCGGAGATGTCCATGGTGGTCTGTGCACCGCGGTGGACGCCGCCAATGCCACCCGTGGCAAATACCTTGATGCCCGCCATATGAGCAATGATCATGGTAGTGGTAACAGTGGTAGCACCATCCCCGCCACGGGCTACCAGAATGGCGAGGTCCCGGCGGCTGGCTTTGGATACGGACGGACCCTGCTTGCCCAAATACTCGATCTCTTCCCTGGTGCAGCCAGCCTTTAACCGTCCGCCAATTACGGCGATGGTGGCGGGGACGGCCCCGTTTTCCCGGATAATGGACTCTACCGCAAATGCGGTCTCCACATTTTGCGGATAGGGCATTCCGTGGGAGATGATGGTAGACTCCAGGGCCACAACAGGCTTGCCTGCCGCTACGGCCTGGGCCACCTCGGGGGACAAATCTAAATAACAGTTCAAATTCATAGGGGGAAACCTCCTGATTTAAAATGAAGAGTCGGTGTGTGACAGCCCGGTTCGGCGCTTGAGCGCGTCTTCACTCATAGCGGGGTTGATGGTCTCTTCGCTCTCCATTGCGATGGATGCGGCGGCCAAACCGGCTCGGGCGGTATCCTCCAGGCCGGTGCCTTGGAGATAGGTCCAGACCAGGGCAGCCATGCATGCGTCTCCACAGCCGGTAGTATTGACGGTGTTACCGGGATAGCAGGGCAGGTAACAGCGGCTGCTATGGTCGGCGGCCAGCATTCCGTCGCTACCCAGGGAGACAAATACCCGGCGCAGACCGGTGGAGAGCAACACGTCGGCTGCCCGGTTCAGGCTAGCCCCATCGGTGATGGCCACTCCAGAGAGCAGCTCTGCCTCCAGACGGTTTGGCTTCAAGGTGTGGAGCCTGCCCAGCACCGGGCGGAGTTTTTCCGCCTTGGCAGTAGATACCGGGTCAGCAAAGATGGGAGCTGTTACATGGCTGGCCAGCCATTGAAGAGCATCAGCGGAGATGTTGGTATCCACCACCACCGCCTGTGCACCCTGGAACAGTCGGGCCCGGGAGGAGAGAAAGGAAGGGGTCAGATGGCGGTAGATGTCCATATCGGACAAGGCTAGAGCCATCTCACCACCTGGATCGGCGATGAATAGATAGGTGGAGGTGGACTCTCCGGGCACCTGGAGAGAGGGGGAAAGGTCAATGCCCAGCTCTCCGCAGGAGGCCGCAACACGTTGGGCATGGAGGTCGTCCCCCAGTGCGGTGACCAGTCGTGTGTCCACCCCAAGAAGGGCCATGTTGTGGGCGATGTTTCGCCCAACTCCCCCCAGACTGATCCGGATGGAGCCGGGGTTGGAATCAGCGCTCACCAGGGGGGCGTGGGCCCGCCCACCAATGTCCATATTCACCCCGCCCACTACAACAGCGTAGTGGGGGCTGGGCAGGATATAGCCCCTGCCGGCGATCAGCCCCTTTTTCATCAGGTTGGAAATATGGACTGCCGCTGATGAGCGGGTGATACCGGCCAGATCCGCCAGTTCCTGCTGAGAAATCATGGGATTGTCCGCGATCCACCGGAGGATCTGCCGCTCCCGCTGGGTCATGGGTTCCGCCCCCCCTGCCTAAATAAATCATTAGAAACTAATCCATTGCTTATTTTATGCCCCCTCGGTAAAATGGTCAAGAGAAAACGACAAAATTTTTTATGTTTTTCACCATCATATTTTGCCTTTTAAAAATGGAGGCGGTGCCGGAAACAGATGAGTGGGGCTGAGGGGGCAGTTCTGGGAACCGGGTCCATCGGATCTGGGTCTGGAGGGAGAGGGTGGCTCCAGCCAGCCGCCGCATATGGAAGAGGATATTTTTAAATATTGTCCATTTTCTCCACCGATTATTCCTATGCTGTGGTGGAATGGAGGTCAACGGACAATACTGTTGGCGGTTTAGGCAGGCTTGTGTCAATCAAAATAGACAGGCATGGAACAGGCCCGGCCCCTGATCGGGGGCCGGGCCTGTTGTGTTATCCTAATAGCAGCGTGTCGTCCGCCTCATCGGAGCCGGTAACCTGGCCAAATTTGGCCAGCAGTTCCTCCACGGTGAGTTTTGCCTTGTCCTCCCCGGAGATATCCAAGGCAATATTGCCTTCATACATCATGATAAGCCGGTTTCCGTGGACAATGGCATCCCGCATATTGTGGGTAATCATCAAGGTTGTGAGCCTGTCACGGGCCACAATACGTTCGGTTGCCTCCAGAACCTTGGCGGCGGTTTTGGGGTCCAGGGCGGCGGTGTGCTCATCTAGCAAAAGCAGCTGCGGCCGTTGAAGGGTGGCCATCAACAAGGTGAGGGCCTGACGCTGTCCGCCGGACAGCAGGCCCACTTTGGAGGTGAGCCGGTTCTCTAGGCCCAAGTCCAAAATTTTCAACAGATCCTGGTAGCTGTCTCGCTCACCCCGGGTAATGCCTGGGCGAAGGGTGCGATGCTTTCCCCGGCGGGCGGCCAGGGCCAGATTTTCGTCGATCTGCATGGTGGCGGCAGTGCCCATCATGGGGTCCTGAAAGACCCGGCCAACATACCCAGCGCGTTTGTGCTCCGGCAGACGTGTGACATCGGCGCCGTCAATGGAGATGGAGCCCTGGTCCACCGGCCAAACTCCGGCTACCGCATTGAGCAGGGTGGATTTACCCGCCCCATTGCCCCCGATGACGGTGACGAAGTCGCCGTCATTCAGGTGGAGGGACACTCCTTTCAGGGCGGTCTTCTCGTTGACAGTGCCAGGGTTAAAGGTTTTGTAGACCTGTTTGATGTCAAGCATTGGAGCTCCCTCCCATTTTAGCGGACTTGGCAAAATATTTTCCCTTCCAGTGAGGGATGGTGAGGAAGACTGCCACCACCAATGCGGTGAGCAGCTTCAGGTCAGTGGACTCCAGGCCTAGGCGGAGGACCAGGGTAATCACTAGGTAGTAGATAGTGGCGCCCATGACAGCAGCAAACAGTTTGAGGGCGAAATTACGGAAGATTCTATCCAGCAGCACTTCCCCGATGATGACGGCGGCCAGACCAATGACAATGGCGCCCCGGCCCATGTCGATGGTGGCACTGCCTTGATACTGGGACAGCAGAGCGCCGGCCAGGGCGACTAGCCCGTTGGATACTACCAGGCCAAGCACCTTGTTCCGCCCGGTGTTGATGCCTTGGGCCCGGGCCATGGCGCTGTTGACGCCGGTGGCCCGGAGGGAGGACCCAAGTTCAGTGCCGAAGAACCAATACAGCAGGGCGACGACCACAACAACAAAGAGTGCTAAAACCAGAAGAGGGTTGTTCCACGCCATGTCCCGGATGTAGCGGGAGGACACCAACAGGGAGCTACGGTCTACGCTGACCGCCAGGGTAGCTTTGGTCTTGACCGCCAGATCCCCGATGGCCATAATGCGCAGATTGATAGAGTATAGGGCAAGTTGGGTAAGGATGCCTGCCAGGATAGCTGGAATGCCGCAGGTGGTGTGTAGAACACCAGTGACCAGGCCGGCCAGCATACCGGACAGAATCGCTATGAGCACCGCCAGCCAGGGATTCCAACCCATACTGATGAGCAGGGCGCACACTGCGCCGCCGGTGGCCAGGGAACCGTCTACTGTCAGGTCTGCCACGTCTAGAATCTTGTAGGTGATGTACACCCCAATAGCCATGATGCCCCAGATGAGGCCCTGGCCGAAAGCGTTGGGTATGGAGTTGAAAAAGGAAAACAGGAAATCCATGTGTATCCCTCCACGGTAATTGATGCTTTGACACAGTATAGCAAAAAACAGCGGGAAATGGAAGCCCCATTCCCGCTGTTTTTATTAGAGTTTTGTCACTGAACCTCTTCGATGGGCTGATAGCCTTCAGGGACGGCAATACCAAGCGCCTCGCAGTTGGCCGCGTTATACAGCTTGTCCAAGGTGGTGTCATAGGCAATGGCTAGATCGGATACCTTGGCCTGTCCGGTGAGGATCTGAGCGGCCATGCGGCCGGTGATCTGGCCCAGCTCATAGTAGCTGATGGACAAGGTGGCCACGCCGCAACCCTTAACGATGCCGGCTTCTCCGGCCACCACGGGCACCTTGGCGGGGAGAACTACATTGGCGATGGCCTCGGTGTTATTGGCCGCAGTGTTGTCGGTGGGGATGTAGATGACATCGCTGTTGTCAGCGGCGGTTTGGGTGACGGAGGGCAGGTCGTTCACGTCGGTAAAGGCATACTGGGCGCAGGTGTAGCCCATATCAGTGAGATAGCCTTTCACTGCCTCCACCTGGAAGATGGAGTTGGCTTCGGCGGAACAGTAGAGCAGACCAATATTTTTTGCATCAGGGAACAGTTCCTGAATCATGGCGGCCTGTTGATCTAAGGGGGCCAGGTCAGAGGTGCCGGAAATGTTGCCTCCCAGCACCTTGTCCTCGGTGGTGCCAAGATTCAGGGCCACGCCGTAGTTGGTGATGGAGGTGCCCAGAATAGGAATCTCACTGGTGGCGGAGGCTGCGGCAGTGAGGGAGTCGGTGGCATTGGCCAGGATCAGATCCACCCCCTCGGAGAGGAAGCCGCCTACGATAATGGAATTATTGGAGCTCTCATTGCTGGCATTGCCCTCCTTAAAGGAGACGGCGCTGCCCAATTCTTCAGTGAGGGCGTCTTTGAAACCCCTGGTGGCGGCATCTAGGGCGTCGTGGGGCGCGTGCTGAACAATGCCCACCAGATAGGTCTCACCGGGGGTGGATGAGCTGTCAGCGGATGGGCTCTCAGCGGAGCCGGACTCTTTCCCGGCGCTGTTGGTACAGGCGGCCAAAGAGAATACCATGGCCAGTGCCATCAGCAGTGCCATCAGTTTAGCAGATGCTTTCATTTCAATTTCCTCCAATTTAATCAACGGCTGCGGCTTTACTACTTTGCGCCGGTAAAGTGCCGACGCAAAGGAAGATGAGCCAGTTGGCCCATGTTTGCCAGTATATCCCTTTTCACTAAAAATGTCAAGAGAGGCCGGGGACTTTTCGTGTCCGCTTCCGGTTTGGAATACGGGGGAAGGGGGCGCACTGATCAACCACCCTTTTTAATGGGGTGCCGAATCACTGTTCTTTGTTTTTCCGGGGCCGACTTGCGAGGGTCAGACAAGTAGATTTCGTGGTGCAATCGGGAATTTGTAATGTCGTTTTGATAGCCGTGCTCCATAATATACTGGTCCATCAGGGCAACAGATGCCGGTTCGTCATCAAATCCCGATTTGCTGCATTATATCACAATTCCTCCTATCCTACAATCAATAGTCCCATATTTTTAGTTCAATTTGGGGAAATGGATGCAGCTGAAACCCTGCAGTATCACAGGGGAAGGGGGTCTTCTTCCTTTGGGATGGACTTTTGAGGCAGCCTGTGGTATAATTATCCCACTCAACTTAACATCTGATTTGTCTGGACGTTTTACGATGGAAGGAGCGGCTGCCATGCGCACCGATGTATTAGGCGTGGCCTTTGACAATGTGACCTTGGAAGAGGCGGTGGACCGGGCGGTTGCCCTGCTGGACCGGGAGGGGCCTCATCTGGTGGTCACTCCAAATGCGGAACTGGTTCAGCAGGCTGGCCGGGATGCCCAATTTGCTCAGGTGCTGGCCCAGGCTGATCTGGTCATTCCGGATGGGGTGGGGGTCATCTGCTCTGCCAAAATCTTAGGCCGTCCCTTGAAAGAACGCGTGCCGGGGGTGGACTTTGCGGCTGCCCTGATGGAGCGGCTGGCAGGGACAGGCCGCCGACTGTTTTTACTTGGGGCGAAGCCCGGAGTGGCAGAGTTGGCGGCAGACCGGTTGACCGCCCGCTATCCTGGCCTGATGATCTGTGGTGCGCGGGACGGCTATTTCCGAGAGGATGGCCCGGTGGCCGAGGCGATTCGGGCAGCGGGGGCGGATGTGGTGTTCGTCTGTTTGGGAGCGCCCAAGCAGGAGAAGTGGATCGCCGCCAATGGACAGGCCACCGGGGCCGGGCTGCTAGTTGGGCTGGGCGGAGCGCTGGACGTATTTGCGGGGAAAGCCAAGCGGGCGCCTCAGGCGTTTCAGCGGTTGGGCCTAGAATGGTTTTACCGGTTGTGCCGGGAGCCATCCAGAATTGGACGGATGGCCAAGCTGCCCCTGATTTTGACCCAGGCAGTGGGGGCCCGATTGAGGGAGAGGTGACCATGGCAGGGAAATTGGTCGTATTTGAGGGGACGGATGGCTCAGGTAAGTCTACCCAATTCCAGATGGCCTGCCAAGCGCTGGAGGCGGCTGGACAGGCATTTGACACCTGTGTCTATCCTCAATACAACGAGGAGTCCTCCGCTTTGGTGCGGATGTATTTGGACGGCCGGTTTGGAGCAAGGCCCTTCGATGTGAATCCCTTTGCGGCATCTTCCTTTTATGCGGTGGACCGCTACGCCGGGTATAAAAAGCACTGGGGTGGCTACTATGAATCTGGAGGGTTGGTGGTGCTGGACCGGTATACCACGTCCAATGCTGTCCACCAGTCAGCCAAGATGTCTCCGGCAGAGCGGGAGCCGTTTTTCCGGTGGCTGGAGGACTTTGAGTACAGCCGGCTGGGTCTGCCAAGACCTGCGGTGGTGATTTGGCTGGACACGCCCATAGACTTGGTGGTCCAAAACATTCTGCAAAGAGAGCGGGCCACCCATGCTAAGGCGGATATCCATGAGACGGACATAGCGTACCTGACCGCCTGCCGGGAGGCCGCTGCCCAGGCCGCCGCCTTTTATGGGTGGCGGCGGGTGGACTGTGCTACGCCGAAGGGTTCTTTACGTTCCAAGCAAGACATTCATAAGGATGTTATGGCATATTTTAATCTGTAGTGAAAGGGGGGCGGCTCCATGGTGTATATTTTCCTGGGCCCCGGCTTTGAGGAAGCGGAGGCCCTTGTGACGGCCGACGTGTTGCGCCGGGGGGATATCCCTGTGACTTTGGCCGGTATCGGCGGGCGCGAAGTAATGGGAGCGCATGCCATTACGGTTCAAGCCGACGCATTGGTGGAGGAAGTGGCCTTGGCCCCAGGGGATATGGTGGTGCTCCCCGGCGGACTGGGGGGCGTGGCGGCCATCGAGGGGAACCAGGTTGCCATGGGCTTGGTGAGGCAGGCGGGCAGTGACTCCACTATGTGGCTGGCCGCCATCTGCGCCGCTCCTGCCCTGCTGGCCCGTGCGGGCGTGATGGGGCCAGGTACCCATGGGGTGTGTTATCCCGGAATGGAGGGGGAATTGTCCCGGGGAGGGGCGATCCCCATCATGAATCAGCCGGTAGTAATCCATGGCAGGCTGATCACGGGGAATGGCCCGGGAGCGGCCTTTGACTTTGGCCTGGCCCTGGTGGAGGCCCTGGCGGGCGCCGGCAGGGCGGACGCTGTTCGTGGGACGTTATGCTGCCGTCTGTGAATATTGCTGGGGAGAAGCAGCGCTTGCGACGGTATGCCGCTACATTGCCTAAGATGGAGATACCACACCTGCTGGAGCAGTTTTTCACACTGCCACAGGTGATGGATGCGCCCGTTGTCATGGCCTTTTATGGGGTGGGCCTGGAACCTGATACCCGCTGGCTGCTCCAGCGGTTGATGGAGGCGGGGAAACGAGTGGTGTTGCCGGTATGCTGTTCAGGGGGCAGGATGGAGGCCAGGGTGCTGACTAGCTGGGATAACCTTTCTGCCGGCCGCTATGGAATTCCAGAGCCGGACATTTCCTGCCCAAGGGCATTTCCAGAGGAGATTCAGGTAATGCTGGTGCCCCATATGCTGTGCGACCGGGCCGGTTACCGGTTGGGCCACGGCGGAGGGTATTACGACCGATGGCTGGCCCGGTATGGCGGGTTGACCGTGGCAGTATGTGCGCGGGAACGCCTGGTGGAGCGCTTGCCGAGAGAGGGCTTTGACCTGCCCGTACAGATGCTTCTTCATGACTGACTCCGGCCTAGGGCCTGTCCCCACGGCCAGGGGGAAATAGGCGGAGGAGACAACTCCCCCGCCCGATGTTCCCTGTGAGCCTCTTAGCAGCCGCAGCCGTCATTGCAGCCACAGCCGTTGTTGCAGCCGCAGCCGTTGTTGCAGCCACAGCCGTTGTTGCAGCCATAGCTGTTGTTGCCGAAGGTGTTACCGCCGCCGCAGCAGCAGCACAGAATGAGGACCAGGATGATGATCCACCAGCAACCCCCGCCGAAACCATTGTTACCACACATGATTTTGTCACCTCACTATTGAATTCCCGGCCACAGGGACCGGCTCAGACGCCGCATTTCTGTCCGGCGGCGCCGGAGCTGGCCCCTGTTCCCGTTTCTGCGTCATACTATGTGGCTGGGGGGAAATGGGTTCCTGTCCTTTTAGGTAGAACTTCCACCAAGTACAAAAGGAGTGAATACACATGGCAGAAGAGAGACGATCCCGCAACGGCGGGCAGCAGCCCAGGCGTGGGCAGCGGCGTAAGGGCCCGACTTGGATGTCTGGACCCGTCATGTATGTCCTATTCATCATCGGCCTGTCGGCCATTTTAGCCACAGTGGGCTGGATCTGGGCCTGTGATCTGCTAAGTCTGAATAAAGAGTATAGTTCAGTGATCATCACTGTGGACAAGGACGCGGATTTTAGCGAGGTGGTGAATGAACTGGAGCGGGAAGGGCTGATCGAGTATAAATTTCTGTTCAGGCTGTATTCCTGGTTTTCCAAGGCAAGGGATAAGATTACGCCCGGCACCTATGAGTTGAACACGGAGATGGATTACCGGGCCCTGGTAGTCAATATGAGCCGGTCCTCCTCCACACGGCAGGAGGCGGAGGTTACCATTCCAGAGGGGTATACCATCGACCAGCTCTTTGCACTGCTTGAGGAGGAGGGGGTAAGCACGGTGGAGGCCCTCCAGGACATGTCCGCCAACTGGGATTATGCGTTTGACTGGTTAAAGGACAGGCCCTTGGGAGATTATCACCGGCTGGAGGGGTATCTGTTCCCGGACACCTATATCTTCCTCAAGGGAGAGGACCCCAAGTATATCCTCAACAAAATGCTGGTTAATTTTGAAAATAAGATGGGGGAGTACCTTGACACATTTACCTCGGAGAGCACCTACTCACTCCACGATATTGTCACCATCGCCTCCATGATTGAGAAGGAGACGGATGGGGGAGACTATGCCAAGATTTCCTCCGTCATCTTCAACCGGCTGAACAACCCGGGGAGGGAGACGGCGGGTTATCTACAGATCGACGCCACTCTGGTGTATCTCAACGGTGGCAGGGTGCCTACTGAGGCGGACAAGTCCCTGGATTCTCCGTATAACACCTATCGGTATCAAGGACTGCCGGCCGGTCCGATCGCTAACCCCGGGATGAATTCGCTGTATGCAGCCATGAATCCGGAGAGCACCAACTACTACTACTATGTTCTCAACCCGGAGAATAAACAGCACGACTTTAGCCGCACCCTGGCGGAACATCAGGCCAAGGTAGCCCGGTATAGCAACGGTTAGGGTGGCGCCGGCACGGAGGAATATGGAGGAATGTCCTCCGGGTGAACCTCTGTCGGTGAGGATATGAAATCAACCAATACTGTGAGAGCAAAACCGCTTGGGAGTGACCGGGCGGTTTTGCCAAATGGGAGCGGGTGGTGCCGGATAGGGGAATGGGAGCGTAAGCGCCGCTCAAATTTTAAGCAGGAAGTGAAAGAAACTTGTGGTATGGGCACACGGTGTGCATACGATAATGAGGGGCGGCTATTGTGAAATACCTGCTTGGGGCATGAGGCACTCCATGTTCAGTAGTCTGGGGGCCTCCCGCTGTGTCAGGGGAGAGGAGCAGGTGCTCAGGATGGAGGTGGATTGTTGTGCTTGACCGTATTCTTCAGCGGCTTGTGTCCGGCTATGATCGGCCTGATGACCCAAACGCCCGCAGCTTGTGCGGAGCGCTGGCGGGCTGGGTGGGCGTTGGGCTAAATCTATTGCTATTTCTGGGTAAATTGGCCGCGGGCTTACTCACGGGGGCCATTTCTATCACGGCTGACGCCTTTAATAACTTATCTGACGCCGCCGGGTCCTTGGTTACGTTAGCCGGGTTTTACTGGGCAAGACAGGAGGCGGATGCCCAACACCCATTTGGCCATGGGCGAATTGAGTATCTGGCTGGACTGCTGGTGTCCCTTCTCATTCTGTTGGTGGGTGTAGAGCTAGGCAGAAGCTCAATAGAGAAAATCTTGCATCCGCAGCAGGCGTCCTTTACAGTATTATCCGTTATTGTGCTGGCCAGCTCAATTTTGGTAAAGCTGTGGATGGCTTGGTTTGACCGGACTATGGGAAAGCGGACAAACTCCGCCGCGCTGCGTGCGGCCGCCATAGATGCCCAGGCGGACGCCATGGCCACCGGCGGGGTGCTGGTGGGCTTGATTGTGTCGCAGATATTTGCCTTGACGCTGGACGGATGGTTGGGGCTGTTGGTGGCTGGTCTCATTCTGCGTTCCGGCTGGTCGGCGGCTAAGGATACCCTGGACCCCTTGCTGGGCCAGCCGCCGGACCCAAAGACGGTCAAGGAGATTGAGGCGCTGATCCTATCCTATCCACAGGTATGCGGCATCCATGACTTGATCATCCATGATTACGGTCCTGGCCGGAGGATGATGTCCGTCCATGTGGAGATCCCAGCCCAGGGTTCCCTGGTGGAGGTGCACCGCATCATCGACCGTATCGAGCGGGAGTTAGCCAGCCACTTTCAGATGGAGGCGGTGATCCATATGGATCCAATCCAAATTGGGGATCCTCAAATGGACCAGCTGAGGCTGCTGATCGAAGGGGTGGCCAGGGAACTGGACTGTGCCGCCACCATTCATGACTTTCACATGGAGGGAAGCGACCATCTGGAGCTGCGCTTCGATGTGGTGGTGCCCTATGACGTGCCCCTCACCAATAAGGAGGTGCGGGCGGTTATGGTGGAGAAATTGTTGAGCAGAAACCCCGATTGGCGGCCGGTTATTGGAGTAGATCGCTCTCATGTTTTGTAATAGGGCAAATAAGTTTACAATTTTTTGATGGAAGTGCCTTTCAAATCCCTTATAATGAGGACGGTGACCTGCTGGGGGTTGTGACGGCTGCTGGCAGGGGAATGGATATTTCGGAAAATACCAGGGAAAGGGTGAACGAACCATGCCCCGTAAGGTTTTGATTGTAGAGGACGACAAAAACATCGCTGATCTGCTCCGGATGTATTTGGAGAAGGAGGAAATGGTGTGCCAGGTAGCGGGAGGAGGACTGGAGGGGCTGGAAAAGTTTCAGCAGTTTCATCCCGACCTGGTGTTGCTGGATATTATGCTGCCCGGCATGGACGGATGGGCTGTATGCAAAAAGATCCGAGAGACCTCCAAAACTCCGATTATCATGCTCACGGCCAAGGGGGAGCTGGAGGATAAGGTAAGCGGCTTGGAGATGGGGGCTGACGATTATATCACCAAGCCGTTTGAGACCAAGGAAGTGTTGGCCCGGGTTCATGCGGTACTACGCCGTATGACGGGAGAGGAACAGGTGTCTAAGCGGCTGTCCTTTGACAAGCTGGTGGTTGACCTAGATTCCTATGAACTGTTGGTGAATGGCAGGCGGGTGGACACCCCCCCCAAGGAGCTGGAGCTGCTGTTCCATCTGGCGGCAGCGCCCAATCGGGTATTTACCCGCAATCAACTGCTGGATGAGGTGTGGGGATTTGACTATTTTGGGGACAGTCGTACTGTGGATGTGCATATCAAGCGGCTACGGGAAAAGCTGGAGGGGATCTCAGACCAATGGTGTCTCAAAACCGTCTGGGGCGTGGGTTACAAATTTGAGGTAATCAACGGATGAGACTGCGGACAGGGGAGGTAGCGGCAGCGTGAAAACCATGTATGGCCGCCAATTTGCCGCTATGGCAGGTATGGTACTCCTGTCCTTTTTGATGTTGGGAGCATCCTTTGCCGCGCTCAGCTATCAATACACCGTGGGAGAACAGCGGGAGGCCCTGGAGCAAAACGCCCGGAGAATTGCGGAGTTCACTTCCAGCTATGTCATTATCAACGGTTCGGCGTCGTGGCAGAGGCTGGAATTTCAACGCTACCTATCTGCGGTTGCTCAGGTGGCCGACTCTCATATTATGGTGGCTACCAACGATGGTGTGGTGGTATATGCGACCAGTGGACAGAGCCAATTGGCTGAACTGGAGGGTGGAACCATTCCCCAGGCCATGGTGGACACCATTACGGAGGGGTATTATGCGGACGTGACCTCTTTGGGTGGTATGTACGACAGGGCCAGGTACCTGGTGGGACTGCCCGTTGCTAACTCCAGCGGTTTTTTGCAGGGACTGGTGCTGGTATCCCGGGATGCATCCAACATCAGCGGAATGTGGCATGATCTGTCGTTTATCTTTTTGGTCACCGCCATTGCGGTGATTCTCATTGCGGCCATTATCAGTTCTGTAACCAGTATGTGCCAGTCTAAGCCCATCAAGGAGATCGCCGCTGCCGCACGGCAGTTTGGCCTGGGCCGGCTGGACGTGCGAGTGGATGTGGGAGAACGAAAGGACGAGGTGGGTGAGCTGGCCGACGCCTTCAATACCATGGCCGACTCCCTGTCCAAAAGTGAGCAGCGCCGCAGTGAATTTGTTGCCAATGTATCCCATGAGCTGAAAACTCCCATGACCACCATTGCCGGCTTTTCCGATGGTATCCTGGATGGAACCATCCCGCCGGAGAAGGAGCGGGAGTATTTGCAGATCATTTCCTCTGAGACCAGAAGGCTGTCCAGACTGGTGCGCTCGATGCTGGACCTGTCCCGGCTTCAGTCCGATGAGCAGGCGGCTCAGCAGCAATTTGATATCAGCGAGACCCTGGTGCGCACTCTGGTCAACCTGGAGCGGAAGGTAACAGCTGCCAATCTGGAGGTGGACACCCAGCTCCCGGAAGAGCCGGTGCCCGTCTGGGGAGATCAGGATGCCATCACCCAGGTGTGCTACAATCTATTGGATAATGCCATCAAGTTTTCCAAGCCAGGTGGTACGTTGGGTATCGCTGTGGCTACAAAGGGGACCAAGGCATTTATTACCATCAGCAACCAGGGGGATACCATTCCGCCGGAGGAGCTGTCCCTTATCTTTGATCGCTTCCACAAGACCGATCACTCCCGCAGTGCGGATCGGGATGGGGTGGGCCTGGGATTGTATATTGTCAAGACCATTCTCAACAGCCATAAGGAGAATATCGTCTGTGCCAGTGAGGACGGAGTGACAAAGTTTGTGTTCACGCTGACCCGTGCATAGGGGCGCCCTGTGGCTGTAAGGAGGCATTTTCATTGGAAAACCATCTGTTTTACCGCTGGCCTGTCCAATCGGGGAAACGGCCCCTGCCCACCCTACCTGCCCAGATGCCTGTAAAGCGGCAGGGGATGGGGCGGGGGGGACTGATTCTGACCCTGTGCGTGGTATTGGCGGTGACCCTATTGGCAGGGACAGTTCTGGTAACGGTTGCCCTGTTGATGAACTGGGGAGCTGTAGGGGTTACAGCGCCAACTGCTCCCTCGTCCGGTAGTTCCTCTGGTGCCCAGCTCAGCGACTGGACGCAGGAGGATCTGCCCTGGGGGGAACCAGATCCCGGCGTGACGATGACCCTTGCTCCGGCGAACACCCAGACGATGACGGCCAATGCCATCTATGAGCAGACACTGCCCAGCGTGGTGTATGTGATTGCGGAGACCGAGCGGGGATTCAATGCCGGAACTGGAGTTGTGGTGACCAGGTCGGGATATATGATCAGCAACTACCACATCATCGACAAGAGCGTTGATATCCAGGTTATGCTGCTCACCGACCAGAGCCGGTATTACGATGCCCAGGTCATCGGGTTTGACGAAGAGTATGACTTGGCTGTGTTAAAATTTGAGGCAGAGGGCTTGGTGCCGGCCATTTTGGGGGATTCTGACCGGCTGGCGGTGGGTGATTTGGTCTATGCCATCGGCAACCCCATGGGATATCTATATGGTTCAATGACGGAGGGAATTGTGTCTGCGCTGGACCGGGAGAATGTGATGGACGGCGGCGGTATGGGGATGATTCAAGTGTCCGCCCCACTCAATCAGGGGAACTCTGGCGGGGCGCTGGTGGATGCCCATGGGCAGGTGGTGGGCATGACCTCGGCTAAGATTACAGGGGTTGAGGAAGACACTGTCATTGAAGGCCTCGGTTTGGCCATCCCAACCTCTGACTTGCTACCCTTTGTCAATCGAATCCTGGCCACTGGGGCAAGCTGGCGGCCCTCTATGGGCGTCACTTGTTGGGCTACCACCCAGCAGGGCAGGGCGGGTATTCAGATCCAGTCAGTGGAGAAGAATGGTCCGGCGGCAGAGGGGGGGCTCAGGTCACAGGATTTTATCATTTCCGCAAATGGTCAGCCTGTGCCCACCGTCACTGCCCTGCGGCGGCTGCTTTACCGGGTGGGAGTTGGCGGTGTGCTGACCTGTACCGTCTGGCGGGATGGGGAGGAGTTGGAGCTGTTCCTCTCCCTGGCGGACGCTTGGAAGGAGTAAGGGATATGGAGCAGGAACAGGTAATCGGCCTGTTGGCGCAGTCACAGGACTATCTCTCCGGGGAGGCAATGAGTTGTGCCCTGGGTGTGACCCGGGCTGCGGTATGGAAGGAAATCACGGCCCTGCGCCGGGAGGGATGGCCCATCAAGGCATCTACCCGGAGGGGCTACCGTTTGGATGGCCCGCCCCCGGTGCTGTCTGCCGCCTACCTTTCCGCCTTGCTGCCGGAGAACAGCATTTTTCGGGAGAAAATTAAGGTGGAACCTCAGGTGGACTCCACCAATACCAGGCTGAAGGCGTTGGCAGCAGCTGGGGCACCAACCGGGTCGGTGCTCATCGCCGAGGAACAGACCGGCGGCCGCGGCACCCAGGGGAGAGCCTTCCAATCGGGGAAGGGGGATGGGCTTTACCTTTCCGCCCTGCTTCGTCCCCGGGTGGCCCTGGATGACTTGTTGACTTTGACCGGTTGGGTAGCGGTGGCGGTACGCAAGGGGATTGAGCAGGCCAGCGGTGCGCCAGCTCAAATCAAGTGGCTCAATGATATCTACTTGGATGGGCGCAAGTTGGTGGGCATTCTCACTGAACTGTCCCTGCTTGGGGAGAGCGGGGAACCGGATTATGCGGTAGTAGGCATTGGGATCAATATTGCCCAGACGCTGGAGACTTTCCAAGCCCAGGGACTGGAGCACATTGCCATTTCCCTGGCTCAGGCTGGGTATCCAGTGGAGCAAAACCGGCTGGCCCTGTGCGTGCTGTCTGAGTTGGACAAGCTGGTGACCCAATTTCCTACTCACCGGCTGGCCTATTTGACACAATATCGTGAACACTGCATTTCCATGGGCCGCCGGGTGACCTTTGAGGATAATGGACAGGCTGTGACGGGCACTGTTCGGGGAGTGGATAAGCGGTTTTCCCTGATTATCGCTACAGATGGGGGAGGGGAGCGCACTGTGTCCTCCGGGACGGTAAGCCTGCTATAAAAGCCGGCATTGAGTGTTTATACTCAATGCCGGCTTAATCAATAGATGAAGGGATGGTTCGTTCCAGCCGAAGGACAGTGTGGGTGGAAGAGGGAAATGCAAGCGCTGGCTGCCGGGAGTATGCCGCCTCCGATATAGCGGCGGGGGATGGCGACGGGATTTAGAATAGGCCAGAGATTATACCGTTATCGTCTACGTCAATCTTCTCCGCAGCGGGGGTCCTGGGCAGCCCAGGCATGGTCATGATGTCTCCGGTTTGAACGACTACGAAGCCAGCCCCTGCGGATACCTTTACCTTGGATACTGTGACGGTAAAGCCTTCTGGGCGGCCCAGCTTGGTTGGATCGTCGGACAGGGAGTATTGAGTCTTGGCCATGCACACAGGTAGGGAACCAAACCCCATAGCCTCCAGGCGGGCCAGTTCCTGGGCTGCGGCAGCGGAATAGCTCACTGCTGCGCCGCCGTAAATTTTTGTGACAATAGCTTCAATTTTGGCCGTGAGGGGCTGATCTAGTTCATAGGCAAAGCGAAACTGCTTGGGCTGCTGGGTAAGAGCCAGCACTTCTTGGGCCAGTTCTTGTCCACCCTGTCCACCCTTGCCCCACACTTCGCTGATAGCCACGTTCACTCCAAGCGCTTGACATTTGCGCCGGATGAGCTCTAGCTCGGTGTCAGTATCATTAGAGAAGCGGTTGATGGCGACCACCGCGGGCAAGCCAAAAACCTGGGTGATATTTTCAACATGCTTGAGCAGATTGGGGAGACCTTGTTCCAGAGCTGACAAATTCTCACAGCCAAGCTGATCCTTTGCTACCCCGCCGTTATATTTGAGGGCCTTGACGGTGGCCACGATGACCACCGCGTCAGGGGACAGTCCGGCAGACCGGCACTTGATGTCCAGAAACTTTTCCGCGCCCAGGTCGGCACCAAAACCTGCCTCAGTGACCACATAGTCTGCCAGCTTTAGGGCGGTGTCAGTGGCGGAGACGGAGTTGCAGCCGTGGGCGATATTGGCAAAGGGTCCCCCATGAACCAAGGAGGGTGTATTCTCCAAGGTCTGAACCAGGTTGGGTTTAATGGCGTCCTTCAGCAGAGCGGCCATGGCGCCCTGAGCCTTCAAGTCCGCGGCGGTGACCGGCTTGCCGTCGTAGGTATAGCCAACAATGATGCGGGCCAGGCGCTCCTTGAGATCACGCAGCCCGGTGGCCAGACACAGCACTGCCATAATCTCGGAGGCAACGGTGATGACAAAGCTGTCCTCCCGAGGCACGCCCTGCATCCGGCCTCCCAGGCCATCTACAATGGAGCGCAGTTGCCGGTCATTCATATCGACGCATCGCTGCCAGGTGATCTTTTTGACGTCAATGCCAAGGGAGTTACCCTGTTGAATGTGGTTATCCAACAAGGCGGCAAGCAAGTTGTTGGCCGCGCCAATGGCGTGAAAGTCGCCGGTAAAGTGGAGGTTGATATCCTCCATAGGCACAACCTGGGCATAACCACCGCCTGCGGCGCCCCCTTTGACGCCGAATACAGGCCCCAGGGAGGGTTCTCGCAGACAGAGCAGCACATTTTTGTCAAGCCGCTTTAGAGCGTCTGCCAGCCCTACGCTGGTGGTGGTCTTGCCCTCCCCAGCAGGAGTTGGGTTGATGGCGGTTACGAGGATCAGCTTGCCCTTCCGGGGCCTGTCCCGGAGTGGGGTGATGTCGATCTTGGCCTTGACCCGGCCATAGCACTCCAGCAGCTCTTCCCCAATACCGGCTTGAGCAGCCACCTGGCTGATTGGCTGCATAGAGGCGAGCTGGGCAATCTCAATATCAGTTTTCATCCGAGTACTCCTCCATTGGATGGGGTGTAGAATAGAAAAGAGCGCACTACGTGGGTAGTGCGCCCAGACGGTCGGCAATCAGGCGCAAACGCGCCGCTGTACTCCATGTGGTTTTCCACTTCCGTCAGTTATACAGCGTACATAAGTTTACCACAGTCAATGGAACTCGTCAAGAGATTACTCAGGGTAATTGCAGCTGGGATCCTCTGGAGCGGGAACCGGGAGGAGAGAGGGAAACTTCGACAGGCTGTGACGGGATACCCATGTTTTTTGCTTTCCATAATATGGGCCATAATTTTTGATACAAAAAGTTATCCACAACTTCAACAGAGATTTCAACATGGAAATTATGTGGAACAACAGAGAAATTTTTAATATTACAAAAAAATATAAGCCCTCATATATCTAGTTTCCTAATATGCTAAAGTGGACTTTTTGTTAACATAATAATAATTTGAGCATAGACATTTTGCTACATGCTTGGAGCGGACGTAGAAGAGAATGCCCGATTGGAAATGTCCAGGTTGGCCTTGGCATTGAGATCCCAGCCGGCGGTATGTCCCGCCTGATATTCGTAGTAGCCCTGACAGCCGATCATGGCGGCATTGTCGCCACACAGAGCCAGGGGGGGCAGCCACAGTTTGGCCCCGGCTTCCCGGCAGGCCCTCTCCAAGTCGGCTCGGATGCGGCTGTTGGCTGCCACCCCCCCGGCGACGGTAATCTTGTTGTATCCGGTCAGGGTATTGGCCGCCATTACCCGGGGAATCAAGGAATCGGAGACAGCGGCGGCAAAGGAGGCGGCCAAATCGGAAAGGATCAGGGATTCACCCTTTTGCTGGGCGGTGTGAATGGTGTTAAGCACCGCCGTTTTTAACCCGGAAAAGGACATATCCAAAGGGTTATCCGACACATGTGCCCGGGGAAAGGGGTAGGCTTGATCATCTCCGCCCTGGGCCAGACGATCCATGGGGCCGCCGCCGGGATAGCCCAGTCCCAGCACCCGGGCAGTCTTGTCAAAACATTCGCCCACAGCGTCGTCCCGGGTGCTTCCCATCATCTCAAAGCGGGTGTAATCCTGCACATCCACTAGGGCGGTGGTGCCGCCGGATACACATAGACATAGAAAGGGCGGCTCCAGGCCGGCATGGGCAATATAGTTGGCGGCGATGTGCCCTTGAACGTGGTGAACCGGAATCAGTGGCACCCCCAGGCCAAAGGCCAGGGACTTGGCAAAGGATACGCCCACCAGCAAGGCCCCAATGAGGCCGGGGGCATAGGTTACCGCTACTGCGTCGACATCCGTTTTGTTCAGGTCGGCCTGGCGCAGGGCCTCATCCGCCAGGGAGGAGATGACCTCCACATGTCTGCGGGAGGCTATCTCAGGCACCACGCCTCCATAGGCTGCGTGCATTTCCGCTGAGGAGGCAATCACCGAGGACAACACTGTGCGGCCATCCCGCACCACGGCGGCGGCGGTCTCATCGCAGGAGGATTCAAAGGCCAGAATATTCATAAAATCACCCTTTCTCTCAGAGCAGGTCAAGCTGAAAGTATTGGGAGGAAACGCCGTTCTCCACGAATTCCTCCACCCATTCCGGGGCAGGGCGCACCGCCTCGCCGGGGTTCAGAGGGAGCTGAATATACCGCGCCATATGGGCGGGGGAGAAATATCCGGCATACACCCCATGGTGCATGGCTTCTACCTTCCGGTCTTCCGTCTCGGGACCGTGGTAAAGGCAGTGGAAGCGCACTCCGAACAGAGCGCACTGGTAGTCCAGCACCCGATAGCCATTGCGCAGATAAAAGGCGATGCGCCTGTGTCGCAAATCGTTTTCTATCTGGTTATTTGAACAGGGGGCCTCCGCCTCGCCCAGGATCTGGCCATACCGCGCGGCCAGGAGGTTCAGCAGCTTGGAGCCCAGCCCCTCATTTCGCTTTTGCCGGAGGATACCCAGATATTCCAGCAGCGCGCCCTCTCCATTGGGCAGCAGCCACATCATGGCATAACCGGCCGGTTCACCGTGCTCCTCGGCCAGTAAGGGTTCATACTGTCCCATATCCATGAGGCGGAGTATAGCGCCCAGGGGTTTCAGCTCTGATTTGGGAAAATCCGCACACATCTCCTGGGCATACAGACGTTCCAGCGTGGGCTTATCCAACAGGGTCAATTTCATGGTCAAACTCCAGCGTCATGATGAGCCCATCTTCCGTAGGGTCATCGTAATAGTTGCGGCGCAGCCCCGCTTGCTGAAAGCCCAGTTTCTCATACAGGGCGATGGCAGAGGCATTGGATGCGCGCACTTCCAGGGTAAGAAAAGCCAGCTTGGCCTGACCAAAGCGGAGGAAGGCGTTGAGAAGCTGGCCAGCCACTCCCTGGCGGCGATAGGGAGCGGCCACGGCCACATTGTTGATATATCCCTCATCCAGCACCACTTGAAGACCGGCATAGCCCAGCACCAAGCCATCCTCTCCCTCAGCTACCAGGATAACTCCATTGTCTTTCCACAGCTCTGCCTGTAGTTGCTCCACGCTCCAGGGGTGGGAAAAACTGGCCTGTTCCAAAGCGGCGATCTGGGGAATGTGCTCGGCGGTCATGGGAGTCAGCTTATAGTCCATAGATCCTCCTTGGTTTGGTTGTCAATGAGTCTGGGCCCAGGTCTTACCCACTTTAGCATCTGCCACCAAGGGCACGGACAGCGCCGCCACTCCCTCCATTTCCTCCCGGAGCAGGGCCTGTACCTGGCCAGCCTCTTCTTCCAGGCATTCTACAATGAGTTCATCATGGACCTGGAGGACCAGATGGGCGTGCAGGCCGTCCGTCCGAAGCCGGTGATCCACCCGGATCATGGCCAACTTGATGATGTCGGCGGCGGTGCCCTGGATGGGCATATTGAGGGCGACCCGCTCGCCAAAGGAACGGGTATTGAAGTTGGAACTTTTCAGCTCCGGTAGCCAACGGCGGCGACCGTATATGGTGGACACATAGCCATCCTCCCGACCTTGTTCCACAACCCAGTCCATATAGGAGCGCACGCCGGAATAATGTTCAAAATACTTTTGTATATATTCTTTTGCCTTAGCCACTGACACATGGATGTCATCGGATAGGGAGAAGGCCGAAATGCCGTAGACAATGCCGAAATTCACCGCCTTAGCCGCCCGCCGCAGTTCCGGTGGCACCTCATTTTGCGGCAGGGAAAACACCTGGGAAGCGGTGACCGTGTGAATGTCCACCCCGCTGTTGAAGCCGTCGATCATGGCCTGATCCCGCGACATATGGGCCAGCAGCCGCAGTTCAATTTGAGAGTAGTCTGCATCCACCAGAACGCTGCCCGCCGGGGCCACAAACATTTTACGCATCTCTGCCCCTAATGGGGTGCGCACTGGGATATTTTGAAGATTGGGTTCGGTAGAACTGAGCCGTCCAGTGGCGGTGACGGTATTTTGAAAACTGGTGTGGATCCGTCCGTCGGCAGCAATGAGTTTGCCAAGGCCCTCCACATAGGTGGAGTTCAGCTTGGTGAACTGACGGTAATCCAATATCTTGTCCACAATGGCGTGGCGGGAGCGGAGTTTTTCCAGTACTTCGGCGTTGGTGGAGTACCCTGTCTTGGTCTTTTTTACCGGCGGGAGGTTCAGCTTGTCAAACAAGATGTGCCCCAGTTGCTTGGGGGACAAGATGTTGAACTCCTCCCCGGCCAGGCCATAAATTTCGGCCTTCAGCTTGTCGATGCCCAGTTGGAGTTGTTTGCCGAAATCGGTCAGCGCCTGGCCGTCCACCAGCACTCCTTCCCGCTCCATCCGGGCCAGCACCGGGCACAGGGGCAGTTCAATGTCTGTCAGCACAGATGTGAGCCCAAACTTCTCCAGCTTGGGCTTGAACAAATCATAGAGTGCCTCGATCCAGGCGGTGTCCTCATACCATGCAGTCTGCGCCTTAAGGCTGTCGTCTAGCAGGGAGAAGGCGGTTTCGTCCCTGTAGGCAGCGGACTGCTTCACTTCCCTCTTGAAGTAGGACATAACCAATTTGCGCAGTTCATAGCTGCCCGCCGTGGGGTCCAGTAGGTACGCCGCCAGTTCAGTGTCAAACACGAAGCCATCCGACTCAATCCCCTCGTCCAGCAGGGTGCGGTACAACTCCTTCACCCCATGGGCGACCTTTTTCACTTTTTCCGAGAACAGCAATCCCAGCAGGGCATGGTAATCCCCTTCGTAACGGCTGGCGCGGATGTCGTAGAGATAGGCCTGATTTCCGCCGTCATCATCTAATGATACGGCTACCCCTGCCAAATCGGGTAGTGGCAGAACGGTAACATGGTCCGCTGCCTCCCATCTGAGGAGGGCCTGCTCAAGCTCCCGGGCGCTGACTACGTCTATTACAGTCACCTGAACCCCTTCCGGTTCTGGCGCTTTGTCGGAATCTGCCTGGGCGGGATTGGGGGTGAGTTTCAGCCGGTCGATGAGCTTGTTGAACTCTAATTGGAGTAGTTTTTGATACAAAACCGGCTGGTTGAAGGGCTTCAGTAGAGTGTCCGCCGGGTCGAAACCCATGGGCGCGTTGCAGTGGATGGTGGCCAGATCATAACTCATCCGGGCATCCTGTTCCCCGGCCTCTAGCTTTTTGATAGCGGCAGGCTTTGCGTCGATGTCGGGCAGCCTTTGGTAGATGGAGTCTATCGTCTGATACTGCTGGATGAGGGCCATGGCGGTCTTTTCCCCTACCCCTTTCACCCCGGGAATGTTGTCGGAGGAATCTCCCATGAGGGCCTTTAGGTCAATGATGTGAATGGGATCAAAGCCATATTGTTCCCGGAATGATTCCGGTGTCATGTCCTTGGTGGTGGTCTGACCCATTCGGGTGGTGACCAGCTTGACGGTAGTGTGGCTGTCAATGAGCTGCAAAGAGTCCTTATCACCGGTGACCAGGACGGTATTTCCTGTTGCCGTGCCGTTGATGCGGGCCATGGTGCCCAGCAGATCGTCCGCTTCCCAGCCGTCCAGTTCGTAGCAGGCGATGTTCATCGCGTCCAGCACCTCCTTTAGCACAGGAAGCTGAACGGCCAGCTCCTCGGGCATTCCCTTGCGCTGGGCTTTGTAGCCTGCGTAGGCCAAGTGGCGAAAGGTGGGAGCCTTTCGGTCAAAGGCCACCGCAAGGCCATCGGGCTGTTCCTCATCCAACAGTTTAAACAGGATGTTGAGAAAGCCGAAGATGGCATTGGTGGGCAGCCCATTCCGGGTGGATAGGGTTTGGCTGACGCCATAAAAGGCCCGGTTGACGATGGAATTGCCATCGATGATCATGAGTTTCATAGAGGCTCCCCCCATTGGCCGCAGCGGCGGCAGATGATAGTGATGATAGATTGTACCATTATCCCCGATTTTAAGCAAGGGGGGTGTGGCGCCTAGTGAAAAAAGGCCCTACAGACTATGTCTGTAGGGCCTGATAAAATCATTGATCTAACGCAGCACCGCGCCGCACTCCTGTTCCAGTGCGGTTAGCACAGCCTGAAGGACACCGTCCGCCTCCTCACCGGTGAGGGAGCGGTCGTCAGAGCGGAGGGTGAGCGTGAAGGCCACCGATTTTTTCCCCTCAGGGATGCCTTTCCCCTGATAAATATCAAACAGGGATGCCTCCCGGAGTAAACTGCCTCCAGCGTTGACGATGGACTGCTCCAACGCGCCCACAGTGATGGATTGATCGCATACCACGGCGATGTCCCGGATTATGGGGGGGAACTTGGGCAGGGGAGTGTACTCTGGGTCAGGACCCTGGGCGGCCAGCAGAGCGGGAAAGGGCAGCTCAACGCAGTAGAGCGCCTCCTCTATTCCGTAATTGTGGGCTACCAGAGGGTGGATCTGGCCCAGCACCCCCAGGTATCGGTTGCCAGCCCATACCGTGGCGCACCGACCGGGGTGATAGGGCTGGAAGGCGGGGCAGTGGGGATCGGCCGTCTCAAATCGCACTGATTGGGCCTGAATATCTTTCACAATAGCCTCTACAATGCCCTTGAGCGCAAAGAAGTCCATATCTTCCCCATAGGCGCCCAGCGTGAGCACTTTGGATTCCGTGGCTAGACCGTCCTCTCCGCCGGGGAGATAAATTTTGCCCAGCTCATACAGCTTGACCCGTTGATTGCGGTAGTTGTAATTCCGGGCAAGGGTATCCAGCATGGAGGGGAGGGTGGTGGAGCGCATGATGGAGGTGTCCTCTCCCAGAGGGTTTAGTATCTTGAGGGATTGGCGCATGGAATAGTCCGCTGGCCAGCGGATCTTGTCATATGCGATGGGAGAGATAAAGGAATAGGTGATGATTTCGTAGCAGCCACAGGTGCGGCACAGCGCCCCCAGCCGGTTTTCCAACTTTTGTTCAGGGGAGTAGCCGCCCTGGGTGGTTTGGCCCCGCATGAGGGTGCAGGGGATATTGTCATAGCCATAGAACCTGGCTACCTCTTCTGCCAGATCGGCCATCCGTTGCACGTCGCCCCGCCAGGAGGGAATGGTGACAGATTGACCGTCATGGAGCTGGAAGTTGATCCGTTCCATGATCCGGGCCATAGTGGCTTGTGGAATGTCGGTGCCCAACAGGGCGTTAATTTTGTCCGGCTCCAGCTTGAGCACGGTGGGCTGAGGCACATGGTTGAGCACGTCAATGATACCGTCCACCACCTCGCCAGCCTCCAGCAGCTCCACCAACTCACAGGCCCGGTTGACAGCTGGTAGGGTGTTCATGGGGTCCAGACCCTTTTCAAATTTTGCGGAAGCCTCGGTACGCATACCCAGGGCCAGCGCCCCCTTGCGGATGCAGGTTCCGTCAAAGCAGGCGGACTCGAACACCACATCGACGGTGTCAGCCGTAATTTCGGAGTTCTCCCCACCCATAATGCCTGCCAGACCCACTGCACGGGTCTCGTCGGCGATGACCAGGTGGCTGGCGGTGAGTCTGCGCACATTGCCGTCTAAGGTTGTAAGTTCCTCGCCCTCATCCGCCTGACGCACAATGATTTTGCCGCCGTTTACATAGCGGTAATCGAAAGCGTGCATAGGCTGGCCATACTCCAGCATCACATAGTTTGTGATATCCACGATGTTGTTGATGGGACGCACGCCCATAGCCCGTAGCCGCTCCCGCATCCACAACGGGGACGGAGCGATCTTCACATTGCGTACCATCCGGGCGGTGTATCGGGGCACCAGGGAATCAGCGGGGGTTTCCACATCCAGCAGGCAAGATAGTGTGCCGGGCCCGCCTCCTTTTACCACCGGCTTGTGGAGGCGCAGGGGCTGATCAAAGGTGGCGGACACCTCCCGAGCTAGACCGATGACCGATAGGCAATCCGGGCGGTTTGGGGTGATTTCAAATTCCACCACATGATCATTGAGGCCGATGGCCGCCCGGATATCGGCGCCGGGTGTCAGCTTGCCCTCTAGGTCAGGGTCGCGAGACAGCACAAAGATGCCGTCCTCCATGGCGTAGGGGAACTCGTGGGTGGTGAGACCAAGTTCCTTCAGGGAGCAGAGCATTCCGTTGGAGAGTTCCCCCCGGAGACTGCCCGCAGTGATGTGCGTGCCGCCGGGGAGCCAGGAGTCGTCAAGGGCGGTGGGGACGAAATCTCCCTCGTGAAGGTTCTGAGCCCCAGTGATAATCTGAATAGGGGTGGGTTGGCCCACGTCCACTTGGCAGATCCACATATGGTCGGAGTTGGGGTGGCGCACCAGGGACTTAACCTGTCCCACCACCACGTTGCGGATGCTGTCACCCTCCCGGAGAGTGCTCTCCACCTTAGAGCCGGAGAGGGTCATGGCCTTGGCAAATTCCTGATCAGAGGCGGTGACGGAGACAAACTCGTTCAGCCATTTTCGTGATAGATTCATCGGTCAAAACTCCTTTCCTGCTCAAAATTGTTCTAGGAAGCGCACATCGTTTTCAAAGATCAGCCGCAGATCATCAATTTTAAACCGGCGCATGGCGGTGCGTTCCAGCCCAAAGCCAAAGGCCCAGCCGGAGTATACTTCCGGGTCAATGCCTGACATCTCCAGCACATGGGGGTGGATCATTCCAGCCCCGAGCAGTTCGATCCAGCCCTCCCCCTTGCAGGTGGCGCAGCCTGCGCCGCCGCACTTGTGGCATTGCACATCCAGCTCGCAGGATGGCTCGGTAAAGGGGAAATGATGGGGGCGGAAGCGGGTCTTGGTGTCCGCTCCGTACATCCGCTGGGCTACGGTATTCAAGGTGCCCTTCAAGTCGGCCATGGTGACCCCTTTGTCGATGACCATGCCCTCCACCTGATGGAACATGGGGGAGTGGGTAGCGTCCACCTCGTCCTTGCGGTACACTCTGCCAGGGGCGATCATGCGAATGGGCAGGGGCATGGTATCCATGGCCCGAATCTGCATGGGGGAGGTTTGGGAGCGGAGCATCACCCGGCTGTCACGGTCAAAGTAGAAGGTGTCGGACCAATCCCGGCTGGGATGGCCCTCCTCCGCATTGAGGCGGTCAAAGTTCAGGGCAGCCAACTCTACCTCTGGGCCGTCTATCACAGTAAAGCCCATGCCGATGAAGATATCCTTTAATTCATCCAGGGCGATATACATGGGGTGGCGCCGGCCAACCGTCACCTTTCGTCCGGGGATGGTGACGTCTACTGCCTCCGCCCTGAGCCGTTCTTCCATAGCCTCTGCCGCCAGTTTTTGAGAGGCGGTGTCCAGTGCTGCTTCAAGGGATGCACGCACGTCATTGGCCAGCTGGCCAATGACGGGACGCTCCTCAGGGGACAGTCTGCCCATCTGCTTGAGGACGGCGGTGAGCGCCCCTTTTTTGCCCAGATACTGTACTCGCAGTTCGTCCAGCTGAGTGGCGGACTGGGCCTGTTCTACGGCAGCCAGTGCGGCCGCCCGGATGGTTGATAGCTGTTCTTTCATCGTATGAACACTCCTTGTGGAATGGATGGATGGTCTGTGGCGAGTGCTTCTTTGGGGGGGCTGCTATTTGTCCTGGTTGACCCGGAACACATCGGCTACCTCACTGATGGTGATATAGGCGCTGGGATCCACTTCGTGGACGATGTCCCGCATCTGGCTGATTTGGAAGCGGTTGACCACGAAGTAGACCATGGCCTTTTGGGTGTTGGAGAAGCCTCCCCTGGCCTGTACCCAGGTGACGCCGCTGCCAAAGTGTTGGGAGAGAGCGTCGCACACCGCTTTGGGGCAGACTGTGATGATGGTGGCCGCCTTAGACCGGTCAAAGCCTTCTACCACAAAATCCACCGTCTTGAGGGCGGCGGCATAGGTGACAATGGAGTACAAGGGTAGAATCCAGCTGCTCAGGGCAATGCCGCAGATGACGTATAGGATCACGTTATAAATCATGACAAAGGTGCCCACAGTGAGCCCCAGCCGTTTGGCAAATATAACGGCCATCACCTCCACTCCGTCGATGGCGCCACCAAAGCGGATGGTCAGGCCGCTGCCCAGACCGGAGATCAGCCCGCCGAATAGGGCGCACAGCAGAAGGTCCTGCCCTGCAAGGGGGGAGGCTATGGCCACGTCTACTGGCAGCACATCGGTGATCAGCCAGCTGCTCAGGGAATATACCGTTACGGCAAATAGGGAGTAGCAGGTGAATGCCCGGCCCTGTCTTTTTAATCCGAACAGGAACAGGGGAACATTTAGGGCGATGAGGAAGATGGAAAGAGGAAGCTGTTCCTGGATGAGCTGAGCAAGCAGCATGGAGGTGCCGGAGATGCCGCTGTCGTATAGGTTGACCGGATAGAGGAAGATAGTCACGCCAAGGGCGTTGATGAGGCCCGCCAGCAGCAGGCCCGGAAATCGGTTCCACTTTAACCGCATTGGACTGTTTTGAATCATGCTCCTCCTTTGCCTGACTGTTTTTACCTGGAAGGGAACGCCTGATTCCTGGTCTGAGACAGAAAACTCCATCTGGTCGCCGCTTTCCATCTGAAAAGGTGGCCAGGTAGTTGGTGGCGCGAAGGTTGTGGTCACCTGTAGAATGACAGGTGGTGTAGGTGCCCTGGGTAACACCGCAGCCTCCACGGCAAGGCGGGGGAGTGCTGCTCCGTATCCACTGTTGGACAAGGCCAATCGTGCAAAATGAAAAGGTTGTTAAAAAACCACATTAAAAGGTGAGGACACGAAAACATTGACTGTCTCCTGGCTGCAAAAATAAAAGCCCTTCGCTCCCAACACTGGGGACGAAAGGCACACCTTCCGCGGTACCACCCGCATTCCCACATCGGATGTGGGCACTCATACCCCTAATAACGGAGGGGGTGCCGGCCATGTCTCCATGGCAGCTCCTGGGCGAACCAAACCGGGCGCGTGCAATCTGGCTTTCAGCCGGTGACCAGATCTCTCTTGGCGGCGTATCACGGTTATTTTCCCATTCATTGCCGATAACTGTTTTCACTTATATCATAAAGCCGGGGAAAATGCAAGGGGAAAAATCTCCGTCCCATTTCCGCCGACAGGGGCTTAAGTCCAAAAGAGTTGAGAATTTAGATTGCATTACCGCGCGGGAACTTTTATAATATAAGGAAATCATTAAACCCAGGGAAATGAACCGGAGATATTGACAGGGGGGCGCGGCGGTGGAATGGACTGTCCAGGCAAGCGCGTGTGAGGATGGGTGTGAAGCACCCACAGCGGATAGACCCCGGCTGCCTCTGCGCAGGCGGGATGCTCATAAAGGGGACTTTGGCAGGTTGTTCATCCTGGCCGGAAGCACAGGTTATACCGGGGCGGCGGCATTGGCTGCCGGAGCGGCGGTACGGGGCGGAGCGGGTCTGATTACCCTGGGGGTGCCCTGGAACATTTATCCTATTCTGGCGGTAAAGTGTGATGAGGCCATGGTCTGGCCGATGCCTGAGGACAATGGGGAAGTTTTGGCCCGGGCACGGGAGAGCGATGCCGTCCTGATCGGTCCGGGACTGGGGCGGGGAGAGCGGGCGGAGGAGTTGACTTTGCGCCTGCTGACTGAATTGCCCTGTCCAGTGATTTTAGATGCAGACGGCATAAATGCCGTCTGCTCGCATATAGATGTGCTGGACAAACGGGAGGGGTTGACCATTCTTACCCCCCATGAAGGGGAGTTTGCCAGACTCACCGGAGAGCGTCTACCAATCCGAGATCGGACGGTGGCCGCGCGAAGGTTTGCCCGGGACCACCACTGTGTTCTGGTGCTTAAAGGACACCGCACCGTCACTGCTTATTGGAACGGCAGGTGTGTGCTCAATCCCACTGGAAACCCAGGCATGGCTCGGGGCGGCTCGGGGGATGCCCTGGCAGGGCTGATGGCGGCGCTGTTGGCCCAGGGCCGGGGAGCGGCCAGTGCGGAAGAGGCGGTGTGGCTCCATGGCCGAGCGGGGGATCTGGCGGCGGAGGACAAGGGAGAGTATGGCATGACAGTTGGTGACCTCATCCAGCAGATTTCCTATGCGTTAAAGGAAGTGACGGACAGAAAGGAGCCTTGATGTGGGCAAAATAATCCCTTGTGTACTGATGATGACCTTGATGATGACCGCCTGTGGGCCGGGGGGCCTGGGACAGAGTCCAGAAGACCTGATGGTGGCGATTCAGGAGCAGTATAAGACGGCTGACGGCATGAAGGCCACTGTGGACTTGACGGCGGACTATGGCGAGAAGGTATTTGATTTTACGGTGGAGGCCTCCTTTCAGCGGGAGGGAGAGACAACGATCACCGTTACCCATCCGGAATTGCTGGCGGGAATCACTGCGCGGATTGCACAGGGAGAGACAGTGTTGGAGTATGATGGCGCGGGATTGTCTCTGGGGCTGCTGGACGATGACGGGCTATCCCCGGTGTCGGCCATCTCCACCCTGATGGAGACGGTGTCCTCCGGTTATATGGCCCGATGTGCCTGGACTGGGGAGGGGGAGCAGTGGCTGGAGGCCTTGTGCCGGGACCCGGATGTGCCGGAAGGGGAGGGCACAGAGTTTTTGCTCACCTTTGATCGGGACAGCCGGGGGCTGGTCCGGGCCGAGGTATCCGTGGGGGGAACCACGGTGCTCACCGCGCAATTCAGTGATTTTACCTTTACGGAGATGACAGAAGATGACACAGGAGACGATGCGGACGTGGGCTGAGATCAACTTGTCCAATTTGGAACACAACTACCGTACCCTAAGGGAACTGGCTCCTGGAAGCAAGTTTCTGGGTACGGTAAAGGCCAACGCCTATGGCCATGGGTCGGTTCCGGTGGCCAAAAGACTGGTGGAGCTTGGGACAGATTATCTGGCGGTGGCCTGTCTTGAGGAGGGCAGGGCGCTGCGGCAGGCAGGTGTTGCCGCCCCTATTTTAATTTTGGGCTATACTCCTCCGGATTTTGCCGGGGAGGTGGTGTCCCTGGGCCTTACTCAGGCCGTCTTCACCTGGGAGCTGGCCCAGGCCCTGTCCCAGTCGGCGGGCGTCCAGGGCAAACGGGCCAAGATTCATGTAAAGGTGGACACAGGCATGAGCCGTTTGGGACTGTTGGGACACGATGGGGTTGGGGCGGCGCGGGAGGTGGCCCGTCTGTGCGCGCTGCCGCATCTGGAGCCGGAGGGAATCTTCACTCATTTTGCCAATGCCGATGGAGATGAGGAATACACCATGCTCCAGTTCAACCGATTTTTGGAGATCATAGGGCAGTTGAAGGAAAGGCATGGGCTGGGATTTGAAATTCGCCATTGCGCCGCCAGTGCCGCTGTGTTAAACTATCCCTGTACACATTTGGACATGATTCGACCGGGTGTAGCTCTGTATGGCCATTACCCCGCCCCTGATCTGTACAGGGGGGATAGGCCACGGTTGAGGCCGGTGATGACGCTGAAAAGCAGAGTGGCCGCGCTGCGGGATCTCCCGGCAGGTACCCCGGTGAGTTACGGCTGTACCGCCCGGTTGGGGCTGGAGGGCGGTCGGATAGCGGTACTGCCCATAGGATATGCCGACGGCTTGCACCGGGTGCTATCCAACAAGGGAAGCGTATGGCTGGAAGGACAGCTTTGCCCAATTATGGGACGTGTGTGCATGGATATGTGCATGGTGGCCCTGGATGATGGGAGTATGGTGAAGCCGGGAGATGTGGCGGAGATCTTTGGGGAACAGCTCCCTGTGGAGCGGGCTGCCCATCTGGCGGACACCATTCAATATGAGCTGTTGTGCGCAGTGGCGCCCAGAGTGCCCCGGCTGTACCTTGACGCATAGGATAAACAGGGAGCCCGCCGGGTCAGCCGGTGGCGAGCCGCGGCGGTTTTCTTTACCAGACCGGTATAAAAGCCGCCGCCCCGTGGGAGAATGATAGTACCCGGACTACATAAGCGTAGCCGGGGACTATATCCGGCGGAGTGTGAGAACCTGTGGATAACAGCGTCAAGCGCGGCGACATCTTTTATGCGGACCTCAGTCCGGTGGTGGGCAGTGAGCAAGGGGGTGTGCGTCCCGTGCTCATTGTCCAGAATGACACCGGCAATAAGCACAGCCCTACGGTGATTGCGGCGGCGATCACCTCGCAGACGGGGAAGGCCCGCCTGCCTACCCACATCACATTGACCGCCCACAGCTATGGCCTGCCCAAGGACTCAGTGGTTCTGTTGGAGCAGATCCGCACCCTGGATAAGAAGCGGCTGCGGGAACATATGGGCCGGGTAGATGATAAAGTCATGCGGCGGGTGGACAATGCTATTGCTGTCAGCTTTGGACTGAGTCCGGAGCGATTGGTGTAACCGCGATTTCGGAAGGGCTGGTCCCGCCGAGGGCCAGCCTTTCCCACCAGCCTTTTGGAGGGATTTACATATGAAAAAGTGGAAGATTGCTACGGCAGCGACCTGCGTGTGTCTGTTAATCACCATGGCCTATGCCGCCGCTGTGGGTGGCGCTGAGGACCCGCTGATCACTTTAAGCTATTTGAACAACGTGTTTCGGGGCCAAGTAGAGAAGATGGCGGACACAGCGGTGGAAAACCATAGGACCGCGCTGGAGCAGGCGCTCAACAATGTGATCAACAGCGGTGGGGCTAAAAACGCCTCTTTTATGGAAGTGACCCTGCGCCGGAGTCAGACGTTAACCGGAAGGACAGGATGTGAGATGCTGGTTAGGACAGGGTCTGCCACCTGTGGGCTGTCAGGCGGCGCCAGTCTTACCGATACTACAGGGGGCCTTGTTTTGGATCGCGGAGGGCCTTTGGCAAACAACCATCTGTACATGGTCACCGCTGGCACTTCCACCGTTACCACCAGTGGGGACAGCGTGGTGCTGCTGGTGCGGGGGCCTTACACCATTGGGTGAAACTGCCCTCAGGTGTTATGATATCCGTGGTCTTCGCCGCCACTGTGAGGCATGAATTCACAAAACCGTAACAAAGTCTTTTCAATTTATCAACCATTGGGTATTGGAGGATATGTTATGCTGTCATTGTCAAGAGAAGCAGCGAGACAAATTAACATCCTCTTTTCTCTTAAATACCGGGGCTGCTCCGGCATAGCCGAAGCCTCCCGGACCAAGTATCCCGAAGGCTTCTTTGGCCTCGTTTGCCGCCCGCAAGGGCGGCTTGTTTTTTGTCCTGTGGGCGGGGTCTGCATTGCTGCTGCCGGAAGTTCTTTGACTCAGCTCTTGAAAAATCGTTAAGCCCCATTTATAATGAGTGCCAGAATAATGATACCTGCCGCTGCGGCTGCGGGGAATCCGTACGACGGAGGTTTTTCTCATGTCCTTGGACAAACAGTGGTTTGATGAGATGGAAGCGCGTATCCCTAAAGGGGAGATACGCACCCGCTTTGCCCCATCCCCAACGGGGTATATGCATGTAGGCAACCTGCGCACCGCTTTGTACACCTATCTGATTGCCCGCCATGGCGGGGGCAAATTCCTGCTGCGCATTGAGGACACTGACCAGGGCCGTTTGGTGGAGGGGGCGGTGGAGGTCATTTATGCCACCATGAGAAAGTGCGGCCTTACCTGGGATGAGGGACCGGATGTGGGGGGGCCGGTGGGGCCCTATATCCAGTCCAAGCGCCGGACGCTCTATGGAAGGTATGCAAAGCGGCTGGTGGAGACCGGGCACGCCTACTACTGCTTTTGCGAAAAGGAACATCCGGAGGAGGATGTGGATGGGTTTGACCGGGAGGAAGACCCCTGCCGTGCACTGGATCCCAAGCTGGCCCAGGCCCGGGTGGAGGCAGGAGAACCCCATGTGATCCGCCAGCGTATCCCACGCCAGGGGCAGACCACGTTTTGCGATGGGGTGTACGGTCAGATCACTGTAGACCATGCCGAGCTGGACGATCAGATTTTGCTGAAGCGGGATGGGTTGCCAACTTACAATTTTGCAAATGTGGTGGACGACCACCTGATGGGGATTACCCATGTGGTGCGCGGGGCAGAGTATTTATCCTCGGCGCCCAAGTATAATTTGTTGTACCAGGCCTTTGGCTGGGATGTCCCCACCTACATCCACTGTGCTTCTGTAATGATCAATGACCCAGACACGGGCGTGGTGCGCAAGATGTCTAAACGGATGGGGGATCCCTCCTATGAGGAGCTGTTGGCCCAGGGCTATCTGTCTCAGGCGGTGGTGAACTATGTCTCCTTGCTGGGCTGGGCCCCCCATGGTGAACTGGCGGAGCAGGAGTTTTTTACCCTGGCGGAGCTGATAGACGTATTTGAGATTGACGGGATTTCCAAGTCTCCATCCGCCTTTGACATGGATAAGCTGACATACTTCAACGCCAGCTATCTGCGGGCCTTGCCGCCCCAAGAATTTTACCAGGCGGCGCTGCCCTATATCCGTCAGGCGGTGACTTGTCCGGACCGGCCCACCCAGGAGATTGCGGCACTGCTCCAGGCCAGGTGTGAGCGGCTCACCGATATTCCTGAGAAAATTGACTTTTTTGAGACCTTGCCGGACTATGAGGCGGGGCTGTTTATCAACAAAAAATCTAAGACCGATTCAGTGGTTTCCAGGGCCATGCTGGAGGCGGCGATCCCTATGCTGTCAACGCTGTCGGAGTGGAGCAACGAGGCGATTCACCAGGGACTGATAAGTCTCGCGCAGTCCCTGGAGGTGAAAAATGCCACTTTGATGTGGCCGGTGCGCATCGCGGCCTCGGGCAGGGCGGTTACCCCAGGTGGCGCCGTGGAGATATGTCACATTCTGGGCAAGGAGGAGACCCTGCGCCGGCTGGAGTTAGGACTGAATAAATTAATAGAATAACGACAGCGCTCTCCCCGTATGAACTGGGGAGAGCGCTGTTTGCTAACCGTCCAAGGCAAGGGACGCGGCCAGTAATTGTTTGGTATAGGGATGTTGGGGATTGTCGTACAGGTCATCCACAGTTCCCTGCTCCACGATCCTGCCTCCGCTCATCACCGCTACTCGGCTACACAGTTGGTACACTACTGCCAAATCGTGGGAGATGAACAGGTAGGATAGGCCCAGCTGCTGCTGCAAATCCGCCAGCAGGCGCAAGATCTGGGCTTGCAGGGTCACGTCCAGGGCGGACACCGGTTCATCCAGGACAATGAGTTTGCTGCCTGGAATAAGGGCTGTGGCAATGGCAACCCGCTGGCGCTGACCGCCGGAAAGCTGCGCTGGCTTGCGGGGCAGAAGTGAGGGAGAAAACCCTACTAACGCCAACATTTCTTCCACCCTTTTTTTTCGCTGCTCTTTGTCTCGTATCCCAATGGCCCGAAGGGGCTCTTCCAAAATCCAACCCACAGTCTTGGCGGGGTTGAGGGAGCTGTAGGGATCCTGAAATACCATTTGGGGCCGTTGGCTGTGCACAATCAGCGCTCCCTCAATATCGGTGACCATGTTCAACACGCATTTGGCAAAGGTAGACTTGCCTGAGCCGGATTCTCCCACAATGCCCAGGGCTTCTCCCTGGGACAGAGAGAGGGACACATCCCGAAGTATTTGTTTGCGGGCCTTGCCCCGTCCGTAGTAGCTGTTCAGATGAGAAGCCTGCAAAATCAGCTTGTCAGCCAATGGCGCTGTCCTCCTTTCCCTTGTTCCGGGTGGGCCGGGAGGAGATCAACAGCTTGGTGTACTCCTCCTTGGGGTGGTAAAATACCTGGTCCGCTTCCCCTGCCTCCACAATTTTGCCCTCACGCATGACCACCACCCGGCTGCATAGGGCCCGGATTACCGCCAAGTCGTGGGAGATAAACAGGATGGCAGTGCCTTCCCTCCGGTTGATTTCCTTGAGGGTGTCCAGGATCTGAGCCTGGATGGTGACATCCAAAGCGGTGGTAGGCTCGTCAGCGATGAGCAGGCGGGGACGCAGCACCAGGGCTGATGCGATCATCACTCGCTGGCGCATTCCGCCGGATAGTTGGTGAGGATATACTGGGTACAGTTCCTCTGGATGGGGCAGGCCGGCCAGGGCCATAGCCGCCAGGGCCTTGTTTCGCCGTTCTCGACGCCCAAGCCCGGTGTGGAGCCGGAGGGCCTCTTCCACCTGTTTGCCAATGCGCATGGTGGGGTTCAGGCTGGTCATGGGTTCCTGAAAGATGATGGACAACTCCTTGCCTTGATACTCCCGCAATTCGCGCCGGGACAGGGATAACAGGTCCACATCGCCGAACAGGGCTTTACCCTCCACCCGGGCGGTGGCCCGATGGATCAGGCCCATCAGGGCGTGAGCAGTCATGGATTTGCCTGAGCCGGACTCTCCCACGATGCCTACCACTTCTCCAGCCTTGATCTGGAGGCTGAGGTCGGAGACAACATGAAGGGGCTGTTGCCGGGTGAAAAATGTCACCGACAGGTTCTGGATATCCAGCATCATGACGCCACCCCCATCTGGGAGCGAATGCCCTCTCCAATCAGGCCAACGCCCAAAATGAGCAGGATGACCACCAGGGCCGGGAAAGCAGTATACCAGGGGGCATTAAACAGGACGCTCTGAGCATCGCTGAGCATGTAGCCAAGGCTGGGTTCGCTGGGACTGACACCAATACCCAGGTAGCTCATGGATGCCTCGGACAGCACTGCGTTGTTAAAACCGATGGTGAGGCCCGACAACAGTACTGGCCAAGTATTGGGCAGGATATGAATGAATATGATCCTCAGGTTGGAAACCCCCATCAGTTTAGCAGATTTCACATAATCCCGGTCACGCTGCTTGAGAAATTCCCCCCGCACCAGACGGGAAAAGCTAGGGATAAACAGCACGCCCAGCGCTGCGATGATGTTATATTTACCCCGGCCAATGATGGCAATGACCACCAAGGCCAGCAGAATGCTGGGGAAGGCTGTCACCGTATCACAAAGACGCATGATAAGGGCGTCCGCGCTGCCGCCGTAATAACCGCACAAGGCGCCTATAATTAGGCCAAAGATAAAGCCCACGGCCAGCACCGCTACGGCGATGGTTAAGGTGGAACTGGCACCCTCCAGAGTGCGTGAGAAGATGTCCCGGCCCAGATGGTCACAGCCGAATGGGTGGAGAAAGGAGGGGGGGGCATACCGATCCGCGCCATTGATGGCAGAGGGGTTGTAGGGGGTCCAAAAAACCCCCACCAGGATATAAGCCACCATAGTCAGTGTCAGGAAGCCACCAACGGTGAGATACCAATTTCTTTTTTTCATCTCATCATCGCCCTTCGATTCGGGGATCCATGGCCCGGTACAGTAGATCTGCCAGAAAATTGCAGGACACCACGATGACAGCCACCAGTACTACAATGGCCTGTACCACCGGATAATCCCGGTTATTGATGGAGGTAATAAGCATCTGACCCAGACCGGGCAGCCCAAATACTCGCTCAACAACGATGGAGGCAGCGGCAATGTCGGCAAGGGCCATGGCCAGGAAAGTAACTACCGGGATCATGGCGTTGCGCAGCACATGATGCCACAGGGCGGAGCTTTTAGAATTGCCCTTGCTGTATGCGGTGCGGATGTAGTCCTGCCCCATCTCTCCCAGGATGGACCCCCGGAGGAGTTTTGTGGCCATAGCGCTCTTGGGAAGCGCGGCGGCTAGGGCGGGCACGATCATATACCATAGGTGGGCCCCAAGTCCCTGACTGGGAGGGACATACTCCGGCCGGAACCAGCGAAGGAGCAGGGAGAACACATAGTACAGACCGATGCCCAGGATAAAGTTTGGAATGGACATGGACAGCTGAGTAAGCGTGGTAGCCGCCCGGTCTACAATGCCGCCTTCATACCGGGCAGACAGGATGCCAAGTGGAATGGAGATGACCACAATAAGAACAAAGGCCATAGTTGCTAGGGTGAAGGTGACTCCGACGCGGGAGGCCAGCAGCTCCGTCACCGGCATGGAGTAGCTGTAGGAATGGCCGAAATCTCCTGTGACAAAGGCAGATAGCCAGCTCCAATACCGCTGCCAGGGGGGCAGGTCCAATCCCAGCTGGGCGCGCAGAGAGGTAATCTGGGCCTCGTTGGCCTCCAGGCCCAGAATGGAGTCAGTAGGATCGCCGGGGATGATTTGAAAGGCGATGAAGGCAAGCACTGTGATCAGCAGTAAGGTGACCACCAGCAGTAAGGCCCGCTTTAGAACTGACTTGGCCAAGGTGAACGCCTCCTTTCTGTGCTAGTTTGCCCGCATTTTTGGAAAAACTCCGCAAATGGGCCTGCCCCCACAGGGACGACAGTATGCCGCCGGTCCTGTGGGGGTGTGTTGTAATTATTTGTAGTAGATAGTGGACATATCCAGTACATAGGTACTGTAGAAGGTAAATCCATCCAGGTTGCGGCTCATCACCACCAGGTCGCACAGATCCTGTATCCATAGGCTGGCTGCCTGTTCGTTGAGAATCTCCTGGGCGCGCTTATATTGGGCCACCTGTTCCTTCTCATCTAGGGTTGTTAGGGCGGTATTCACAACCTGGTCATACTCCTGGTTGGAAAATGAGATGAAGTTCTTACGGTGGTCAGTAACGTAGCGCTCCAGCATCTCCTGGGCCGTCATATCCTCTGCGGCAATGGCGCAAACGGTGCCCTCAAAGTCCCGGCCCCGGTATATGTCTTTGACCCAACTTCCCCACTCCACTAGTTCTACCTTGGCGGTAATGCCCACTTCCTGCAACTGTTGGGCAATGATCTCGCTGGTACGGACATGGGGAGTATAGTTTGAGGGGACTGTGATGGTCATCTCAAAGCCATTGGGATAGCCGGCATCAGCCAGCAGCTCTTTGGCCTTGTCGATGTCCTGCTGATAGGCTGTGGCCAGCTCCTCCACAAAATATTTTTCTCGGGCGGGGTACATACTGGTACCGGTGGCCCTGCCGGAGCCATCAGATACAAAGTCGATGATCTCAGGCACATTGATGGCATAGTACATGGCTTGACGTACCCGCAGATCGTCAAAGGGCTTGACGGCGTTATTGATGTACAGGGCCTGAACTAATTTCATGGTATCCTGATGGATGGTGAAATTGTTTTCCAGGGTAGAGGCGGTGCTGCTGGACTGATGAATGGCCAGATCAAGCGTCCCACCCTGAAGGCTGAGCACCAGGGCGTTGGCATCGGTGAAGATGCGGAAGGTAACCTGATCCAGATGAGCTGCCTTTTCCTGGTTCCAGTAGCCATCGTATTTTTTCATCACCATGTTGTCCTGGGGCGCATAGGACACGAACTGGAAGGGACCGGTGCCCACAGGGTTGGAGGTGATGGTTTGGCCCGAGCCTGCGGGAATGATGGCTGCGGTCATGGAGTAGATAAACTCCAGACTGGGCTGGTTCAGGGTAAGAATAAGCTGGTTGCCCTCCGCTTTCAGATTGCTGATGTTGCCAAAAACCGTGACCAGGGGGGTTCCGTCATTCTCTGATCCACGGCAGCGTTCCAGGGAGTAGAGCACATCTTCCATGGTGACCGGCGCTCCATTGTGAAATGTCACCCCTTCCCGCAGGGTAAAGGTGTAGGTCAGAGCGTCGTCGGAAACTGTATAGTCACTGGCAACGGCTGGAATGATCTCACCATTGGGACTGGCCTTTACCAATCCCTCAAAGAGATTGAACAACACCTCGGTAGTTCCCGCACTTGTGGCTGTGTGAGGATCGAGGGAGTCCAGATCATTTGCGATACCTACCGTGACTGAGTTCCCATTTTTGGGTAACTCGCCCGATTGTGCAGTTGTCGGATCGCCGGAACTGGTCTCCGCACCTTCTGTACATCCATACAGTAAGGTCGGCAGCATGGCGAAAGCGACAAGCAGCAAAAGGGCCCGCTTCATGTGTTTGGGCATTTTGCTTCTTCCTTTCTACTGCATTTCTCGCAACTGTATTCAGTTGTCGTTTTATTTTAACAGTTGACAAGGGGAAATGCAATCTATTTTTTTCGCATTGTTACAACAGATTTTGCCGTTTTGTTATGAGGATTCCAGTGGAATAGCCAGCTAGACGAAGTGGCATACTGAACTCATTCCAATTGATACAGGGACAGGTGAGGTCCATGGAGTCCAGTCAACGTAAAACCATCTGGTATGCCGCTGCAGGGGGCGCTGCCGGGATAATCAACGGATTTTTCGGCGGAGGGGGCGGCATGGTGCTAGTCCCGCTGCTGGCGGGCAAGTGCGGCTTGGATCAGCGCAAGGCCTTTGCCACTTCTGTGGCAGTTATCGCGCCTTTGTGCGCTTTGTCCGCGGGTATCTACTGGTTTCGGGGCAGCCTGGATCTGGCTGTGGCCCTGCCCTATGTGGCAGGAGGATTGGTAGGTGGATTTGTAGGAGGCAAGCTGTTCAAAAAGCTGTCCATGCTGTGGCTGCGGAGGGGATTCGCACTGCTTATCCTGTACGGCGGGATCAGGGCGCTGCTATGATGGATTGGTTGATCGCCGCATTGGCTGGGGCAATCACCGGTGTGCTGTCAGGCTTTGGCATCGGCGGCGGCTCTCTGTTGCTGATCTATATGACCACCTTTGCCGGAGTGGAGCAAAATCTTGCCCAAGGGGTCAATTTGCTCTACTTCCTGCCTACGGCGGCCACCGCTCTCCCCGCACATATAAAAAACCACTATATAGAGAAAAAGGCTCTGCTGCCGGCTATTGTCAGCGGACTGGTGGGAACTGCTCTGGCCGCCTGGGCAGCCACCACCCTGGAGGTTGGACTGCTGCGAAAGTGTTTTGGCGTCTTTCTCATTGTCATTGGAGTGAAGCAATTCCTTGCCAAGGAGTAGAACTTGCCGCCCCCCGCTCTTGCGCTGGGGGCGGCTTTTATGATATAGTAAGTAGGCTTTCAAAAGCGACTTCATTGACAATGGGGTGCAAGGTGATGGAAACGATTTTATTTATCATTTTACTGACTGTGGCCACTGGAGTAGGAGGTTTAGCCCTGGGTGGGGTGTTGGGGGTGCTGATCAAGCGGCAGTCTCAAAGGTGGGCTAGCCTACTGCTGTCGTTTACAGCAGGACTGATGCTGTGTATTGTAGCGTTGGAGATGGTACCGGAGGCGTTAGAGGCAGGAGAATGGCCCTGGCTGGTTCCACTATGTTTGGTGGCAGGTTTTTTGATTACCTATTTGCTGAACTGCTGGATTGACAAAGGTGCCCATCACCAGGTGGAGAACGAGCCCCACCGCTGTGCCTGCGGCCACCATGATCTGCATACGGCCGGCATTGTCCTAGCCGCTGCAGTGGCCCTTCACAATGTGCCAGTAGGCATGGCGGTGGGCGCTACGGTGGCAGTGCAGGGAATTGGCTATGCGGCAGTGCTGGCAGCGATCACCATCGGATTGCATAATCTGCCCGAGGGAATGAGTATTGCCATTCCCCTGCTTCATGACGGATCCAAGACCGCTTCGGCCATTTTTGTGGCTGCACTCAGCGGGGTACCCACTGTGCTGGGTGCTCTGCTGGGATACTTTGTAGGCAATCAGGCTGCCATCATGCTGGTTGCTGCCCTGGCGCTGGCGGGGGGTGCCATGCTGTATGTGGTGTTTTTTGAGCTGCTCCCAGAGGCCAGTCTGCAATGGAGATCCTGGTGGGCTATTTTGGCTACGGTTGTCGGATTTGCCGTGGGAATGCTGCTGCTGATATCCAGCGGACACCATCATTAGGCAGACATTGACTGGACCGTGCTGACAGCGGTAGATGATAAACAAGGGGAAAGCCCCATGACTGAACGTCATGGGGCTTTCCCCTTGAAAGAAATAGGGCGGTATGACCATTTGTCATACCGCCCTAAGTGAGACAGAATATTCAACCTGTCAGTACAGTTTACTTAAAGGAGTCCGCAATGGCTGCAACCAGGTTGTTCAGCTCGGTTTCCTTGTCGGGCTGCAGCGAAGAGGCCAGGGACAGCCGCTCATTGAGAACGGTCATGTTCTTCATTTCCTCATCAACGAACTTCTGGATCAGGTCTCCAGACTTGCAGGCCCAGGAGCCATTCTCTACAATGGCAAAGGTGCGGTTTTGCAGGTTGAGGGCCTTCATATCCATCAGGAAGTTGTGCATGACGGGGTAGATACCCAGATTGTAGGTGACAGAGGCCAGTACAATGTGACTGTACTTGAAAGCATCGGAAATTAGGTAGGACACATGGGTGTTAGACACGTCGTATACTACCACATTGGTCACGCCTGCATCACACAGCCGGGTGGCCAGAGCCTGAGCAGCCGCCTCAGTGTTGCCATACATGGAGGCGTAGACGATCATGACGCCCTGCTCCTCCGGCTCGTAGCGGCTCCACTTATCGTACTTTTCCACAAAGTACATCAGGTTTTCGCGCCACACGGGCCCATGGAGGGGGCAGATATACTTGATTTTGTCCAGAATGCCGCTGGCCTTTTTCAGCAGGAGCTGAATGTGGGGGCCATACTTACCCACAATGTTGGTCAGGTAACGGCGGGCCTCGTCCAGCCAATCACGGTCAAAGTTGACCTCATCGGCGAACAGCTTGCCGTCCAGGGCAATGAAGGTGCCAAAGGCATCTGCGGAGAACAGAACGCCATTGGTGAGGTCAAAGGTGACCAGGACCTCGGGCCAGTGCACCATGGGGGCGGCCACGAAGGTAACGGTGTGATCGCCGAAGGTGTAGGTGTCACCCTCCTTCACCTCAATGAGCTCATGGGAGTCCACCTCAAAGCCAAACTGACGCATGAACATGAAGCCCTTTTCGCTGGAGATAATCTTCACGTTGGGCCAACGCTGAAGGATTCCGCCAATGCTGGCAGCGTGGTCGGGCTCCAGGTGGTTGATCAGCAGATAGTCCAGAGGACGGTCGCCCAGGAGATACTCCATGTTTTCAATGAGCTGACGGAAAACAGACCAATCGACCGTATCAACGAGGACGGTGGACTTATCCAGCAGCAGATAGGCGTTATAGGAGACACCCTTGGGAATCGGATGGATATTTTCAAACAGGTGAGTGCGATGATCGTTGGCACCTACCCAGTATAAATCCTTGGTTACTTCACGAACAGCATACATAAATTGTTCCTCCTCTTCAAATTAAGGATGTGATCAGGCCTCGATAAACTGAGACTTATCCTCGGCGCACTCTGGGCAAACCCATTCTTCACTCAGGTTTTCGAACAGGGTGCCAGGAGCCACATCAGCGTCCTCATCGCCCAGTTCAGGGATATACTCGTAGCCGCAGCCGCCGCAGACGTACCGCTTGCCGATGGGCTCGGGCTTGGGAGCGGGGGGTCTCTTCATCTTGACCATGGGAGGAGCAGGCTGCTTCTCACCGGTGCCGAGGGCGGCAGCCAGCAGGGGCAGAATCTCACTGACATCGCCCACAATACCGTAGTCACAGTTCTTGAAGATGGGAGCGTTTCCGTTCTTGTTAATGGCGACGATGGTAGAGGCATCCTTGATACCCTTCAAATGCTGTGTAGCGCCGGAAATGCCGCAAGCGATGTACAGGTTGCCGGTGAATTTTTGGCCAGACATACCAACATAGCGGTTGAGAGGTACATACTTCAGTGTCTCAGCCACGGGACGGGAAGCGCCTAGAGCAGCGCCGGCAGCGTGGGCCAGATTCTCAACCAGCTTCATATTCTTCCGGTCACCGATGCCCTTACCTGCAGACACTACGCGCTCAGCCTGGGGAATGGGAGTATCCATGGCGATGCCCACGTTGAAGTCATATCCATCCTTCTTCAGGGCGGCTACCAGGGACTCTACGCTCTCCTTCGCGTCTCCCCGATAAATCTGGTGCTTACGTACGCCGGTAATGGGGGCAGGCTTCTTGGCCACAGAACGGCTGCTACCGCTGTTGTCCTTGGGCATCTTGCCGATGAGGCTGGCAGCGATAACCACCCGTTGGACCTCGTTGGTACCCTCGTAGATGGTGGTGATCTTGGCGTCGCGGTACATGCGCTCCACATCCATGCCCTTCAGGAAGCCGGAGCCACCGAAGATCTGAACCGCATCGTTGGTGACTTCCAGAGCGATGTCGGACGCGTACATTTTGGCCATTGCGGCCTCCTTGCCGTAGGGGACGTGAGCTTCCTTCAGCTCGGCGGCAGAGTAGACCAGCATACGAGCGCAGCGCAGCTTGGTAGCCATGTCAGCCAGCTTGAATGAGATGGCTTGCTGGGCGGCGATGGGCTTGCCGAACTGAACCCGCTCCTTGGCATAGTCAAGGGCCTGCTCAAAGGCACCCTGAGCGATACCCAGCGCTTGGGAGGCGATGCCGATACGACCGCCGTCCAGGGTAGCCATGGCAATCTTGAAGCCTTCACCTTCCTTGCCCAGGAGGTTTTCTTTGGGAACCTTCACATCGTTGAAGATCAGCTCTGCGGTGGAAGAAGAGCGGATGCCCAACTTATCATAGTGGTCACCGAACTCAAAACCTTTCCAACCTTTTTCCACGATGAACGCGGAGATACCCCGTGTGCCGATATCGGGGGTGGTGACAGCAAATACTACATAGGTGTCCGCCTTAGGAGCATTGGTGATGAAAATCTTGCCGCCGTTGAGCAGCCAGTGGTCGCCCTTATCCACGGCGGTGGTCTCAGTGCCGCCGGCGTCAGAACCGGCGTTGGGCTCAGTCAGGCCGAAGGCGCCGATCTTCTCGCCCCGGGCCAGGGGGACCAGATACTTTTTCTTCTGTTCCTCAGTGCCGAAAGCGAAGATGGGAAAGGAGCCCAGGGATACATGGGCAGACAGGATAACGCCGGTACCGCCGTCTACCCGGGAGAGCTCCTCCACGGCAATGGCGTAGCTCAGGATATCCAGTCCGGCACCACCGTACTCCTTGGGGTAGGGAATGCCCATCAACCCCATCTGGGCCAACTTTTTCACCTGCTCGGCAGGGAACTCACTCTGCTGGTCCAGCATGAAGGCGATGGGCTTAACCTCTTCCTCCGCAAAGGCGCGGATTTTGGCGCGCAATTCCTCATGGGCCTGTGTGGTCTGAAACAACATATGTTTACCTCCTCATGTATTATTTCTGTACCAAGAATACTTCTATAATACTTGTTTCTATCCTAACAATTTTAATAATAGTTGTCAAGATATAAAAAAACACAACAGCGGAATTGGGCAAAATGCATAAAAATGAATGCAAAATCTTGACGTTTAGAACAGAGAGATTGTAGGAATACGGAGGGGAAGACAACAGCGGCACGGTACTTCTGTACCGTGCCGCTGTTGTCTTTTAGAGAGAAGCGCTGACAGATCCAACTGCCCATAAGGGAGCTAATCCATCAGTCCAAGGATTTACTTGAGATTGAAGAAGGCTTTGGAACCGGGATACTGAGCGGCATCTCCCAACTCTTCCTCAATGCGCAGGAGTTGGTTATACTTGGCTACCCGGTCAGTGCGGCTGGGAGCGCCGGTCTTGATCTGGCCGGCGTTCAGCGCCACAGCGATGTCGGCAATGGTAGTGTCCTCTGTCTCGCCGGAACGGTGGGAGACGACAGCGGTGTACCCTGCCCGGTTGGCCATCTGGATAGCGTCTAGGGTTTCGGTGAGGGTGCCGATCTGGTTGACCTTGATAAGGATGGCATTGGCCACACCTTTCTCAATGCCGGCAGAAAGCCGCTCTACATTGGTGACGAACAGGTCATCGCCTACCAGCTGGACCCGGTCGCCGATGGCCTTGGTGAGCATAGCCCAACCCTCCCAGTCATTCTCACCCATGCCGTCCTCCAGGGAGATGATGGGATAGGCATCGGCAAACTTTTTCCACATATTGACCAGTTGCTGCCTGGTCATGGTTTTCTTAGCCTTTGGCAGATCATAGCAGCCGGTTTCCTCATTGTACCATTCGGAGGTGGCCGCGTCAATGGCGATCATAAAGTCCTCCCCGGGCTTGTAGCCAGCCTTTTCAATGGCCTGTACAATGACCTTCAGGGCATCTTCATCCTTTTTCAGGTTGGGGGCGTAGCCGCCCTCATCACCCACGCCGGCGGTGGGGGTTCCGTTATCCTTCAAGACGGCCTTCAGTGTGTGGAATACCTCGGCGCAGCGGCGCAGTGCCTCCCGCCAGGAGGGGGCGGACACAGGCATAATCATAAACTCCTGGATGTCCACATTATTGGTGGCGTGGGCACCGCCGTTGAGAATATTCATCATGGGGACTGGGAGGGTTTTAGCATTAACACCGCCGATATAGTTGTACAGGCTGGTGCCCAGGGATTCGGCGGCAGCCTTGGCACAGGCCAGTGAGGCGCCCAAGATGGCATTGGCGCCCAGACGGCTCTTGTTGGGGGTGCCGTCCAGGTTGATGAGCAGCTGATCAATGGCGGGCTGCTCCAGCACATTCATGCCGATAAGGGCTTCGGCAATCTCCGTGTTTACGTTGGTTACCGCCTTTTCCACGCCCTTGCCCAAGTAGCGGGCTTTGTCGCCGTCCCGCAGTTCGCAGGCCTCATAAATACCGGTGGAGGCTCCGGAGGGAACCGCAGCCCGACCCACCACACCGTCGTCCAGAATAACCTCCACCTCTACGGTGGGGTTACCCCTGGAGTCCAAGATCTCACGGGCCACCACATCAACGATCTCGATCATACTTTTCATCAGACTCAATCTCCTTTTCTGTGTGAATGATATCGTCAACGGACGATGAGGGTTTCTCCGTCCATCTCTGCAGGTTTATTCAATCCCATCAGATCCAGCATGGTGGGCGCCAGGTCGGCCAACCGGCCGTCCCGCAGTTTGACATCGGCGCCAACCACGCAGCAGGGCACCAGATTTGTGGTGTGGGCGGTAAAGGGAGTGCCGTCCTGATCCACCATGTGTTCGGCATTGCCGTGGTCAGCGGTGATGATGGATATACCGCCCAGCTTGGCGGTGGCAGCTACCACCTGACCCACTCCATCATCCACAGCTTGTGCGGCCTTCACCGCAGCCTCATAGACTCCAGTGTGGCCCACCATATCGCAGTTAGCAAAATTCAGAATAATCACATCATACTGTCCGCTCTCAATGCGCCTGACTGCCTCGGCGGTCACCTCGGGGGCGGACATCTCAGGCTGGAGATCATAGGTGGCTACCTTGGGAGAGGGGATGAGGCAACGGTCCTCTCCAGGGAACACCTGCTCTATGCCGCCATTAAAAAAGAAGGTGACATGGGCATATTTCTCCGTCTCGGCAATGCGCAGCTGGGTCAGCCCCAGCCGGGAGATATAGGAACCGAAGATGTTGGACAGCTTTTCCCGGGGATAGGCTACCTCCACATTGGGCATGGCGGCATCATACTCCGTGGTGCATACATAGCAGACCGGGAGGAAACCGTGCTCTCGCTCAAAGCCGGTAAAGTCTGGGTCTACAAAGGCTCGGGTGAGCTCCCTGGCCCGGTCAGGCCGGAAATTGTAAAAAATGATAGAGTCGTTTTGGTTTACTTTGACATTGGGGGTACAGGCCATGGGCTCTATAAATTCATCTGTGACCCCGGCGTCATAGGATTGCTGGATGGCCAGGACGGGGTCTTCTACAAGAGGGGCCTGACCATCGGCGATGGCGGCATAGGCCCGACTGACCCGTTCCCATCGGTTGTCCCGGTCCATGGCGTAGTACCGGCCCATAACAGTGGCAATCCGGCCTGTGCCAAGTGCAGCCAGCTCCTGCTGCAGCTGCGTAACGAAACCCTTTCCGGAAGTGGGGGAGACATCCCGTCCGTCCAGAAAGCAGTGGATATAGACTAGAGTCAGTCCCCGCTCCTTGGCCATCTTCACCAGAGCCAGCAGGTGGTCGATGTGGGAATGGACGCCTCCATCGGACAGCAGGCCAAGCAGATGGAGGGCGGAGCCTTTTTCCCGGCAGGAGTCCATAGCTTTGACATAGGCTGGATTTTGGAAAAATCCGCCTTGTTGTATATCCAGGGTGATGCGGGGCAGGTCCTGGAACACCACCCGGCCGGCGCCGATGTTGGTGTGGCCCACTTCGCTGTTGCCCATCTGTCCATCGGGCAGGCCTACGTCCATACCGGAGGCGGACAGGCGACAGCAGGGATTTTCAGCAAACAGCCGGTCTAAATTAGGGGTATTGGCGGCAGTGATGGCGTTGTCTCCTGTTTTTTCTGGAGCACAGCCAAAGCCGTCCATAATAATCAAGGTAGTGGGTGTTTTCATAGAAAGCCTTTCTTCATAAACAGAGGGAATGGGTCTGATAATACCGGCGGTCTGGGTGTCCTTGCCGGGATATCTGATCAGGCGCCGTGTTCATTGATTGGCGGCGTTGATGATGGTCAGAAAGTCGTCGGGCTTGAGGGAGGCGCCGCCGATCAAGCCGCCGTCAATGTCAGGTTGGGCCAACAGCTCGGCAGCGTTTTTGGCGTTCATAGACCCCCCATACTGAATGGTCACCGCTCTGGCTATACGGGCGCCGTGCTCTTTGCGGATGATAGACCGGATGTGGGTGCACACCTCTCCTGCCTGTTGGGCGGTGGCGGTCTTTCCGGTGCCAATAGCCCAGATGGGCTCGTAGGCGATGATAGCCCGCCGCACTTGATGATCACTCAATCCAGCCAGGGCCACTTTTACTTGGTAGGAGATCAGCTCCTGGGTCACCCCAAGCTCGCGCTGCTCCAGGCTTTCGCCTACGCAGATAATGGGGCGAAGGCCGGCTTCCAGGGCGGCATGGACTTTCTTGTTGACGGTAAAGTCAGTTTCGTTGTAATACTGCCGGCGCTCAGAGTGACCGATGATGACATATTTGGCGCCTACATCCTTCAGCATTTCCACGGTAACTTCGCCAGTGTAGGCGCCGGAGGCCTCATAATGGCAGCTCTCGCCGCCGATGGACACCCGGGTATCCTTAAATAGCTTCACCGAGCCCGACACGTTGACGCTGGGAACGCACAGAACCACCTCACACCATTTGTGGCGGCCCAGATTGGGCTTGATAGCCTCGGCAAAGGCTCGGGTTTCGGTGAGGGTTTTATTCATTTTCCAGTTGCCGGCAATGATTGTCTTTCGGTATTTCAGATTCATAACTTGTAGGGCTCCTTCCTGTATATATGCTCTTTATCGATTCAGGAGACAGGCCACACCGGGAAGTTCTTTTCCTTCCATGAATTCCAGGCTGGCTCCGCCGCCGGTGCTGATGTGGGTCATTTTATCGGCATAGCCAAGCTGTTGTACCGCGGCAGCGCTGTCCCCCCCGCCAATAATGGTGATGGCCTGGGTTTCGCTCAGGGCTTGGGCTATTGCCCGAGTGCCCCGGGCAAATTGATCGAATTCAAATACCCCCATGGGGCCGTTCCAGATGACAGTGCCGGCATCGGCCGCAGCGGCGCAGAACAACTTCACCGTTTCAGGGCCAATGTCCAACCCCTGCCAGCCGTCGGGGATTTCCCCGGCCCGGACCACCTGGCTGTTTGCATCGGGGGAGAAGGCGTCCGCTACTATGGTGTCTACCGGGAGAAGCAGTGCAACTCCCTTCTCCCGCGCCTTATTCACCATGTCGTTGGCGTATTCCTTCCAATCATCCTCCAGCAGGGAATCGCCCACTTTACCACCTTGGGCGGCAAAAAAGGTGTAAGCCATGCCGCCGCCGATGATGATGGTGTCGGCGATGGACAGCAGGTTGTTGATCACGCCAATTTTGGAGGACACCTTAGAGCCGCCCAAAATGGCCACCAGCGGACGCTTAGGATTGGCCAGGGCGCCGCCAATGAAATCCAGTTCCTTTTGGATAAGAAAGCCGGATACGGCGGGCAGGTACTTGGCCACTCCGGCGGTGGAAGCGTGGGCGCGGTGGACAGCGCCAAATGCATCGGATACATACACCTGGGCCATGGACGCCATGGCTCGGGCCAGTTCCGGATCATTCTTGGTTTCTCCTGGCTCAAAGCGGGTGTTTTCCAGCAAAATGAGCTGCCCACCCTGGAGAGCTGCGGCCTTGGCCTGAGCGTCAGGCCCCACCACGTCATCGGCCATGATAACTTCTAAATTCAGCAGTTGGCTGAGCCGAGCAGCCACAGGTTTGAGGGACAATTCAGGCTTGATTTCGCCCTTTGGCTTGCCCATATGGGAGCAGGCGATGACCGCCGCCCCTTGGTCCAGCAGATACTGGATGGTGGGCAGGGCGGCGCGGATGCGTTTATCATCGGTGATCACGCCGCTACCGTCCTTGGCCATGGGCACGTTGAAGTCGCAGCGCAAAAGCACCTTTTTTCCAGCCACATCGATGTCCTTTACGGTCTTCTTGTTGTAGTTCATAGCGAAGCTCCTTTCCACAGTTACACCTTGCAGAGGACAAAAACTACATCCTGCCCATTCTGCCAACTCCGTTCAGACCGGGGAAGCCCTGCTGGCGCAGGGCCTCATAGGTGAGGATGGCCACCGAGTTGGAGAGGTTCAAACTACGGGCGTCCTCCCGCATGGGAATGCGGATGCAGCGCGAAGCATACTCCGTGCGGAAGTGCTCTGGAAGGCCGGCGGTCTCTTTTCCAAAAAAGAGCCAGCAGCCTTCCCGAAACGTAGCTTGCGTATAGTCCTGCGGGGCCTTGGTAGTGGCCAGCCACAGGTCAGGGCGGGGGGTACGGGCGAACAGATCGTCCAACGAGGAATAGACGGTCAGATCGACCATCGGCCAGTAGTCCAACCCGGCCCGTTTTACCGCTTTTTCGCTGATATCAAAGCCCAAGGGTTCCACCAGATGGAGCCGGCAGCGGGTGGCGGCACAAGTCCGGGCAATATTGCCGCAATTCTGCGGGATTTCCGGTTCTACTAAAACAATATTGACCATAACAGCCTCCCTTAACCATGGACATTATATTCGTTTAGTATAAAAATTACAAGAGAAAATCTGGCGAAAGGGACAAAATTTCAACTTTTTTGCTGGAGCCACAGCATATCCGGAGCGTTATGACAAAATCTCCCCGCTTCCCCTGAAACAGTTGCCAATTTTTCGGCGTCATGATAAACTTTATATTTATAATATCGGATTGCCTATGGAGAGCCAGGGGACACGCCTGGAACAGGATGGGAGGAGTGGATCCATGGAGACTATACTCATTGGCATTGCCGGAGGCACCGGCTCGGGGAAAACTACTTTGACGAAAAGGCTTCAGGAGACCTTTGGTGCCGATGTGTCTGTGGTTTACCACGACAATTATTATAAACGGCACGATGGAATGACCTTTGAGGAACGGGCTGCTTTAAACTACGATCATCCAGATGCCTTTGACACCGAATTAATGGTAGACCACCTGCGCCGGCTCATTGCAGGGGAGACCATCCGTTGTCCGGTGTATGACTACGCTGTGCACAACCGCTCCGACAGCTTTGCGGATGTGCGCCCCACCAAGGTAGTGGTGGTAGAGGGCATCCTGATTTTTGAAAATAAGCAGCTGCGGGATCTGATGGACATCAAGATATTTGTGGACACTGATGCGGATGTGCGCATTCTGCGCCGTATCCGCCGGGATGTGAAGGAGCGGGGCCGTTCCCTGGATTCAGTGATTGACCAGTATCTCACCACCGTCAAGCCAATGCACGAGCAGTTTGTCCAGCCCAGCCGTCAGTACGCTGACGTGGTGGTGCTGGAGGGGGGGCACAACTTGGTGGCCCAGGATATGCTCATAAGGAGAATTCAGGGACACATTGCAGGCCTGACTTGAACGTGTATAAAAATTTGTATTATGTGGGAACCTTTTTCAGGTCCTTGCGTCTAAGCATATCGGTAGGGACCCCTTCGGCTAAACAAAATTCTTAATTTTCAGGGAGGAAGAATATGAGAAAGATGATGACCCTTGTTCTGGCTGTCTTACTGCTGTGCGGACTGACCGCCTGCACCGGCAGGCAGACCCAGGCCAAACAGGTAGACCTGACCGCGTTTGCCAAGACGCTCCAGGAGAATCATGAATTCACTGCCTTTTTGGAATTGGTTAACCCAGAGGATGAATTTGGGAGAATGTATCTGGAAAATTCAATGGCCGGTCTGCTGGACATAGACTTGGAGCAGCAGGTGATCTATATGTGCGCGGTCAATATCAACAATGGAGAGTTTGCCTTGGTGCAGACCAAAAACGATGAGGACACGGAAAAAGTAAAGAAAATTTTCCAGACCAGGATTGACGATATGGTAAATGGCGGAGCTTTGTACCCAGAGTCTACCGACCTGTGGACCAACAACGCTCAAGTGGTGGCAAACGGCAACTATGTGATGATGATGTGCCATCAGGACTGTGATGCCATTGTGGAAGAATTTAACGCGCTGTTCAAGCATTAGGCGCCGCTTGGATAGATTCATTCCATGCAAATTTTTAGATATAGGAGAAATATGAAATGAAGACCTGCTTAGCCCTGTTGATCACAATGACGCTATGTGTGAGCCTGGCCGCTTGTACCCCCAAGGAAAGCTTGGAAAATCAAAACAGCGTAGAGCCTACTGAAAGTGCCAGCGCAGAGCAGAGTGAAACGCCCGCTGTCTCTCCCAGTGGAGAGCAGAGTGAAACGCCGCTCCCAGAGCCCAGTGAGGCGGTGAGCCAGTCACCCAGCACATCCTCCCAGGCCCCGGCTCAAAGCAAGGCGCCTGCGCAAAGTAAAGCCCCCACGCAGAGCAAGACTCCGGCCCCCAGCAAGGCTCCGGCCAAACCGTCTGCGCCCAGCGGCGGCCAGAGCACCCCTTCCGTAAATCTGACAGCGTTTTACAACGGACTGTCCCAGTTTAAGGGAGATGAGGCTCCCGCCATGATGGAGGTGGAGGGAGCACAGCTGGAGCACATTTATCCTGGCCTGTCTGGGATTCAGCGCAAACAGACGGTGCTTCGCACAGCCAAGATGTCCTCCATCGCCGCTGAGGTGGCCCTGGTGGAGGTGGCTAGCAGCGCCGATGCGCAGGCTGTCAAGAATATCTTTCAACAACGCATCAACACCCAAGTTGGGGCGGATGGCTCCACCCCGGGCGCCTGGTATCCCGAGACGGTTGAGAATTGGCAAAACAACGCCAGGATTGTAGTCAATGGCAACTGTGTGATGTTGGTGGTCAGCCAGGAGGCAAACCAAGTTGTGTCTGCGTTCAACGCTCTGTTTTAGAGATGATGGAGTGAGTACATATCCCTACCTGGATGTTGAGAGACAGGTGTAGGAGCAGTCAAGCGGCTGCACCGCTGACCTTAGCTGTGAACGGTCCGCCTGTAACCGAGTGAAAAGCAGAACAGTGGCGCCCCCCTGTTCTCTTCATATGACCCTTGGCAAAATAGTGGACATATGAGTTCCGCATTTGCCAAGGGTTATCTCTAGTTAAAATAAACCGTTGAGGTGAGCGCCCATGATTTTTTCTGCCCCATATTTTCTGTTTCTCTATCTATGCGCAGTTTTATTCTTCTACTACATTACCCCCCTGCGCTGGCGCAACCTGGTATTGCTGGGCCTTAATCTGATTTTTTACGGCTGGGGAGAGCCGGTATATATTCTGATTATGTTTGCCTCAATCGTCATCGACTATACCCATGGTATGTTGGTCACCCGCTGCAAGAGCAGGGGCAATGTCCGAGGGGCAAAGTTGGCAGTGGCCTCGTCAGTGGTCTTTAACCTGGCTCTGTTGTTTTTCTTTAAGTATTGGGATTTTCTAGCCGGCTCCCTGGAGGCTGTTGGCCTAAAGCTGATGCCCAAGCTGAATCTAAAGCTGCCCATTGGGATCTCGTTCTACACCTTTCAGACGATGAGTTATACCATCGATGTCTACCGGGGAGATGCCCGTACCCAGAAGAATATTGTCACCTTTGGTACCTTCGTCACCCTGTTTCCTCAGCTCATTGCGGGGCCGATCATCAAGTACAAAGACTTGGATGACCAACTGGAGGAGAGGATTCATACTGTGGAGCGTTTTGCCCATGGGGTGCAGCGGTTTGTGGTGGGGCTGGCCAAAAAGGTGCTGTTGGCCAACGCCATTGGTTCTCTATGGGACACATACCTGGCCACTCCCGTGGGCCAGCTCACCACTTTGGGAGCGTGGCTGGGAGTGGTGGCTTTCGCGTTCCAGATATACTTTGACTTTTCCGGCTACTCCGACATGGCCATCGGATTGGGGAGAATGCTAGGATTTGAGTTTCTGGAAAACTTCAATTACCCCTATGTGGCCAAGTCGGCCACGGAATTTTGGCGGCGCTGGCACATCTCCCTGGGTTCCTGGTTCCGGGAATACCTCTATATCCCATTGGGGGGCAACCGAGTGAAAGCGCCTAGAATGATTTTCAATCTGCTGGTGGTATGGGCTGCTACCGGCATTTGGCATGGGGCTAGCTGGAACTTCCTGATTTGGGGACTGTTCTACTTTTTCTGGATTGTGGTGGAAAAATTGTTTTTGGGCAGGGTGTTGGAAAAGGTTCCCGCTTGGTTGAGCCACCTGTACGGTTTGCTGATTGTGTTGGTAGGCTGGGCCATCTTTGCTGTGGAGGACTGTGCCGCGCTGGGTCCATACCTAGGGGCCATGTTTGGAATGGGCGCGGGATTGTGGGATGGGGCCTTCCTTTATTACCTGGGTAATTACTGGCCTATTTTGGTCATTGCCGCCGTGGCCTCCACCCCTCTGGGAGCCAACCTGTGGAAAGGCCTGCCCCAGCGGGTGAGGCAGACCGCCCTTCCAGTGTTGTTGTGTGCGGGATTGATTCTGTCCACCGCCTATCTGGTGGATGGCACCTACAATCCCTTCCTGTATTTCAGATTTTAAGGAGGTGCGGGGATGAGTAAAAAATATGCCATCTTGATTACGGCGCTGTTCTGCCTGTTCATCTTTGGCTTTGGAGCGGCCTTTCTGATCGCCCCTGACCGGACGTTTTCCCCCCAAGAGAACCGCTATCTGGCGCAATTCAAGGCTCCTACCTTGAACAGTCTGAAATCCGGGCAGTTTATGAAGGACTTTGAGGACTATGTGATCGACCAATTTCCCCTTCGGGACGGATGGATCCAGTTCAAGGCCCGGATGGAACGGATTTTTGGCAAGCGGGAGAACAATGGGGTGTATTTTGGCCAAGATGGCCAGACCTTGTTCGCCCAGTATACTGCTCCATTAGAGGAAGATTTGACAGCCCGGGTAAACTATGTGAACCAGCTGGGGAAGAATTTGGACATACCCGTGTACTTTTCTCTGGTGCCGGACAAGAGCTATGTGTGGGCAGACAGGCTCCCGGACAATGCCCCCAAGGTGGACGACGGTTCCTCCAATGAAAAGGCGAAGGATTTGCTGTCAGGCGATGTGACCTTTATCGATTTGTATGCCGCCCTATCTGGGGAAGATGTATTCTACCGCACGGATCATCACTGGACCACTATGGGGGCGCAGATGGGATTTTTGGCGTTGTCCAAGGGGATGGGCCGCTCAGGTACGGCGTTAAAGGATGAGCCGGTGCTGCGCAGCGACAGCTTTTACGGTACCACGTGGTCCTCTGCCGGCGCTGGCTGGGTGGAGCCGGACAGCATTTACACCCTGGTGCCTGAGGGAGGGGAGAACGGGCAGGTGACCGTTACCAGGTATCCTGAAGGAAAGCCCATCCCTGGCTCTCTCTATGACCTATCCAAGCTGGAGCAAAAGGACAAGTACTCCATGTTCCTGGGAGGGAACCAACCGTTGTGTATCCTCCAAAATCCGGAGGGAAGCGGGGGCAAACTTTTGGTGGTCCGGGACTCCTATTCTGATACGCTGGCGCCCTTTCTAGCCTCAGACTACCAGGAGGTTCATCTGTTTGACCTGCGCTACAACAACATGTCGCTCAAGCAATATGTGCAGGACCATCAGATCGACCAGGTTCTGGTGTGCTATTCCGCGGCCAATTTCGCAAGCGATCATAACCTGTTCAAGCTAGAGCTGTGATGGCTGGCAAGGATATGGGTATAAAATGGGGCTCCCTGCCACAGGCAGGGAGCCCCATTTTATACCGTCGATTAGCCGCCCAAATAGGCCTTTTTCACAGCTTCATTGCTGAGCAGATCGGCTCCGGTACCGGTGGCAACGATTTTGCCGGTCTCCAGCACATAGCCGCGGTTGGCTACGGACAAGGCCATGCGCGCGTTTTGCTCTACTAGGAGGATGGTGGTGCCGGCCTTGTGTAAGTCACGGATGATTTCAAAGATCTGTTCCACAAGGATGGGGGCCAGCCCCATAGACGGCTCATCCAGCATCAGCAGCTTGGGATTGGACATCAGCCCCCGCCCCATGGCTAGCATCTGCTGCTCACCGCCGGATAGGGTGCCGGAAATTTGACGACGGCGCTCTTTCAGCCTTGGAAACTGCTGGTAGATTCGGTCAATATCCTCCCGGATGGTAGCGCTGCGTTGGGTGTAGGCCCCCATTTCCAGATTTTCCTCCACCGTCATTTGCAAAAATATGCGCCGTCCTTCAGGGACGTGGGCGATGCCCATCTCAACAATTTTGTGGGCAGCCACCCCGCCTAAGTGCTTGCCCAGAAAGTCTACCGTGCCGCTTTTGGCACGGAGCAAACCGGATACGGTGTTGAGAATGGTGGACTTGCCCGCGCCGTTGGCGCCGATGAGGGTAACTACCTCCCCATCGTTCACCCGGAAAGAGACGCCCTTAATGGCGTGGATGGCGCCATAATAGACGTTGATGTCGTTGACAGCTAACATGGCTGGCCCTCCTTACTGCTGCTTGCCCAAGTAGGCTTCGATGACTGTGGGATTGGACTGAATCTCTTCTGCTGTGCCCTTGGCGATGACCTGACCAAAGTTCAGCACACAGATGCCTTCGCAGATCCCCATGACGAGGCTCATGTCGTGCTCGATGAGCATGATGGCGATGTGGAAGGTATCCCTAATTTTGACGATGTTCTCCATCAGCTCAGCGGTTTCAGAGGGATTCATCCCCGCCGCCGGTTCGTCTAAGAGCAGCAGGGAGGGATTTGTAGCCAGGGCCCGGACAATCTCCAACCTGCGTTGGGCGCCATAGGGCAGGGAACCGGCCTGATGATGGGCTAGATCCTGCATATCAAAGATAGATAGTAGCTCCATAGCCCGCTGGTGGGCGGCTCGCTCATGCTTCCAATAAGTTGGAAAGCGCAGGATACCGGACAGTGTAGAGTATTTCTCTTGGTTGTGGAGGCCCACCTTTACATTGTCTTCAACGGATAGATTGGAGAACAGGCGGATATTTTGGAAGGTGCGGGCAATGCCCATGCGGTTGATTTGCGTGGTGGACTTGCCCGCGGTGTCCACCCCGTCTAGTAAGATAGTGCCCCGGGTGGGCTGATACACTTTGGTGAGCAAGTTAAATACTGTGGTTTTGCCCGCGCCATTGGGGCCGATGAGACCGGCAATCTCGGTGCGCCCAATGGTCAGGTTAAAATCAGCCACCGCCTTCAGGCCGCCAAAGTCGATGCCTAAATGGCTGCACTCCAGAACGGGGGATTTGTCCAGATCTCGCTCCGGAATGATGGAGCGGCTGGGGACGGGTACCATTTTGCCCTTTTCAAACTTTTTTTCAGCCATGAGACTTGGCCCCCTTTCCCTTGATATGGCCCAGGATGGCCTTGACCTGTGGGCTGTTGGTCACCAGCATGACCAAAATCAGTACGATGGCGTACAGCAGCATCCGATAGTCCCGGAACTCCCGGAGGGCCTCGGGTAGGATATACAGCACCACAGTAGCTACAATAGATCCCCAGATGTTGCCAAGGCCGCCCAGTACAACAAATACCAGAATTAAAATGGAGGTGTTGAAGTCGAAGATGGAGGAGGACAGGTTGCTGTAGTTAAGGCCATACAGCGCACCTGCAGCCCCGGCTAGGGCTGCGGAGGTCACAAAGGCAGTCAGCTTGTATTTGGTGATGTTGAGGCCCACGCTCTCTGCGGCAATGCGGTTGTCCCGAATGGCCATAATGGCACGCCCTGTCCGGCTTTGTATCAGGTTGAGGACAATGAACAATGTAAGCATCACCAGTACAAAGCCGGCGGTGAAGGAGGAAAGGGTGACGGTGCCCGTAGCTCCCTGAGCCCCCTTGATAATGGCGATGCCCCCTTCCTCCAGCCCCAGGCTGCTGATGGTTTGAGTGCCGTCCAAGTTGAAGGCAAAGTGCAGTCCCCGGGAGTCCCAGCCCACCAGCAGACAGTTGATGAGCTGCTTGATGATTTCCCCAAAGGCCAGGGTGACAATTGCCAGATAGTCCCCGCGCAGCCGCAATACCGGTATGCCTACAATCAGCCCGACGACCGCGGCAAGTGCTGCGCCCACGATCATGGACACCGCCAACCGGAGGGGGGAGAAGGGAATGGCTTGCTGAAGGCTCATAGCCGTCACCACGCCGGAGAAGGCGCCTACGCTCATAAACCCGGCGTGGCCCAGAGACAGCTCCCCCGAGATGCCCACCGTCAGGTTTAGAGAAATAGCCATGACGATGTAACAGCAGATAGGGACCAGCCAGCTGTTCATAGAGTTGGACAGCAGTCCGGTGCCTTTGGCCACTGTCACGCAGGTAAAGGCCAGGATGACCCCCAAATAAGTGGCTAGGTTCACTTTAGTGGTCTTTTTTAATGTTTTCATAAGACCCACCTCACACTTTTTCGGGCACATACTTGCCCAGCAGCCCGGAAGGACGGAACAGCAGTACTAAAATCAGCACTGCAAATACGATGGCGCTGGCCAGGTTGGTGGAAAGATAGGCCTTGGCCAGTGACTCGATGATGCCCAGAAGCAGCCCTCCGAGAAAGGCACCAGGGATGGAGCCGATGCCGCCGAACACGGCGGCGGTGAAAGCTTTGATGCCGGGCTGGGTGCCGGTGGTGGGGGAGAGCTGGGGGGTGTAAGAGCAGAGCAGCACACCGGCAATGGCGGCCAGTGCGGAGCCAATGGCAAAGGTGATGGAGATTGTGCGGTTAACGTTGATGCCCATAAGCTGGGCAGCCCCTTTATCCTCCGAGCAGGCCCGCATGGCCTTGCCCAGCTTGCTTTTGCTGATGAACAGGGTCAAGACCACCATGATAAGCAGACAGACGGCCACGGTCAGGATGGATACATAGGAGACTTGGAGCTGCCCCCCCAGCAAGGACAGACTGCCGGACACCACGGCGGTGTAGAACTTTGGGGTGGGTGACCAGATGAGCATGGCAGTATTTTGCAAAAAGTAGCTGACCCCGATGGCGGTAATCAAGACTGCCAACGAAGTGGCCTGCCGCAGCGGACGGTAGGCCAGGCCCTCGATGACTACGCCCAACACGGTGCATACCGCCACAGCTGCCAGCACTGACAGCCAGACAGGCATATCCAGGTAGAAAGTGGTGCAAAAGGAGATGTAGCCACCCACCATGATCACGTCGCCGTGGGCAAAGTTGAGCATTTTGGCAATGCCGTATACCATAGTATAGCCCAAAGCGATGATGGCGTAGATGCTCCCCAGGCTGACACCGATGATTAGGTTGTTGAGAAACTCCATATGATACACCTCTTTATTTGGTTTGGCTGCGTTGACGGCGGATGATAGGGATTGTTCTATAGCAAAACAGGGGCGGCTGCAGATGCCTGCCTCCGTCCCTATCTCTGCCATAGAGTTCAGGCACAAGCGGTGGGACTGCCGGGGACCTCCCAGCAGTCCCGCCGCTTGTGCCTTTGGGTGCGTGATTTTAGGACTCGGGGGTGGTGTATACACCATCCTTAATAATGATGGCCCGGGGGTCCTTATTGACGGTGCCGTTCTCAGCCCAAGTCATATTCTGACCGGTGAGTCCATCCACGGAGATGGTGGGCATGGCGCCGATCAGCGCGTTGTTGATCTCTTCCGCAGTCATGTCGGGGGTACAGCCAGCCTCGGTGAGGGCCTTGTACAGGATGTACACTGCGTCGTAGCCGTCAGCAGCGAATTGATTGGGAAGCTGACCATGCCGTTTCTGGTACTCGGTGACAAAGTTAACAGTCAGTTCGTCAGTGGCGTCAGCCGCAAAGGGGGAGAGCAGCATCACGCCCTCGGCCAGAGCGGGGTCAAAACCTTCGCTGGTGAGGATGCCGTCCATACCGTCCACACCAAAGAAGACGGGCTTATAACCCACTTGGTTGGCCTGGGTCAGGATGACGGAGGCGGGGGTATAGTAGATGGGCAGGTAGACCAGGTCAGCGCCGGCGGATTGGGCGGCGGCCACCTGGACGGCGAAGTCATTTTGGGTGTCGGTGGTGAAGGTGCCGGTGTACACAATCTCCATGCCCCGCTTATCGGCCTCGCCCTTGAAGGACTCGTAGATGCCTGTGGAGTAGTTATCATCGTTCTTGTAGATGATGGCGATCTTGGATACGTCCATATTCTCATCGATGTACTGAGCAGAGCGGAAGCCCTGGTTGGGGTCGGTGAAGCAAACTTGGTACACATTGTCTTTGCCGTCCACCACATCGGTGGAGGAGGCGGAGGGGGTCAGAGTGAAGATGCGGTCGGTATGGGCCAGGGGGGCTACGGACAGGGCGGGCGTGGTGGTAACGGTGCCCACCAGCATCTGCATTCCCCAGTCCTTCAGGGTGTTGTAAGCGTTGACGGAACGCTCCGCTTTGTTCTCGTCATCCTGAGGATTCAGCTCAAACTGGATGTCGCCACCCAAAGCGTTGATCTCGTCTACAGCGATCTGGGCGCCGTTCCGAGCATTGGTGCCATAGATAGCGGTGTCGCCGGTGAGGGGACCAATAAAGCCGATCTTAAATTGAGCGGCGGTAGAACTGCTGCTGACATTGGAGTCGGTGCCGCTTGGGGTGGCGCTTTCCTGACTGTCAGACTTGGTACAGCCCGCAAACAAGCTCAGGCACATAGCGCCAGCCATAAGCAGGGCCGCAATATTCTTTTTTTTCATAGTTGTTACCTCCTAAAACTGTCCGGGGAAAAGGCTTTGGCACCCTTCGGCGGATTATTGACAATTATAGTGGCAGCATGGGGAATTGTCAACCGTAAAAACCCACAATGACAAATGGGACAGAATGGTGCTCCTATTGTATTGTGACGGATACAGCCGCTATGTTTAGAGGTGGAGTTGGCCAAGGGCTGGCTTTTCAGGGCGGAGAAGACCGGACCCTGGCAGGTGAATAGGGGGATTAAATGACCAGCCCGCCGTTAGGAGCCAGTACCTGTCCGGTGAGGAAGGAGGCCTCGTCGGAAGCCAGAAAGGCAATGGCTTGGGCTGCCTCATCAGGCGTGCCCACCCGGCCAAGGGGGGTTTCATCCGCCAAGGAGCTCAGGTCCGCGGGGGAGAGCCCGGCATTCATTTGCGTCTGAATCACACCGGGAGCCACGCAGTTCACCCGAATGCCTGACGGGCCCAACTCCTTGGCCAGCGCCTTGGTATAGGCGATCACCGCCCCCTTGGTGGCAGAATAGGCGGCCTCACAGGAGGCGCCGACCTGGCCCCACATAGAGGAGACAGTGACGATAGCGCCTCGCTGGTTCTTCAGCATATGGGGCAGCACCGCTCGGCAGCAGTGGTGGACCCCATCCACGTTAACCCCAAACAGTCGCCGCCACTGCTCATCGTCAATTTGACTGATAATGCCGGTATGAGACACCCCTGCATTGCACACCAAAATGTCAAGTTGACAAAATTTTTTCAATAGATTGTCAACCATTTGATTCACCTGAGCCCGGTTGGACACATCGCCCTGAAGAGCTATAGCTGGGACGCCGGATATGGATAACTCTGCGGCCAGCTCCTCTGCCTGGGTTTGGCTGCGGTGGTAATTGATCGCCACGCCCCAGCCCCGCTGGGCAAAGGCCCGGGCAGTGGCCGCTCCGATGCCCCGGCTTCCGCCGGTGATCAATGCATATCTCATGTTCAGGAGCCTCCTCAAAAACGATAACTTTGGGCATGGCGCGGGGTTGGATCCCGTGACCTGGGCCATATGATATGGTAAATCAATGCCGCTGTCAAGGCGTAAAAATAGAAGAGGGAGGTGGACCTTTTCAAAATTTGTGCTGGTGCGCTTCGTGCAGAGAACCGCAGGTCTGGAGGGGGGCATTGCAGCGCTGGACCATCCGGCCATATTTTGATGGACGCAAATAATGACGAATAGTATAATATGCTTACTGAACAAAAAGGTGGGGGGCTTAGCACAAGCTAGGCCCCCCACAGGGTTATATCTGGTGAACTGAAACTGTAGTGACGAGGGAAGAGGCCGTCATTTTGTATCATTACATCTGGATCAATGCTGCCACAAATCTCTTGTTAGAGCCGAGCCGAAGAAAGACAGGGCAAAAAAACATAAAAATGTATGAAAAAATATTGCCTTGGAAATACACCAATATTTCTTGAAAAATTAAATTCGTCAGAACCATAAACAATCCAGTAAACATCCCTGCGATGTATAGGCGAAAAATAAGTGCTGGCTTACTTCTTGTGTGCCGGATACTTTCTGTCGGTGCAAACAAAAACAGTGGGGCAGCTATTCGTCCTAATAGCCTTAAGGTAGGGACACAAAATGCAACCATGGGGATTGCCTCAAATAGTACTGCTAGATGGTCAATGGTCATAAAAATTAAGGCAATCCATTTCAATTAATATGCTGTAAAGGTCAATCTTATTATTGTCATTTTTCTCTCCTTCAATGAACTTTCCATAAAATATGCAGAGCAACGATTCAATCGTTGCTCTGCATATTTTATAAGTATAGGTATATACGACTCAATTCACCGTGGCGTTTATTCGATCAAAGGTTTTTGAAAACCGCAAGTAATATGTGTGATTAGGGTTGAGATTGTACACTTTCCATGCCCCGGTTACGATGAATGGGCTATATAGACCATTGCTATTTTCACTCATATCAAACGATCGGGATAGAACCATTTTGTTGGTAGTTTTGTCCCAACATTCTACCCTGGCCATCCGTTGTGTTCCACATGGCGCTTGCCAGGTAAACGTAAAACTGTAGTTGAATACCCCGTGTGCATTGGGATGGAAGTAGTACGATGTATAAATTGCTGTGTCAAAAGTTCCAAAAATACGATAGGTTTGTCCATTAAGATTTTTATACTGGATGGGAGGTTTTGGACCTTATGCAAAAGATTCTTGCATGATATCAGCATCTGCCGGATTAAAAATTGCAATCGGAGTGGCAGACGGATGAGTAGCAGGTTCGGAACCCACGCTATCCGCATGTGCAGGGAATACCATTGTTATCAATATTGCTATAACCAAAACTGCCGAAGATACATGTTTTTTCATCATAAACTTCCTAGATAATCTATGCATCTGACTAACAATAATAGAATTTGAAGAATTGTTCCTAATCACTACCGCATAACTGTCCCTGTGCTCTATACTCAATTAAACGGTTTATATTGCCTCCTTCCACATCCAAAAATAGAAGTGACCATCTGGTGCTATGACGCCAAAGTCCATACTCACAGATAATAGTGAATAGGAATAATCATTCACCTTTCTGTAATTCTGGACAGACCACTCTGCGTGTGCCATAAAACAGGCACCTCAGGTGGGAGCAGTAGTCCGAGGAATCGGTTGATCCCTTGCTTAGCGGATATTTTTCTTATGGTTGCACCTCGCTTTTATTAAAAAAATAAAAAGCTGTCAATTATAAACTGGTTTTATGGTGGAAACGGGAACGGGAGAAGGAACAGCAAAGGATGTGCTGCTTGGATCGAAGTCTCCTTTTTTGGGGTAAAAAGCGCGAATTTCCTGGGTTTCACAGTAAAGATCCAACGAAATTGACACTCTCTCTGGCATCCTTGAGAGGGTTTGGATTTAGCTAATACATAGGAGTATGAAGGGCTGAATTAAAATTAATATGCAATAAATAAAAATCTTCTTAAAAGTAATCATGATATTTATATAAATTAGTTGAAAACGATTTTTTGTTTTGATAAAATAAAAGAGAAACTATGTGCTGTATGAACCTGTGGTGAGGATATGCGGTAACAAGCTGGAAGCCAAATAGAAGATATAGAAAAGGGGGCTGAGTGTTGATATCGCAGGACGGAAATCACATAAAAACGGATAAATGCATTACATTAAGAGAGGAAGAATGAAAAGAAATGAAGAAAAATTGGACGCAATTGGTGGCCCTGTTTCTGTCCGTCTGTATGGTGCTCCCACTGTCCCCTGTCGCTATAGCGATGGAGATGGATGCAGACACCAGGAATGAACAAATCGAATATCACGAGAAAACCCCAGGCATGGCGCAGCGCTACCTTGATTTCAGCGGCAGGGGCTGGGATGGCGACTATACCCAGGCGGCACTCTGGCTTTTCCGTTATGACGGTGAAACCGACCAACTTTCCGATAGTAGTAATGCCCCTGAACTAGCTATATTGGACAAGGATGGCATCAATTCCGGCGTTTACATGATTGTTGACCCCGCACCCAGGGATCATTCTGCTATCCGTGCAATGCACGCAGGAAACGGCATAACCAACCAGTGCAGAGCAGAAGGGGTGGGTACTACCGAAAATGTTACCGTTGGTCATGGTTCAGCTCACCTGTTCCGATTCCGGTATTATGCAGAGAAGAGGGCCTACACTATCCAAAACATCGGCACCGGGAAATACCTGACCCAGACGGCCAGTGGCACTCAGCTTGCCATGACCGGCGAACCGGCCTATTTCTACATCACCCCGGTTGATCGGGAAAATAATGATGGTTCCTACTACATTTGGTGGGAAACTGAAGTGCGGCAGGGCGAAGCCATCTCTGATATGTTTACCACCGCCCCGGACAACACCTGGGTCTTCACTGGCGGTAGGAATGTGGAGGGTGGCTTCAGTCAGACTCAGGGCAAGCGCAACTTTGTGGGGCACTTTGAGGAGTATGTGCGGTGGCAGAACAATGGCGGTGAAAATGGTCGCCAACGCTACACCATCAACACCGCCCGGGAAGGCCTGACTTTAAAAGAAATTGTAAGCGCAGAAGGCTGGCAAGCGCTGGTTGCTGACTTTAATCCCCGGGCTGTGGCCTATATGGTGGAGGCTGGGGATTTGGAGGCCGATCTGAAATCTTTCATCGATCAAGCCCTTGCGCTGCGGTCAAACAATGGCTTTGCAGTGATCCAGACCCTAAACGGAGTGGGGGCTGCGACTGCAGCTGCAGCTGTTGCCAAGTATGCCGGCGATTCTAACAAGTGCCGCCGTATTGTCGTCATCGACCATATCCTGACTGACATAGAGCTCACCAACGGTCAGCCTAACGCGGCAGGTCACTATAAGCTGGGTGAGCAGTTCGCGCAGCACACCTATGGTTCTACAGTAAACTACCCATGCGGTCAGGGAGTCGCAACGTTTACGGAGGCGGAGCGGCCTGCTGTATATGACACTCAGAAGGTTCCCACAGTAGCTTTTACGCCGGACGGCACTATGACCGTCAGCCTCAATGGTGTCAGCCAGTTCACCTATAAGTTGAGGCTGGAGAGCGGCGTCACGGTCAGTGGAACTGCTGTCTCTGGCACGGCCACGATCACTGGGTTGACTGAGGGTCAGAGCTATACACTGATTGTCCGCTCTGTTAACGGCTCTACGCAGTACAAGACTACCTATGGCACTGTGGGCACTGGTACCTCTGCGCCTGTGCTCACCCAGCAGCAGCAGGAAATTGCCGCGTTAATGGAGCGTGAGGAGCCTGTGACCTGGCTGTTCATGGGTGATTCCATCACCCACGGCGCACTGTGGACAAAGGGCTACGACTCTGTGTCCCAGACCTTTGACAAGTATCTGGATCTGTTGGGACGGCCCCGGGATGTGGTTATTAACACCGCCGTGTCCGGAGCAACCACCACCAGCACCTACAGAAGCATCCAGTACCGGCTAAACCAGTACGTTCCTGATGTGGTTTCGATCATGCTGGGGACAAATGACAGCAGCAATAACCAAATTGCACAGAGTGTCTACCGTGCAAACCTGCAAACGATTATCGACGCTGTCAGGGCGAAGAACGGGGATGCCGTTATTATTCTGCGCTCTCCCAGCGGACATTGGACCAGAAACCACCCAAACATAGAGGAATACTGCAATGTGATGAAGGATGTTGCAGAGACGAACGGCTGTATTTACATCGACCAGTACACTGGGATGCAGGCCGCAGTCCGTGACTATCCTTGGAGCGCAAGCTCGGGCCCTGCTGGTCAGATACTTTACGGTGACACACTTCATCCCGGTGCACTGGGGCAGTTGGCCATGGCAAAGATGTTCATCAAGGCCATCGGCCTGTGGAACGAGGATAATCCCATCACAAATCTGGACTATGTGGCGACCACTCCGGAAACCTCGGCCACAGTTCCTGAGGTAACTTGGACAACTGAAGGCAATACCACCACATTGCGCCTAGCTCCCATACCTGGTTACGGTCAGACTACCATGTCTGCCACGAAAGATGGCCAGACATGGTCTGTCACGGTCGAGGTAGGGGAGACGGCTGAACTGTCTGCTCCCAACGGATTGTACAGTGTAAGCGTGACTGCTGTGAGCACCAGTGCGGCAAAGACGGTGACATTTGGAGAGCAAACGATCAATACAGGGAAGGAACCGGCTGTCCCGGTTGATATCCTTGCAAAGCTGGAGCAGGCTGGTTATCATAAGGTTTCCAGTACCAACGACTTGGTGGACAACCAGCAGTATTTGATCCTTACCAAGGCCTCTGATGGCAAAGTCTATGCGTTGTACTCCAATGATGGAAATGCGGACACATTCTCCGGTGATTACAGCCCACATAACCGCGCTGTTGAGATATCAGTAGATAGCGGCGGAGCGATTGTTTTGGACTATCTTAACAGCGAGGAAAACCCGGAGAGCTTGGAAGCGCTTCATTTCACTGCCAACCAGAACGATGGCAAGTATTCATTCAAGTCGGGTCAGCATTATCTGAGTATGAATGTAGGTAACCCACCGACTACGTTCAGCACAACAAGCAAAAATCTGGTGGTAAGCGCAGACGAAAACGGGGCGTTTACCATCAAGACCGACAATGGTAGTGGTGGCAGAAAATTGGCGTTTAATAAAGCTGGTGACAGCGGTACATTTGCACCTAACGGCAATACCGACTTCTGGTGCCCGATGACTACTGCATTAACCACCCCCATCTATCTCTACGCGAATGTTGGGGTCACCGCTCCAGAGGAGCTTACGGCCTATGAGTATCAAAAGGTTTCTGGAGCCTTGGAAGAGGGGACCTATGCGATTGCGGCTACCACCACCAACTCAGCTCGCCATCGCGTTATCCATCCGCACGTGAGTGGCGACGCGCTCAAGATTGACCAGTGCCAGATTCATGAAGGAGACGTCCCCGGTGGTGAAAAGCTTACGGTTGACCATGATGAGCACCGCCTAAAGGTCGCGGTAGCCGAAGGGGGCTATACCTTCCAGGTGCAGTATGGTACCGCGGCAGGTAAATATCTCAACGGCGGTGTAGGTACGCTTTCTTTGTCCGATACTCCCACGGCCTTTACTGCAGTTCAGGTAGAGGGCGGATACCAGTTGACGTGGAACAGTAACGGTACCACATACTATATCTGCTGGGGAAATAGTTGGAAGGCCAGCACAGGGGCATACACGGTGAGCCTCTACAGGGAGACCGAGGTGGAGCTTACGATGGCTCAAACCCACTTCAGTGGCGTCAGCGTTGGTAATCCGCTGGTGCATACGGATACCAACAGCTATTTCCGCATTCCCTCCCTGATTACACTGAAAAACGGTTGGATCATAGCTTCGTCTGACATTCGCTGGCGTGGCACTGGTGATAACCCCAACAATATTGATACAATCGTGTCCATTTCCAAGGATGATGGAGAAGTCTGGAACTGGGAGGTTGTCAACTACTTTGCCGACCACGCCTCGACCTCCAGCGGAAAATCCAGCGCGGCCTTTATCGATCCGGCCTTTGTGGAGGGCGGTGACGGCAAGGTATGGATGATTGTAGACGCCACCCCGGCCTATGGCGGGAACATGGGCGGCAACCGGATGATTCCGACCAGCAACCCTGCTATCTCTGGCTTTGACAGCCAGGGCCGGGTGTTGGTGGGGCATATCCCAGATATAACCGAAGCAACTTATCATCCCGAAAGAGGGGATTACAGCTACGACTATTATGTGGACCTGAACAATCCCAATGCCGGCGAGGTCAAAGAGGTAGAGGGCAAGATGCTCACACTCTATCCCATTCGTGCCCAGGCGAACGATTGGACTACGGGCTATTATGCAGACGCCTTTGCCAACACCTACTACGACTATGGCAGGGAAGGCGTCAAGCCCGTACTGGCCCGGCAGATAGGCAGCAGCAACTTTATCCACAACAACCTGTTCTACCTCCAGTCCGAGTGGAAGGTCCCTTGCACATTCTATCTCATGATCCGCAGCGCGACGGTCACAGACAGCGGCCTGGAGTGGAGTGACCCCACTTTCATCAACGTGAAGAAACCGGGTGAGCGCTTCACTGGTGTCGGCCCGGGCCGTGGTACGATCGCCACAGTAAATGGCAGGGAGCGCATCATATTCCCGCTGTATGACAACGGAACCGGTAACGAGTTGGCCAGCGTTGTCTATTCCGATGACAATGGCCAAACCTGGCAGCGCGGGGAGCGCACTACTCAGCTAAACGGCACCGGTAAGAGCAGTGAGTCCCAGATTGTGATCCTACCCGACGGGAACCTGCGGATGTATTCCCGCAACACGAAAAACTACATCAGCTATACCGACAGCAGGGATGGCGGTGTGAGCTGGGGCCCATATCAAATGGATCCCGCGCTGCAATCCCAGAATCCCGGAAACGGTTGCATGGTCTCCTTCATCAACCTGGAGGGTCGTCTGATCAGCCCGGAGGGCAGGGTATATGAGAACTTGATTATGGGCTCCTACTCACGCCACCAGCGTTATTACGGTGTGGTACGCATTGGTTCTATTGATGCGGAAACCAATGAGGTTACCTGGCTGAATAATGACGATTATCTCATCGGCACCTATACCCCCGATAAGTCGGATTCTAGTTTCTCCTACTCCTGCCTGGCTCAGCTGCGGAACCCTGACGGCAGCTATCGCAATGAGGTTTGTGACCTGGTAGAATACAATGTCGGCAGGTACCAGATTCCTTGTATTTCCATTGACTTTGAGAGGCTCCTGCCCGGCTGGACATTCGTTGTTCAGGACGATGAGACCGTCACTTTGCCTGAAGAGTACATGAGCCAGATCACCTTGTGCGACTCAAGGGACTATCCCAGGTTCACCGACGATCTGGTGGAGGGGGTGTATGTGATCCGTGATCCTGCGCCCGGCATTGGCGGCAGCCGGGTCATGCACGGTGCAGAGGGCAGTGTCGCCACAGACCAGTGCCGATGCGACGAAAACAGCGATGGTGGCATCTCTCTTTTGAGTTGCTTCACGGCTCACTTGTGGCGCTTTGCGCGGCAGAATGATGGTACGTGGACGATTGAGTCCGTGGCAAACCCTGGGAAGTACTTGACGAATACTGCCAGCGGGTCTCAGTTGGCGCTGCAGGATACGCCCACAGCCTTTACTATCACCCGCAATGGTGGCAGCTACCAGATTGATGCTGATGGCAAGTCCCTCTGGTGTAATGGGAATGGCTGGATTATGAACAACGGTGGAAAGAGTCTGAACCTCTACCAGGAGAGGATATTATCCTACACCTACAACGTTAGCAACGTGGGGCTGGGTAACCTGATCGCGGCGGCTGAAGCAGTCGGCATTGAGGTGCCTGAATTTTGCACCCAGGCGATGCATATCCAAACTGCCTATACTGGTGTGGACCGTGATGCCGTCAAGGCACAGGCTATGGCAGCTCAGGCCCAGATTAATGAGGCGTCCAAAACCTTGTACACGCTTCTGGGCGACGTTGATATCAGCCAGAAGCCTAATGAGATCACTCCTGGAGACGTGATACAGGCAATCTTAGGGTTTCTATTCCCGGCGTGGTTCGCCAATTCATAGGTAATAGGGTCGATGATTGGAACAGAGATCCTTTGATAAGAAAATATCCCCTGTGCGGTTATAACCGCACAGGGGATATTTTTTTACATTTCTGTTTGTGTTTGCAGTATAGGCGGCGTGTTTGCAAAAAGAACGATTCGGTGGATGTTAACCTTGTCAAAACAATGGGTGTCTTTACTGCACAGTGACTGTCTCTGGAATCCACCGCAAATATTTCTGGTGAAGCTGGTTTCCCCAAAGCCACAATATGCCACACGGCCCAATTGGGCCCCACGATGCCATTCAGTAACTTTCGCTATTCTACCGCCACAGGTGTCCAGATAATATAGAAATGACTTATCAATGAACGTGGGCATCATCGTTGTAAAAGCGGGAGGATCCGATGGCCACCGGAATGAAAATCAGAACATTTAAGTTCGACTTTCCTCCGGTGTGTCTGATTAGCAGAAAAGGCTTTTGCTAATCGTACTTTGCTACCTGTCCGATTTTTCTTGGAAAATAAGAACCGCCGAAAACCTTGGCTTTACAGGGTTTTCGGCGGTTCTTTTGGCGTCGCTAAGAGGATTCGAACCTCCGGCCTACCGCTTAGGAGGCGGTCGCTCTATCCAGCTGAGCTATAGCGACATTTAAAAATACTATTAAAATTGTACTTGTAATTAAAATTTTTGTCAATCGCCTTTTTTTCTTAGGTGTGTGTTATAATACTTTCTATAGGAGGCAGTTGCTTCGTCCTGCTGAGTTACAAGGGCGTATGATATTGGCCCACTCGTAATTAGTATTGTACCCAATTTTTCAGCAGCTGTCAATCTCTAAACCGCTTGACAGCTGCCGGGCCAGTCAATAGAATATAACAAAACAGCGCGATGGGGGAGGTATTTGGGATGAGCCACACGGTGGAGATTTTGTCTGTGGGTACCGAACTGCTTCTGGGCAGCATTGCTAACACAGACGCCAGGGATTTGAGCGTGGAGCTGGCCGCGCTGGGGCTGGATGTCCACTATCACTCGGTGGTGGGGGACAATCCTAAGCGTTTGCGGGAAGCGGTGGAGTTAGCGCGCGGCCGGGCGGATATCCTAATCACCACTGGGGGACTTGGCCCAACATGCGATGATCTGACCAAACAGGTGCTGGTAGAGGCGTTTGGGAAAAAGCTGGTGTTTTGCCCAGCTTGTGCCCAACAAATCAGGGACTATTTTGCCCGGATAGGCAGGGAAATGACGCAGAATAATCTTCAGCAAGCGTGGCTGCCGGAAGGCTGTACCGTGCTTGATAACGCCTGGGGAACCGCGCCGGGCTGTGCTTTTCAAAGCGGGGCAAGCTACGTGGTGATGCTGCCGGGCCCGCCGGGGGAGTGTATTCCCATGTTTCGAGAGCGGGCGGTGCCATGGTTGGCTAAGTTGAGGGAAGGAGTCATCCACTCCCGGGTTGTACGGATATTTGGCATGGGAGAGTCGGAGGTGGAGTCCATCCTGCGCACACGGATGAATCAGCTTGTCAATCCAACCCTGGCGCCCTATGCCAAGGAGGGAGAGGTGGAGCTGCGTATCACCGCTAAGGCGGCTGACCTGGCGAAGGCGGAGGAACTTATCGTCCCGGTGGAGGGGGAGATACGGCGGCTTTTGGGCCGCCGGGTGTATGGTACGGATGTACCCAACCTGGAACAGGTGGTGTTGGACGGGCTGAAATACAGGAAACTTACCTTGGGCACGGCGGAAAGCTGTACTGGCGGACTTATTGCCAAGCGGCTCACCGACCTACCCGGCGCGTCTGCCGCAATGAAGGGGAGTGTGGTGAGCTATACCAATGAGGTGAAGGAACAGGTACTGGGCGTTCCACGGAAGATGCTGGATCAACATGGAGCGGTGTCGGGGGAGGTGGCGCGAGCCATGGCCTATGGGGCAAGGCGTGTTCTGGACTGTGATATCGCTGTGGCGGTCACCGGAGTAGCTGGGCCGGAGCGGGACGAGCGGGACAATCCTGTAGGGTTGGTTTATGTGGCCCTGGCTACACCGGGAGAGATACGGGTGACCAGGCTGGAGTTGGGTAGCGGCCCTACCTATGCCAGGGAGCGGGTCCGCAATTTGGCGGCCAGCAACGCCCTGGATATGATACGCCATTATCTGGAGGAGAGTGGAGCGCAGTGAGGAAGGGAGCAGTTTATGGTGCGAATGGGAAAGAGACTGGTCGGGCTGGTACTGTGTGCGGTATTATTGCTGGGATTGAAGGTCTTCTCCGCCGGAGCAGCTAACTCCATATATTTGATGGCAGTGAACGACACAGTGGTGGAGACAACAGCCAGCAATATGCCCATCACAGTAGGAGGAGCACTGCACATTCCGTATACCATGTTGTCCAGCCGTTCCACCGGTGTCAATTTGGGGGTGAGTGCCCAGTACTCTACCAGTCGCCGAACGGTGCTGGTGTCAAACGACAGCATGGGCGTTATTTTTGACACCCAGGCCAACTCCGCCCACGATCTAAATAACCATCTGCTGGAGGTGAGGGCAGTGGTACGCAACGGCATGGTGTATCTACCGCTGGTGTGGGTGTGCAATTATTTTGGCAGTATTACCTACTCCCTGGTTCGAACTCCCTATGGGGTATTAGTTCGAGTGACCAATGGGGCGGCTATCCTTAGTGACGTATCTTTTGTGGATGCTGCCAGCAGCCAATTAGAGGACAATTTCCGCCGCTATCAGCAGTCTATCAGCACTGGATGGCAAACGGAGGAGCCTGTTAACTCTGTACAGCCTGGAGGAAGGAGAGACAGGCCGCTGGTATATCTGGCCTTTCGCTGCGGAGAGCGGATAGAGACGGTGGCCCGGATGCTGGAGGCAAGGGGAGAGCGGGTGCTCTTTCTATTTCAGCCCGAGGAGCTGATAGAGTGGGACAGCTTGGTACGCAACCTGGTAGCTGCCGGGCACACGGTGGGGCTGACCTTGTCTGGGCAGAGCTGGAAGGATTGCCTAGACCAAGGGGCGGAGGGGAGCCGCCTGTTGGCGGCCATTGCCCGGTGTGCCGTTTTAATAGTCCAGGCAGATGGGCTGGATCAGGATGGACAGAAGCGGTTGGCGGAGGCGGGCTATGTTCTGTGGTATTCCACCCATGATGGGAAGGACTTTTCTTCCGGTGGGACCTTAGCGCGCGCGTTGAGGGATGGACGGGACAACTATATTGAAATAGTCTGTGATCAAAGGGGCGTGTCCCTGCTCACAAGCGCGCTAGACGCCTTTAGCCGCCAAGGGTGCCGTCTTCGCCAAGCTACTGCCCCCATTTTAGCCGGGAGATAAGGAATATGAGAAAAGCCCTGCCCTCTAAATTGAGAGAGCTGGGCTTTTGTCATAGATCCAGAATAATCCGTTCAACATTGGCTACAGCGTCCGCCACCATGGATTCCACGTCCAGAGCCCCCTCGGCTTCCACCAGTTCTTCCGGTTTGGGCTTGGTGCGAGGGTGCTTGGGGGTAAACACGGTGCAGCAATCCTCATAGGGCAGGATGGAGGTCTCAAAGGTGCCAATCTTCCGGGCTATCTGAACGATCTCCTCCTTGTCCATACCCACCACTGGCCGCAGAATGGGAAGGGTGCACACCGCGTCGGTACAGGCGATGGCCTCTAGGGTTTGACTGGCTACTTGTCCCACAGATTCACCGGTGACCAGGGCCTGGATGCCATTTTTCTCAGCGATCCGGCAGGCAATTCGCATCATAAAGCGACGCATGAGTATGGTGAACAGTGCCTCAGGACAGGACCGGCGTAGCTCCTCCTGGACCTTGGTGAAGGGCACGATATAGACGCACTGTTTGCCGGTATAGGGAATCAGCAGCCGGGCCAGTTCCAGCACCTTTTCCTTGGCTGCGGGGGAGGTATAGGGATAGGAGTAGTAGTGGATCATATCCACGATGCTGCCCCGTTTGGCCGCCATCCAAGAGGCCACCGGTGAGTCAATACCACCGGATAACAGGGACAGGGCCCGGCCGCCCATCCCCACAGGAAGGCCACCCGCTCCCGGTTCCGGATTGGCGTGGACATAGGCATCATAGTCCCGGACCTCCAGGTGCACGGTGAGGGCAGGGGTGTGGACGTCCACTTTTAGCTTGGGAAAGGCTTGGTGGAGCACGCTGCCCACATACTGGGACAGCTGAATAGAGGTCAAGGGAAAGGATTTGTCCGCCCGCTTGGACTCCACCTTAAAAGAGGAAGCTGAAGCAAGCTGTGACCCAAGATATTCCTGGGCACAAGCGGCAATGGCATCCTTGTCCTTGGGACATGCTCTGGCCCTGCACAATCCAGCAACCCCAAAGAGTTTGCCCATGGCTTGCCAAGCGCCCTCAAAGTCACATCCCTCGTCCTGAGGTTCAATGTAAGTGGTGGACTGACGGGTGTACACATGGAAGATTCCATAGCGCTTCAGCCGCCGCTTGGCATTTCCCATGAGCTTGTCCTCAAAGCCCCGGCGGTTGAGGCCCTTGAGGACCATTTCCCCCTGCTTGAGCAGGATGATCTCTTTCATACTGTTCCCTTACTTTCCCAATGGTTTATGGGCAAAACCCTGCGCCTTGCCCAGATAGAAGACGGCTCATGCCGTCCTTCTCATCCTGTGTAGCTCTATTGTACCGTGAGGGGGTGGGCACTGTCAAGATGGACCATTCCGGGAGTGCTTTGTCATAGAAAGGCAATGGCACCCATGATTGGCTTTCTGCATAGAATGGCCAAAAAGGAGGGCAAAATTATGGCAAATTCCTGTCTGCTCACCCAGGATTCCAAAGACTATCTGGCCTGCTTTTATCAGATTTTAGATGGGATGAACCAGAGCATCACTGGGGCCCAGCTGACTCAAAGCATCTCCCACAACTTTATTGTCCAGATGATCCCCCACCATCGGGCAGCCATCCAAATGAGCCAGAATATCCTGCGATATACCAAAAACGGAAGGCTGTGCTCCATTGCCAACAACATCATTGCAGCTCAGACCAGGGGAATCCAGGAGATGGAGGATATCCTGCCCATCTGCGCCAAGCTGAATAGCTGCCAGCAGGATCTGAGGCTATACCAGAGGCGGATGGAAGTGATTATCCGGCAGATGCTCTGGCGAATGGGAACTGCACCCCAGAATAATCGGGTGGATCGGGTATTTTTAGAGGAGATGATCCCTCACCACCAAGGGGCTATCCAAATGAGCCGGAACACCTTGCAATATCCCGTCTGCGTTCAGCTCATGCCTATTTTGCGCTCCATTATCCGGGAGCAGCACCAGGGGGTGGCCCAGATGTGCTGTTTGCTGGGCCAGCTGTCCTGTTAGGGGAGGCTCAAGCGGCTCAACAGCTGCGAAAAAATGCCCTGGAGGATGGTCCTCCAGGGCATTTACTATTTGCCTACCGGTGGTGGGTGGGATGCTCTCCCCCACAGGAGCAGTGATTGCATCCATCGCAGGAGCAGCCGCAGCCAGATTTGCCCGATTTTTTGTCCCGGACCATGCTGCGCAGACACAGTGCCACTATGGCCAATATCAGCAGGCAGACCAAGATGGTTCCCCAATGCTCTAGAAGCAGTTGAATCATGGTGTTCACCTCTTAAACTTGGGCTGTATCTACACTACGCCGGTCAACTGTCTGCCCCAAGGCGGGGGTGGGGCGGAACAGCAGGTAGAGCAGGCCCACCAACAGAAGGATGGCAACGGCGGTGAGCAGGGTGAAGCCGCCGCCAGTAAACAAAGTGCCAAGCTGGTAGACAATGAGGGCAGTCACATAGGCGAATAGGCACATATAGCCGATGGCGGCCATAGTCCACTTGGTGTTGTTCATCTCCCGCTTAATGGCGCCCATGGCGGCAAAGCAGGGAGCGCACAGCAGATTAAAGATCATAAAGCTGTAGGCAGAGATAGCAGTGAAGGCGGCGCCGATGTTGGCGGTCAGGTTGCCGGGATACAGCACGCCTATGGTGCTCACCACCTCTTCCTTGGCGATGAGACCGGTAAAGGTAGCCACTGTGGTCTGCCAATGGCCAAAGCCAAGAGGGACAAAGAGAAAGGCTAGCATATTGCCCATGGTGGCCAGCAGGGAGTCGTTGTTATTGTCTACCGGGCCAAAGCTTTCCCCTGTAAAGCCGAAGCCCTGTAGAAACCATAGGATGATCGAGGACAGCAGAATGACCGTGCCTGCCCGTTTGATGAAGGACCAGCCCCGCTCCCAGGTGGCTCGGAGCACATTGACGACAGAGGGGGCGTGATAGGTGGGCAGTTCCATGACGAAGGGGGCGGGTTCTCCTGCAAACGCCCTAAACTTTTTCAGGATAATGCCGGACACCACCACAGCGGAGATGCCGATAAAGAAGGCGGACCAAGCCACCAGGGTGGAGCCACCGAACAGGGCGGCGGCAAACATGGTAATGATGGGTATTTTGGCACCGCAGGGCATAAAGCAGGTGGTGATGATGGTCATTTTACGGTCCCGATCCTGCTCAATGGTGCGGGAGGCCATGACACCGGGGACACCGCAACCAGTGGAGACCAGCATGGGGATGAAGGATTTGCCGGACAGGCCGAAGCGGCGGAAGATACGGTCCATAATGAAGGCCACCCGGGCCATATACCCCACATCCTCTAAAACGGCCAGCAACAGAAACAGTATCAGAAGCTGAGGCACAAAGCCAAGCACAGCGCCCACGCCGCCCACGATACCGTCTAACACCAGGGAAGCCACTACCTCATTGCAGTTGAGCGCAGTCAGGGCTTGTTCCACCAGAACAGGGATGCCTGGTACCCAGATGCCGTAATCGGCGGGGTTGGGCTCCGGCACGGTCAGCGCCTGAGCATAGTTTTCGATGTCGACCATGATGGTAGTGGTTTCGCCGTTTTCGTCGTTATAAAGATAGGCCTGGTTTTGGCCGGATTCGTAGGCTGCAATGATGGTTTCGGCCTCATCATAGGCGCCTGAAGCCTCTTCCCACTCCTCCATATTGGCGGTGAAGGGAAGAAACCAGCCGTCGCCGAACAGGCCGTCGTTGGCCCAGTCTGTGCCCTTGGTGCCAATGGAGAAGGACCAGCTTCCCATGGCAATGGCATAGATGAGAAACATGACAGCCGCGAAGATAGGCAGGGCCAACACCCGGTTGGTGACCACCCGGTCGATCCTATCAGAGACGGACATGGCGTGTTTGGGAGCATGCTTGACCACTGCCTGATCCACCACCCCCGTAATGTACGAATAGCGCTGATTGGTGATAATGGATTCTGCGTCATCATCCAGTTCGGCCTCACAGTCAGCCACATGCTCCATCAGATGCTCCACTAGATCGCCGCTCAGATGAAGTTCTTCCAGCACCTTCTCGTCTCGCTCAAATACTTTGATGGCATACCAGCGGAGATACCGGTCATCCACCTTGCCCTGGATAGATTCCTCAATATGGGCCAAGGCGTGTTCCACGCTGCCGGTGAACACATGTGGCAGCTCCCCGCCCCGGTGGGACTGAGCCATAGCTAGCGCTGTTTCTGCCGCGGCCATACCGCCCTCCCCCTTAAGCGCGGACATCTCCACCACTTCACAGCCCAGAGCTTTGCCCAACTTGTTGAGGTCGATTTTGTCGCCATTTTTTCGGACCAGATCGATCATATTCACCCCCACTACAACGGGCAGGCCCAATTCAATGAGCTGGGTGGTGAGGTATAAGTTGCGCTCGATGTTGGTGCCGTCTACGATATTCAGAATGGCATCGGGATGTTCCCCCACCAGATAGCTGCGGGCCACCACCTCCTCCAGCGTGTATGGCGATAGGGAATAGATGCCGGGCAGGTCCTGGATAATGACGTCATTGTGACCCTTTAGCCGTCCCTCTTTCTTTTCTACAGTGACACCGGGCCAGTTTCCCACATACTGGTTGGAGCCGGTGAGGGCATTGAACAGCGTGGTCTTGCCGCAGTTTGGATTGCCCGCCAGCGCGATTTTAATATCCATGTGCGTCTCCCTTCCCCGGGTTAGTATCTACTAACCCAGGATGTTAAAAATGGGCGGCTTATGCCGCAAAAAATTTATTCCACCTCAATCATTTCTGCGTCTGATTTGCGAACGGATAACTCATAACCCCGGACGGACAACTCAATCGGGTCACCTAGAGGGGCCAACTTGCGCACATAGAGTTCCACGCCCTTGGTAATGCCCATATCCATAATGCGGCGTTTCACCGGGCCCTCGCCGTGGAGCTTGACCACTACGGCGGTGGAGCCAACGCCCACGTCTTTCAACGTTTTCATATGCTCGTCTCCTCTCAAATCATAATGCGGGTGGCCATGGATTGATCCAGAGCCACACGGCTGTCCTTCACCTGAACGATAAGATTGCCTCCAAGCTGGCTGATTACGGTGACCTTTCCTCCCACCACAAAGCCGAGCTCCGCCAATCTCTGGCGGATTTCGTCCTTGCCAGTAATTTTTAGGATGACGGTTTCCTCACCGGCTTGGGCCATTGTCAGCGGGATCATAGCGTTTCTTCCTCCCCTGTTTGTTGTCAGAGATACAAGCTGCGGGCGGGCGCCTCCGGCCCCAAGCCCAAGTGTGAATCAAAAGGTTAGGTCGGGCTAACTAGTTTAGATCGTCTGTTAGTTTACCACGGCTAACTTGAGTTGTCAATGCCTGTTTTCAAATTTTTCCGTATTTTTAATAGGGGTGGTAAAATTGTTGTGATAAGAGATTTGGTGGTTTTAGGCAGGGCAGGGATGAGGCAGAGGAGGGATAGGACGTGCTGAGGGAAAAATAAGACCCTGGCAAGGCGGGCAACCTTGCCGGGGCCGTGGACGGATGTTATTTGGGTGAGCACTGACGTCCGGCATGGTCGATGATATAGTCCTGATTATACTGGCCGGGCATAATAAGCTGAGAGATGGGGAGGAAGGTATAGCCATCCTGAAGTAGAGTCTCAATGATGGAGGGCAGGGCCTCTGGTGTGTGCAGGGCAGCGTTATGAAACAGTACGATAGAGCCAGGCTGCACCTTGGAGGTCACGCGCCGGGTGATTTCCGCGGCAGATAGGTCTTTCCAGTCCAGGCTGTCCACATCCCACTGGATGGGCTCGATGTTCATGGAACGGACGGCGTTGATGACATGATCGTCATACTCGCCGTAAGGGCAGCGGAACAGGGTGGGCCGGACGCCGGTGACTCCCTCAATTTTGTCGTTGTTGGCGTTGATGTCATCAATAATTTCCTGGGTGGACAGGCTGTTGAAGTGAGCGTGGTCATTGGAGTGCCCCATCACCTCATGGCCCGCGTCTGACAGGGCTTTCACTGACTCAGGGTATTTATCTACCCACTCGCCTACTATAAAGAATGTGGCCTGAACGTTATATTTGGCTAAAATATCAATCAGCTGCTGTGTGTCCTCGTTGCCCCAGGCCGCGTCAAAGCTGATGGATAGAGCTTTATAGTCTTTTTGCACACAATAGATGGGAAGCTGGCGGCTGGTGGCCGCTGCACCCACCACCATCGGACTGTTGACAACATAAAGCATGGCGGCAGCGGCAATCACACAGGCCACGGCGGCCACTATTTTTCGCCGCAGGTAAATGATTTTTGTTCCTTTCATCATAACCCCTCCGATTTTCAGCATTGGTACACTGTATGCGGATGGGAGCCGTTTCATGAAAACAGGGCCTGCCAATTATATGGCAGACCCTGAACTGGCGTTTAATCAGAATGTGAGAACTTCCTGTTCCGGCTTAGTGGCGGGCTCCAATGCGGTAACCTGGAGCACCGGACCCTTGCCCTCATAGGCGGGATGGTTTTGGATGCTGACTCTGGCAGTGACATCTGTCCAGGACCGGTTGGGATAGGAATCAAAGCCATCCCCATGGGCTACCACACCAAAGAAACTGATGTCCTCCTCGCAGCAGGTCATGGCAAAGCGGCCTAAAATTACCTCGCCAGGATACTGGGGAAGGTGGCACACCACCAGTTTAGCTCGGATCAGCTTGCCGTTATACCGATCAGGGTGTTCCATGGCATCCACATACCAGATGCCAAAGTCCGCATCAGGGATGTGGATGATATAGGAATCCAAGTCGAAGGGACATACGGTGTCATCCACATAGTCCTCGCTGGTGCCGTCTCGATGTTCCAGATAGATGCTGGCCCGACGGTTCACCATGCGCAGGTTTCGCTGGCGCAGGGCAGCGGCCAGAATTGGATCGCAGCGGTTAAATACGATCATATCGGCGTTGATGAGCTTTTCCATCATAATCTGGCCCAGGTTTTTGGCATAGCTGTCAAAGGTGGCCGACTCCACCAGGGTCACCAGTTGATAGAGGATCCAGTTGCTGGGTAGGACATCTTGGCAAAAGTGCTGTAGGGACCACATGCCGTTGAACTCGATGAGTATCTGCTGAGGTTTGAACTTTTTTTCATAGCGTTGAAGGTTGGCGCTGCTGAGCTCGTCCTCACCTTCCAAGGTGACTACAGCCACATTGTTAAGGAATGGAGGGTTGTAGTCCATCTCTCCCTCTTCACAGCGCACCAGCAGCGTGCGGCTGCCCCGGGCAAAGCCGTCCTCCAAAATCCCGTTGATAAAGGTGGTTTTGCCGCTATCCAAAAATCCGGCGATTAAATAGACAGGGATATCCATGGTAAGCTCCATCTACAGACCGAACAGGTCGGTCAGCTTGTCCTCTTTTAACTGGGAGCCGATGACACACAACCGGCCAGTGTAATCTGCCGGCCCAGAGCGCACCTGATGCTCCCCGGGCACATAGTCGAAGTGGAGCCAGCTTCCGCCGATGGAGGGGACGATCCCCTTGGCCCGGAGGACATCACCGCACTCGCCCAGGTCTAGCTTTGTGAGGATTGCATCCAGTTGTGGGGAAGTATAGGTAGTCACTGTCTCCCTGCCCCAGCTGGAGAATACCTCATCGGCATGGTGGTGGTCATGGCCGCAGCCGCACTCATCGTGGTGGGGGTCATGGCCGCAGCCGCACTCCT
>CAKNZJ010000121.1 GCA_932222125.1 uncultured Clostridia bacterium | reverse complement strand
CTCTGCTCCCTAAGCTTTCCAAGCAATTGCTCTTCCAGCTCCATATCCCTTAAAAAGTTGTATACGGATACGCTGTAGTTTTCCTTTCTGGCCGCCTGTTCACAGGCCACGAACAGGGAGGCATAATAGGGATTTCTGATGTCGGCCATCAAAAGACCGATCATACGGCTTTTGGCGTCAGCAAGCCCCTTTGCCAGGGCGTTGGGTGTAAAGCTGTATTTTTCAACCGCGGCCAGAACCTGTTCCTTTTTGATCTCATTGACCCTTGCGCTGCCTGTCAGAACTCTGGAAACGGGGGTGATGAATGTTAAAAAGAAAATACTGATCACATTATTAATGTCGGCCATTCTGCTCTGCAGTGCCTGCGGCGGGAGAGAGGAAGGACACGGCGGTGAGAGGACTCCAAAAGAGGCGGAAGAGACATCCCCTCTCATGGAAGGCTCCATAGAAGTGCTTGAGGAGCTTCCGGACAGGGAGATCAAGATTCCCGATTACCTGACAGAAGGGCAGGAGGAAAATTCTGATGATGAGACCTGCGGTTCGGAGAAAGGCCCGGGAGAAAAGGCCGGTTTGTTAAGCGGAGAAGAACAGGCCGAAAAAGCCCGTCAGGTAGCAGCGCAGATCGAAGAGAGCGTCAACCAGGTGCTCAGCGATAAGGATTTTTATCCCCATGTTATCGGCATTTTTGTAAATCCTGAATGCACCCAGTTCAATGTTACATTTTCGGGCAGGGAGCTCAGCTTATATGAAAATACATTGCCAATGTCGCTCTGCATTGTCGGCGACAGATTCCAGCTTTATCAGGGGAAACAGGAAAACGAACTGATGACTGTGGTGAATTATATTGACGGGGACAGCGGGGAAATTTTCAACTCGGTTAATTCGCAGGAAATTAAGTGATTATATTCACATCCCCAGCCTCTTTTCTTAACCGGCAATTTATGGTATACTGTCTCTCAAAGTCTATCGTCCATTGGTCCGCGCGGCATAAGTCCCCCGGACACAAAGAACGAGCGGCTTTTCTTATGTTTTAAAAAATTTTTTAAGAAAAGGAGCGATAGGAACGTGACAGGAAAGAGAGGGGACGCCCCCGCCAGAAGGGGGATAAGACGGAGCCTGAATGGAAAGATATTAAGTAACACTACCTTTAATATCCTGATTTTGGTGATCGTAAGCAGTGTTATCATGGCTCTTTCCATGCAGTCTCTTGCCAACAACATTTTGCTGGACAGTCTTCAGCCAATGGCCCGGCAGGCGGCTAAGACTGTGGAGGCCAACATTCATATGCTGGCGGATCGTATGATGACCATTGCCTTGGATCCCCGGATGACGGGGGAGGGACAGTCATCCGGTCTGGAATCTGCGGCAGTAGAAGCAAGCCGCAGGGAGGTACTGGAAGAGTCGGCAGAGATTTATGAGGTTTACGCCATTGCCCTGTATGATTTGGATGGGCGGTTGGTACAGGGGATCGACGGAGCGCCCGAAAGCCTGGAGGGTGATTTTCTGGCCCTTTTAAAGGAGACAGATAATCTGACCACCGATCCCTCCACCATCTATCAGGATAAGCTGGGGATTCGGATGGGAATGCCGGTGAAGGGGGAGGAAGGGACCGTTCTTTATGTGGTGGGGATTTATAAGTATGACCTGCTCAATGATGTCATCAGCAGCATCAATTTAGGGAAAAGCGGTATGGCTTATATGGTGAACCGGGAGGGCATTGTGACCGGTCATCCGGATCAGTCCCTGGCCCTTGGCGGGAGCACCTTAGCTCAGCTCAGCGACGGAAACAAGGAGGCGGTGGAGCGGGTGACCACCGGGGAAACAGGGGCGGTTGAATTTCCTGTTGGAGGGGAGCAGATGCTGGCGGCGTTTTCGCCTATCCGGGGAACCCAGTGGTCACTGGTGATCCAAATCCCCAAGTCGGATTACAGCCATTTCATTAACGGGGCAATGCTTGTGTCCTTTACGGCTACTCTGGCGGTTTTACTTGTTTCCATTCTGCTGGTTCTGCGCCTTGCACGCTCGATTTCCCGCCCGGTGAAGGGGGTAACCGAGCGGATGGTGGCTCTCTCCAACGGCGATCTGCACACCCAGGTGCGTTCTGTCAGGACAGGGGATGAGCTGGAGCTTATGACACGGACGCTGGATGCCACGCTGGAGAGTATGAACCGGTACATATCCGATATACAGCAGGTACTGACACAGGTGGCAGAGGGGGATCTGCGTACCGGTCCCCGGGTGGACTACAAGGGCGACTTTGTACTGATCCGCGGCAGCCTGCAGACCATCACGGAGTCCATGAATGAAACCCTCCTTGGGTTCCGCGACGCGGCAGACCGGCTTACGGATATGGCTGAGCAGTTAAGCGGACAGTCCGTGCAGCTTCACCAGGCCTCCTTAGAGCAGAACCAGTCGGCCGAAGAGCTGGTTTCGGAGGTGACTCATGTGAAGGATCAGCTTGCCGATGTGAAGGAGAGCAGCAGTCAGACCCGTTCCCAGACGGAGGAAATCACTCAGCGCATCCGAAATGCCAACGAACAGATGGCGGCTCTGTCTTCTGCGATGGACGACATCAGCGCCAATGCGCAGCAGATTACCAAGATTGCAAAGGACATTGAGGACATTGCGTTCCAAACCAATCTTCTGGCTCTCAACGCTTCCGTGGAGGCAGCCCATGCGGGAGAGGCCGGAAGCGGCTTTGCGGTGGTAGCCAATGAGGTGAAGCAGTTGGCTGATAAGAGTGCAAAAGCGGCGCAAAGCGCAACCAGGATGGTCAACAACACCAAAACGATCATCCAGAACGGTGTGGTACTGACTGCGGATACCGCAGATTCCCTGCGCGCCATATCAGGTGTTTCCGCCCAGATCAGCACAATTTCCGATCAGCTCGCGCAGGCGGTAGAGGGACAGGAAAGTGCTTTAACGGTTATGGAGGCGAGGATTGATAACATTTCAGCCATTGCAGACCGCAATCTGCAAAACGCAGGGGCGACCGAGCAGTCCAGCGGCTCGCTGGCAAAGGAAGCGGAGGCCCTTCAGAGCCATGTTCGGAAATTTGTTTTGAAGGAGAAATAAATGGGATGAAACGAATTTTAGTCATACTTTTAAGCATGTTATTGACCGTATCGCTGTTCACAGCCTGCGGGAATCAGGAGGAGGCAGAGCAGGGACTTAAAGACGGTTATTATACCGCCAAGATGTCCGAGTTCAGCCACGGCTGGAAGGAATATATCACGATCCTGGTAAAGGGCGGAAGTATTGTCTGCGTAGAGTACAATGCGGAGAATGCAAGCGGATTTATTAAGAGCTGGGATAACGCCTATATGCAGAATATGCTCCATAGCAACGGCACCTATCCCAACGAGTACACCCGTTATTATGCGGGCCAGCTCCTGGAGGGACAGGGGGAAGGCAGTATCGATGCGATTTCGGGAGCAACCTCTTCCCACGGGACGTTTCTGCTTCTGTCCCAGGCTGTTTTAGAGCAGTCGCGGAAGGGGGATTCCAGCATTATGATCGTGGACGCAGCCCATTGAGAAGGGCCGCTTAGGGAGAGCGCCCGGCGCCGTCAGCTTTGGAAACGGCGCACAGAGGAAGGAGTCTGTTTGTAGAGCTCCTTAAAGGCCCGGTTAAAAAGCTTTGGTGTTAGTCAGGAAATGGGGTGATAGGCAGTTAAATCAAATGTCTAACAGCCCCCTCATCTTAACATCGCGGTTCGTG
>CAKNZJ010000120.1 GCA_932222125.1 uncultured Clostridia bacterium | reverse complement strand
GTTCCCAGCCTTTCATCCTCTGCCGAATCAAGGGCAAAAAATAATCCCGCCTCATCGGGAGAGGCGGGGCGCATTTCAAATTTGATGGGGTTCTCGGGGAAATCCAGACCGTGCTTCTCGCAGAAGCTTTCCAGGTCCATGGTTATGACCATACCTTTCCGCTGCGCTCCAAGGCACCAAAGGGGATGAAACACCGGTGGCTCTAACGCAGCGAGTCAAAATTTGTTAGAATAGGTTTGAGGAAACAGGCACACTACAGAGCGCGAGAGGGTGAGTAGGCTCAGCAGTTTCGCTGGACTGAATGGTTATGTGCGCCGGACACTCTTTCAAGCACCAATGAGTAGGGCATTGCACCCTGTAACCTTATCTTTGGAGAGACAGACTACTTCAATCTTTCAGTGAGCGTCCAGTCCCTGCCTGTTCCCTCAAATATCATTCCGAGGGGATGTGTTATGCTCAAAATTGTTTATCCAATTTGCTGCGGGATTGATGTCCACAAAGGCTTTATCGTGGCGTGTATTGCCTCGACAAACGAGCAGGGCGTTACAACTTACCAAAGCAAACGGTTTTCTACCTTCACCAATGACTTGCGCCGGTGCGCTGTCTGGCTGGCGCAGAATCAGTGCAGAGACGTGTGCATGGAATCCACAGGGAAGTATTGGATACCTGTTTACAATGTTCTGGAGACTGCCTGCACCATCGTCTTGGCACACCCCAAATATGTGAAAGCGATACGGGGAAAGAAGACCGACAAGAAAGACGCCAAATGGATCGCCGATATTTTCAAACACGATTTGGTATCCGGCAGCTTTATCCCTCCAGCAGATATCCGTCAACTTCGTGATCTGATGCGCTACCACTCGAAGCTGACCAATTTCACCACTGGGGAGAAAAACCGCGCCCAAAACTGCCTGACCGTCTCCAACATCAAACTGGACGATGTGTTCTCCGATGTTTTTGGCAAAGCTGCTACCGCAATCACAACCAGGCTGCTGGAAAGCAGTGAACCCTTTGACGTGACCCCATACCTCACCAAAGGCATTAAAGCCCCAGTGGAGAAGATCCAGGCCGCTGTGGACGGAGAGATGTGTGCTGAACAGGCTGAAAAGCTCCGCATTATCCGCTCCCACATGAATGCCTTGGAATTGTGTAAACTGAACCTGCAATCGCTGATCCTGACCACCGCTGAGAAATACCTTCCTCAACTTAATCTTGTTGCAACGGCTCCGGGTATCCAAGCCTTTTCCGCTATTGGCATTATCTCTGAAATTGGCGTGGATATGGCCGTGTTTCCCACCTCAAAGCACCTTTGCTCCTGGGCTGGGCTTACGCCGCAGAACAACGAAAGTGCCGGGAAGAAAAAGACTACCAGGATCAGCCGTGCCGGATCCTATATCAAGCCCCTGCTTGTTCAGTGCGCTTTGTGCGCCATCCGGGCCAAGCAGTTTCCTGAAGTCCGCCGCCGTTATCTTGCTTTGAAAAAGCGGCGGGGACATAAGAAGGCAATCATCGCCATTGCCAGGATGCTCCTGACTGCCATTTACAATATGCTCAAGAAAAATGAGCCCTACGATCCTGAGCTTTATCGCAAAGCTGACCGCCCTCCTGTGCATCGTGAGGTTTCTCTTGAGGAGGCCATCTACATCATCCAACGGCAAGGATATTTGGTGACTGCGCCCCCAACCCCCTAAACTTCGAGCATAACTTTTTTTGCCCGCTTTCAGGGGGCTTGGTTTTGTGCGCCCTTTGGGGCAGTGGCGCTTAAATTACAATGTTTCAACCTTTTCACCTCGTTTTAAATAAGAAACTCACACCGCGTCACAGTAAAACAGGATATCCTTTTTATGCTCCTGCGCGGTCCCGCCGTACACGCGGGTGTCCAGCCCGCCGATCTCAAAGCCTGTTTTCAGGTAGAACCGGCACGCCCCCAGGTTGTTGTCCTGCCCCTGGGTGTACAGTCCCCGGTACCCCTGCCGGACGGCCTCCTTTTTCGCCGACTCGACCAGCAGTTTTCCCACGCCCTGCCCCCGGCAGTCCGGGTCCACCTTTAAATCGTACAGGTACATATACCGAAAGAACGCCTGCTGGAGAACGGCCAGCCCAACGCACCTGTCCCCATCATATGCGCCCACGAACACAGAGG
>CAKNZJ010000119.1 GCA_932222125.1 uncultured Clostridia bacterium | reverse complement strand
CCCTCTCATCCCTTTACCACAACCTCCAGAGCCTGAAACCGACATTATTTTTTCAAAAATTCCAAAACAAATTTTTCAAAGGCTTCTTTCCGCCTCTGAACAGTCCGATCACTGAGACGGTATTTTTTGCATAGATCGTTTGTGCAGGAACGCTTTGCCCCGGCCATGTAGAGATCCATCAGCTCCTCCGCCCAGGGCTGCCAGGCCCGCAGCGCACATTTCAGTTCTTCTATGAGAACCTGATCCGCTACAGCGCCCTCGAGATTGAATCCAGAGGGAACGCATTCGTGCAGCGTCTCTACATCAGTATCCGGGACTCCGGCGTCCAGAGACTGATGTGTATATCGCATACCAAGCTTACGATTCTTCTGTCTGATCGTATTTTTGCTGTTCCACTCCCGATGCTCCGAGGCGGGCACTTCGATATACATACAATCCACTTCATCCCCGTCCTCAATACAGTCCTTCATGAAGCGGCGGCGCTGCTCTAACGGCAGCCGCCTGTTTTTTTCAGAATGGCGTCCCACTCCTCTTGTGTCGCGGCGGCAAGCTGCCGGGTACCGTTGACCTGCTTATAGACCAAATATGTAAATTTCATTTGGGTGATCTCCAATCTCAAAATTTGGGGGAAAGGTGCGGTTTTGAGATTGGAGGTCACGGGTATTTCGCTGTATAGGGCTGCCAAAAGTGCAGAGACATAAAAATCCTTTCCGCCTTTCAGCTGGCGAAAAGGACAACAAAAAAGGAGCCTTACACATAGCTAAAAAGCTACCTGTAAGGCTCCGAACGCGATGGCTCCCGTAGTTACATCCCTGATATCCCGGCCTGCCGCGGCCCGAGTATCGGGCGGGGCCGGTCAGGAGAGGCAGTGTAGTGCGATGTGATACGCTGCCTGCTCGGTGATGACGGGCGGTTGGTGCGCTTGACTAAGTATTGGGGTTGAGGGAGAGACGGGATCACGCTCCCGCCTGCTGCTGCTCAATATTTACTTCTCTCTGAAATATCATGCCGATCTGTGCCCCGCATTTTGGACATTTGGTGAACCACTCCGCCTTGGCGGACTGCCGTGGCCCGAAGAGCCGCAGGTGCGCGGGATCTGTCTGGCTTGCCGCGTCCAGAATACGGCCCCGGTGACAAACCGGGCAGTAGATCGTGCGGGATTCCTTCTCCTTCATTTCCACCTCCTGCTGTTCCCTTTTTAGTGAACATAACGATAAAACTTTACAGCAGTCGGTGGTTGGTGAGCCGGATGCGCATGGCCTGTCTGGACACCTGAAACACATTGGCCATATCGTCGATGAGCTGGCCGTCCTGACGGCCTCCCCGGAGCTGGTAGAAGCACCGCTTGATTTGGGCGATGGGCATAAGGATGGCGGAGCCAAGCATATTGGCCTGTACTTCCAGGGTAGTCTCGGACTGTTCTGTAATCATAGCCGCGCTCCGGCCTGTGCCGGTGTACAGCTTTTTGTGGAGTATCCAATGGGCCAGCTCGTGGGCGCAGGTAAAGCGCAGACGGCCTGTGCTGGCGTCCTCCTCACAGAGCGAGGCGTCAATGAGAATGGTGCCGGCCCGGACAGGGAAGAGGGTGTACTCCCGGTTTTCCATGTCATACACCGCCTCCAGACCTTCGTCAAAAATGGTCTTGCCCAGGATGCGGCCATTCTTCCGGAGATACTGGTACTCCAGGGATACGCCGTGGGCCTCGATCATCTCCTCAATGGGGACGGCGGCAGGGGAACCGTAGTACAGCGCGGAATCATAGCCGCACAGCACCTTTCGCGCGATATTTTCAAGCACCTGTTCCTGATAATAGATATTTGTCATGGTCCATCCCTCCTGTTCTTGGACGTCCGTTTGGTGATACGGTCAATAAACTCCTGCCACTCCTCGTCAGTGGCATCCACCTCCTTGGCGGTGCGCAGAGCGGCGCGGACGATGTCCCGCTCCATGATATACTCCGGCAGGTCTGCCGGGACCTTCATTTTTTGGGATGAGGCTGCCAGATCCAGAAACAGCTCCCGCTCCTCTTTGCTCAGATGCAGTTCCTCTGCCAGCCTGTCCAGATGTTCCTTGGCCGGCGCAGGTTTACGGTCTGTTTCGATGATGCTCATATATACGGGAGACAGGCCCAGCCGCGCGGCCAGCCCCCGGAGGGAAATTCCCAGCGCCATCCGCTTCTGGCGGACAAAGGCGCCGAATGTCTGATTCATTTTGCATACCCCCTTTATCGTTTACCCGGTAGTAAACGGCTTGACCATAGTATATCGCGTCTTTGTTCGATTGGCAAGAGGGCAAAAATGAGGTGTCCCCAGTTGGGAACACCTCACAGATTTTCGACTTTTTTAGACTCCGCATTACTTGTTTACTGCCTGATAAATTTGAATCAACTTTCGCTGTCAATCAATATGCAATATCTT
>CAKNZJ010000118.1 GCA_932222125.1 uncultured Clostridia bacterium | reverse complement strand
CTGCCCTACGCCTTTTCATTCGGCTTTTCCCTCCCCGCCTTGGGACTGACGGTCCTCTATTTTGTCTTGATCTATCTCTTTGCCCTTCGTCGCAGCCGCAAATATATCCGCAGGGCGAATATTCACGACCTGCTCTATGTTGACCAAGCCAACGAGGGCATGGTCATTCATACGGGGAAAATGCGCCGCTGGATTTTCTCTGTTTCCATTGTGCTGGGCGTAATCGGAACCTGCCTATTGATGGCGGGGGGAGCCATCTTTGGTATCATCGGGGCGGGATGCGTCATTGCGTTCCTGTTCGGGTTTTTCCTCTGCTTCGCCTCTGGTGTACCCGCCTACTTCGACTGGCGGCCCACCCGGAAGTACCAGGGACAAAGCCTGCTGGTGTTTCGTACCCTGACAGCCAAGCTGGCCACCATGGGGGTGCTGATGGCCACCATCTCCATGATTTTTACGGCCACCCTGATCTCCGAGGGGGTCGGGCTGGTTTTCCGGGGGCTTTTCGCAGGCCGTGCGGCGGAAAACGCCTGCTTCGACCTGTATATCGGCACTGACGGCGACGAACCGGTCAGCCAGGATTATTTCGATTACATCCAGAATAATATTTCCGTGGAACGGGAGCTGTTATACAGTATTTACCAAGCGGGGAACAGCCAGATTATGGACTATGTGGAAAGCGGGGGCGAGGCCTATTATCGTTACTTCCACCGGGACCCGGTGCTGCGCTACAGCGACTATGCCGCGCTCCGCGCCATTGCCGGATACCCGCCAGTGGAATTGAAGCTGGGGGAGTATCTCATCCACTGTAGAGCCTACCTGGAAAAGCACTTGACCGGCTACACCCAGCCCATCTCCCTGGGAGGCACCAACCTGATTCCCGGCGGGGTTCATACGGAACACCTGCTGCAAAATTACGACACGGGCAACGGGGCGCGGTATATCCTCGTGGTGTCAGACGAGGCGGCGGAGAGCCTTCCGGTGTTTCACCACGCCTATGCGGCCAAGACTACTCAGCCGGTGACGGAGGCCCAATTTGACGTCCTGTGTGACATCAATTACAGACTGGGAGAACAGAATCTTCTGGAGCCAAGCTATGATG
>CAKNZJ010000117.1 GCA_932222125.1 uncultured Clostridia bacterium | reverse complement strand
GGATTTTTTGATCCGAGGGCCGTCAAACCGTTGAAAACACTGGCTTTGCGGGGTAAATAGCATTTTCATCGTATTAACTTGGTCCGAGTGACAGGACTTGAACCTGCGGCCTCTTGACCCCCAGTCAAGCGCGATACCAAACTTCGCCACACCCGGATTCTATATTAGTCAATTAAGACTTCAAACATACTATCATATTATGATAGTAATTGCAAGAGGGAAAATTAACTTTTTAGAGATAATTTGAAAGAAGGCAATGACCGCCCACTGAAAGAACAGTGGGCGGTCACACCCAGGATTGTTTGAGTAGGAGCTATGTCCTTTCTGGCAGACGGTGCAGGTCAGATCTGGTCGCTTTCTTCCGCTTGGCCCGCAGGGCAACCCCGCATGAACTCAGCTTGTAGTCTGAGAAGGGCCTCTAAAGCAAGTGGGAGGCTGGAGACAGGAACCCAAACCCGGTCAGGAGGCAAACGGCCCAGCACAGTGTGGAAGAGCGATGGCTCAGACCAGGGTGATGAAGTCGCTGCTGGCATAACCCACAGCTCCGTCAAAAGAGACCAGATACCAGCCCTGCCATTGATTGATTACAGTGAGCCGTGCGCCATCGTAGGCCCGTGCAATGATGGGCGCGGAAGTGTTAGGTCGGGCGCGGATATTTAAATAGCCCCAGCTTACATCTACGATGCCCTGACGAGGGGGGACAGGTGTGAGAAAGGGGATGCCAAAGTACTCGGTTAGGGAGAGCACAATGTTACGAGCAATAGCGTCCAAGTTGCTTTTGATCCAGGTGGCATCATCTGGATTATCATGATAACCCAGTTCAATGAACACCGAAGGCGCGCGAGGTTGGCGCACCTCACCAATGGAGGTGGTGGCCTCAGCCCGCACACGATCGGGTAAGGGATAGATATCCTTTAGATTAGTAGCTACGATTTCAGCCGCCCGCTTGCCGTTAGAACTGCCGGGATAGTAGAACACAATAATGCCTCTGGTACCGCCATAGTTGCTGGGTGCTGAGGCGTTGGAGTGCAGGGCGAGATGCAAATCGTAATTACCGGCGTTGGAAGCCCGGATGGAAGACACTGCGGTCATATCTGGCGTATTGCGCACGTATTGGATGCCTGAAGCGTTGAGATAGGGAACCATAGCGTCCGCCAGACGGTTCATCCACTCCTCTTCGCTTCCGCCATTGACATACATATTGTTCTCCTGAGTAGATGGAGAAAGATAGATAATAGGCATAAGGAAAACCCTCCTTTGTTCCATCCTATGCAGGCATGCAGGATTTGACAAAGGAGGGGCAACGTGGTTATTTCAGCCGCTTGGCCAAAAGGGCAAACTGCTCCATGGACAGCCGCTCTCCCCGGATGGACTCGGGCAGAGCGCAGTCTGAGAGAATTTGCCGTAACTCCTCCTTGGAATAGCGGCTGCCGTAGACAGAAAAAAGACTGTTGAGCAACGTTTTTCTTCGCTGGGCAAAGGCGGCCCGGATGAGGCCAAACAGTGTCTCCCGTGCTACATCCACGGGGGGATGGCTGTGAGGGGTGAGTTGAAGAACAGCGGACGTAACTTTTGGGGGAGGGAGGAAGCACTCCGGTGGCACCTCAAAAAGCAGGTCGCATTGAGCGAAATACTGGCACAGTAGAGAAAAAGCACCGCGGTCTGAATCGCCAGGCAAAGCGCAGATCCGCCGGGCCACCTCCCGCTGAATCATCACGGTGATGGAGTGGAAACAGCTTGACTCCAGCAGTTGAGTGAGCACCGGAGTGGTGATGTTGTAGGGGAGGTTAGCGCAGACATGGGGGATCAGGTGACCAAATTTTTCAGAAATCAGGGCAGGCAAATCCAGCTTCATTACATCTCCGAAAATAACCTCCACATTGTCATATGGCCCCAATGTTTCGTCTAAAATAGGCAGTAAGGTTCGGTCCAGCTCTACCGCAACTACCTTGCCGGCCCGAAGGGCCAGTTCCCTGGTGAGGGAACCCACGCCAGGGCCGATTTCCAGCACGGCGCAGTCCTGATTCAAAGGGGCGGCTTGGGCAATGTCGCGAGGCACCCAGGGAGCAATCAGAAAATTTTGGCCCATAGATTTTGAGAAGTGAAAACCGTGCCGGGCCAGCAAAAGTTTGAGGTCTTGAGTGTTGGTAAGATCCATATCAATCTCTCCTAGCCGGCGCTAACCGTTTCTCATAGGCGACCCGGTGAGGATCGTGCCCTTCTGGAGCGTCCACAAGTACATTCCCACGATATTGCAAGCCATGCTGCCGGAGCAGTCTCTGCATGGCCTTGTTCTTCTTATGAGTGTCTGTCCGCAGCCAGTGGAAGCCCATACTCACTGCCAGCTTCCCGCACTCGTCCATCATTCGGTGGGCCAATCCAGTGCCCCTCCATTGTTCCGCAACTGCGCAGCGGTGGAGTGTGACATAGGGCTCTTCAGAGCACCATCGCCCATCTGTGATAGCGGAATATCCTGTCTCAGGACGGGTAGAGAGGGTGAAAAACCCGCCTACAACACCGCCGCAGGTAAGTACATAACACTCTCCCCGGGCAATGTCCAATAGAAAATCCTTGCGGACAGGGTAATTTTCGTTCCACTGGTCGATCCGGCGTTGACTGAGGAGGGCCTTAGCCTGCTTTAGGATAACATCGATAGCGTCCAGATCATCTTCCTGCGCAGGGCGACAGACCACTGGTTGGGGCAGGGAAGGCCGGGACAGCTCCCATTCCAGTTCTGACAACAGTTGCCGGTCCGTTTTAGAGGATAAATCTAACTTTTCATATAGGTCAGGTCTGCGCTGCCTGGTACGAAGGATGGACTGCTTGCGCCGCCAACGGGCAATGGCGGCGTGATTGCCGGTGGATAGCACCTGGGGTACTGTCATATCGTGCCACACCGCAGGGCGGGAGTACTGGGGATACTCCAGGAGCCCATCCCAATAACTTTCTTCCTCATAGCATGACCGGTCAGCCAAGACGCCGGGCACCAGCCGGCTCACCGCGTCCGCCACAGCCATAGCCGCAATTTCTCCACCGGTCAAAACAAAATCGCCAAGGGAAAGCTCTTCATCCACATAGCCGTCAATGAACCTTTGATCTATTCCCTCATAGTGGCCGCAGACCAGAATCAAATGGTTGTGCTCCCAGGCCAGACGCTTTGCATCTGCTTGGGTAAAGGGCTTGCCGCAAGGGGAGAGAAAAATGGTGTGGGGATGGCTGCCGCCCTGCTGTTGGATATGTTCCCAGCAGCGGTAGAGGGGATCGGCTTGAAGAACAGCACCTCGCCCCCCCCCATATGGGTAGTCGTCCACCTGATTTTGGCGGTTGACGGTATAGTCCCGAATCTGGTGAGTTTGAATGTGCAGAATATTTCGCTCCTGTGCCCGGCCCAGGATGGACTCAGACAGCACACCATCAACTGAGTCAGGGAACAGGGTCATAATATCAATGCGGTACAAACCCTCACATCCCTTCAATGAGTCGAACCTTGAGATATCCTTCTGGGATATTGGTCTCTAAAATAAATTGGGGAACGGCAGGAATCATGATCTCTCGCGTCCCGGACACCACATACACCTGCTGCAGGGAAGGGGAGAGCACTTCTTTCAGAACCCCAAGTTTGCGTCCTTCCTCGTCCACCACATCCAGTCCAATGATGTCGGAGATAAAAAAGGAGCCATGAGGCAGCTTGGCATCGGCACGGCGGATACGCACTGTCTTGCCCTTGAGCAGCATAGCTGTCTCCACAGTGTCTATCCCTTCAAGGCGGACAATCACACTGCCCTTGTGTACACGGCAAGACAACACCTTCATTGCCCTGTTCTCACTATCGAGATACAGGGTGGAGAATTGGCATAGAAAGTCAGGGCTGTCCGCCCAGGGCACAATGCGGATTTCACCGCGGATGCCGTGGGTGTTGACCACTTGGCCGCACTCCAGAAATTCAGTGAGCATGAGATAACCTCCTGAACGGGGACAGGCGAGGGCTAATGCCCTCGCCTGTCCGGTCAAGTCAAGTTTAATCGACGATATCGACAGTGAGTCTGACACCGTTGCGCTGGGCAACAGAGCGCATCAGTGTACGGATCTCTTTGGCAATGCGGCCCTGCCGGCCGATTACCTTGCCCATATCTTCTGGGGCCACCCGAAGCTCCAGTACCATCCCGGAAGGGGTCTCCCTCTGGGTGACGGAAACGGCATCAGGGGCATCTACCAGGCTCTGGGCGATATAAGTGAGCAGTTCCTTCATGTGACCTCCTGAAGCCTTACAGGCCCGCCTTTTTCAGCAGGTCACGGACAGTATCGGTGGGCTGGGCTCCGGTTTTGATCCAGGCCTGGGCACGCTCTACGTCGATGTTGACAGCGGCGGGGTTTTGACGGGGATCATAGGTACCCAGCTCCTCAATGAAGCGGCCATCCCGGGGATAGCGGGAGTCAGCCACCACCACACGATAGAAGGGAGCTTTCTTGGCGCCCATACGGCGCAGTCTGATTTTTACCATGGTGTTTTCACCTCCAAAAATTGCTTCCTAAATAGCAGGGATAATCTATGGCAATGCCCGTTTTGGGCACGAACCATCAAAATGGCAGGCCCATTCCCTTAAAGCGGCTGAACAGACCCTTGGACTTCTTGGGGTTGGAGAACTGGCGGGTGAGCTGCTGGATCATGTCAAACTGTTTTAGTAGCCGGTTGACGTCTACCACTTGGGTGCCAGAGCCGGCGGCGATGCGCTTTTTCCGGCTGGAATTGAGAAGGGCAGGATTGTCCCGTTCCTCGGGGGTCATAGATTGGATAATGGCCTCAATCTTGGCAAAGCCGCCTGCGTCCATGGACAAATCCAACTTTTTTCCGCCCATGCCAGGGAGCATGCTCATGATTTCCTCCATGGAACCCATGCTTTTTAACTGTATCAGCTGGTCATAAAAGTCTGTCAGAGTAAAGCGGTTTTTTCGCAGCCGTTCCAATTGCTCGGCGGCTTTTTTTGCGTCCAGATTTTGTTCTGCCTTTTCAATTAGGGAGAGTACATCTCCCATTCCTAAAATGCGGGAGGCCATCCGATCAGGGTGAAACACCTCGATTTGGTCCAGCTTTTCACCAGTGCCGGCAAATTTGATGGGTTTGCCTGTAACTGCCCTGATGGAAAGGGCCGCGCCCCCCCGGGCGTCACCGTCCAGCTTGGTGAGCATCACCCCGTCCAGATCCAGGGCATCGTCAAAGGCCTTGGCGGCAGTGACGGCGTCCTGGCCAATCATGGCATCCACCACCAGCAGGATCTCAGTGGGCTGAACGGCGGCTTTAACGGCCCGCAGCTCATTCATGAGGGCTTCGTCCACATGGAGCCTGCCCGCAGTATCCAAAAACACAATGTCGTTTCCGTGTCTTTTGGCGTGCTCCACGGCAGCCTGGGCGATTTCCACCGGGTCTGACTGGCCCATTTGGAACACCGGCAGGCCAAGCTGGCTGCCCACCACCTCTAACTGCTGGATAGCGGCGGGACGGTATATATCGCAGGCGGCCAACAAGGGGCGCTTTCCCTGTTTTTTCATCAATCCGGCCAGTTTGGCGCCATTGGTAGTCTTGCCTGCGCCCTGAAGGCCAACTAGCATGACCACAGTGGGAGGGGCAGGTGAAACGGACAGTTTGCTGTCCCCGCCCCCCATGAGGGAGGTGAGTTCCTCATTGACAATCTTCACAATCATTTGGGCTGGGGTCAGGGACTCCATCACGTCCGCGCCTACTGCCCGCTCTGTTACCGAGGCAACGAAGCTTTTGACTACTTTGAAGTTGACATCCGCCTCTAAAAGAGCCATTTTAATCTCTTTCATGGCTTCCTTTACGTCTGCCTCAGACAGCCGGCCTTTTCCACGCAGGCGTTGAAAGACATCGGATAGCTTTTGGGTTAAATTTTCAAATGCCATAGACTCCCTCCCGGATCATTGCTCTTGCAGGAGCGCAGCAGCGTTTTTCTTAATGGAGTGCACCAGGCGCTCCAACAGGCTATCGTCGCAAACGCCCTGATCCACCGCCTGAAGCAGTTGATCGGCGGCTTGGTCAATGGCCTCAATGGCGGATCTGGTGCGGTGAAACCGCTGAATAATATGGGTTTTATCCTCCACCTCTGTCATAGCCGCCTCTGCCCGGACAATCACGTCCCGTACACCTTGGCGGGAGATGCCGTAGTTTTCAGCGATCTCGGCCAGGGAAAGGTCTTCATTATAGTAGAGGTCGTAAAATTCCCGCTGCCGCTCTGTAAGCAGGTCGCCATAAAAATCAAAAAGCATTGCCATGCGGTATGCCTGATTCTTCACAGAACTCCACCTCCACAATATATAGTGTAAAGCCAAGTGACTTTACAATTTGAAACTATAGCATAAATTGTCTGATAAGTCAAGGGAAAATCAATTAATTTTCCATATAAGGTAAGGCGCGTGAAAGAAAAATTTTTCCATCAAAGTCAAAGTTATGGGTGTCAATTTGGGAAAGATGATGTATAATAGAGCAAATAACTCCATGAGGAGGCACGCTATGGAACAGCATTGGAAGCAATTGGCCCAGGGAGTGGAACTGGCGGTCAACAGGACAGACAAATTCAAGACAGGTCTTCTGTGTGTGACGTTCACAATACCTCTGCGGCAGGAGACGGCCACCGCTGGAGCCTTGATTCCGGAGGTGTTGTGCCGAGGCAGCCGGCGCTATCCGGATATGGAGCGGATTTCTATGGCTGCGGACGAGCGGTATGGGGCGGCCTTTAGCCCTGGGGTGCGCCAGCGGGGGGAGAGCCAATGTATCAGCCTGCTGTGCAGTTTTATCGACGACTGCTATGCCTTGGACGGCGCGGGGGTGCTAGAGCCTGTGGCAGAGTTGATGGGGCAGGTGCTTCTGGACCCCATGACAGAGGGAGGCGTCTTTCTTCGGGAATATGTGGAGAGTGAGGGGGCCAATCTCGCGGACCGCATCCGGGCAAGAATCAACGATAAGCGAAGCTGGGCTATGTTCCGGCTGATTCAGGAGATGTGTGCCGGAGAGGCATATGCTGTTGACAAGCTGGGGGATGAGGAAAAAGCGCTGTCCGCCACCCCGGAATGGCTTTGGAAGAACTACCAGTGGCTTCTGGATCAGGGAAAGATCACATTTTATTATGGCGGTTCAGCCAGCCTGGAGCGGGTGGAGGAGACGGTGCGAACGTATTTTGCGCCGCTGTTAAGGGATCGGATGGTCACGGTAGACTGTCAGGTGGTGGAAAAGCCGGGGGCAGAGGTAAACACAGTGACGGATACCATGGAAGTGACCCAAGGCAAGCTGTCCCTTGGGTTTCGCACCGGAGGAATCACAATGGGTAGCCCACAATATCCTGCGCTGTTGGTTTGCAATGCCCTGTATGGTGGGAGCAGCCATTCCAAGCTGTTTCTCAACGTGCGGGAGAAAATGAGCCTATGTTATTATGCCAGTTCCATGGTGGACAAGCTGAAGGGAATTATGGTGGCCGCCTCTGGGGTAGAGTTTGCCCAATTTGACCGGGCCCAGACAGCTATGCTGGATCAGATGGAGGCCATCCGTCAGGGCCAGTTTACTCAGGAGGAGCTGAGGGCTGCTGTGGGTACGGTGGCAAACAGTCTGCGCAGCCGGTTGGACAGTCAGGGGCAGATGGAGGATGACTGTCTTACACAACTGCTGTTTGGCGGAGGAATGTGTCAGGGCCAGGATTTGCTCCAGGCGGTGGAGCGGGTGACGGCAGGGCAGGTGGCCCAGGTGGCCCAAGGCATCCGGCTGGACACTGTGTACCGCTTGATAGGAAAGGAGGGCGCAGCCCATGAATAAGTTGGAGTATGGTACGTTGCGGGAGACAATCTACCACTGTGTGCTGCCAAATGGGTTGCATATTTATGTGGATCCAAGGCCGGAGTACGAAAAGCAGTTTGCCTTTTTTGCCACCAGATATGGTGGAATGGATTTGCGCTTCCAAGGAGAAAACGGCCAGTGGATTGATACCCCGGCAGGGGTTGCCCATTTTCTGGAGCACAAGATGTTTGACACCGAGGATGGGAACGCTTTGCAGATCATGGCGGCTAATGGGGCCATGGACAACGCCTTTACCTCCTCATCCATCACAGGATATTATTTTGAGAGCACCAAGGGCTTCGCGGAAAATCTGCGCACCTTGCTCTCGTTTGTGTCGGTGCCCTGGTTTACCAAGGAGAGCGTGGATAAGGAACAGGGCATCATTGGCCAGGAGATCCGAATGGGAGAGGATGACCCGGACAGTGAGGTGTATTACCGGCTGATGGAGGCAATGTATACCAATCATCCCATCCAAAACCGGGTGGCGGGCACCGTGGAATCTATTGCGGGGATTACACCGGAGACATTGTACCAGTGCCATCGGGCATTCTATCAGCCGGGCAATATGGTGCTGTGTGCGGCGGGAAATATCAGTCCGGAGCAGGTGGAGGAAATTTCCAGGGAAATCCTACCGCAGGAGCCCTCTTTTGGGGTGCAGTCTGACCTGGGTCAGGAAGAGCCGGCTCAGGTGAAGCGGAGATATACGGAGCGGCGGATGGAGGTATCCATCCCCATGTTTACGATTGGCTTCAAGGGCGATCCTTCGTCCCGGGGCAAGGGGTTGCGCCAACGCCTGCTGGCTGGGCTTGTGTGCGACGTGCTCTTTGGCTCCTCGGCGCCGCTGTACAACCGGCTGTACCAGCAAGGGTTGATTAACGGGAGCTTTAGCAGCGCCTATGACGCCGCGCCAGGCTGCGCTTACCTGATGGCGGGTGGGGAGAGCCGGGATCCGGAAAAGGTGTTGGCCGAAGTGTTGGCGGAGAGCGGTCGACTGGCAACGGAGGGGATTGACGCTCCCCTTTGGGAGCGCTTGAAAAAGGCGGCCTACGGCAGCATGGTGCGTCAACTCAATTCTCTGGAGGAAGTGTGCATTGAGCTGGCACAGGCCCACTTTGAAGGCGAGGACTACCTGAACTTTCCAAAGTGCTTCCAGGATATTGAAAAGGCGGATGCAGAGGCGATGCTGCGCACCTGGTGTGTGGAGGACAGGGCGGCTATGTCGGTGATTCAGCCAGAGCGCTGAGTTGAATTTTCTAGACAAAATGAGGGAATGACCATGACAAATCTTGTGAGTTTTCCAGGTCTGGGGCTGGAGTTTCGGTTAAACCGGGTGGCCTTTAGTCTCCTGGGTAAGGATATATACTGGTATGGCATTATTATTACCTGCGGCCTTTTGCTGGCAGTGGCTTATGGCTATTGGAAAGCGCCAAAGTACCAGCTGGACCGGGAAAAAATAATAGATATGTTGTTTTTTGCCATACCGCTGTGCATCATTGGCGCCCGGGCTTATTACGTGATATTCAACCCATCGATCTGTCTCGATGAGGATGCTTCGTTCAGCCTGTACCGGGCTATCGCCGTTTGGGATGGCGGATTGGCCATTTATGGAGCAATTCTAGTGGCCATTGTCACTGTGCTCGTGTATTGTAGGATTCGGAAACAGAATTTCTGGGATTACGCGGACCTGGGAAGTCTGGGTGTAATGATCGGCCAACTGGTGGGACGCTGGGGGAACTTTGTCAATGTGGAGGCCTATGGCAGACAAACCACCCTGCCATGGCGTATGACGTCTGCGTCCATTGCCAACGATTTGTGGCGGGACGGCTATATCACCACTTCGGAGGAGTATCAGCAAGTGCTGGAGGGGATCGTGGGCGTCCATCCAACATTTTTCTATGAGTCAATGTGGAATCTATTGGGCTTTATCATTTTGGCCCTGTTAGCCCGGAAGGGAAGGCGGGTAAGGGGACAGACCTTTGCCGGTTATCTGATTTGGTATGGACTGGGCCGCGCTATCATTGAGGGACTGCGTACCGACAGTCTGTACTTGTTTGGCACTGGAATCCGCGTCTCCCAGGTGGTGGGCATCATTTCCGTAATCGTGGGTGTGATCATGCTGATCATTCGTTTCAAAACATCCGGAGGTGTTCAAGCCGTGGCCGGTGGGCAGTGGGAGAGTTGTTCTTCTGTCGAGAAAATGGAGCAGCCGGAGGAACAGCCAGCGGTACAGGGGGATATCAGGATAATAGAGGAAGGGGAGCAGATAGACAATGGCGGCGATTTGGATTGATGGCAAGAATTTGGCGGCTAAGATAAAGGAATGGGTGCGGGCAGAGGGAGCGGCTCTGGTCCGTAGGCCTGGTTTAGCTGTAATTATTGTGGGAGAGGATCCTGCCTCTCGGGTGTATGTAAACAGCAAGAGGCGAGATTGCGAGGAATGCGGTTTTTACAGCGAGGAGTACGCTCTGCCTGACTCTGTTGTGCAAGGAGAGTTGCTGGAGCTGATTGGGGAGCTGAACAGCCGGACGGACATTGACGGTATCCTGGTGCAGTTGCCCCTTCCCAAGAGGTTGAATGAGGGAGAGATTCTGCTGGCCATTGATCCCTCCAAGGATGTGGACTGTTTCCACCCCGTCAATGTGGGCAAGCTGACCATCGGGCAGCCGGTGTTTCAGCCTTGCACCCCGGGTGGAGTGATGGAGATGCTGGAAGAGTACCATATCGACCCGGCGGGAAAGAGGTGCGTGGTACTGGGCCGCTCTAACATTGTGGGCAAGCCTATGGCCCTGCTGCTGCTCCATGCCCATGGCACGGTGACGGTGTGCCACTCTAAAACACCAGATTTGGCGGCCATCGCCGCTGAGGCAGATATCTTGGTGTCTGCAGTGGGCAAAACCGGTTTAGTCACCGCTGATATGGTAAAAGATGGGGCAGTGGTTATCGATGTCGCAATGAACCGTAATTCGGAGGGAAAGCTGTGCGGTGACGTGTGCTTTGCACAAGTGGCGGAAAAGGCCTCCTATATCACACCGGTGCCTGGAGGTGTGGGCCCTATGACCAGGGCCATGCTGATGAAAAATACTCTGACGGCGGCGAAACTCCATCAGGGGCTGTAACCTTGTCTAGTATTGCGGAATGGGCGGCAAAAGCCGCCCATTCCGCTTTTTGCAAAAAATTTTCCGATGACGTCAATGATTTTCCCTTGCCGATTGTGTAACAGACAGAAAGATGAAGGGGAGATAATCCTCATAAGGCGCACAGTGTTTTCCCTGGAGGAGTTGGCCAGCCTCCACCGGCGGCATGGACGTTGGGTGGCTGATGGCATCGTTCCACCTATTTAGCATGACCGCCCCTGCCAAACTATAGGGCGGAAGCACTACCCTCGACTTAAGCTTCGGCACAGTCACCATTTCCCTGGATGACCTGACGCCGGTAGCGCAGTGAAGCTGACAATTTAGATCAAAAAGCCTACCCAGTTTACGGATATCCGCGAACTGGGCCATTTATTTAACCTATGAGCGCCATCACCTGTTTAGGGAGAACTGCCTGAACGGTGGCGGACAGGGATGCGCCGACGGCGGCACCCAAAAAGTTGAGCAGGATATCGTCAAGGCCAAAGCTGCGCCTGGTGAGCGGCTGGAGCAGTTCAATGGCCAGGATCAGGGTCAGCCCCACAGGCAGTACCCACTACCAGCGCAGCTTATTCCAAAGCAGTGAGGCCAGAAAGCCAAAGGGGATCAGCATGAAAAAGAACGCCTCCTTTATTAGAGTTTGATGGGCGGTTGACGCTAGGGTTGGGCGTGTTTGCACCATGGGACAAGGATACATGCTTCACAGTTTGCTTTTCGTGCGGTACACACCGCCCGACCGTGGAGAACCAGCCGGTGGCAGAAGTCGTTGGATTCCTCGGGCGGGAGCTGCTTGCGAAGCTGCTGCTCCACCTTGGCGGGGTCCTTGGTTCCGTCGGTCAGGCCCAGGCGCCCAGAAATGCGGATACAATGGGTGTCCGCCACCACCACGCCGGGGGTGTCGTGGATATCACCCAGAATAAGATTGGCGGTCTTGCGGCCAATACCAGGCAATCGCAGCAGATCCTCCATAGTATCGGGCACTTTGCCACCGTACTCCTGGAGCAACATCTGGGCACACAGAACCAGGTCCCGGCTCTTGGTACGGAAAAAACCACAGGAATGAATGTACTGCCCGACCTCCTCTACCTCTGCCTGGGCAAAAGCCTCTAGGGTGGGGAAGCGCTCAAATAGGGCGGGGGTGACCATATTCACCCGCTCGTCCGTACACTGGGCGGACAGGCGTACGGCAAATAGAAGCTCATAATCCTTTTCATACTGCAAAGAGCAAAGGGCATCTGGATACAGCGACTTCAGCCCGTTAACAATGGCTAAGACGGATTCTTTTTTCATGTGATTCACCTCATGGCAAAGAATAACACATATTGTTGAAAAAAGCGAGATCGTTTTTTTCCTCGAAAGGTTGTGATTTGAGAAAAAAGTATGTATAATATAATTTGCATTATTTTGAGGAAAGGTGGAAATGCAGCTATGGTTTTGGAATATATGGATTTTGTGTCCCGGCAGGATCCCGAGGTAGGGGCCGCCATTCGGGCGGAGTATGACCGCCAGTGTGGCAATATTGAGTTAATTGCATCGGAGAATATTGTGTCCCAAGGGGTGATCGCCGCCATGGGCAGCGTACTTACCAACAAGTATGCTGAGGGCTACCCTGGAAAGCGGTACTACGGTGGTTGTCAATGTGTGGATATAGCGGAGGAGCTAGCCATCCAGCGGGTATGCAAACTGTTTGGGGCAAAGTATGCCAATGTCCAGCCCCATTCCGGCGCTCAGGCTAACTATGCTGTCTATATGGCCCTCTGTCAGCCGGGGGACACGGTTCTTGGCATGAATTTGGATCATGGCGGGCACCTGACACATGGAAGTCTGGCCAATTTCTCTGGCAAGTACTTTAACATGGTGTCCTACGGCGTGGATGAGGCCACCGGCTATATCGATTACGATATGCTGGAGAAAACGGCCAAGGATTGTAAGCCCAGAATGATTATTGCTGGGGCATCTGCCTATCCCCGAATCATCGATTTCAAACGGTGCCGTGAGATCGCTGATCAAGTGGGGGCGTATCTGTGGGTGGATATGGCTCACATCGCTGGACTGGTGGCGGCCGGGCTGCATCCATCCCCTATTCCGTACGCTCACGTCACCTCCTCTACTACGCACAAGACCTTGCGGGGGCCTCGAGGAGGGTTGTTGCTCACTGATGATGAGAACATTGCCAAAAAGCTAAACTCCGCCATCTTCCCCGGCTCTCAGGGGGGGCCTCTGATGCATATTATCGCCGCCAAGGCGGTAGCCTTTGGCGAGGCGCTGAAGCCGGAGTTTAAGGCTTATCAGACCCAGGTGGTGAAAAACACCAAGGCTCTGGCAGACGGACTGACTGAGCGAGGGATGAAGCTGGTGTCCGGCGGTACGGATAACCACTTGGCCCTAATTGACTTGCGGGATATGGGAGAACTTACCGGCAAGGAGTTGGAGCGCAGGCTGGATGAGGTGCGCATCACCGCCAACAAGAACAAGGTGCCCGGAGACCCGCGCTCTCCTTTCCAGACCAGCGGTCTGCGGGTGGGCAGCCCCGCCGTTACCAGCCGGGGCTTTGTCGAGGCAGATATGGATCGGGTGGCCCAATATATTGTCTGGACGGCCACCGAGTTTGAGGCCAAGGCGGATGATATCCGGACAGGTGTGGCGGAACTCACTGCAAAATACCCTATCTATCCTTGATTGAATCGCTGAAAAGCGGAAAGAAGGAGCTAACTCCTGGGCGTCCTACCATTATAAAGCAGCACCATAAAGCAGCACTGGCTGAAAGGCAGTTGCTTTTCAGCCAGTGCTGCTTTATAATGGACGAAACGATAAATGAAGATTTGCACAACCGAAAGAAAACTTACCACCACTATCAATCTTGAATGTTAATATGCGTTGCTTGTAGCAACGGGCAGTTTCTAATACAATAGTGATAAGAGCTGAAAGAAAGGTGGTTGTCACTATTGTTAAATGAAAATATTTTCTCCCATGGACACTTTCCCTGAGAGTGTTATAGTGAGTTATATAGAATCAAAAAGGGCAAGACAAACCATTGCTGTCTGTCTTGCCCTTAACTTCATTACAGGGTGCAGCTCTTGCCAGCAGCCCCTTTTATAGGATTTGAATGCCCCAACAGGGCTTGAAAGTAGTATCCGACATTAGCGAGGCGATGGGAAAACTGCAGGAATAGGAGCGCTACAAAATGGCGCCTTCAATCGTAGGGGGAGCGTAATAGAATCAGGTAACAAACTGTAACTGGGAGGGAGCGTTATGCCCCAAGATAGTAATGACAGAAATGGAACGGTGAAGCAGACGGTAAAATCGGGGATAACCTTTGGAAGTGCGCTGGCGATGGTAATCAGTTATACCACTTGGCATTCCGTTGGTTGGGCAATTATTCACGGCTTAATGAGCTGGGTCTATGTCATCTACTATGTATTAAAATATTGAATCTCTCACTTCAATGCATTGGCGAAGCGTTGTGCAAAGGCTGCTGAGCGGCGCAAACGAGCGTATCCTTGACTGGGATGCTGTTACATGGTATCATTCATTACATTAGTGAAGTAAAGAAACGTGGCCACAAAAAGCAGATAAATAAGAAGGGGGAGCAAGTATGTACCAGCCGCTGGCGGACCGCATTCGTCCCGAGACCTTAGAGCACGTAGTGGGGCAGGGTCACATTCTAGGGCAGGATGGTCTGCTACGCCGGGTGATCGAGAGTGGAAGGATTCCAAACATGGTCTTTTACGGGCCTTCAGGCACCGGCAAGACCACAGTGGCCAACCTGATCGCCAAGCAGTCCGGCAGAACCCTGCGGCGGCTCAATGCCACCACCGCCTCTCTGTCCGATATCCGGGAAGTAACGGAACAGGTGGGTACACTGCTGGCGCCCAATGGAGTGCTGCTCTATCTGGACGAAATCCAATACTTTAATAAAAAGCAGCAGCAATCTCTGCTGGAGTTTATTGAAAATGGAACAATCACATTGATTGCTTCTACCACGGAAAATCCATACTTCACCATTTTCAACGCGATTTTGTCCCGTTCTACGGTATTTGAATTTAAAATGCTTACCCCGCAAGACATCCTGCCGGCTGTAGATCGTGGTATCCGCATCCAAGGAGAGGAACTGGGTGTGGAAGTACATTGGGAGGACGGCGTGCGGGAGCACCTGGCCGCCTCTTGCGGCGGGGATGTGCGCAAGGCCCTCAATGGGGTGGAGCTGCTGATGAGTGCTAGCCGGGTCAAGGATGGCGCACTCACCATCACCATGGAGGACGCTAAGCTGGCAGCTCAGCGCTCAGCCATGCGGTATGACCGGGCCGGGGACGACCACTACGACATTGCCTCTGCCCTGATGAAAGCTATGCGGGGATCTGATCCAGATGGGGCGCTACATTACTTGGCCCGACTGTTGGAAGCTGGAGATATACTCACCGCTATCCGGCGCATCTTATGCTCTGCCAGCGAGGACGTGGGAATGGCCTATCCCCAGGCGGTAGCCATTGTAAAGGCTTGTGTGGACAGCGCGCTCCAGTTGGGGCTGCCAGAGGCCAAGCTTCCCTTAGCTCAGGCGGTCATTCTACTGGCCACCGCCCCAAAGTCCAACAGTGTATGCGCCGCCATTAACGCTGCCATGGCAGATGTCAGGGCCGGCAATACTGGGGACTATCCCCGGCATTTGCAAAATGTTCACGCTGACGGCACCGGCTTTGAGCGAAAGCAGGGCTACCTGTATCCCCACAACTATCCCAATCATTGGGTAGAGCAGCAGTACTTGCCGGACCCCATTGCCGACCGGGTGTATTATGAATATGGCTCCAATAAAAATGAACAGGCGGCCAGGGACTACTGGAAAAAAATCAAAAATCGATGAAAGGGGACGGATCTCGTGCCGATGGATATTCAAATAGGCGATGTGGTAGAACTGAAAAAGCAGCATCCCTGCGGCAGCAAGGAGTGGAAGGTACTCCGGGTGGGTATGGATTTTAAGCTAAAATGCCTGGGCTGTGACCATGAGGTGATGACCCCGAGAAGTAAGGCGGAAAAGGCTATCCGCAAGGTAAAGCGGGAGGGGGAGGGCACATGAAGGAATTTTGGAGCAAGCGGATTCGAGACGCGGTGCCCTACGTTCCAGGGGAGCAGCCCACAGGCAGGCAGCTGATCAAGCTGAATACCAACGAGTGCCCCTATCCACCATCTCCAAAGGCATTGGAGGCCATTCGGCAGGGGGCGAACGCCAGTCTGCGGCTGTATCCGGATCCGGAATGTCAAGCCCTGCGCCAGATAATTGCCAGGCGAGAGGGATTGGGGAAGGAGCAGGTATTTTGCTCAAACGGCTCCGATGAGGTGTTGGCCTTTGCCTTTCAGGCTTTTTTTGACCCGGAGCAGGAGATCGTCTTTCCCAGGATTACCTATAGCTTTTACCCCGTATACACCACCTATTTTGGACTGCGCTGCCGTCAAGTCCCCATGAATCCGGACTTTTCCGATCCGATTGAGCTGCTTTGTGGCGCAAACGGCGGCGTAGTTTTGGCCAATCCAAATGCTCCAACAGGGATCGCCGTGGAACTGAAGGTGGTAGAAAAACTACTGAACGCCAATCCCCACGCCGTAGTCATCGTGGACGAGGCCTATGTGGATTTTGGAGCCGCAAGCGCGGTGGGGCTGATTGACCGCTACCCTAATTTGTTGGTGGTACAGACGGCCTCCAAATCCAGGGCGCTGGCCGGCCTGCGAGTGGGCTGGGCCATGGGAAACGAGAACCTGATCCAGGCTTTGCGATGTGTGCGGGATTCCATCAACTCCTATACGGTGGATCGCTTGGCAATGGCTGGGGCTACAGCGGCCATTGAAGACGAGGAGTACTTCCAAACCATACGGCAAAAGGTGATCTCTACGCGAATATGGGTGGAACAATCATTCAAGGAAAAAGGCTTTACAGTCTTGCCATCTCAAACAAACTTTCTCTTTGTGAAACATGTGCGCCGAGGGGGTAAGGAATTGTTGGAGGGACTGCGGGCCAAGGGTATCCTAGTGCGTTGGTGGAGCGATCCGTTGATTAAAGATTGGCTGCGGGTGACCATTGGAACCGATCAGGAGATGGACGCGCTGATGAACGCGCTGGATGAGCTGTTATAGGAAAAGATTACCCAAGGAGGTAGAATGGGCAGCGCATAAAAATATAGGAGACAAAAGCAGAGGGACCATTGGTCTCTCTGCTTTTGTCTTATTCTGTCATGGACTTGCTTTGACGTTTTTTGTGGGGACAGACAGGTATAATAGCGGCAGTTGGACAAGAGGAGGTGGGGCGATGACGGTTGTATATGTGGATTTGCTGTTTTTGATGAATCTCATCGCCAATTATCTGCTTCTGCTGGGAGCGGGCCGGATGGCCGGGGCGGTGCTGGTTCGCTGGCGCATTGGTTTAGGCGCGGTGGTAGGAGCCATATATGCGGTACTTATTTTTGTTCCAGGGTTTGGCTGGCTGGCACAGTGGCCCTGCCGGGTGGCCTGTGGTATTGGGATGGCGGCCATAGCCTATGCAAGGGAAAAACAACTGCTCCGAGTGGCAGTGCTGTTTTTTGGAGCCGCCGCCAGTCTGGCCGGGACGGTGATGGCGCTAGAGATGCTGGGCGGCTATGGCTTGACCCTGGAGCATGGGGTGTTTTATTCCCGCTTTGACCTACGTTTACTTTTATTGACTTTTGTGGCGTGCTATTTTGTACTCTCCTTGTTTTTTCAGAGAATGGGACGGCATTCCGGTGGTGAGCTGATCAAGCTGGAGATGACGTTGGAGGGGGGGAAGGTGGTTCTGAGCGCCCTACATGATACCGGCCATACCCTCACCGATCCAACTACAAACCGGCCTGTAGTGGTGGCGTATTGGGGCAGTTTGACTGGGTACCTGCCTTCCTGGGCCGATCCGTCACACCCCATTGAGTCCATGAAGCGCAGCCATGCTCAGGGAGCTCGGGGTGTGCGGCTGGTACCCTACCGGGCGGTGGGTGTGGAGTGCGGCATGCTGTTGGCTGTGCGAACCAAGTCGGTGAAAGCAGATGGGAGAGAATTGGGGGCGCTTCTGGTGGCCCTGTCTCCTACCCCGGTGGATGACGGTGGAGGATATCAGGCCTTGATTGGAGGAATTTAAGATGGTTTTGACAGATATTTATGTGCGGCTATGCCGCCTGATGGCTAAATTGGGCATCAACCTTCCTGGAACGGTCCACTACATTGGGGGAAGTGATACCCTCCCACCTCCATTGAGTCGGGAGGAAGAGGGAGGCCTGTTGGTAGCGCTAGAGTTGGAAGAGGAACGGGCGGAGGCTCGCACTAAGCTCATTGAGCACAATTTACGGCTGGTGGTGTACATCGCCCGAAGGTTTGAGAATACGGGCATTGGCATTGAGGATCTGATTTCCATTGGCACCATTGGGCTAATCAAGGCGGTAGAAACCTATAAGCCAGCGAAGAACATCAAGCTTGCAACTTATGCCTCCAGGTGCATTGAAAATGAGATTTTGATGTATCTTAGGAAAAATGCCAACAGGCGCAGTGAGGTGTCGCTGGATGAACCACTGAATACGGACTGGGACGGGAACGAACTGCTTTTGTCTGACGTGCTGGGCACTGAGAGCGATGCTATTGAGAAACCCATTGAGGATGATGTGGACAGGAACTTGCTTTTTACTGCCATCACCAAGCTGTCTGAGCGGGAGCGCTCCATCATCACGATGCGCTTTGGGCTAGATGGGAAGCAGGAGCGCACCCAAAAGGAGGTTGCAGATCGTTTGGGTATCTCCCAATCCTATATATCCCGTCTGGAAAAGCGCATTATTGGACGATTGAAGAAGGAGATATTGCGAATGCAGTAAAAATGTGAGGACAAGCGAGAAGTCCATCGAAAGGGGTCTGACGATAAAAAATATACTCTGGCCGGCTGCCGTATGAAAGAGACCTTGTGGGAAATACTGAATACACAGAATTTCCAAATGAGGTGACGGCGGTGCAGGGGAAGGTTGAAATCTGCGGCGTGAACACGGCTAAGCTCAAGGTGTTGAAAAGCGAAGAGAGCCTGGAGCTGCTGCGCCGGGTTCGTGAGGGAGACATGGCAGCCCGGGAAGAGCTGATCTCCGGTAACCTGCGTCTGGTGCTGTCTGTGATCCAAAAGTTCATGGGCAGAGGGGAAAATGTGGACGACCTGTTTCAGGTTGGGTGTATTGGGCTGATTAAAGCCATTGATAACTTCAATATTGAGCTGGATGTAAGGTTTTCTACCTACGGAGTGCCTATGATTGTAGGAGAGATCAGAAGGTATCTTCGGGACAACAGCGCCATTCGAGTGTCCCGGTCGGTGCGAGACACCGCCTACCGGGTGCTCCAGGCAAAGGAGAAGTATATCTCAGAGCACCAGCGGGAGCCAACGGTGGATGAGATCGCAAAGCTGCTGGAGATGCGCCGGGAGGATGTGGTGATGGCGCTGGACGCTATGGTGGAGCCAGTGTCTCTCTTTGAGCCTGTGTACTCCGACGGTGGGGACACGGTGTGCGTGATGGATCAGGTGAAGGATAAGAAGAACACCGATGAGTCCTGGCTGGAGCAGATTGCCCTGGAGGATGCCATTAAAAAGCTGGATGAGCGAGAGCGTAAGATATTGGCTCTCCGGTTTTTTCAAGGAAAGACACAGATGGAGGTGTCCGCTGAGGTGGGTATTTCCCAAGCTCAAGTATCCAGATTGGAGAAGAACGCGCTCAATCAAATCAGAAAAGATCTGTAAGGCAAGAGTGGGGCCGTCCAAATGGACAGCCCCACTCTTGGTATAAAAAGGAGTCTGGGACAGTGTTTCTGTCCCAGAAGGATAAATCAAGTGAAGAGAACATCACTTGCCAAGTTGCTTAGCAATCTCCTCGGCAAAGTTTTCCTGCTTTTTCTCCAGTCCCTCGCCTTTCTCAAAGCGGACAGCGTCCTTTAGGGCAACGGTTCCGCCCAGAGTCTTGGCCGAAGCATTCATATATTGTTCGACAGTCATAGAACTATCCTTGACAAATTCCTGCTGGAGCAGGCAGTTCTCAGAATAGAACTTGTTCAGCTTACCCAATACAATTTTCTCTTTTACCTGATCGGGCTTGCCGGCCATCTTGGGATCGTTGGACATCTGAACCAACATAATTTTCTTTTCCTCGTCCAGCACATCCTGAGTGACCTGGCTCTTGTCCAGGAAACGGGGATTCAGCGCCGCGATCTGCATGGCTATATCCTTGCCGATCTCAGTAGCGTCAATACCTCCGGTGACCTCTAGATTGACCAGAACGCCAATCTTGCCGCCGGCGTGGATATAGGGGACAGATACGCCATCAGTAAAGCGGGCAAAACGGCGGACCTTGATGTTCTCGCCAATGACCAGCACCATCTCCTGCTGCTGCTGGAGAACGGTGAGATCGGAGCCGTTGTACTTGCACTCCATCAGAGCGTCCAGATCAGAAGGGTTGCAGGCGGCCACGGTGGCGGCCACTCCTTTGACAAAGTCCACAAACTTCTCATTTTTACCCACAAAATCGGTTTCGGCATTGATCTCAACCACAACGCCCACGCCGTCAATGACAGCGGAGTAAGCCATGCCCTCAGCGGCAATGCGGCCCGCTTTCTTGGCCGATGCGGCAAGACCCTTTTCCCTCAGCCACTCAACGGCCTTATCCATGTCGCCATTGGTGGCGGCCAGGGCCTTCTTGCAGTCCATCATGCCAACGCCGGTCATCTCTCGCAAGGTCTTTACATCTTGTGCTGTGATTGCCATTTATCGTTACCTCCAATTGATACAGTGTTGTAAAGGAAAGGCACCCGCCCGAATGGACGGGCGCCGGCTATCAAAATTTTGCCATTTGCCCAGAGCAGAGCAGAAGAAGCATTATTCAGCTGCGGCAGGAGCCTCTTGGACAGCCTGATCCACAGCCGCAGGGGCGGGGGCAGCGGCATCCTGGCCCTGACGGCCCTCCTGTACGGCGTTAGCCATCACGGAAGAGATGAGCTTAATGGCGCGGATGGCATCGTCGTTACCGGGAATCACATAGTCGATCTCATCGGGATCACAGTTGGTGTCCACAATAGCTACAATGGGAATATTCAGCTTCCTAGCCTCGTTGATGGCGTTGCGCTCCTTGCGGGGATCGATGACAAACAGTGCTCCAGGCAGCTTCTTCATTTCCACCACGCCGCCCAGGTATTTCTCCAGCTTGCTGATCTCACCCATGAGCTTCATGACTTCTTTTTTTGGCAGCATGTCGAATGTGCCATCTTCCTGCATCTTCTTGAGCTGATTGAGACGGTCCACACGGGTGCGCATGGTTTTAAAGTTGGTCATCATACCGCCCAGCCAGCGGGCGTTGACATAGTACATACCACAGCGGGAGGCCTCTTCCTTAATGGTATCCTGGGCCTGCTTTTTGGTGCCCACGAATAGGATGGACTGGCCGTTACTGGACAGCTCCCGTACAAAGGCGTAGGCCTCCTCCAGCTTTTTCACTGTCTTTTGCAGATCAATGATATAGATATTATTGCGTTCGGTATAAATGTAGGTGGCCATCTTGGGATTCCACCGGCGGGTCTGGTGGCCGAAATGAACGCCGGCCTCCAGCAGTTGCTTCATAGATACGACTGCCATAGATCAATTTCCTCCTAAACTATTGTTTTTACCTCCGGGAGCCTCATTCCTTATTGCCCACTCTCGAAACTAGGAGAGCAACGGGTGAAAGATCCGCTCCCGTGCGGAATGCCTGAGTATTTTACCATGCGGCTGAGGGGAAGGCAAGGGGTTTTTGCTGATTTTTTAGAAAAAATACCAGTTTTATCCCCTCTGCCTTCGTCCCCACTCCATGGATAGCCGGGCTCTGCCGTCCACCAGGATGATATCCTCACCAAAGCGGCGGATGGATGACCATGGGAATACCTCGTCCGGCTCCCGGCCAAGCAGGCCGAACAGCCGGGGGCGTCCTTTGACTACAATGCCCTCGATGGCGCCCTGCTCCAAATTCAGCTCTACGTCCCACACAAAGCCATAGCGGGCGCCGTCGGCGATGTCGATAACTTCCTTATATTGCAGCTCTGTGATGCGGCAGATCATAGTATGCCCTCCTTCCGACATTTCAAAATAGTGTATGTGGAGGAAATCCGCTCCTATGCGTTGGAGGTGGCGGGAAAAAGGTGGAGTGCAGAAAATATGCGGAAAATTTTTAATTTCCCACTATGCAAGAGGGAGGATTTCCAGTATAATGTGATCTAGAGATAAAAAGTAAACAAATGAGGGGAGAGATTAGGTTTATGAGCCAGCTGAAATATAAACGGATTTTGCTTAAGGTCAGTGGAGAGGCGCTGGCCGGGGCGGCCGGCCGGGGACTGGACTTTGACGTGATTGAACGAGTGTGCGACGCCATCGCCCGCTGCAGCCGGGAAGGTGTGCAGGTGGGCATTGTGGTGGGCGGAGGCAACTTCTGGCGTGGGCTAAAGGATGGCAAGGGGATGCAGGAGCGCACCAGGGCTGATCATATGGGAATGCTGGCCACTTCTATCAATTGTCTGGCGCTGGCTGATGTGCTGGAACAGCGGGGGGTCAATGTGCGGGTCCAGACCGCCATTGAGATGCGGGCCATCGCCGAGCCCTATATCCGTTCCAAGGCAATCCGGCACCTGGAAAAGGGGCGGGTGGTCATTTTTGGATGCGGCACCGGAAACCCCTTCTTCTCCACCGACACAGCTGCGGCGCTGCGGGCTGCTGAGATCGACGCGGATGTAATTTTATTGGCCAAAAATGTGGATGGCGTATATAGCGCGGATCCCAATATGGATCCCAGTGCGGTGAAGTATGACAGTATTAGCTATAACGATGTGCTGGCCCAGCACTTGGGAGTGATGGATTCCACCGCCGCATCTCTCTCCATGGACAACGATATTCCGGTGATCCTCTTTGCCTTGGAGGATCCTGAGAATATTGTCCGGGTGGTCCATGGAGAGCGGATTGGAACAGTGGTAAAAAACTAATTTGGGAAAGGAACGGGAACCATGAGCATAGAGATTAAAACCTATGATGAAAAAATGCACAAGACCATTGAGGCGGTCAGAGCCAACTGTGCCAGTGTCCGGGCTGGTCGGGCCAACGCCAGCGTGCTTGACCGCATCAGCGTGGAGTACTATGGAGTGTCCACTCCCATCCAGCAGGTGGCAAGCATCTCCGCGCCAGACCCGCACACATTGGTAGTACAGCCCTGGGACCGCTCCATTCTAAAGGAGATTGAGCGGGCCATACAAACTTCCGATTTGGGCATCAATCCCCAGAATGATGGCACCGTGATCCGTTTGGCTTTTCCTCAGTTGACGCAGGAGCGGCGTAAGGAGCTGACCAAACAGGTACACAAGTATGGGGAAGAGGGCAAGGTGGCCATTCGCAATATTCGCCGGGACGCCATGGACGCGGTGAAGAAAGCTGTAAAAGGGTCTGAACTGACAGAAGACGATCAGAAGCAGCTGGAGAAGGAGTTTCAGGAATTGACCGACAAGCGCTGTAAGGATGTGGACGAGCTGACTGCCGCAAAGGAAAAGGAATTGATGGCGGTGTGAGCAATCCGCTGAGACAGCTGATATGAAATGTACGCAAGCGGGGGCGAACCTCGCTTGCGCCTCGTTTGACGGATGTATTTTTTGCCCATACTTATAATAAGTTAGGATGCGTGGATATGGCTTTCTTTCATAGGCGCTCCAAGCGGGAGGTTCAGATTGATATGGCCCGGCTGCCCCGGCACATCGCCATCATTATGGATGGAAATGGCCGATGGGCAAAACGGCGTGGGCTGCCCAGGAAGGCGGGGCATGCCGTGGGGGCAGAGACCTTCCGCACAGTGGCCACCTTCGCCAAGGAACTGGGACTGGACTATTTAACGGTATACGCATTCTCCACAGAGAACTGGAAACGGCCAGAGGATGAGATCTCCTCGATCATGGCGCTGTTGGAAAAGTATCTGCATGAGGCCATTGAAACCATGGCTAAGGATCGGGTGAAGATGGCCTTTTTCGGAGATCTGTCCCTGCTGGATCCAAAGCTTCAGGCTCTGTGCCACGAGACTGAGCGGATTTCCAGGACATATGATGGCTGTCAAGTGAATATCTGCCTCAACTATGGCGGACGGGATGAACTGCTCCGGGCTGCCCAGGCATTTGCCGCCGACTGCGTGGAGGGGCGGGCCGACCCAGGGCATTTGACCCAGGCGGCCTTTAGTAACTACCTTTTTTCCGCAGGAGTGCCTGATCCGGATTTGGTCATCCGGCCCAGCGGCGAAGTGCGCATTTCAAACTTTTTGCTGTGGCAGTCAGCCTATTCGGAGTATTATTTTACCGATGTGCTGTGGCCAGACTTCAGCAAGAAGGAACTGCTGCGGGCCATTGCGGACTATCAGGGACGATCCCGGCGGTATGGAGGTGTATGACTTGGCAAAACGCATCTTGGTAGCGGTTATTTTTGTGCCGCTGCTGTTCATGGTTCTGCTGTGGCTTCCCTCCGTTGTGTGGGCTGTGGTGGTGGCCGGGATTTCCGCGCTGGCCACCTTTGAACTGCTCAGAGCCACAGGAGGGGGCAAGGTGTCATTTTTGATGCAGGCTGCGGCCATTGTATCGGCCGCCCTCATCCCTTTGTGCCACAGTAATGGCTCCTCCATGATGGCGGTGACCCTGTGCAGCTTTAGCATGGCAGCGGTGGCTTTTTTAGAGGCTATTCGCAGCTATGACGGTAAGCGGGCCCACATGGGATTGTTCCAAGTGCTGCTTACCTTGTTTGGTGGGATATTGATGCCGATGGCGCTGTCCGCCCTGGTAGCACTTAAGGGGATGGAGCATGGCCAATATCTGACACTGTTGGCCATGCTACTGGCTTTTGCAACGGATGCGGGAGCCTATTTTGCCGGGGTATTTCTGGGCAGGCATCGGGGGATTACCAAGGTGAGCCCCAACAAGAGTCTGGAGGGATACATTGGCGGATTTCTGACGGGGATCATTTTTGCAGTGGTATATGGCCTCATCGTCAGCTATACTGCCGGGTTGGAGGCAAATTATCTATCGTTGGCTTTATGTGGACTGTTTGGAGCATTGGCCACTGAGCTTGGGGACCTGGCCTTTTCCTTTGTGAAGCGGGAATATGGCGTAAAGGACTTTGGCCATCTCCTGCCAGGCCACGGCGGGATGCTGGACCGGTTTGACAGCATGATTTTTTGTGGCCCGGTAGTATTGTTTATTGTGCGGCTGCTGCCAGCGTTTTAAGGAGTTGAGAGATATGAGGCGCAGGACACTGTCCATTTTGGGTTCTACCGGCTCTATTGGTCGCCAGGCCCTGGAGGTGGCAGCCGCCGGCGGCCATCGGGTGGCAGCCCTTACCGTGGCGAAACAAGTGGAGCTGGCAGAGACTCAGGCGAGACAGGTTCAACCCGTCCTGGTGGCCGCAGCAGATCAGAGGGCCGCTTCAGACTTGCGGGTGCGTCTGGCGGACACTTCCATCCGGGTAGTGGGTGGAGAGGATGGAATTTTGGAGGCTGCCTCCCTGTCGGAGGTGGACACGGTGGTCACTGCCATTGTAGGGGTGGCTGGGTTGAGTCCGACTCTGACGGCCATCGATGGGGGAAAGCGCATCGCTTTGGCCAACAAGGAGACCCTGGTGTGTGCCGGTGAATTGGTAATGGCTAGGGCGAAGGAAAAGGGAGCGGACATCGTGCCGGTGGATTCGGAGCACTCTGCCATTTTTCAATGTCTTCAGGGGTGCGCCAACCGGGGTGAGGTGCGCCGGTTGATCCTTACCGCTTCTGGGGGGCCGTTCTTTGGAAAGCGGCGAGAAGAATTGGCTCAGGTCACCAGGACTCAGGCGCTTCAGCATCCAAACTGGGTGATGGGGGCGAAGATCACCATTGACTCAGCCACCCTGATGAACAAGGGACTGGAGTTCATTGAGGCCATGCGGCTGTTTGAAGTATCTCCCCAGCGCATTCAGATTGTGGTTCACCGGGAGAGCATCGTCCATTCTATGGTGGAGTTTGAGGATGGGGCTATCCTGGCCCAACTTGGCAGCGCTGATATGCGTATGCCCATCCAATATGCCCTGACCTGGCCGGAGCGGGTGGCTGGACCTGCCAAGCCGCTGGATATGCTGAGTTGTCCGCCCTTGACTTTTCAAAGGCCTGACCTGGAGACATTCCGCTGTCTAGGGCTGGCGCTGGAGTGTGCGGAACGAGGTGGCACCGCTACAGCTATCTTGAATGGCGCGAATGAGGCTGCGGTGGCGCTGTTTTTGGAGGGGAAGATTTCCTTCCTAGATATTCCCAACTTGGTGGAAGGGGCGTTGAAGCAAACCGCTGTGGTGGAACACCCGGCGTTGGATGATATTTTGGAGGCAGACCAGACTGCCCGACAGGCGGTCTGGTCTGCGATCAAGCAATGAGGTGAAATAAACGTGGAGAGAATCCTGTATATTCTGCTAGCAATCATTCTATTTGGGGTATTGATCGCGATCCATGAGTTCGGACATTTCTTCACTGCCAAGTTGTTGGGGGTAAAGGTAAATGAGTTTGCCATTGGCATGGGACCGACCCTTTGGTCAAGGCAGAAGGGGGAAACACTTTACAGCCTTAGAGCTTTCCCAGTTGGTGGGTTTTGCGCTATGGAGGGAGAGGATGAAGATACCGGAGATCCTAGGGCCTTTTCCCGGCAGGCAGGATGGAAGAAGATTATCATTCTGTGTGCTGGTTCCGCCATGAATATTCTCCTGGGCCTGCTCATTACAGTGGTAGTGTTTTTGGGGATATCCCAAACTAGAGCCCCAGTGATCACCGATTTTGCTCAGGGCTTTCAGCACCAGGGGGAAACCGGTCTCATGGCGGGCGACCGCATCCTGAATATAGACGGCCACGCTGTCTGGATGTACAGCGATGTACAGACCTATCTCTCCCGCAACGATGGGCAGGGTATTGATCTGATCGTGGAGCGAGATGGGGCGCGGGTGGCTCTGGATGACCTTCCCATGAGTCGGATGCGATACAGCTATGATGGAGGGGAATATGAGGGCTTTGGCCTGATGTTTAACCAAGTAGACGATCTATCCATCCCGCAGCGTATGGCGTTGGGGTGCGCTCAGTCGGTGAACTTTGTCCGGCTGGTGTGGATGAGCCTGGGCGACCTAGTGACCGGCCGGGTGGCGGTGTCCCAGCTATCTGGAGTCATTGGAGTGGTGGATGTTGTGTCTGAGATGGGCGCGGCATCGGAGAGCGTTGCCATGGGGATACAGAATGTGTTCTATTTTATGGCCCTCATTGCTGTAAATTTAGCGGTGATGAACATGTTGCCAATCCCGGCACTGGACGGTGGACGTATTTTCTTTATCCTGCTCAATGGGATACTGTATTTTGTCAGCCGCCGACGGATCCCAGAAAAGTATGAATCTTATGTCCATGCTGGGGCTTTTGTGTTGCTGCTGACCCTGATGGCGGTGGTAGCGCTCCACGATGTGTGGAACATTATTTCTTAACCAAGAAAGAGAAGGTGCTGACATTGAGCAGACAGATTATGGTTGGAAATGTCCCTGTGGGCGGTGGGGCCCCAGTGTCGATCCAGTCTATGACCAACACCCCTACCCACGATGTGGAGGCCACCTTGAAGCAGATTTGGGCGCTGGTGTCGGCTGGATGCGAGATCGTGCGTGTGGCGGTGCCCGATATGCGGGCCGCAAACGCCATTGGCGCGCTGAAGGCGGAAAGTCCTGTGCCGTTGGTTGCAGACATCCACTTTGACTACCGGTTAGCCTTGGCAGCGGCGGAGCAGGGCATAGATAAAATTCGAATTAACCCTGGTAATATCGGCTCCCCTGACCGTGTGGAAGCGGTGGCCAAGGTATGCAAGGAGCGGGGCATTCCCATCCGTGTGGGCGTCAATGGCGGGTCGCTGGAAAAGGAGTTGTTGAGCAAGTACGGCGGCCCGACCCCGGAAGCTATGGTTGAGAGCGCTTTGGGCCATGTGCGCCTGCTGGAGAAGCACGGATTTGAGGATGTGTGTGTTTCCCTTAAGACGTCATCGGTACCCACTACCATGGGGGCCTATCAGTTGATGGCCCAGCGATACGACTATCCGCTGCACCTCGGAGTGACCGAGGCGGGCACCCTGGAGATGGGGACGCTGAAATCTGCGGCGGGCATTGGGGGGCTGTTGGCCCTGGGCATTGGGGATACCATTCGGGTGACCCTTACCGCAGACCCGGTGGAGGAAGTCTACCTGGCCCGGCAGATGCTGAGGGCCATCGGACTGCGCCGGGAAGGGGTGGAGCTCATCGCCTGTCCCTCCTGCGGCCGCACTCAAATTGACCTGATTCCCATAGCGCAGCAGGTGGAGGAGCTTCTGAAGGATGTTGACAAACCCATCACCGTTGCGGTTATGGGATGCGTGGTCAATGGCCCCGGCGAGGCAAGACATGCCGATGTAGGTCTGGCCGGAGGAAACGGAACGGGTGTTCTGTTCCGGCGTGGCCAGGTCGTGGCCACGGTGCCGGAGGAACAGCTGATACCAGAGTTGATGAAGCTTATTGAAACTCTGTAGATTGGGGGAGTTTGCGATGAATCACTTGGGCACACAGTATATGGAGACGGAGCGGCTGGTTTTGCGCCGGTTTCAGCTGGCTGACGCCCAAGCTATGTACAAGAATTGGGCATCGGATGACGAGGTGACAAGATATTTGACATGGCCTGCCCACAGCGACAGTTTGGTGACGGAACAGGTGCTGAAGGACTGGATGACTCAGTATTTGGAGAGGAACTTTTATCAGTGGGCCATTGTTTGGAAGAAGGAGAGCCCCGAACCCATTGGCTCCATCTCAGTGGTGCGCTGGGACAAGAATGGTAAGGTTCCGGTGATCGGCTATTGTATGGGCAGACAATGGTGGGGCCATGGCATCATGACAGAGGCATTGGATGCCGTGATTGGGTTCCTGTTTGACCAGGTGGGGGTGGGGTCCATTACGATGTACCACGATGTCAACAATCCCCGCTCGGGTGCGGTTATGCGCAGATGTGGCATGGAGTACCAGGGGATCAGGGAAAAAGCGGACCGGAATAATCAGGGCGTGTGCGATATCTGCTGTTATTCTATTGAGGCCAGCGACAGATAAGGAGCGAGACATATGGCCGCTCATACGGCGACATTTCAACAGACATTTCCCAACTGCCCCTTCCCGGAAGGGGTTTTAGCTGTTTTAGGGAATTATCCCGTCCATGTGCGGGTGGTTCGGACAGACCGGGTCATGTATGTGGAGGCTGAGGGGGCTGCGGTAGAGGGCGGTATACTGACCCAGGCGGAGGAATGTCTTAGACAGACCTTTCAGCTCAACCGAGCCTCCATTCGGGTGACAGCTTCCGTGGGGACAGATCAATGCCCTGAGCCCATCCGGCAGATGGATGATTCCAGCCGGGAAGGGGTTGAGCCTGCTACCCTGATGCAGACCGGGCAAAAGCAAACGGACAAGCCAGAGGATCTGTATGCCCAGATGGCAGAGATCCGACGCCAAGTCATGCGGGGGAGTCAATCCGCTTCTGGCACACATAAAAAACGGGTCAGGCATATCTATGGCAAAATCAATGGGAAGAAGCGGCCGGTGGAGATAGGGGAGCTCAACCTGGATATGGGCAATGTGCTGGTGGAGGGAGAGGTGTTCAATGTGGAGCACCGGGAGCTTCCACGCCGGAAGGCCTGGGTGGTATGTTTTGACATCACCGATTTTACCGGCTCTATTCGAGTGAGCCAGTTTATGGAGGCAGAGACAGCCAAGCCCGTTATTCATGGGATCAAGGCAGGCCAGCGTCTGCAAATTCAGGGACGGCTCAACCAGAACCGCTTTGAAAATAACGATCTGGTGCTGGAGCCGTACGGTATTAATGAGGTGCCAAAGCCGGAGGGCCGTAAGGACAATGCACCTGAAAAGAGGGTGGAGCTGCACCTGCATACCAAGATGTCCATGCTGGACGGATTGTGTGACACGAAGGCGGTTGTAAAGCGGGCCATTGAGTGGGGCCACCCGGCGATCGCCATCACCGACCATGGGGCAGTGCAGTCCTTCCCAGATGCCTACCACGCCTCCGGCCGGGGGGAGAAAATCAAGATTTTATATGGTGTGGAAGCCTATTATCAAAACGATGAGGATGAAAACGTCTCTGTCCATGGCTCGGGAGACCTCTCCCTAGACGGGGAGTTTGTAGCATTTGATCTGGAGACCACAGGGCTCAGTCCCAAGACTGACGCAATCATTGAGATTGGCGCAGTACGCATACGGGATGGTCAAATGGTAGATCAGTTTACCTCCTTTGCCCAACCGGGGTATCCTTTAAGCGCGAAGACGGTTTCGCTTACAGGCATCACTGACGAGATGCTGGCAGGAGCGCCATCGCCGGCAGAGGTGGTGGATGCCTTCTTAGATTGGCTGGGAGATGAAACGCCTTTGGCTGCACATAACGCCGCCTTTGATACTGGATTTATTCGCGCCTATTGCCAAAAATCAGGTCGTACCTTTGACCCGCTGTATCTGGATACCATGGTACTATCCCAGTATCTATGCCCCAACTTGCACAATCACAAGCTGGACACGGTGGCAAACCATCTGAAGCTGCCGCCCTTTCAACATCACCGGGCCTATGACGACGCGCTCGTGTGTGGGCAGATATTGTCCGGACTGTTTACCATGCTGAAGGAGCAGGGGTTGGAGCAGGTCAGCCAAATCAATGGGGCTATGGTGGGACGAAAGCGAGGTGGCCGGGGACGCCGGTCGGCAAACCACCTGATTTTGCTGGCCAAAAATCAAACCGGGCTGCGCAACCTCTACAAATTGATCTCCTTATCCTACTTGGAGCACTTCAATCGCTATCCGATCATGCCGAAATCTCTCATCAATGCCAACCGAGAAGGGTTGATCATTGGCTCAGCCTGCGAAAGTGGAGAGCTGTTCCGGGCGGTGGTGAATGGAAAAGATGACCGGGAGCTGGAGCGCATTGCCGCCTGGTATGATTATCTGGAGATACAGCCGTTATCCAATAACGCCTATATGCTCCGGCCCAATCGGGAGGGGCGGGCCATCGCCCAGAGCACGGATGATCTGAAAAATTTTAACCGGCGGGTTGTAGCACTGGCACAGCGCTTGGGCAAGCCGGTATGCGCCACTGGTGATGTCCATTTCATAGAACCGGAGGAGGAAATTTACCGCCATGTTCTCATGGCCGCCAAAGAGTTGGATGGGGCGGATGAGGCGGCTCCACTCTATTTTCGCACAACAGAGGAGATGCTAGAGGAATTTTCCTATCTGGGGGAGGAGACTGCCCGTCAGGTGGTGATCAATGGGCCCAGGCAGGTGGCAGATTGGTGTGAGCATGTGCGTCCTTTGCCGGATGGTTTGTTCACACCTAAGCTGGAAAATTCTGAAGAAGAGCTGCGCTCTCTCGTGTGGAGCAAGGCCAGGGAACTATATGGAGAGGATCCCCCACAAGTGGTCAAGGAGCGCATCGACGCCGAGTTGGGGGATATCATCGGCTGTCGCTATGACGTCATCTATATGTCCGCCCAAAAGCTGGTGAAAAACTCGTTGGAGAACGGATATCTGGTGGGCTCAAGGGGATCGGTGGGCTCATCCCTGGTGGCATTTATGTCGGGCATCACTGAGGTGAACTCGCTTCCCGCTCATTACCGCTGTCCCAAATGCAAACATGCTGACTTTGACTATGCGCAGGATCCTGCCCATCCCTATGGCTGTGGCGCTGATATGCCGGATGCAAAGTGTCCCATGTGCGGAGCGGATTATGAGAAGGATGGTTTTCATATCCCATTTGAAACCTTTTTGGGATTTGGAGGGGATAAGGTGCCAGATATTGACCTGAACTTCTCAGGAGAGTATCAGGCCAGTGCCCATCGCTATACCTTTGAGCTGTTTGGCCAGAACCATGTGTTTCGTGCCGGAACTATTGGCACTGTGGCTGAAAAAACTGCTATTGGTTATGTAAAAAAGTACATGGAACAGACAGGGCGGGACAACGTCCCCTTTGCGGAGATTCTCCGTCTGGCCAGAGGATGTATGGGGGTAAAGCGTACCACCGGACAGCACCCTGGCGGTATGGTGGTCATTCCTCAGGATAAAGAAATTTATGATTTTTGTCCGGTGCAGCATCCGGCAGACGATAAGACCTCGGATGTGATCACCACCCACTTTGAATATCACTCTATGGAGTCCAATCTTCTCAAGCTGGATATCCTGGGACACGATGACCCATCCATGATCCGAATGCTGGAGGATCTGACTGGAGTAAATGCCCGAAATATCCCCCTGGACGACACGGACACCATGAGCCTGTTTACCACCTCTCAGAAGCTAGGCTTTGAGGATGACCCAATTCTAGGGCCCACCGGTGCGGTGGCCATCCCTGAATTTGGCACCTCTTTTGTGCGGGGAATGCTGGAAGACACACGGCCTAAGCAGTTTGACATACTGATCCGGTTATCTGGTTTCTCCCATGGAACGGACGTGTGGCTTGGCAACGCCAAGGATCTAATCACATCAGGCACCGCCCGGGTCAACGAGGCGATCGGATGCCGGGATGACATCATGTTATTTCTGCTCTCTAAGGGGTTTCAGGACACCCGGGCCTTTAAGATCATGGAGGCCGTGCGCAAGGGCAGGGGCCTGCCCGATGGAGCGGAGGAGGAGATGCAGGAGCGGGGCGTGCCCCAGTGGTACATTGATTCCTGCAAAAAAATTGCCTATCTGTTTCCAAAGGCGCACGCGGTGGCCTACGTGATGATGGCCTTTCGCATTGCGTGGTTTAAAGTGCATAGGCCGTTGGCGTTCTATGCCGCATACTTCTCGATCCGAGCCAAGGCATTCGATGAAAAATTTATGTGCCGGGGCATCGAAGTGGTTCGGGAAAAAATTAGGGAAATCAACGAGAAGAAGAATGCCAAAAACCGTGTGGAGCGGCCCACAGCGGTGGAGGAGGATATGCTAGTCACCTTGGAGGTGTGCTATGAATTCTACCTGCGAGGATTCAACTTTGCCCGCATGGACGTCTCTAAATCCCATGCGGTGAACTTTTTGGTGGATCAGGAGCGCAACGCGCTGATCCCTCCCTTTACCTCTATTGCCGGACTGGGGGAGACGGTGGGATGGGATATTATGAAGAACCGGCAGGGGAAGGAGTTTATTTCCATTGAGGAGTTTTCTCTGGCCTGTACCAAGGCCTCTGCCACCCACCTGGCCCAGATGAAAGAGGCGGGAGCCTTCGGGGATTTGCCGGACAGCAGCCAGTTCAGCCTGTTTTAGGAGAGACCATGCGTGTGTTCGGACCGGCATATGGCTTCATGTTAAGAAATGATCTTCATGCGGTGGGGGCTCTCGGCCGCAAATAGATGCGGGAAACGGTTTATGGGTAAGGATTGTTTGCAAAGTAGGTGTTGACACAGCGTCAGGGATATGGTATGATTCATCAAATTAGTGAGCTAAAGAATTTGGAGGGTATCCCATGAATGTACATATCAATACTCCGGAGGGCACTCGGGATCGGATGTTTGCTGAGTGCCTAGAACGGCGTCAGGTGCAAGGTGCCCTAGTGGAGTTGTTCCGGCGCAGGGGCTATACGGAGGTCATTACCCCAGAAGTGGAGTTTTATGACCTGTTTGTGCAATCGGGCACTCCCATTCCGCAGGAGTCTATGCTGAAGATCATTGACCGCTCTGGAAAGATCATGGTGATGCGCCCGGACTGTACCCCGCCCATTGCCCGGGTGGCGGCGACCAAGCTGAAGGGTCAACCCCTGCCTCAGCGGCTGTATTATGACCAGACGGTGTTCCGTTCTGGTCAGGCCCATCAGGGCGGCAGCATCGAGATTGCCCAGTGTGGCATCGAGATGATTGGCGCGGTTGGGGAGAAAGCTGATCTGGAGATAGTTGTCATGGCGGTGGACACCTTGCGAGCCTGTGGAATGAAACGGTTTCACATTGAAGTGGGCCACGCTGGGTTTTATCGTGCCCTGGCCGCTCAGATGGCCCTGCCCACAGAGGAGCTGGAGAAGATGCGTACCGCCATTGAGGGGAAAAACTACGCGCTGCTCAATGACTTACTGGAGCCATACCGTGGCAAGCCCGCCTGTGAGGCGCTGCGCCGACTGCCCTATCTGTTTGGCGGTGTGGAAGTGCTGGATGAGGCGGAGCGTCTGGCGGGTACAAATGAGAGTTTGGGCTATTTGCGCAGACTGTATGAGGAGCTATCCGCCGCAGAATATGGGGAATATGTGCGCTTTGATCTAGGGTTGGTCCATCAGCTGGATTACTATACTGGCATGGTATTTCGGGGCTATGTGGAAGGTGTTGGTGCGCCGGTGATATCCGGCGGCCGGTACGATGGCCTGATGGAGCAGTTTGGACGAGAGGCAGAGGCCATTGGCTTTGCGGTGGATGTGGACGCGGTGGGAGCCTGTCTGAAGGTGGAGATATCCAAGCTGGATACGGTAATCCATTATAGCCCAGGCCAGTTGAGCAGAGCACTGGCGGTGGTGGACCGGCGGCCTGCAGGAAGCTGTGAGCTGTCCCCTTGCCGCACCATAGAGAGCACCATGAACCTGGCCCGGGAAAAGGGCGCTGCGAAGGTGCTGATCTTGATCGGTGGAGAGGAGAGGTGGGTGGAGGTATGAGTGAACGGCTGAGGATTGCCCTGACCAAGGGGCGTTTGCAGGAGAAGTCAGTGGAGTTGTTTGAAGCTATGGGTCTAGATTGCAGTCCGGTCAAAAATCCGGGACGTCGGCTCATTCATCCCCTGCCAAATGCCGGCCTGGATGTGGTGTTGGCAAAGGCGCCCGATGTAATCACCTATGTGGAGCATGGGGTATGTGACATGGGAGTGGTGGGCAAGGACACAATCCTGGAAAAGGGTGGCGCCTTTTATGAGGTGCTGGATCTGAAATTTGGAAAGTGTCGCTTTGCCCTGGCGGTGAAAAAGGGAAGCGACTTCTATGGAACCTATAAGACCAGGCGGATTGCCTCGAAATATCCAAACGTCACCCGGGCCTTTTTTGAGCAAAAGGGAATGGATGTGGATATTATCAAAATTGAGGGCAGTGTGGAGCTGGCTCCCATCCTGGAGTTGGCGGACGGCATCGTAGATATTGTGGAGACAGGAGCGACCCTGAGGGAAAACGGTTTGGCGCCCATTGAGGAGGTGGCCCAGGTCTCCGCGCGGCTGATTGTCAATCCTGCCAGCATGAAGCTGCGCAAGGGACAGATTGGCCAGTTCATTGCGCAGTGTGAGGGGCATCTAGGGAAAAGGACAAAGATAGCGCCCTGATACCTACACAGCACAGCGGAAAGGAATGAGTGAACGTATGATTTCAATGATTAGAGCGGACGGCGCGGCGGAGCAGAGGCAGCTGGAAGCTATGCGGACCCGGGCTCTATCCAAAAATACGGATATTGAACAGACGGTGAAAGGAATTTTAGAGACAGTAAAGGAACGTGGCTTTGCCGCAGTGGAAGAATATTCCCTGCGCTTTGACCATGCTGCTCCCTATGAAATTGCGCCTGAACGGTTGGATGAGGCGTATGCTGCCTGCCCAAAGGAGCTGATCCAGGCCCTAGAGCATGGGGCGGCTAATATCCGGGACTACAATGAGAAGCTGTTGTCTCAGAGCATGGAGTGGACCTCTCCCGACGGCGGCTGTGTGGGGCGGCTGGTCCGGGGTCTGACCCGCGTGGGCATCTATGTTCCAGGCGGCACGGCGGCATATCCTAGTTCGGTGCTGATGAATGCGGTCCCCGCCAAGGTAGCGGGGGTGGGGGAGATCGTCATGGTGACCCCCCCCACAGAGAATCTCAGCGATGCGGTGTTGGCGGCGGCTAAGATCGCCGGTGTGGACCGGGTCATAGCAGTTGGGGGTGCGCAGGCGGTGGCTGCTCTGACCTATGGGGCAGGCTTTATCCCTCGGGTGGATAAGCTTGTAGGCCCGGGAAACGCTTACGTAGCCGCAGCCAAACGTCTGGCCTATGGAACGCTGGATATTGATATGGTGGCCGGGCCATCAGAGGTGCTGGTGATTGCCGATGAGACTGCCAGCCCCAAATTTGTAGCTGCTGACCTGTTGAGTCAAGCAGAGCATGACAGGCTGGCCTCGTCCGTGCTGCTTACAAACAGCATGGAGTTGGCTCAGGCAGTGGATGGGGAGATTATCCGTCAAATCGCTGATTTAAGCCGCTTCGATATCGTGGAGGACGCGTTGCGGGACTTTGGATGTGCCATCGTGTGTGACAGCCTGGCCCAATGTGTAGACATTGCAAACGACATTGCTCCGGAGCATCTGGAGATCATTACCAGGGAGCCCAGGTTGCTGCTACCCATGGTAAAAAATGCTGGGGCAGTGTTTCTGGGAGCGTATACACCGGAGCCGCTGGGGGATTACCTGGCGGGGCCAGATCATGTGCTACCGACCAGCGGAACCGCCCGGTTCTTCTCCCCCCTGGGGGTGGATTCCTTTCTCAAGTCCATGAGCGTGCTAGAATTTGGGAGGGAGGCCCTGGAGCCTATTTCCAAGGAAATCATCGCTTTGGCAGAGACGGAAAAACTTACCGCCCACGCGAACTCTATCCGGGTGAGGTTTGAATCGTGACCGGGGTCTGCTGCGGACAATGCAATTTATTGACAAACGAGGCAAAGAAAGGAGTGGATATTCATGCGTGCCGCCAACATCAATCGGGAGACCAAGGAAACCAATATCACACTGGAACTCTGTCTGGACGGAGGAGCTATCCAGGTGTCCACCGGCATCGGCTTTTTTGATCATATGCTGACCACCTTGGCCTTTTATGCTGGCTGGGGGATGCAGCTATCCGCCCAGGGAGATCTACAGGTGGATGGCCACCACACGGTAGAGGATGTGGGAATCGTGTTGGGACAAGCGTTTCGGACGGCATTGGGAAATTATGGGGGGATTCACCGGTATGGTCTGGCCTTTGTGCCGATGGATGAGGCGCTGTGCCGCACGGTCTTAGATTGTTCCAACCGGCCATTTTTGATCTTTCAGGCGGAGATGCCGCAACCCATGGTCGGGGACTATGATAGCTGTCTTACCTGCGAGTTCATGCGGGCGTTTGCGATCAACGCCGGGGTGACGCTCCACCAGCGGTGCGAGTATGGGGACAACGCCCACCATATCACCGAGGCACTATTCAAATCCCTAGGCTTGGCCCTGAGAAAGGCGGTCGAGTTGGATGGAGACGGGGTGACCTCCACCAAGGGGATACTGTAATGGGATACACGGCGATTGTAGATTACGGGGTTGGCAATTTAAAAAGTGTGGCCAATGCGATGGCCCATGTGGGGCAGACCACCCGGATAACCAGTGACCCAAAGGAGCTGGAGTTGGCGCAAGCTGTGCTCCTGCCGGGCGTAGGAGCCTTTCCAGACGCAATAGAAAAATTGAGGGCCACAGGGCTAGACCAGACAATCATCGCACAGGCGGGAAAAAAGCCCATTCTGGGAATTTGTCTGGGAATGCAGCTGTTGTTTCAATGGAGTGAGGAGGTGCGACGCTGTGAGGGGCTTTCGCTGGTGGACGGCCATGTGGGACGGATTCAAACTGACTTTAAGCTGCCGCATATCGGTTGGAACAGCCTGAAATTCTACAACGACTCCCCTCTGTTTCGGGAGGTGGAGGAAGGGGCCTATGTGTACTTTGTACACTCCTTCTGCGGATATGCAGGCCGGGAGGAGGACGTAATTGCCAGCACCGAATACGGTCCTTCGGTGGTAGCGGCGGTGGCTCGAAATGGGGCATATGGCTGTCAGTTCCATCCCGAAAAGAGCGGCGAGGTGGGCCTTCAGATATTAAAAAACTTTGGGGAGTTGAGCAGATGATACTCTTTCCAGCGATTGATATGAAGGATGGGCAGTGTGTCCGGCTGAAAAAGGGGGACTTTTCCACCGTTCATCAGGTGGCCAGCAGTCCGTTGGAAACGGCCAAGCGATTTGAAGAGGCAGGTGCCAGGTGGGTTCACATGGTGGATCTGGACGGCGCCCGGGACGGTGTGCGCCAAAACTTTCCCCTGATCAATCAGGTCATCCAAAATTCGAACTTGAAGGTAGATCTAGGCGGAGGCATCAAACATGAGAGGGATGTCACTGCTGTGGCGGAAGCTGGGGTGGGACGCTTGGTTATTGGATCTGCGGCAGTGAACAACCACAAACTGGTGGACTATGCGCTGGAGCGGTATGGTCCGGAACGGGTAGCCGTAGGCATTGACTGCCTCAATGGGCGGGTACGCACTGCCGGCTGGGAGGAGGACTCCGGATTAGACTATCTCAAGTTCGCCGCTCAGATGGAGTTGGCCGGGGTTAAGTATATTATCTTTACAGATATTGCCGCCGACGGGATGCTTTCAGGTCCATCCTACGAGCAGCTAAGAGAACTCCAAAGGCAGGTGAGCTGCAACATTGTTGCGTCCGGTGGGGTCACCACCTTGGACGATGTAAAGCGGCTGAGAGACATGGGGCTATATGGCTCGATCATTGGTAAGGCTTATTATGCAGGCACCATCGACTTGGCCGCAGCGGTGGAAACGGCAGGACCGCAGGAATGATTATCCGGGAGATTGCGGATGGAAAGGAATGCTTTTTGCCTTTGTTGCTGGTGGGCGATGAGCAGGAGGATATGATCCGCCGATACCTGGACCGTGGCCGTCTGTTTATTTTGGAGCATGATGGGCTCAAGGCGGCAGCAGTGGTGACAGACGAGGGCGGCGGCATATGCGAAGTTAAGAATCTGGCGGTGGAACCGCAATTTCAAGGCCGAGGCTATGGAAGTGCCTTAATGACGCGGTTGATTGATGGTTATGGCGCCAAATTTCATACCATGAGGCTGGGCACTGGGGAAAACCCGGAGACTCTGGCTTTTTACCAGCAGTTGGGATTTCAGCCTATCCGCCGGGTCAAGGACTTTTTTGTGGATCACTATGACCATCCCATCGTGGAGCATGGAGTGCGGCTGACCGATATGATCATATTAGAGCGCGGGCTGCAGGGGGGAGAAAGAAGAAAATGTTAGCAAAACGCATCATTCCGTGCTTGGATGTACGGGATGGCCGGGTGGTGAAGGGTGTCAACTTTGTCAATATCCGGGACGCCGGTGATCCGGTGGAATTGGCCAAATATTATTCGGACCAAGGGGCGGATGAGATTGTCTTTTTGGATATCACCGCTACAAGCGACGCCCGGGACACGGTGGCTGACGTGGTAGAGCGCACGGCTGCCCAGGTATTCGTTCCACTGACAGTGGGAGGCGGAATCCGCACCTTGGACGATGTTCAGCGGCTGCTGCGGGCGGGGGCAGACAAGATATCCATCAACTCGGCAGCGGTAAAAGACCCTTCGCTCATCGCCTGTGCCGCAGAGCGCTTTGGCTCTCAGTGTGTGGTGTTGGCCATTGACGCCCGACGGCGGCCGGAAGGGTGGTATGAAGTGGTAGTGGCTGGAGGGCGCACCCCCACCGGTTTGGATGCGGTTGCGTGGGCAAGGCAAGGTCAGGCTCTGGGGGCTGGGGAGATTTTGCTTACCTCCATGGATGGGGACGGCACAAGGGCTGGCTTTGACCTGGATATAACCAGGGCGGTAACTGAGGCGGTCTCCATTCCAGTGATTGCCTCCGGCGGGTGCGGCTGTCTGGAGCATTTTGAGCAGGTATTTCAGGCTACTGGCTGCGACGCGGCTCTGGCGGCCAGCCTGTTTCATTTGGGGGAACTGACAGTTCAACAGGTAAAGGATTATCTGCGCACCTGTGAGATTCCGGTGCGGTGATCAGAGGGATGGGGGGAACAGTCGTCTCTCTCCAAGAATGCAATGAGGTGATGTGATGTTTGACTGTGACAGGCTGTTTCAAAAATCTGATTTAATTCCTGTCATCATCCAACATGCGGAGCATAAGGATGTTTTAATGGTGGGCTTTACCAATCGGGAGGCGGTGGATCTGACCATCAAGACAAAGACCGCCTGGTTTTGGAGCAGAAGCCGTCAGGAGCTTTGGAATAAAGGCGGCACCAGCGGGAACTACCTCCATGTAAAGCGGATTTTCACCGACTGTGATACCGATACGCTGTTGTATTGCTGCATCCCAGAAGGGCCAACCTGCCATACTGGAGCATATAGTTGCTTTTTTCGTGAAATTGAGCTATAATCTCGGCAGTTGGGAAAAATGATATGGCATCAGATTAAAATAAGTCTATGTCCTTTGGGGCAGGCTAATCTTAAAGATGGAGCGATGGGGTTATGGACGGCACACTGCATCAACTATATCAGGTGGTACAGGAGCGCAGGGGGATGCCTCAAGAAGGGTCGTATACCTGTTACCTATTTGACAAAGGTCTGGACAAGATACTAAAAAAGGTCGGGGAGGAGTGTGCGGAGACCATTATCGCGGCAAAAAATAATGTTTTGCCCGATACTGTTGGAGAAATCTCCGATCTGATCTACCATCTGATGGTGATGATGGTGGAGCTGGACATTCCTTTGAGCGACGTGCTGGGCGAGTTAGAGCGCCGCTCACAAAAGATCGGCAATCTAAAACAGATGAAACAAGTGGATAAGGAGAGTTAAGTATGGATAACCAAAGTATCAATCAATACGGCTTTGACAGCGCCTATGCTCCTGCCATTACATTGAACCAATACATCACCCGAACCTTTGGATGGATGTTTTTGGGGTTAATGGCGACCTTTGGGGTAGCTGCTACGCTTTATTTCACTGGACTGGTGCGCTATCTGTTTATGGAACCTGCGGTACTGTATGTTCTGACGGGACTGGAGTTGGTGGTAGTGATTGTCCTTTCCACCAGAATACTCAAACAGTCAGTGGCCGTCACCAGAGGGCTGTTTTTCATCTACTCCATTCTAAACGGCATGGTATTCTCCGCCTACTTTTTGCTTTTCGATTTGGCAAATCTCATTGTCATCTTTGGACTGACCGCTCTGTTCTTCGGCGGCTTTGCTCTATATGGTCGATTCACCAAGGTAGATTTATCCGGATTGCGGCCGCTGCTGGTGGGTGGACTGATCTTTCTGATTATCGCCGGACTGCTCTCTCTGTTTATCAACCTGTCGGCATTTGAGCGCATGATTTGTATGGTAGGCATTTTGGTGTTTCTGTGCTTCACTGCCTATGATACGCAAAAGATTAAGAGCAACTATCAGTATTTTTCCGGCGATGCAGCCATGCTGCAAAAGGCATCTATTTTTTCCGCATTACAGCTGTATTTGGACTTTATTAATCTATTTTTATATCTGCTTCGTTTTTTAGGAAAGAGCAGGAGATAGGATAAAAGGAGAGTGGGCCGTCCTTTCATGAAGACGGCCCACTCTCTCTACAAAAGGGATAAAATAAAAACGTCCCCAACGGGACGAGTTCATCTCATATTGCCATTGAAACAGCCATACTCAGCGCTCGCTGGGAACGGTAACCTCTCCGGCGAAGATCAACTCGTCAATATCCTGGGGAATGGAACAGATGATCTTCATGTTGAACCACCTCCTTGGTTGGATTGATACTTAAATTATAGTGCTAGCCGTGGTATTTGTCCAGCTTTCTTTTGTAAATTAATTGTGAAGGTAGGATATACTAATTCCGCCGATAAAAAGCTTGCAATTGTTGAGATGGTCTGCTATAATGAAAAAAATTGCAGGTGTAGTTCAATGGCAGAATGTCAGCTTCCCAAGCTGAACACGGGGGTTCGATTCCCCTCACCTGCTCCAATATAAAAAGCGCTGAAGTGCCAGTAGTTTCAATGGCTTCAGCGCTTTTTTTGTTGTCCTGAATCACACAGTGTAACGTGCTAATTGGTGCATTTTTTGCTTTTTAGGTTGTGGGGGAATTGGGTTCGTCCTTGCTTCCATTCAGATGAGAGATGGCGGTGTGCAAATTTTTTCATCCATGTGCTGGCGGATGATAGCAGCGGAATTGTAGCATCCCACGATTGGAAGCCGAGTGCTGTGCGACAAGGATCGGCCAAGGGTTGAGGTGGAAACTTGGGTGATTTGTGAGGATAAGAAGACATGAGCATGATTTCACCGAAACAAAAGAAAATCATCGCTCTCCATTGCAGCAGCTGTAGTGCGTGAAGAAAAAGCAAACCGCCCCCAAGGGGGCAGTTTGATGACACGTTAGGAGAGGGTGTAGTCAGCAGTTGACGCGGTCGATACAAATGGCACTGACCTGTGGGGGAATGCTCATGGTCATGGCGCCGCTGTGTTCAATGCAGACGGTTTCTCCAACGCGGAAACAGCAGGCTTTTGGAGTATGCACCAGTACTTCCTGACAGCCAGCCAGGTCACAGACCAGAAGATGATCGCAGCAGACGCGCAGGACACGGGCGTTCATAGTCACAGATTCGTTTGAACATGCATCCATTATACTTACCTCCAATATAAACAGGTACTTTATATTATGTCAAAAGCTGAACGCAGGTGACAAGGAGGAGAAAGGAAATGTTGAATAAGATAATCGGCTGTGGACAGCCTGGAGCGCTGGCACAGGCCGGGTATAGATGAGGAATATGGGAGTGAAGAGATGAATCAGTAATAGATGGCGGTGTCAGGGGGCAGTTGGGAGCTGGGGTAAGCAGTCCCATCTGATTGTCTGTATGGAGGGGATGGAGGAGCCGTCCAAAAATCTTCGGGGAGGGTGCAGTGATCTAGCTACCACAGCAGAGGTGGCGGATGTGGAAATCATACTGGAATAGATCAAGCTGATGTCTAATACCCGCCAGGATGTTGAGTGTGTGAAAATGGGAAAGCTGCCCCAGCTTGACCGGCGCATTAAGAAGGATAACCGGGAAATGGACCCCATTCATGGGTGCCAGCCCATTCTATCCCCATCATGTACTGGGGCGGGGAATACCCACCCCAGTGTGTCAACTGTATCGCTTCAAGGTATCTGTTTGGTTGACGATAGACTGATCGTCTTTGGTGTTGTCCGGGGTAAGTCCATTTTCGGTAAATGGATAGGCCTCTGCCTGGATGGGACGGTCAAGTTTACTTGGTGTTGGATGTTTCTTATCTTTACGCTCCATAATATCACCTCGCAGGTAGTCTTTGCAGTGGTGAGAGCCGGTATGTACTGATATTGAGAGAGAGGGGAGGCGATGCTGGTGATTACGAGTAAGGTGGCGTATGGTCAGCAGGTCATGGGTGTAACGTCCGATGGTGTGGAGTATGACGGTACGGAGTTACCTGTAGCTGATATACTCAAGATTACTGAGCGAAATGGTTCAGTAGTGATTCAATGGCGCTACTCGATTTCGGCTGGTAACCAGTTTATAAATGTTGCACGGGGTAATGGAACATTAGCCAACTGTACAGGTACTGTAGAAGGCGGATGCCGACCTGTTTTCACCCTCCTAGCCTCTTTTGCGGTAGATGATGACGGTATAGTGTGAGAACAAGCTGTCCCAACCACTTCTCCTTCTGGAAACTTCCTTGATGTCAATTTCTCATGCACAGTCAACAATTTAGACAGTGATACGATGACCGTGACGGAAAAGCTAGCCGCCACCGGCGACATCACCGCGGCGGTCACTCTAGGCGTAACCGAGTACCCATACCATGCGGATGGGGAAAAGTGCGTCATGTACCCGGCCCAGGATATCATATCGTTGTATGTGACCTACAAGAGCTTTGTCACCCAGCAGACCACCTATTGCAACTTCCTGCGGGTCTGGCTCAATTGGGAGTGCCACCAGCAGGTGCTTGGGGACACCGTCTATGGCAGTCATCTGCCGGACGATTTGGCCGCTGAAATGCAGGAGGTCTTGAAGGCCGCAAACCGGCAGATCCAAGGCATTATCGGTGCTTTGGGGGCAAAGTAAGGAGTGTGTGGGATGAAAGGGATATTGAAATGCGCCGTCCTCGCTTTATGTGGAGGCGGCGCTTATTTTGCCATTGAGGTGTTCTGGCGGGGGTACAGCCACTGGACCATGGCGGTACTGGGCGGAATTTGCTTTGTGCTGATTGGCGGCATAAACGAGTTTTTCCCGTGGGAAATG
>CAKNZJ010000116.1 GCA_932222125.1 uncultured Clostridia bacterium | reverse complement strand
TTGGAAGAAAAACCGCATTACATGGAAAGCACCGATGAACGGCTGGACTTGCGGCATGGGCTGGGGCTTTTGCTTGTAAGGCAAATCGTGGAGGCGCACAATGGTACGGTGGAGATAAAAAACAGTCTAAATCAAGGTGCTATCACTATCTTAACCCTTGCGAAAGTATTGCTGTGATAATTTATAATAGGCCAGATGGGGTATATGTCCATCTGGCCTATTAGCAATCAGCAGTATATCAAATCCGAAAAAATAATTTCCTCTACCCGTGCTTTGCAGCTATTCATCAGGCCGACCCACGCCATTTGATCGCGGGCTTTCAGTTCCTCGGTAGCTCCCGCCGCCTTTGCCATCTGCGGCATCATTTGGTCCAGCCACTCATTGGCGGTGTCGTTGATGTCCAACAGGTGCGCCTGGAGCTTGCTGGTGGACACCAGCTCCCGGTATAGCTTGCGCCGGTGCTGTTTCAAGTAGGTCAACCTCATATGGCCATACTTGCCGATGTCCCTGGCCGGTTCCTCCGGTTCGGGGTCCAACGCCAGATTTGGAATGTAGTAGTCTCCAACTCGAATATAGGTCAATCCGTTTTCCATTGTGATGCCCTTTCTCCCTTACGGGTCGTCATCCGGCACCAGCGCGATCACATCGGCAATGTCGCAGTTCAGCGTTTCGCAAATCTTGATAAGGGTCTGCATGGAGATATGTTCTCCCTTACCCATGTTGGCGATGTGGTTCGTGGTCAAATGCGCCTGGAGCCGTAAATCCTTTTTGGTCAGGTTCTTGTCGATCAGTGTTTTCCAAAGCGGTTTATAGCTGATTTTCATAGTCACTCTCACCTTTCCGGGCCAGAGTCAGCAGTAGCAGCCCCGGCACTATGGTCTATCAACCATTATACCGCCTCTATTGAGAAAACACAATGTAATATTGCAATTCTTCTCCAAAAACTACGGCATACACAACGCATTTGTTCTCGTTTTAGCCTACATCAATTTGGGTATCAAGTGTTTCATGCCCTGGCTTTTAGCTCACTACGGATAAAGAAGCAGAGAGAGGTTAAAAATTTTTGCCGTCACTATCCGGCGGGGCCTCGCCGGATAGGTCTGGCTCAATCGTCGGGCAAGTCCACCTTGCCCACAAAAGAATAATAAATCTCGATGTCCTGGTGGCGCATTCCCTGCTCGTCCTTCCAGCACTCATGCACCACGATCTTCTCCACGAACTCCCGGAGGAGGGTAGGGGTCAGCTCCTCAAAGCTGGTGTACTTCCGCACAACTGCCATGAACTTCTCCACGTTCACAGCGGCCTCCTGCGCCTGCCCCAGCTCCGCCTGTAACTCGGCGGCACGGGCTTTCAGTGCGGCCTGCTCCTGCTCGTAATCGGCAGACAGCTCCATGAAACGCTCGTCCGTAATGCGTCCGCTCACGCTGTCCTCATACAGACGCTTGAAGATGCCGCTC
>CAKNZJ010000115.1 GCA_932222125.1 uncultured Clostridia bacterium | reverse complement strand
GCCGCCCGCAGGGAACGCTTGTAGTTGCTGATGGACTGATAGCTAAACCCTTTTTCCCTCATGCGGATGGCCCACTCCTTGGCATCGGACGGTTTCACCGCGTCAATGCTTTTGCCGCCAATGGGGTCATCCCGCAAAAGGCCCATCAGGTACTCCCGCTGTTTCTTGGTGCCCCGTTTCACATCCACCCGCTGACTGTTCTGCTTGGCATAGAGCTGGCAGACAGTCATTTTTTTGCCCACGGTGTCGATGCCGTCCGCAATATCCCGGTTGATCTCCTTTTCCTTCTCCCGGAGGGAAATGTCGTCCCGCTTGCCTGCTGGGGTCTTGTCCGTAGCCACCAGTTTCCAGGCGTAGACAAATTGGGGCTTGCCGGTGCTGTCCGTGTACTTATATGCGTATCTCCCGTCTTTTCTCTGGCTCTCTCCAGTCCTCAAAATGCGGCCCTTGCTGTCGCGCCGTTTTTCCGCCATAGTTCAAACTCCTTTCCAAAACTGGAACGAGCCTTGATACGACATGGGTATATTGTATCATATTTTTGGCTCAACACAAATCTGCAATCAGATCACATCCAAAGAGTCAATGACTTTTTCAAACTGCCTGCGCTTGATCTGGATGCGGTTGCCGTTCATAATCAGCCAGTTGGCGTCCGGGTTTTCCTCCGCCAGTTTCCGCAGCTTTTTCTCCCCGATGCGGAAGTATTTAGCCGCTTCCTCAATGGTCAGTGTGTACTTCTCCCAAATGGGCACATCAGGATAGTTCATACCCCGGCCCCTCCTTTCTCCCGCGTGTTTTTCGGTGTGACCATGTAATCACGGCCAGGGCGCTGGTGGCAGTAAACACAGATTTCCTTTTCAGTCTGTCCCGTTTCTGCTTCCCGCAAAGCAAAAGCGCCTGTGCCGCGAAAAGCGTCAGCACAAGCGCCGCACAAGCAAAGCGTCAGTTTCGGGGGCATAGGGGCAATCAGGCCGATGCTGATTGCCAGGGCATGGTTGATGCCCCGGATATGGGTTTCATTCAGCCTGCCAATGTAGTCGGACAACCGCTGCTTGTCGATGGTGCGGATTTGCTCCAACAGAACGATGGAGGGCATCGCCAGCCCGTTCCCGGCGTCGAGGTAATAGTGGGTGGGCAGCTTGGCCTTGACATTGGCCTTGCTGGTGATGGCGGCGATAATGACGGTGGGGCTGTGCTTGTTGCCCACGTTGTTCTGAATGATGACAACGGGCCGGTTGCCTTTCTGCTCCGAACCGATCCCGTAGCCCAGGTCGGCGTAATAAAGATCGCCGCGCAAATATGTCCTGCTCATGGTGTTTGACCTCCCTATAAAAATTAGACGGCCTGCGCCGCCTATGTAGGAGCCGGACAGCGGCATATATGGCATATCAAGGTTGGTGAGATATAAACGCTC
>CAKNZJ010000114.1 GCA_932222125.1 uncultured Clostridia bacterium | reverse complement strand
TCCGGCTGGAGGGCTGGGACAGCACAGGGGCCCGGCTGGTACAGGCCCAAATCCTCACCCTCCGGCCAGGGGAGGAGGCCGGGGGCTTTCTGGAGCAGGTTCTTGGACAGACTGTAGGGTAGAATTCGGGAATTCTTCGCCGGAGAGGACAAGCCCTGAGGAAACATGCTGCCAGAATAGCCCTCTTTTCCTCTCAGAGGCCCAGGAAGGCCTGTGTCCCGCCTTTTTGGTATCCGAGGGCGTCTGGAAATCCACGGGCCTTAAACGGTCTCTCAGAGCCACTTTTCCCCCATTGGGTCTCCATGGGGGATTTTTTGTGAAACAATTCCCTTTGCCTGCCCCTTGCCCAGTACCTAACGGCGAGCCCCGACCGGGGTCAAGGGGTGAGCAGTACCTGACGGCGGGCCCCGACCGGGGTCCAGGGGGGCTTGCCCCCTGGCGGGGGTGCGGGGGCAGAGCCCCTGCGGCCTTGCCCTTGACCTTAGTGGGCGGCGCATCAAATCCCAAAGTGGCGCAGAACCTAACTCCCACCTCCCAAGCCCGTCAGAGGCACCCAATCGCGCCGCCCCCAGGAGCGCCCCCAAGCCGCAGCACACAGCAAGATTCCGCCAAGCAGGGCTTTCCCTGCTTGGCGGAGAGAGGCGGACGCCCTGTACCAGCGCCGGGAGGCTAAGCGCTCCCACACAATGCCGCTAACTCTGGGGAAGCACCTGGAGTCTGTTTGAACCCCCGCAGAACCCCTGTTCCCCCCCGGATTCTGCCCCAGAGGGGACAAGCCCTGAGGAAACATGCTGCCAGAATAGCCCTCTTTTCCTCTCAGAGGCCCAGGAAGGCCTGTGTCCTGCCTTTTTGGTATCCGAGGGCGTTTGAAAATCCACGGGCCTTAAACGGCCTCTCAGGGCCACTTTTCCCCCATTGGGTCTCCATGGGGGATTTTTTGTGGGAGACTTCCCTTGCCTGTGCCCTGTTTTCAGGTTGGTCAGAGTTATACCAGGGGCCCTGGGACTGGCAGGGGCGAAGAATGGGCAGCTCCTTCCGGAGGGGGGTGAAGAGGGAGGATAAACGGACACGGGGCTGACTTTGAAGCCCGTGTACCCGGCTGGAGCTTTCCCGCTCCGAAAAGAGGTCTTGTAAGCCGGGGGTTTGGAGAGCTGGTTTTTAGGGGTCTGAGGGGCCCAAAAAAGGGGCTGATTTTCCGGCTGTTGGACACAAAAAAAGTTTTCCACAAAGTTTTCCACATTTTTCGGGTTCCTCGCGCGCGCGTGTGTGCGCGCTTATGTCTTTACTTTCTTAACTTTCTTAATTTAGTAGTATGCCTTATGTGACATTTCCCCCGCATTTCCGTGACAAAAACCCCGCCAGGTAGGTTTATAGAAAAATTTTTCTGTGACAAAAACCCCGCACTAACTGGAGGGGTATTTCGAGGCTTTGTGACAAAAACCCCGCACTAATGTGACAAATCCCCCGCGTTTTTTGGAGGCTCCTCACCTCCCCCAAAATGCCCCTCCCCTGGCCTCCATTTTTGAGGGGTGAGCCCCCCTGGAAAAAGGGCTCTGGGAGGGGGGGCGTTTTTTGAGGTGAGACCCCCTTTTGCAGAGGGTCTCCGGGTTTTGAGACGCCAGTTTTCCTTTGTCACCTTTATTTCTTCCCTGGCCTTGCTATTTCCCCGCGGGTATGGTAAGCTGGGCTATAATGACTGGGAAGGAGGGGCTTTTGTGCTGGACAGCGAGATTATGGATTTGCGGGAGCGCAGCGTGACCAAGGCCAATGAGCTTATCCAGAAAAGCCGGTTCTCCCTGTCTGCCCAGCAGCAGAAAATCGTCCTGTTCCTGATTTCCCAAATCAACTACTGGGATGAGGATTTTAAGCTCTACACCTTCTCCATCTCTGAGTTCTGCCGGGTCTGCGGCATTGAGCGGCCAGGGGGCAAGGGCTATGTGGAGCTCAAGGCTGCCATCAAGGAAATCGCGGACAAGAGCCTGTGGGTCCGCCTGGACAACGGCAAGCAGACCCTGCTGCGCTGGATTGAAAAGCCCTACATTGACGAGGGCAAGGGCACAGTGGAAATCCGCCTGGATAAGGACATGAAACCCTATCTCCTCCAGCTGCGGGAGAATTTTACAAAGTACGAGCTGATTTACACCCTGCGTTTCCGCAGCAAGTACTCTATCCGGCTCTATGAGCTAATCCGCTCTTTGCAGTACCACGATTTGGAGGAGCTGGGCTGCCAGTTTACGGTGGAGCAGCTCAAGGCACTGCTGGACGGGGAGGAGTACAAGGAGTACCGGGACTTTAAGCGCCGGGTGCTGAATATGGCTGTGGGCGAGGTGAACCGGTACAGCGACAGGGATGTGTCCTATGTGGAGCAGAAGCAGGGCCGCAAGGTCACTGGGGTGGTCTTTGCCATCAAGGCCAAAAGCCTGCAGGAGCGGCTGCGGCTGCGGGCGGAAATCGACAAAAAGCTGGGGCCAGAGCAGCTCTCCATCTGGGACGTGGGGAGCCGGTAAACCCTAAAAAAACGAGAGTGCAATTTGCCCAATTTTGAAATTGGGCTTTTTTTTTTTTGTAAGTGTTTGACAAAGCTCTGGCAATGTGTTATAATCAGCTTCAACATAGATTATTCACATTGCCGGAAAGTATTTCTGCCCGGTTGTGCGGATTTCCAAAGGAGGCTCTGCTTATGGCTGTCAAAAACCCGTCCGGCCCGGCTGCCGCCGCAGAACTGAGCCCGCGGCAGAAAAAGCGCCGCTCTACCCTGCGGCTGATGAAGCAAAATTACCAGCTCTACCTGTTCCTTATCCCTGCCGCAGTGTTTGTTGTGCTGTTTATGTATACCCCCCTGTACGGCCTGCAGATTGCGTTTAAGAACTACCGCTCCGGAGACGGCATCTGGGGCAGCCCCTGGGTGGGCCTGCAGTGGTTTGAGCGGTTCTTCCAGAGCCCCCGCTGCTGGGAGATCATCGGCAATACCCTCACCATCAGTCTGTACAGCCTTATCGCCGGGTTCCCCTTCCCTATTATCCTGGCCATTATACTCAACTACGTGAAGAACATCCATTTCAAGAAGTTTGCCCAGACCGTGACCTATATGCCCTACTTTATCTCTACCGTGGTGCTGGTGGGCATGATGTCCCTGTTTTTCTCCCCCTCCAGCGGATTTATCAACACTATCATCAAGGCCTTTGGGGGAGAGGCGATCTACTTTATGGGCATACCGTCCCTGTTTAAGCACTTGTACGTATGGTCCGGCATCTGGCAGAGCATGGGCTACAGCTCTATTATCTACATCGCGGCCCTGTCCGGGGTCAGCCCGGAGCTTCACGAATCCGCGGTGATTGACGGGGCCAACATCCTGCAGCGCATCTGGCATATCGACGTGCCCACCATTATGCCCACCATGGTCATCCTGCTGATTATGAGCTGCGGCAACATCATGAACATTGGGTATGAGAAAGTGTACCTGATGCAGAATGATTTGACCATCAATGTGTCGGAAATCATCTCTACCTATGTGTACCGGGTGGGCCTTATCAACACCCAGTACAGCTTCTCCACCGCCATTGGCCTGATGAACAATGTCATCAACTTTATCATCCTGGTTCTGGCAAACAAGTTCTCCAACAAGATTTTCGGCTCCGGCCTATGGTAAGGGGGTAAAAGCAAATGGCAAAAAATCCCAACGCGATCAAAGAGCCTGTATTTGACCGGGTGTTTTATACCGTGACCTTTATCCTGCTGCTTCTGCTGCTGGTGGTCATCCTGTACCCCCTGTGGTTTGTGCTGATGGCCTCCTTCTCAGACGCCCAGTACGTGAACAACGGCACCATCCTGCTGTATCCCCGGGGCTTTACCCTGCTGGGCTATGAGCGGACCTTTGCCAACATGGACATCTGGACCGGGTACGGGAACACCATCCTGTATACTGTGGGCGGCACGGTAATCGGCACGTTCAGCACCGTGCTGGCGGGCTATGCCCTGTCCCGGGACGATTTGCCGGGCCATGGGTTTATCATGAAAGCCTTTGTGTTCACCATGTACTTCCAGGGCGGCATGATTCCCTTCTACATTGTCATCACCAACCTGCACCTGCAGAACACCCGCTTTTTGATGATTATCATCAGCTGTATCTCTGTATACAACATTATCCTGGTGCGCTCCTACTTTGCCTCCTCCATGCCCAAAGAGCTGTTCGAGGCCGCGTCAATTGACGGATGCACCAACGCCCGGTTCATGTTCCAGATTGTGTTCCCCCTGTCCAAGGCCATTGTGGCGGTTATTGCCCTGTATGTGGCTGTCAGCTACTGGAACTCCTACTTCTATCCCATGATTTTTATCAACGACAAGGATAAGCTGCCCCTGCAGAACTTCCTGCGGGAGCTGCTTCTGGTGGCCAACCAGAACACCGCCGACACCGGCACGGACCCCATGGCCGCCCAGCAGCTGGCCAAAATGAGCAGCGTGCTCAAATACTCCGCCATTGTGGTCTCCACTGTGCCCATCATCTGCGTGTATCCCTTTATCCAGAAATACTTTGTCCAGGGCGTGATGATTGGCTCCATCAAGGGCTGATCCCCTTCCCGCCGAGCTTCCCCCCGCTGGGGGGTGACCGGATAACTGCCCGAAAAATATCAAGAAAAGCACTTTCAAGGAGGAAAACCATGAAAAGAACGTTAGCACTGCTGCTTTGCCTGGCCCTGCTGGCCAGCGTGTTCGCGGCCTGCGGCGGGGACGGCAACAGCTCCACCAGCAGCACCAGCAGCGCCAGCTCTCAGGCCAAGGACGGCGAGAGCAGCGAGACCGGCACAGACGGAGAGGACAGCGCCCCTGAGGCGGGCGGTGAGGCCGTGAACGGCACCAACCCGGGCAACGAGCTGCCCATTGTCACCGAGCCGGTGACCCTCACCATCGCCAAAGAACGGCACATGCTGGACACCACCAAGAATTACAACGAAAAGGCCAGCTTTAAGAACATCACCGAGGAGACCGGCCTGACCCTGGAGTTTGTGGAGCTGGCCGCTGGTACCGCCGCAGAGAAGGTGCCCCTGATGCTGGCTGGCGGCGATATGCCCGACGTGTTCTGGGGCCTGCTGTCCGACGCACAAATTCTTCAGAACACCAGCCAGCTGACGCCCCTGGAGGACATGCTGGAGACCTTCGCGCCCAACAGCCTGAAGACCTATGAGGAGCTGGGCACAGACTGGCGGACCATTGCCACCGCGCCCGACGACCATATATATGGCATGCTGGGCCGGTATGAGTCCCTGTACGAGAACACCGGCGACGGCATCCAGATTATCAACAAGAAGTGGCTGGACGCGGTCAAGAAGGACGTGCCCACCACCCTAGACGAGTACTATGAGGTTTTGAAGGCCTTTAAGGAGCAGGACCCCAACGGCAACGGCGAGGCGGATGAAATCCCTTACTGCTTCTCTGAGGACATGTGGTGCGCCTCTATCACCAACGATATGGGCATCTGGGGCATTGGCAACGGCTACGGGGACACCAACTCCAACTTCCATATCCGCGAGGGCAAGGTGAGCCCCACTGTCAACACCCCCGAATACCGGGAGTATCTGGAGTTCTACCACAAGCTGTACTCTGAGGGCCTGATTGACGCTGAGGGCTTCTCTCAGAATACCGAGGTGTTCTCCAACAAAATCAAAAACAACCAGGTAGGCACCTACTACAGCTGGACCGCCCTGGAGTACCTGTCCAGCGAGCAGGAGAAGGACTGGGTTGTTCTGCCCACCCTGGCTGCCAAGGAGGGCGTACAGCCCGTGGCCAATGGTGAAGTGGACCGCTCCACCATCCAGAAAAACAAGTGGGTCATCTCCAGCCAGTGCGAGCATCCCGAGGCCGCCCTGCGGCTGTGGGACTATCTGGCCCGGGACGCCGAGAGCAAGCTCACTGTGGCTCTGGGCGAGAAGGGCAAGCTGTGGGATGAGTACGAGGACGGCTCCGGGTACTACTTCGTGGTTCCTGAGGATACCACCCCTGAGTTCACCTTTGAGCACCAGAAGTATACCTATGGCACTGTAAACGACCCCCCGCTGATGACCAAGGCCGAGACCCCCAAGAACGACGGGGAAATCTCTCCTGCCGCGGCGCTGCGGGACCAGATGGTAGCCCAGGTTGACAAGGACTATGTCCCCAAGGACGGGCAGCTGCCCCAGTCCTATGTGAGCCCTGAGGCCATTGACGACCGCTCCTTTATCGAGACGGATTTGAAGGCGTATATCAAGCAGTTCCGCTCTCAGGCCATTATGGATGGCTTTACCGACGCGGATTGGGACGCTTATGTAAAGCGCCTGGATGACTTGCAGTATCCTGCATGGCTCCAGTGGTACCAGGACTTTATTGACGGCAACCTGTAAGCCGGATTGAGAAGTCAATAGAAGCGAATGGCCGTCAGCTGACCGGGCAACTGCCGGGAAGCTGGCGGCTTTCCATTTCACCTGACGTGGGGGCGCTGCCCCCAAACCCCTGCCAGGGGCCAAAAGTTGGCCAAAGCCAACTCTGCCCCCCTGGACCCCGGTCGGGGCCCGGCCTTTCGTTCTGCTTTACCATTGTACTCTATCAATATCAAACCCAGGAGGGAATCAACCTTGAAAACACCTTTTACCCGTATCCTCTACGGCGGGGACTACAACCCCAACCAATGGCCCCGGGACGTCTGGGACCAGGACATGCAGCTGTTCAAGCAGGCTGGCATCAACTCTGCCACCGTGAACGTGTTCTCATGGGCCAAGCTCCAGCCCAATGAGGAAACCTACTGCTTTGATGAGCTGGATGACATTGTGGACATGCTCAGCCGGGAAAATTACGATATCGTTATGGCCACCTCCACCGGGGCAATGCCTGCCTGGCTGGTGAAAAATTACCCCGAAGTGGCCCGGGTGGACTTTGACGGCCGCCGCCACAAGTTCGGCCAGCGCCACAACCACTGCCCCAACAGCCCGGATTACCAGCGCTTTGCCGCCCGGCTGGTGGAGCAGCTGGCAAAGCGGTACGGCGGCAACCCCCATATCACCTGCTGGCACATTAACAACGAGTTCAACACCGGCTGTTACTGTGAGAACTGCGAAAAGGCTTTCCGGGTGTGGCTGCGGAAAAAGTACGGCACTTTGGAGGCGGTGAACGCGGCCTGGAACACCGAGTTCTGGGGCCACACCTTCTATGAGTGGGATGAGATTGTGGCCCCCAACAGCCTGTCTGACGGCATGGGCTCCGGCTGGGTGAGGAAGAGCGCTTTTGCGGGGATTTCCCTGGATTACGACCGTTTCCTCTCAGACAGCCTGCTGGAAAACTACAAGATGGAGCGGGACATTATCCGCAAATACGACGCGGACACCCCCATCACCACCAACCTGATGGGCACCTACAAGGGCCTGGATTACTTCAAGTGGGCCAAGGAGATGGACATTGTCAGCTGGGACAATTACCCGGCCTACAACACCCCCTGGAGCGAGACCGCCATGCGCCATGACCTGATGCGGGGCCTGAAAAACCAGCCCTTTATGCTTATGGAGCAGACCCCCAGCCAGCAGAACTGGCAGGCCTATAACTCCCTGAAAAAGCCAGGGCAGATGCGGGCCCAGTCCTGGCAGACCATTGCCCACGGGGCCGACACCATCCAGTTTTTCCAGCTGCGCCGCTCCAAAGGGGCCTGTGAGAAGTTCCACGGGGCGGTTATCAGCCACTCCGGCAGCGGGGAGACCCGGGTCTTTAAGGAGTGCTCCCAGCTGGGGGCAGAGCTTCGCTCCCTGGGGGACAGCATCCTGGGCGCGGCCAGCCCGGCCCAGGTGGGTATCCTCTTTGACTGGGACAATTACTGGGCTTTGGAGTACACCAGCGGCCCCACCGTTGATTTGAAATACTGTGAGCAAATCCACCAGTACTACCGGTATTTCTATGAGCACCACATCCCGGTGGACATGGTGCCCATAGACGGGGATTTCAGCCGCTACAAGGCCATTGTGGCCCCAGTGCTGTATATGGTCAAGGAAGGGGTCGCGGAGGCCTTAACGGCCTTTGTGGAGGCCGGAGGCACCCTTATCACTGGGTTCATGAGCGGCATTGTGGACCAGAGCGACAATGTGCACCTGGGCGGCTATCCCGGCCCCCTGCGGAAGCTCTGCGGGGTGTGGGCAGAGGAGATTGACGCCCTGGCCCCAGAGCAGTCCAATACCCTGCAGTTTGCGGACGGCACAGAGAGCAGCTGCGGCCTGCTGTGCGATATCCTCCACCTGGAGGGGGCAGAGGCCCTGGCCAGCTATGGAAAGGACTTCTACGCGGGTACTCCGGCTGTGACCAAAAACACCGTTGGCAAAGGTGCGGTCTACTATGTGGGCACCCAGCCGGAGCGGGAGGGCCTGGATAAGATTCTGAGCCAGCTCACTGCCGGGGCGGATATCCAGCCCCTGATTGGGGAGCAGACCAGCCTGGAAATCGTCCGCAGGGTAAAGGGCAATACCGAGTTCTGGTTTATCCTGAACCTGACCGGAGAGCCCCAGCCCGCGCCCCAGAGCTTTGCCGGGGAAATGGACATCCTCACCAGCCAGCCAGTGGCCGGGGAGCTGAAACCCTTTGACGCCCTTCTGGTGCGCCGGGACAAGTAAGCACACAGGGGGCGCGGTGCAGGCCGCGCCCCCTGTTCCTTCTCCTACAAACTATGTATATTGTATTTTATAAAAAAAGACACACAATACACACACAATGTTGCCCTGAAAGGAGGCTTTTCTATGCGTGTTATCCTGTTTGATATTGATACCCTGCGGCCCGACCATCTGGGCTGCTATGGCTATGGCCGGGACACCTCCCCAGCCATTGACAGCATTGCCCGGGACGGGGTGCGCTTCGACAATTACTACTGCCCAAACGCCCCCTGCCTGCCCTCCCGGGCCTCTCTGGTCACAGGCCGGTATGGCATCCGCACTGGGGTTGTGGGCCATGGGGGCACTGCCGGGGACATGCGGCTCCAGGGGGAGAGCCGCCATTTCCAGGACGGGGCCAGCGCCAACAGCCTGTTCATGCAGTTCCGCCGGGCCGGAATGCACACAGCCTCTTTCTCCTCCTTTGCGGAGCGCCACTCCTCCTGGTGGTTCAACGCCGGGTTCCATGAGTGCTGTAACATGGGCAAATGCGGCAATGAGTCTGGGGAGGAGATTACCCCCAAGGTGCTGGACTGGCTCCGCCGCAGGGGCAGTGAGGACAACTGGTTCCTCCATGTGAACTACTGGGACCCCCACACCCCCTACCGCTGCCCGGTGAGCTACCCCTTTGAGAAGGAGCCCCTGCCTGACCCCTGGATTACTGAGGAGGTGTTCGCAGAACACCTGCGGCATGTGGGGCCCCATGGGGCCAATGAAATCAACATGTGGGACGACACCCGGTTCCCCCAGTTCCCCAGGCACCCAGGCAGCGTGAAGACCCTCTCAGAGGCCAAAGCCTTTTTGGACAGCTACGACTGCGGGGTACGCTTCGCGGATGACAATATTGCCCAGATTTTGGCGTTGGTGAAGGAGATGGGCCTGTATGAGGACATGGCCATTATCGTCACCTCAGACCACGGGGAGAATTTAGGGGAGCTGGGCCTGTACGCGGAGCACGGCACCGCTGACGATCCCACCTGCCATATCCCCATGATTATCAAATGGCCGGGAGGCAGGAAAGGCGCAACAGACGCCGGGTTCCATGACAACGTGGATTTGGCCCCCACCATCCAGGAGCTGCTGGGTACCCAGATGGCAGGCCCCTATGACTATGACGGCCAGTCCTACGCCCAGACCCTCCTCACCGGCGCGGACTGCTCCAAGCCCTGGCTGGTGCTGACCCAGTGCGCCCATGTGTGCCAGCGGGCGGCCCGGTTCGGGGATTGGCTGTACCTGCGCACCATCCACGGGGGATACCACCTGTTCCCCAAGGAACAGCTGTACAATGTAAAAGAAGACCCCCACCAGCTCCATAACCTGGCTGGGGAGAGGCCGGAGCTGTGCGCCCAGGGGGCGAAAATCATTCTGGATTGGGTGGATGAGCAGATGAAGAAGTCCCAGTTTGATACAGACCCCCTGTGGACCGTTATGAGGGAAGGGGGCCCGGAGCACGCCCGGGGAATGCTCCCCAGCTATATTGCCCGGCTGGAGGGGAGCGAACGGGCGGAGCAGATACCCAAGCTGCGGGAGATGTACCCAGGGGAGGCGTAGGGGATAAGCAGCGCCAAAGGCTGAACCCCGACCGGGGTCCAGGGGGGCTTGCCCCCTGGCAGGGTTCGGGACAGAGTCCCGAGGTCTTGCCCTTGACCTTAAAGGGCGGCGCCAGAAATCCCAAAGAGAGGCAGAAGCCAGCTCCTACCTCCCAAGCCCGTCAGAGGCACCCATCCGCGCCGCCCCCAGTGCCCCAAGCCGCAACCAGCAGCAAGATTCCGAAAGTTAGGAAAGCGGGGCTTTCCTAACTTTCGGAGAGAGGCGGACGCCAGCACCCACGCTGGGAGGCTAAGCGTTCCAGTACACTGCTGCTGACTCTGGGGCAAGGGCCTGGCGGTCAATAATATCCCATTCGCAGGCTATAAGGGCAAGGGTCTAACCGTTCAAAACATCGCTCCCGCCAGCGGCATCTTGCGGAGAAGCTCGGGGCCCAGCGTGTCGGAAGGCCAGTCCGCAGCTCTCCGTGACTTGGGAAACGGGACGTTTCCCAAGTCAACGGATTCACGCTGCTTGGGATGGCGGGCGGCGCGGGTTGGTGCCATGTTCGGACGTCTGGGGCTGAATTACCTTCTGCCTCGCCCTTTTCCTTTGCGCGCCGCCCTAAGGGATTCAGGTCAAGGGCAAGACCTCGGGACTCTGTCCCGAACCCTGCCAGGGGCCTAACGCCCCTGGACCGCGCAGTTGTCTCGCCGTCAGGCGCTGCTCCTATCACCGCGCATTGGAAACACTAAAAGGCCCCAGGTAACCCCTGGGGCCCTCTCTTATCCTTCACCCATCCACAACCCCCACATCTGCCAACAGAATCCCCTTACCCTCCTGCGACTGGAGCCAGCTCACCAACCCTCTGACCGGGTGTCCCTCCGGCAAATCCCCCCGGTATACCGCGTAATAGCTGTAGCCCAGGGGGTAGCTGCCGTCCGCTACGGTCTCCCCAGTGGGGGATACCCCCTCAAAAGCCAGGGGCTTCAGGGAGCCAGCGGGGATGTCCGGGAATTCCAGGCTGGCATGGAAACGCCCAAACCCCAGGTTATAGGCGTCCTCAGGGTTCTGGGCCCAGGCGGCAAGGCGCAGCATATTGCCCTCTGCCATCTGCGCAGGGGCAGAGACAGGCCCGCCCTGCAAAATCAGCCTCTCCAGCTGCAGGCGGCTGTCATCCTGGGCCCGGTCACTGTCCAGCACCACAAGGGGCCTTTCCGGCCCGCCCAGGGCCTGCCAGCTGCTCAGGCTGCCCTGGTAGATGTCCTTTGCCTGCTCCAGGATCAGGCCTGAGGCGGTGTTCTCCCCGCAGGTATAGAACACCAGGGCCGACCGGCCCAGCTCCACCCGCTCCAAATCCATATCCCCAGCCAGGGCTTCTACGTCCTCCGGGGAGTGGGGCACCAGAATCAGCTCCGCCTCCCCATTGGCCAGGGCCTGCCAGGCCCCCGCTGCGGAGGCGGGCCCCAGCCTGCCCTCTGGGGGGAGCACATCCCCATACATGGCCCGGTAAAGCTCTGTCTGCAAGGTCAGACTGCCTCCGGCCACTTGGGGGTAATTCTCCGCCGTGACGCCCAAGGCGTCAGCGGTTTCTGTCATGGGATAGGTGACCTGTTTGCCGGGGGCCACGGCTTCCAGCCGCCGCAGAACCACCGCTCCCTGGGCCCGGGTGAGGATTCCCCCGGGCTGTAAGCTCCCGTCCGGCAGTCCGGCCAAGAGCTGGTTTTCCGCTGCCCAGCACAGGGCCTCCCTGGCCCAGGGGGCCGCGCTCTCCCTGTCCGGGAACCTATCCAGCCCCCTGCCTGAATGGCTCACCTCATGGCCCGTGGCCCTGGCGTACTGGTACAAAATTACCGCTGCCTCCTGCCGGGTCACGGAATCGTCGGGGGCAAAGAGGCCCTGCCCCCTGCCGGAGATAAGCCCAGCGTACTTGGCCCACTTCACCGGCATCTCATGCCAGCTGCCGTCCGGGATATCCCCCCAGGCCGGGGCAGTCACGTTGTAGTATTTCTGGAACTCCTCTGCCCCGCCGCTGCGCTGGGAGAGCACAGTCACCAGCATGGCCCAGCTCATGGGGGCATGGGGCGCGAACTTTCCCCCGCCCACCCCGGCGAACAGGCCCGCCTCGCTCACATAATCCACTGCAGAGGCGTACCAGGCGTTTTGGGGCACATCCGCGAACTTCTCCGCCGCCAGGCTGTGGGGGCCTGTCCCGGCCAGCAGAAGCCCGGCCAGGCAGGCGGCAACCGCTTGCCGTCCCTTGCTCCTCATAATAAAAACCCTCCCTGCAATTGTATTTTGTCTGGGCCAGCTTTTTTGAAAGAGGCCTCTGCACAAAATAACGGGAAATGCAGGGAGGGGGTTACATATTTTTTATGATTTTTTTAGGGCATCACAGCGGCTCAGCTGACGGTGATGTTGGCCAGGGCATAGGCATAGCCCCAAGGGCCCTTGCGGACAATGTGCAAATTATTTACACCTGTCACATCCAAAGTGATGGGCGTGTTGGGCATGTTGCCGGTCAAGGTGAGAGTTGCGCTCTCGTCCAGGACACCGTCCTTGTAGAAGTAAAGCGTCTCTTCGGCAGTACGGTCATTATCAATGTGACCGGCAGTGAAGGTCATGGTGGTGAAGCCTTTCCCCAGGTTAAAGTTAATGTCCGTGTCATCGCTCTGTGTAGAGTGGAAAATAACGCCCTGGGTAAATTCAATGCCAGCCATCATAAACTTGTTCAGCGGGTCGCTTCCGTCGTTTAATGTGATATCACCGCTGTTTTGGTAAGGCATCACCGGCCCGGCAGCCAGATTCGTCTGAATGACCTCCTCATAGCTGCTCAGGGCAGGGACAGTCAGCCCCTTGTCCTGTACATCGCTGGCAGTATACACTGTAATGTCAGCCAGGCCATAGGCATATCCCCAATCGCCCTGGCGAATCAGCTGGAGCTTGTTCACCCCCTGCACATTCAGGGAATAGGTGGTGGTGGACATGGTGCCATTCAAGGAAATCGTGTCAACCAATTCATCATCTGCCCAGACATAGATGGTTTCCTCTCTGCGCCTGTCATTGTCAATATGACCCAGCTTAAAGGAAATCATATCGAACCCGCCGCCCAGATTAAACAGCGCGTCCGTATTATCACTTTGTGTGGAGTGGAAAATAATCCCCTGGTTATACTCAATGCCCATCATGTTGAAGAATTTCAAGGGGTCAATCCCCTCATAAGCGGTGACATAGCTGCTGACTTGATAGGGCAGCACCGGGCCGGAGGCCAGGTTTGTCTCTTTTACGGTTTCCACACTGATACTGGCAGGGGTCACAATCTCCTGGCTCTGGGCCTCTGCTGTGGTAAACCAGCGCATGTTTGCCATGGCGTAAGCATAGCCCCAGGGGCCCTTGCGCACAATGCGCAGCTGGGTCCGGTTCTTTACGTTGAGCACAATATGCTCTGTGCTCATAGCGCCGGTCAGTTTCATTTCTGCAGCAGGCGTGGTCCCGCCGTCAAAGTAAAAATACAGGGTTTCTTCCGCCCGGCGGTCATTGTCAATATGGCCCAGGTCAAAGGTCATGACCTCATACTTGCCCCCCAGATTAAAGAGGGCTTCTGTATCATCACTCTGTGTGGAATTCCAGACCAGGCCCTGCTTGTACTGGATACCCATCATGGTAAAATATTTCAGGGAATCCGTTCCGTCATAGTAGGTGATATCATTGCTTGTCTGGTATGGCTTTGCCCAGTTGGGCCCGTTATAGCTCCAGTGGGCGTACAGGGTCATACTGGCGGTCACAGGGGTTGTGGCAAAGTCAAACTTCACGCCCTTATCGTCAGGAGAGGTGAACCAGCCATCAAAGTTGTAGTTCTCCCGCTGGGGGATAAACTCGGGGAACGGGCACAGCTGGCCGGAGACCACGTTCACTGAATCCAGGGGCAGGCTGCCCTCATAGTTCAAATCAAAGGCCACCTGGAAGGTCTGGGCCCCGCTCCACTGGGCATACAGGGTCATGTCCCCGCTGACAGCAGTGTCAAAGCTGAACAGGCTCCCGCCAGCAGGCTGGGTGTACCAGCCCAGGAAGGTGTATCCCTCCCGGGTGGGCGGGTTTATGGACTCCACCTTCTCACCTGTCTTTACTGTGAGCACCGGGCCCGCGGGCGCGCCCTCATAGTTGTAGTCAAAGCGCACAGAGACCTTGCCGCTGGGGGCCGGGGTGGGAGTTGGGGTAGAGGTGCCGCCGTCAATGTACTTTTGGCAGAAGGAGCAGAGAATCACTGCCAGCTGGGCCCGGGTGGCATTGCCAGTGGGGTCAATGCGGTTGCCGCCCACGCCGTTGATAAAGCCCATCCCATTGGCCCAGGACAGGGCCTCCCGGCCCCAGGTGTGGATTTTGCTATAGTCCTGGTACCCAATCAGCTCTTTGGTGCGGCTGACATCAAATTCCTTGTACTTGGCGTAATTGTACAGCATCAGGGCCAGCTGCTCCCGGGTCACCGGGCTGTTGGGGGTGAACCGGCCATTGCCTGTGCCAGCCACGATTTTATTCTGAGAGGCCCACTTTACCGCGTTGGCAAAGTACTGGGTGGTCACGTCCACAAAACCGCTGCCGCCGCTGACCGCAGGGCTGCCCTCGATTTTGTACAGGATAAAGGCAACCATACCCCGGTTGGTGGGGGTGTTGGGCCCAAAGGTGCCAGAGCCTGTCCCGCCCATCAAATCCTTGTTGTACACATACTGCACCTGGTCATAATACCAAGCGCCGGGCTTTACATCCTGAAAGGGGTTCCCAGCGGCCAGGGCGGTACCTGGCACCAGGGCTGCTGTCAGGCACAGGGCCAGCAGGACAGCAAGTAACTTTTTCATCATTTAACCTCCATTGTCGCCCGTTGGCAAATTTGCAGGAAGGTATACTTTTCTGCAAAGCTGCCGCCGGATATATTTTATGGTAAATTATACCATATGTTTCTGGTATTTTCAAGCCTCCCCTGCAAAAGCTGCCAGAATTCCGGATGGGTTTCAGATAGTATTTCAGCTTACAGAAAAGTATACTTTTCTGTAACTCTGCTGCTTTTCTGTTTTTCGCAAGGGCAGCTTTGGAGAACAGAGCAGGGCCTGACGGCGAGCCCCGAAAAGTTGTGTATACACATACACAATACACATACACAATTGTGTATACACACACTTTATATTGATTTCAATCACATATAAAGCCTATATATAGTAACACATTGACAAATTAGCATAATTACGCTAAAATATTTTCAGGAGGTGGCAGCATGAAAACCATTCGGCCAGTATCTGATTTACGCAACCATTTCGCGGACATTTCCAGGACTGTACACGAGACCGCCCAACCCGTATTTTTGACCAAAAACGGGTACGGCGACATGGTCGTCCTCAGCATGGAGGCCTTTGAGTCCATGCAGTTTGACAGCGAGGTATTCTGCCAACTGCGGGAGGCAGAGAAAGAGGCCCGGCTGACCCAGACCAGATACTCCTCGAAAGAGGTGCTCCAGGCCATGAAAGAGGCCATACAGGGCAGAGAGGACAGGGAGAATGTATAGCCTGGAATACCTGCCCATTGCCCGCCGGGACTTGGTGGAGGCTGTCAGCTATATCAGCCATGACCTGGGCAGCCCAGAGGCAGCGCTCCGCCTGGCGGAGGAGGTGGAGCGGGCCGGGGAGCGGCTGCAGCAGTTCCCCTACGCCTGGCCTGTGTACCAGGCCAGCAGGCCCCTGGAGCGGGAATACCGGAAGCTGCTGGTGGAGAATTTTTTCCTGTTCTATTGGGTAGACGAGCAGCGCAGGCTGGTAACCGTGGCCCGGGTAATCTATGCCAGGCGGGATTATGGGAAGCTGCTCCAGTGAAAAGCGCAGTAAAAACAGCAGTAGAAACCGCAGGGAAAACAGCAGCCATATAAAGAATAAGAAAAAGAATAAAACCAAACAAAGGCCCTGCGGGTGCCTGACGGGGAGCCCCGAAAAGTTGTGTATACACATACACAATTGTGTATACACACACTGTATATGTACATCACATATCACGCTCACACAAAATACAGCAAAAAAGAGAACACCCCTCTGGGTGTTCTTTTCTTATTCCCCGCTCTTTCGGAACCCCCGCTTCCTGGCCTCCCGGGTCACCGTGGAACGGCTCATACCAGTCATACGGGCAACTTCAGTATAGGAGTGGGTGCGCAGCAAATCCATGGCATGGTCCAGCCGGTCCCGGGTGAACTTGGGCCTGCGCCCCTCCCTGTAGCCTGGGTCTGTGGCCCGCTTATAGGCCCTGCCCCCCTGGGTGCGGCTGATAATCATGTCCCGCTCAAACTCCGCAAAGCTGAGCATGATATGCAGAATCAGCCGCCCCATTTCCGTGTCCTCAATCACCCCCATGTTCAGCACCTGGACCCGGATACCGGCCCGGACCCAGCCCACCACCTGCTCATAGGCCTGGGTCTCTGTCCGGGCGAACCTGTCCATTTTGGTGACCACAATGGTGTCTCCTGGCTCTGCCTCCTGACACAGCCGGACAAAGGCCGGGCGCTCCAGGCTTCCCCCGGTGCACACGTCCTCATATAGGGCCTGGCAGCCAGCGGCCAGCAGGGCCTCCCGCTGCTCCTGCAGAGAGCTTCCCCCTGCCTGTTTTGGGGTGCTTATCCGGATGTAGCCTCGCAGCATGGGGAGTCCCTCCAATCGGTGGTACTAGATATATAGATTTACTCGTTTTATTTATACTATATAGAGTTGTGTATACACAATTGTGTATGTGTATTGTGTATGTGTATACACAACTTTTCGGCGGGCCCCGACCGGGGTCCAGGGGGCTCGCCGTCAGGTTGTGCCTTTTTCTACTCCCCGCCCTGCTCCAACGCCCGCTCCAGCGCCCGGCAGCAGAATTCATTCAGCGACAGCCCCTCCCCCTGGCTGGCCTGCTTCACCCGGCCATACAGGCTGGGCGGAAGAACCAGCTGAACCCGCCTGCTCCGGCGCTCCACATAGGCTGGCCGGTACCCTTCCGGCACTCCCAATGGCCCGGCAGGCTCCTCCTGCGGCTGCAGCTCCCCTCTGGAGATAAACGACAGGGCCGGGTCCTCATACAGGGCCGGGCCGGTTACAAAACTCTTCTTTTTTGCCATGCTCTATCCCTCCCATGATATGCCCAGGGCCTCCTGCAAAAAGGCCTGGTAGTCTTTGGCCACATTGGAGCCGGGCGCATAGGTGAACAGGTTCTCCCGGCTGATTTGGGCCTCCTTTACGGCTATGGCCTCCCGGATGGCGCTTTGGTAGACCCGGGTCCCCAGCCGCTGGGCCAGCTGGCCCATCAGCTCCCGCACCTCCCGGCTGAGCACAGACCGGGGGCTGTACCGGGTCAGCAGAATCCCGTCTACTTTCAGCCCAGGGTTGCAGTACCTGCGCACTGTCTCCACTGTGGCCACCAGCTGCTCCACCCCCTGCAGGCTGTAGATATCTGCCTGGGCCGGGACAATGGCCATGTCCGCCCCGGTCAGGGCATTCACTGTGGCAATGCCCAGGGCCGGGGGGCTGTCAATGATACAGTAGTCATAGGCTCCGGAGAGGCCCTGGAGGGCCTCCCTCAGCCTGTACTCCTTGCCTGTCTCTGACAGGAAGGCATCCGCGCCGGACAGGCCCTTACTGGCTGGCAGCAAATCCCCCATGGCTGTGGCCTGCACTGCCTCTGACGCCGGGAGCGTGCCCAGCAGCACCTCTAAAATACTTTTGCCTGGCCGTGGCTGGGCCCGCATGGTGTGGGACAGGTTCCCCTGGGCGTCTAAATCCACTGCCAGTACCCGGCGCCCGCACAGGCACAGCCCTCCGGCCAGGGCTGCCGCGGTGGTGGATTTCCCCACGCCGCCTTTTTGGTTCACCACTGCAATGCTTTTCATGGATTACCCCCGTATATAGTGTGTATCACGGTATATACATACTTTCCAGAGTTGTGTATACACAATTGTGTATGTGTATTGTGTATGTGTATACACATACACAACTTTTCCCTTAGTGTAGAGGATATTTTCCGGCGTGTCAAGGGGAATTTTAAGGGAGTGCTGATTAAATCTGGTACGCATATCGTGCAGTCAATTTTTTCGTCAGGGTGCATAGATTGAGTGCGGCCAATCTGGCGATTGGCAAACGAAAGCTGTGCACATGAGGGAAAAAGTGCAAGCGAGATGCGTGCCAAGCCGTCAGGCGTGATTTAATCAGTACTTCCTTAATGCCTGGCCCTGTAGTCATAAGTCGAAACAAATGAGCACAGCAGCCAGGGCCCGGGAATCCTGGCCCCTTGCGTAGTCATAAGTTGTAGTCATCCTCCTGGCTGCCAAAGCAGGAGTGTCCGTTTTGGAGAGTTTTTCGTGTTCCCCCGCCCCGCGGGGGAACACAGATAATTATCTCTGTGGTTTGGACAATCCCTGCCAAAGCCCGGCCCTTGCTTTTTCCCTGGAGGTATAGTATATTTGGGGACAGCCCCCAGGCCCTTTGGGGCTGGTTTCAAAAAAAACAAAAAGGCGGGATTTTTTTGACGGATACAAGGGAAACAAGCTGGTACCTGGGCAGAATCGTCTATCGGGAAGGGTACCTGAGCGGCACGTCCGAGGTGTATTTCAAACCCTATGCCCGGGTAGACTCCAGGGGCCTTCCGGACAGGGAGGAGCCCTGGTCAGAGCAGGACGCCCAGGCCCTGGATTACCCGGGAAGCCACCAGAGCGAGTACCGGGGCATGATACAGATATTCGGCCCGGAGGGGAAATGGTTCGGCCCGGAAATCCAGGAGAAATTCCAGGATGGGCAGATTTGGATATTCCCCATGCCCCGGAGCCTGCACAGCCTGGCCTCCTATACCCGGACAGGCAGGGAGCACACGGCCGAGAAGAAAATTATCACCCTCCAGGAGCTGGAGGGCCCGGGCTGCCGCCTGTTTGACGGGCAGATGGCCAGGGTTCTGGCCCTGCTCCAGGAAAAGCAGGGCCAGCTGGAGCAGCTGGACGCCCAGCTGGCCAGCAGGGAGCAGCGGCTGGAGGAGCTGAAGGCCCAGCAGGAGGCCCTGGCCCAGGCCCTGGATGCCAGGCTTGCCGGGCACCAGGACGCCATCAGCCGGGCAGTGGACCAGGCCATAGACAGCCTGTGGCTGGAAAAACTCACCGCAAGGCCCAGCCGGCCGCCCCTCCAGGTCATGGACTTAGAGCCCTGGCAGGGGGGGAACCTCCCTGCCTACCTGATAGGGCTTATCCGCAGGGCCAGGGGCTATAGGGAGACAGATATCCTCAACATGCTCCTCTGCTTCTGCCAGGGCTCCCTGACCGTGTTCTCCGGCCAGCCCGGCACAGGGAAAACCAGTATCTGCGCCATTTTGGCCCGGGCCCTGGGCCTGGACTTTTCCGGCGGGGATTTGGGGGAGGGGCAGATGTGCCGGTATACCCAAATCCAGGTGGAAAAGGGCTGGAGCACCAAGCGGGATTTGATTGGCTATTTCAACCCTCTCAGCGGCCGGTTCGAGTCCAGCGGCAGCCTGCTCTATGACGTGCTCTGCCACATGGAGCAGGAGCACCGGGCCGGGATGACCGGGGAAAAGCCCCCCTTTGCCGTGCTGCTGGACGAGGCCAACCTGAGCCCCTTAGAGCACTACTGGTCTGACTTTATCGGCCTGTGCGACAGGCTGGCGGACGGCCAGAGCGCGGAGCTGACCCTGTGGGAGAACCACCGGCTCCGGCTCACTGGCGCCCTGCGGTTTCTGGCCACCATCAACAGCGATTACACCACAGAGGAGCTCTCCCCCAGAATCCTTGACAGGGCCTGGGTCATCCGGCTGCCAGAGAAGGAGGGGGAAAAGGCCCCTGGGCAAATGGACGGGCTCCGCTCTGTGGCCTGGAAGGATTTGCAGGCTGTGTTTGCCCCCCAGGGGGACGGGGCGGAGGGGTTCCGGAAGGCTGCCGGGTATACGGAGGTATTCCGCTGCCTGGAGGAGCTGGGCGCGGGCCCCAGCCGCAGGGTCCAAAAGGCCATGGGCCAGTATATCGCCGCGGCGGAAGGGCTCTTCTCCCCCTATGCCCCTGACCCTGTGGCCCTGGCTGTGGACTACGCGGCAGCCCAGCGGCTTCTGCCCAAAATCGCTGTGGCAGAGGATAAGCGGCCCGCCCTGGAGGGTTTGCTCCAGGCCTGCGGGGATGCCGGGCTGGACAGGTGCAGGGGCATTCTGGAGGACATGCTGCAAAAGGGCGGCTCCGCCGGATATTACAGGTACTTTGCCTGATGGGCGGGTATTCTATCCGGCTGGCTGGCCCCAGCGCCTGCCAGGAGCTGCCCCTGCATCCAGCAGTCCATGGGGATATCACTCGGGAGCTTCTGGAAGCCAGGCAGGGCTGCCCCCCAAAATTCCGGGCAGAGGACAGGTACACCCCAGAGCTGCTCCGGCAGGACGGCTCCCCCCTGGGCCGCTTCTCCCTGCTTATCAACGGCCAGCCCCTGGCGGACACAGGGAATGTCCCCCTGTTCCGGGACGCGGGGGCAGGCCTTGTCCGGCTGGGGGCAGTGGTGGAAGGGGAGCTATGGGAGAGCCAATGGCTGGCAGTTGTGGGGAAAAAGGCCAGCCCTGGGCCAGAGCTGGCCCAGATGATAGAGCAAGTGTACGCCAGGAGCAGCCCCCTGTACCAGGGCCTGGGACCTGAGCTGAAGCCTGGCGGGGAGAGCTCCCTGTTCTCCCGGGTACAGCTGGCCTGGCGCATCCTGGAGGCCTACCGGAAGAATTTCCCCCGCTTTCGGGACAGGGGCGTGTATACTGTCACCCCTCAGGCCCAGCTGCGCTCCTTCCAGCGGCTGCCCGCTGTGTCCAGGGACACTTTGCGCTATATTTCCTGCCACCCAGAGGAGCTGGAGCCCGCCCCTGGCCCTGGGGGCATCCGGGCCAAGGGCAGGAGCTGGCAGCCCAGGCGGGCCCTGGCCCCTGTCCCCGAAAGCTCTGGGGACACAGAGGAGAACCGGGCAGTCCTGAATTTTTTGTACACAGTGGCCCAATCTCTGGAGCGGCTGCGCCGGGAGCTGGAAGCCCTGGACCAGAGCCTGACTGCCCCAGGCAGGGGAGAGGAGGTTTGCTCTCACCAGGCTCTGGAGGCCATTTTCCATCGCCTCTTCCGGCACAGCCTGAGCCGCCTGCCAGCTTTGGGCGCTGGGCTTTGGGAGCAGCTGCGCAAATATCAGGGTTTGCTGGGCCTGGGCCCAGAGCTTCTGAGCAGGCCCCCCAGGCCTGGGGCCGCCTGTCTCAGCCTGCCCCACTACAGGGAGATATTCAGCCTGGAGGAAAAATGGCTCCGGCTGCCCCAGGCAGACATCCGGGAGGAAAAGCACCTTTGCGCCATGCTCACCTCTTGGGTGGTCTACGAGCGGTATGTGCTAATCCGGCTGCTGGAGCAGCTGTCCCGGCTGGGGCCCCTGCTCCAGGCCCAGCGCCTGGAGTACAGGGAAGAAGGACTCTACACCAACACAGAGTGCAATAACCTGTTTGTCTTTGGCCTTCCTAAGGGCAGGACCGCGGCCCTGTACTATCAGCCAAAAATCGGGAAAAACCCAGAGCCCGGGGGCCCGGGGCTGTACCGCGCAGGGGACGGCGGCTCCTTCTGGATGCCGGATTATGTGCTCAAGGTATGCCCTCCGGAAGGGCCGCCCTGTTTCCTGGTGCTGGACGCCAAGTACAGCAGCCCATGGGATGTGCTGGCCTATCAGGGCCCGGGGCTGGTGGAAAAATACCTGCTGTCCCTCTCCCCGGCAGAGGAGGGGGCCCGGCTGGCTGGGCTCTGTATTCTTGCCGGCAAAAGCTCTGGGGACAGGCCCTCCCGCTTCCGGCTGGAGGGCTGGGACAGCACAGGGGCCCGGCTGGTACAGGCCCAAATCCTCACCCTCCGGCCAGGGGAGGAGGCCGGG
>CAKNZJ010000113.1 GCA_932222125.1 uncultured Clostridia bacterium | reverse complement strand
GGCGCATAGTGGAGAATGTGGGCGATCACGTCCACCGTCCAGCCGTTTCCCAGCATTTTATATGCTTGGGTGTCTGACACGGGGAATATGTATTCCTCCGGCACCGTCTGGAGGCGCTTGCACTCGGTCACGGTCAGTTTTCGGATAATATAAAACCCGTCCGCCAGCTTTGTGGGGTATTGCTCGCCCTTTATGGTGATCTGCCCGTCCCGGACCTCATAGACCGGCCACTCTTTCCCGGTCGCCGGTTCTATGATCTTCATTTTGTGGGCGTGTCCCGCAATCACAGACGGCCCTTTCACGTCGTCAAAATATACCGTGTAGCCCTGGGCTGTTCCCGATCCGTCTTTGTAGGTACACCGGATATTTTGATCTGTCACCACCACGTCGCAAGACTGGAGCGGGTTGTATTCAATCGGTGTTCGCACCGCATACAGCGGCCCGTCCACACCTCCACCGTTTGGCCTGGCTGTCAACGTCACGGCTTTCCCGTCTGCGTCATATACCCTATGGGCCTGTCCGCCTTTTATTTCTCCCTCTGCGTTTGGCATATCGCCCACCCGCACCGGCGTGGCATAAAGGCCGGTTTTTGCTCCCACGCCTCCTCCCTGGCCGCATAGGGTCACGCTTTTACCGTCCGTCGAATATACTCGGTATTGCTGGCTGTCAAAGTCTGCGTTTTTGGCGTCGCTTTCTATGGTCCCGATCCTCACCGGCTCCGCCACGCAGGTTTTACAATCCACAGTATTCCCCACCAGGTTTCGGATCCCGTCCTTGTAGTAGGTGGCCCGCAAACACTGGGCTTTCCCGTCCGCCGTCATGTTCACCGGCTCCGCCGCCATTGGTGCCGGAAAATGCTGTCCGCACACGCCATTGACCGCTCCGGCGTTTGCATAGTTGGCCTTTAGCGTGTACCCCTTCTCTTTCAGCGGCAGGCCGCTTTCCAGAATATCCCGCAGCAGGATCCCCAGGTCCTCCGGTTGTTCCACGCCTGGAATGTTGGTCCAATATAGGCGCTGGCGGTTCTGTGCGCTCACCAAGGCGGAATTGATCAGGATGGGCTCCACGCCTAACTCCCGCGTGATCTGCGCCCGAATGGCTGGGGCCATGCTTTTGTTATTCTCATACAGAAAAAAATCCGG
>CAKNZJ010000112.1 GCA_932222125.1 uncultured Clostridia bacterium | reverse complement strand
TCGATTTTGCCCTTCCGACAGTCGGCCAGAAGACGGTTGAAGTCCTCCCGCTTGTCCGTTTTCGTGCCGCTCACCGCCTCATCCGCTAATGTCAAGCAGGGTCTAAAGAAATTTTGTAAACAAATTGTGAATAACGTCGAAAAGAAGAAGCAAACTCCGAATATCGCTGGCTTTGCCCAATCAAGGGGCTACTCGACCTCAGTATCGAAGCAATAAAGGTACTTTTCAATCAATTCTTCCAACGCAGCGTGGCCTTTCTCACAAAGGCGATCCAGGTTCGCGTTGGTGGTGATGCTGGTATCGTGAATCAGAATCCCCAGCAGCCGGAGGGCATCCAGCACCGCCCGTCTGTAATGATACCGCATCTCGCGTTGATACACCCACCGGAGATTGCCGTTGCAGTCCCCCATGTGTTTCCGTGCGTCCGTCATCAGGCAGAGTGACGCCAATATACTGCAAACCCGATCCTGATAATCAGCCGTTATCGTATCATCAAATCTAATATCCATCGTATTCCTCCGATTATTTCATTTGCGTATAGATTGAGGGATTCTCCACCCAAGTCCCTGAGTGGAGAATCCCCCGTTTTGCGGTGCTATTCGCTGTCCTGTTGGTCGCCCACTTCAAGCATCAGCTTTTCCAATTCGTCGCGGAAATTCCAGACGATTTCAAAGCGTTCATCGGGATAAATGCGGATTTCCTGCAAAACCTCCGTCACGATTTCGTTGGTGATTTCCTCGACCTCTGTGTACTTTTCAAAGGTGGAAACAAAGCTGTTCTGCAAGCCACCGTCCTCGCCCATGTTCTCCAGAGCGGCCTCCACTTCGGCAATCCGGGCGGCAACGGTATCCCTCTGCCGGACAGCGGCGGCTTTCGTTGCAAGGTACTCTGCTTTATTGATCTCCCCCAGGGCAAATGATTCATACATTCCGCTGATCTGCTGACAAAGCCGCTGGTGCGTTTCCCGCAGCCCTGACAGCGATTTTGCCATAGCAGCGGCGTCCTTTTTCCGCTCCCGGTGCTGTTCCTCCCATAACCGGTGCAGACGTACCGCCATCAACGCCTGGGCGCGAAGCCCCTCCGAAACAACATCCAGAATGTCATGCTCTGGCGTTCGCCCTGCGCAGGTATAAATGTCGTTTACGCGGGGAGTACGGCAGTAAAAGTACATCTGCTTTCCGATGTTATAGGACATTGCGTGGCCGCAGACACCGCAGCGGACCTTGCCGCGCAGGGGCCAGTCATGCTTTTCCCAGCCGTCACGCTCCATAAAAGCCCGGATCATCTTCTGTGCCCGGTCAAATTCTTCTCGCGTCACAATGCCCTCATGGGTTCCCTCCACGGTGATCCAGTCCGCACGGTTCATCTTGACCGTGTGCGTGCTGCCCACTACATCCCGCATCCGCTTTCCGAAAATATTCTTCCCGATATAGCGTTCGTCCCGGATAATTTTTGATACGGTTTTATCTGTCCAGAAGTTATCCTCATAAATGCTGGGCCATCTGGTACGGGAACAGCCAGCCGCCCGCTTGTAAAGCATGGGTGTCGGCACAGCTTCACGATTCAGCATAGCCGCAATCTGGTTCGTCCCCATTCCTTCTGTCACCAGCAGGAAGATACGCCGCACTGTCTCCGCCGCATCCGGGTCAATCATCAGGCGTTTCCTGTCAGCCGGGTCCTTGATGTAGCCGTAGGGCGCGAATGGTGAGAGAAAGTCCCCCCGCTGGGCGCGGAACTTCTTCGTACTTCGCACCTTTCGGGACAGGTCCCTGCTGTAAAGATCGTACAGAAGGTTCTTGAAGGAGGTTTCCAGGCTGTCCACATCAGCGGGGCGGATGCTGTCAAAGCCATCGTTGACGGCGATGAAGCGCACACCCAGGAAGGGAAACACGCAGGAAATGTAATTGCCTACGGTCAAGTAGTTACGGCCAAAACGAGATAAATCCTTGACAATGATGCACTGGATTTTCCCCTGCTTTGCCTGTTCAATCAATTCCTTGACGGCGGGACGCTCAAAGTTTTTGCCGCTCCATCCATCGTCACAGAACTCGATCACGGTGGTGCCGGCCAGTTCCGGGGTGCGGCTGATAAAGGCATCCAGCAAATTGCGCTGGTTCGTGACGCTGTTGGATTCCACCTTTCCGCCCTTATCCAAATCATCGTCCTCGGAGGACAGCCGGATATATTTCGCGGTGACAGCGATCATGCCGACACCGCCTCTCTCTCGGTTTCCAAGAGCTGGAGCAGGGCGCGGTACTCGTCACGATAGCGCAGGGTGATACTCACATGGTTCTCTGCGTCAACCTCCACTCGCTCAATCAGCGCATGGGCCATAGCCTCTGTCAGCTCGGTTTCCTGCCGGTACTGGCCGCAGGCGGTGAGCCAGGGATTTTCCACCGTCTGGCGGCGGGCGTCCTTCTGCTGCTGTTCCAGCGTCTCCAAGCAAGCCTGGGCACGTTCCATGTCGGAGCGGTATCGCTCCTTCATTTCCGTGTATTCCCGCTCGGTCATCAGCTTGTCGGCGTAGTTCTGATACAAGCTGTCGTAGAGCATTTTAGCACGTTCGAGGCTCTGCTTCACGGTAGTGATCTCCCGCTTCACAGCGGCCTCCTGGCTGACAGCCTTTGCCGACTGGCTGTACTGCCGCGCCAGCTTGTCCAGATTTTCAGCCAGAGCGATCTCCCGCCGTAAAGTGTCCCAAAGAATTTCCTTCAATTCCCTTTCGTGGAGATTCTTCTTCGGGCAGGAGGCGGGATTGCTGGCATGGGTCCGGCAAATGTAATTATAAAAGAGGTTTCTCCCTTTATTCGTTACATTTTTGTACCGCGTCATGGTTTTTTTGCAGTCCGCGCAGTAGACCAGCCCTCGGAGGATGTTGGGGATTGTCCCCAGCCCGTCATGCCGCCCTAACCGCTCCTGATAGGCGCTGTTGGCCTCCTTCGCCATCCGCTGAACCGCGCGAAATGTGTCCTCGTCTATTAACGGTTCGTGGGTATTGCGGACGATGATCCACTCGGATTCCGGCACCCGGTAGGGCTTCTTTCCCTCGGAGAACCCGGAGCGTTTGCGGCCCTGCACCATGTGGCCCAAATAGACCTCATTATTCAGTATCTTTTTAACTGCCTCAACGGTCCATATAGAGTTGGCATAGCTTTCCGACTTTGTGCAGCCTTTCAAGTAAAGGTAACGGGCAGGGGCGGGGATGCCCCGCTCATTCAGCTTCCGGGCGATGTTTTGGTAGCTCAAGCCGGAAAGCCGCCACTGAAACATATCCCGCACTACCGGCGCGGTTTCCTCGTCCGGCTCAATTCGGTGGCAATCATCAGCGCATTTTTGATAGCCGTATGCCGCCCATGAGCCGATAAATTCTCCGTTCTGCCGCTTGGTAGTCAAAGCAGGAAGTATCTTTCTGGATATATCCTTGCTGTAAACCGCGTTCATAATATTTTTCAGCGGCACGATATAGCCGTCCTGAGTGCGTTCGGCGGTCAGCGTGTCAAAATGATCGTTGACTGCGATAAACCGAATCCCCAGGAGCGGAAAAATCCCCTCCAGATAGTTTCCGGTCTCCCGATAATTGCGGCCAAATCTGGATAAATCCTTGACCACGATGCAGTCCACTTTTCGGGAGCGCACATCCTCCATCATGCGCTCAAATTCCGGGCGGTCAAAATTTGTTCCCGTCCGTCCGTTGTCACAATAGAGATCAAAAAGCCGCATATCGGGCTGACTTTCGATATAATTTTCAATCAATTCCCGCTGGGTTTCCATGGTGTCGGTCCCCGGCTTGCCGCTGTCCTCCATAGACAGCCGGACATAGCCGCCCACCTGATAAATACGCTGGACGGGTTCTGCGGGGGCGGCTACCGGCAGAATGGGATTGACCTTGCGTTTCGGCCTTGCCATCTCAGACCGCCTCCCTTCCGAGGAGCAGCCCTTGGGCCTGCAAGAGCAAATCCATCAGCCACCGAAATTCATTGTGCCAGCGGTAAACGATTTCCACCCGGCGGTCACGGTAGACCATGACACGCTCAATCAAGGTTACAACAATGGTGCGGTCCAGCTTGGTAATATCCTGGTGCTTGCGGAATTGCTCCATCCACTCCCGGTTCTGGCTGAAGCTGCCCATTTCCTGGTCAATTTCCCCTTGAATGGTTTCGGCCTGTTCCTCCGCTTCGGCACGGCGGCGGGAATAGGTCTTTTTCAAGCCTTGGTATTCCTCCCGGTCAATCACGCCGTCCGCGAGGCTTTCATACAAGGAGCGCAGGAGGGCTTGATTGCGGTCAATTTCCTCCTGCTTCTTCGCCAGTCGTTCTTGCAGCTTCTTCACGCTGGCCTGCTGTAATCGGGCGGTGTCGGTCATTTCCAGCAGGTCGGAGAGGTCGATCACATCCCGGATGTGCTTTTTCAGCGCCGTCAGAACGATTTCGTCCAGCGCCTCAATCCGCAGGGAGTGGGCGGAGCAGGTCTTTTCGTTCTTGTGGGCGGCGCAGATGTAGTACACATACCGTTTCTTGCCGGAGGGGACGGTCTTTCGTATCATGGAGCTGCCGCACTCACCACAGCAGACCATTCCGGAGAACAACTCCACCGCCTTGCCGCTGACGCTGGTGCGGGTATCCAGGGCAAGCACCTTCTGGACGCTCTCAAAATCGTAGCGGTCAATGATCGGCTCATGGCAGTTCTCAACGATTGCCCATTCCTCGCGGGGCTTTGTGACCAGCCGCTTGACCTTATAGCTGGGCGTGGTCACGCGCCCCTGCTCCAGCACTCCGATATAGACCGGATTTTTGAGAATCCGTAGCACCATTCCGGCGCTCCAGACGGATTCCTCTTTTACACGGAATCTGGTAGAGTAGCGCATCCCCTGGGAACGCTTGTAGTCCAGCGGTGTCGGGATGCCGTCTTTGGTCAGACGGTCGGCAATATCGCCCGCGCTGACGCCCTCTAATTTCCACTTGAAAATGTCCCGCACCACATCAGCAGCGTAATCGTCTACCAGCAGGCGGTGATGGTCCGCCGGGTCCTTTCGGTAGCCAAAAACAGCAAAAGAGCCAATGAAATCCCCGCGCTGGCGTTTGATTTCAAGCTGGCTCCGTGTTTTCACCGAGGTATCCCGGCAATATGCCTCGTTGATGAGGTTTTTGAAGGGGATCACCAGCTCGTCCGATTCCACATTGCTGTGCAGGCTGTCATAGTGGTCGTTGATCGCAATAAACCGCACACCCAGGAAGGGAAATAACTGTTCCAGATATTCCCCCACGCCCAAGTGGTTGCGGCCAAAACGGGATAAATCCTTGACCACGATGCAATTGATCTTGCCAGCCTTGACCTCGGCCATCATTTCCTGGAAGGCCGGACGGTCAAAATTGGAGCCGGTATAGCCGTCATCCACTTTGATGCCGCACTCCCGCAGTTCCGGGCAGTGCGACAAATAATCACGGATCAGGTCCTTCTGTCCCGTGATGCTGTTGCTTTCGTCTTTGTCCCCGTCCTCGCGGGACAGACGTACATAACCGCAGGTATTCCATACCTGTTCAGCGGTCTGCTTCATATTCTTCTCTCCTTGTCGTTAAAGTCTAATCAGCAAAACACTTTAACAACAAGGGGAGCGCGGTTGTCCTGTTGCCATCACATTAACATAACTTTTGGCTAATGTCCAGAGTGTTTTGCAAATTTCTTTGTCAGCATTTTGAGCGTATGTAGGAGAGCATCCTGTCCTCCAGCGTCACATCGGTGTCGGTGAAGCTGACCTTCACCACATATTTCCCGTGGCGGTAGCAGTAGGGGTTGCCGATCTGCCGGATAAAATCCAGCATCCGCTCCTTCTTGGGCAGGGAGGTGTTGACCTCCACATCCCGGATATCCCGCAGGGTGTCCGGGTCCACCGTCCGAATATCCACATTCTGCATGGCCTCGACCTGTTCTCTGGTGTAGGTTTCCATCTTCAAGCCCCCCTTCAGCGTTTGAAGCGGTAGGGCAGTTCCAACCCGCCGCTGTTGTACTTATCCAGGATAATACGGGCGAAGCGCAGGGCAACATCTGTCTCAATGCGGCCCAGGCGAATGATCTCCTCCGGGCTGACGAGGGCCATTCGCCGGACAAAGGCCCGGTCGCTCAGTTCCGTCTCATAGGTCTTGACAAACAGGGCCATGCCGGAGAGCATGGAGGCTTTCAGCGAATTGGGCGTACCCTGCCACGCCCCGGCCATCAGGGACAGCATACGGGTGAACGCCTCGCCGCCGAGAAGCTGGTAGGCGTTGATAAGGGCACGAATAGGGGCGATCTCAAAGGGTTCGCCGGTCGGTTCATCCAGCGCCCACACAAAGCCAACATTCTCCACCAGACATTTGATTTCCAGGATTTTGGCGTCCGAGCCGGATTCCACCAGGGCCTTGGTATGCTGGCGCGGGGTCAGGGGCCGCTTTCCCTTATCCAGCTTGGCGTACAATTCGGCCTCCTGCTCATAGGTCATACCGGTGTAGATCATGCAGGGGACGATCACATCCCCGCCGCCCGCCATCTGACGCATGGCGGCAATCCGGTTCTGTCCATCAACCACGTTGAATTTGCCGTCCCGAAAGCTGACGATCACCGGGTAAAGCTCCCGGCTGTTCCAGTTGCGGATCAGCTTGTCCACGTTTTTCTGCTCCACGCCCCGCTGATAGGGCAGGTCGGAGGTCAGTTGACTGGTAGACATGGCGCGGATAGTGCCCGGATTGCTGTACTCGACCTCAGCGGGAGGGAAAAGCGTCTGCTGCTCCGGCTTGGGCTTTTTACTTCTCATTTTTTATGCTTCCTTTCATTTGTTGTAATAAATCGTGGATAGCGGTGGAGATCGTACCGAACCGCTTTTGTAGGTAGTCAAATTGCACCTGGGATATGTCGGGGAAAACGACTGTGCAGAAGGGGTCGCTGTACCACGCAAATTCCCGGTGGAATTTCTGAATAAAAGAATCCAGCTCCGCCAGGAGAGCGTCCGGGGTATAGCTGCAATCCTTATCGTGGTTTTTCAAATCGGCTATGGATTCCTCAAAGGAGGCATAGTGCCTGCCGCTGGACGAATAGGGAACGGAGGGCGGCGGGGCCTCCGCTACTGGCTCCGGGCCTGTTGAGGAGTGAGTACCGCCAGATGTCAACCGATTAGCCGCCTCACTTTGCTGTTCTGGTGCCAGCCGAGATAGTTTTAGCAAGTCCTTTTTCTTGACTTTCTCAGTTGCGTTCTGGACGATTTGCTTTGCCTCTGGCGTTAAATTTTGTTCGATTTGAAGATTTTCTTCGATTACTCGCTTTGAAACCCCTAGTTTTTCGGCGGTATCAGAAGTGAAAGATTTTAACGTGGGCGCGCCGGGCGCGCTCACGTTGTTTCCAAGCGCACGGTTCATTCCGGCGGCTTGTGCAATACCGGCCTTTGTCTCCGGGTGCAAACCCTCGTAAACTTCCTTCCTGCGCAAAAGCAACTCCCGAAATTCAATGTCAGACAAGTCCTTGCGCACAAAATTTTCATCAATCTCTGCCAGTTCCGCTTGCAGCCCCTCCAAATCGCTGACCGTACACTCAATTTCCGACCAACCCAGCAGCTTTGCCGCTTCCAGCCGGTGCAGACCGGCAATCAGAACATGGCCGCAGTCAATGGTAATCGGATTGAGCAAGCCCACTTCTGATATGCTGCCTGCCAGTTCCCGTATATCTTCCGCTCTGGCCTCCCGCCGTCCGGGGTTGACCGTGATCTCGCTGATAGGAACAAGCAATATTCTCACCTCCCCGGCCATAAGCCGCATTATCATCCATTCATGCCGGATGGAACACCTGGGGCCACAGTCTGCCTATGGCTCCGGGTCTTTCATCCGGCTGTCGGGCGGGAAGAACCGCGCCGGTCCTGGTTGTGTCCTCTTTCTGTGAGGAAGTGACCGGCGCGGGTTCCCTTTGAATACCCTTTCTAAAAAATGTGTGCCGTATTATCGGGCGGCATGACCGCCCTGCTGCTCTCCCCCGGCACGGGAATATGCAAGCCCGCCCTGGTGCGGCGGCGCGATACCAGCAGACGGTGGCGGCAGGTGACTAAGCTGCCCAGGCCGTTCCCCCAGTATCTCCCTTTTACCCTGCGATACGGGTGTTTGCGGTGTCTCCCGCGTCTACGGCGTTACCAGCGCCGGACAAGCCGCCCAGGTGTCGCTCGTACCTTTGATGTGATCGCTTTGACGGGCAGGGAGCGGAAAGAGATCACCCCCTTTACTCCGGCCCTGGCCCGCAGGCAGTCTTGGCGATTGGATGGCTGATGCAGGATTCATCACTTGCATACTGAATATGAGCGGGAGTTTGTCCCGCTGTTTGTCAAGGTGCTGGGGGATTGTGCGTCAGGGAGCAAGCTGGAAGATGATACTGCTGATCGTAGCCAGATCGTCACCATCAAGCTGTTCGCTCAGTTTAATGAGCAGATTGATCTGCTTTGAGTTGAGCGTCTTACGGTAGGGATAGTAGTTATCCCGAACTTTGACGCCTCCACCATAGCGGCCACGGACAGTTTCAAGCGGGTAAGAACAGATAAGCGCCGTAATGTCCCGCCGGATTGTCATCTTGGAAACATTGAACTCATGCGCCAGATTGTCGTATGTATCGTGCCTTCTCAGGCACAACACTTCTAACAGGCACTGGCGGCGTTCGGATAGGCTCATGCCCCCACCGCCCTTCCGTTGCTCTCTGCCTCCCATGGTAAACGGTAAAGTGTTCGCGCCGAGAACACATAAGAAAAGTTCTTGCAGAAATTTCTGTGTGAATGATATTTACTCATTTGTTACCTCCAAAAATCCGAAAATGGTTAGGTTCAAATTCAGATTTCCGAGGGCGGAGCGCGGGGAGCATACTGTCGCCAAACAAAGTTTGATATTTTTCTTGTTTTTTTGAGAAAATTTACTACTTGAAACCAGTATGGGTAAATTTCATTGGGACAACTCGACCGCTTTCGGCAAAATTCCCTTGATTTTGATAGGGAATCCTGCGGAAAACAGTCGAGAAAAAAACAAGGCGCAAACAACCACAAAGTCGTTTGCGCTTTTTGGAAAATATAGAGCGAATGGGAAAGCCGTCTGTGGCATCTTGCGGTTTCAGTCCGCATAGTCAAATCCTTTTATCGCAGTTTCTCCGGCTAAAAGATATAAAAAAGCAGCAAGGGATTTCTGCTCCCTTGCCGCCTTTCGCAGCTTGATACACCGGATTCAAACAGTAGAAAATGTCACTATTATTAAAGTTTTTTGGGATTACTCGCCTAGTAGAATGGCCATATGTGCCAGGGTCGCGCTGTCGTGGCTGAAAAACTCGTCCCGCAATCTATCCTGGCGCTGCTCATTATGGAGCATATCACGGCTGACATTGACCAGAATGTGAAACAGTTTTTCTTTTGTTGGAGTTTCCCCGCACCCCATCACGGCGGCGAAGCGGTAAAAGCCGTACAGATTGCATAGCGCCACATAGCTTTTCCAGAGTGCTTCTTTACTTCTTAACATAGGAAATGTGGTATAGAGCATCACCGCTATCATGAGATTCTCGAAGAAATACTCAATATCTCCCATCCCTGCCCGGAAAGACGCTTCAAAAGCAGAATAGCGTTCTTCATCGCACCGAATATTAACCTTGTCACTCTGTGTGGACTGATTCAGCTCCAATATATTCGGAAGAAGTCCTCTGCCACAGACGCCATTAAGCATAGCAATGGCGTTTTTTGTATGCTGCAACAGATACATCGGTCGATTCCCCGGCAGGGAACTCAGGGCCTCCTTTGCCGCATCCCCCCGTGTCAGAACAGCAAAGCGTTCAATCCACCGCTCAAGCTCCGGTTTTTCCCAATCCATATCCCGCAGTTCCTGGAGCGCCAGACCCAAAAGAAGCATCCTGTGCCGTATGGACAACGCCCGGTTTTGCAAAATATCCACGCACATGGCGCGAATGTCGCCAAACCAAGGTCTAAGGTTATGGGAGGTCATATCAAACTGGAAAATTCCTCGTTCCGATTTTGGCAGTTCCTCCTCGATAAAATCCACCCCATCGGGCAGGTTCCACAGCAGCTGCAAAACACCCTCACAACTGGGGGAGAGGGCATACTCAAAAGCAGCGGGAGTGCAGCGCTTTTCCATACGCGGATATTGCCTGCACACCTTGGGCAAAACCTCCTCGCCACAGAGTTTTTGCAGAGAGCATTTTCCATCTGAATCATGCAGCGGACACTGGCCCGCTTCATCCAGTTGAAACTTGGCATAGAGATTGCCGGATGCCTTCTTCATTTCCTGTGCCGACAGGCGGCGGACCGTTTTATCCAGTTTTTCCTTGAACTCCGCCGGGGCTTCCAGCCGCCGCAGTTTCAGATAATCCTTTTTATTAAACCAGATGTTCCAATCGCAATCACAGCAGTTGTCCTGACAGGCACCCATGATACAGCAGAAGTCCTTGTAATAGACCGGCATCAGGGCGGTCCTAATCGGAATGCGGATTTTGTCTCTTGTTACCTTGTCTTTTTCAGGCATCGTTTTGCCCCTTTCTCATGAGAAAGGGGGGCGGGCATATGCCCGCCCCCCACGTTCTTTTACAGCACCGCTCAGGTATAAGCGGGAACGCCGCCCAGCACAAAAGCGACCTGCTGGTTCAGAGGGATCGTGCCGCTGACATCGGGGGCTGCGAAATGCATGGTGACGGACCTCTCGGATTCGTTGCTGTCAACCTTGTCCAGCGTATAGCTGTGCTCGACCGGGCCCAGCGAAATGAAGCCGAACAGTTTCACC
>CAKNZJ010000111.1 GCA_932222125.1 uncultured Clostridia bacterium | reverse complement strand
GATTATGCGGTGAAAGCCATCAACGAAATTCCCGGCCTGCACTGCGAGTGCCCCAAGGGCGCGTTCTACATCTTCATCAACTGTAAGTCCCTGAACATGAAGTCTGCTGATCTGTCCGCTTACCTGCTGGAGGAGGCCAAGATTGCCCTGGTGCCCGGCGACGTGTTCGGCCCCGGCGGTGAGGGCTATCTGCGGATGTCCTTTGCCAACAGCTACGAAAACGTGGTGGAGGGGTGTGCGCAGCTGAAAAAGGCCGTTGCGCTGCTTCAGCAGAAACCTTGACAAGTGAATAGAGAAAGGGAGGACAAACGCTTGAAAAAGAAAAAGATGAGCCTGGCCCTGAAAACCTTCATCGGCTTTGGTCTGGGTATTGTAATCGGCCTGATCTTCCAGGAGAAGGCCACCATTCTGAAACCTCTGGGCACCATTTTCCTGAACATGATCAAAATGATCGTCGTTCCCCTGGTGTTCTGCTCCATTACCGCCGGCGTGGCTAGCCTGGGCGACCTGCGCAAGCTGCGCAGTATCGGTGTGAAGGTGGTGGGACTGTACGCCCCCACCTCCGCCATTCCAGTGGCCCTTGGACTGCTGATGGCAAATATCACCAATCCCGGCCAGGGCTTTGATATGAGCGCACTGGCAGAAAGCAGCCAGTATGAGGCCCAGGCCATGCCCAGCGTGCTGGACACCATCGTGGACGCTTTCCCGTCCAATATCTTCCAGTCCTTTGTCAACACCAATATGCTCCAGATTATCGTCTTTTCCATCTTCCTGGGCGTTGCCCTCATTATGATGGGGGAGCAGGGAGAACGCCTCTCCTCTGCTATCCAGAGTTTTTCCGACGTCATGTCCAAAATTACAGCCATCGTCATGGAGTTCTCTCCCGTCGGTGTGTGCGCCCTGCTGGCCGACTCCGTGGGCGCATATGGACTGAAAATCTTTGGCCCTCTGGGCAAGCTGATTCTCACCGTCTACGCCTCCGACGTAATCCTGGTGTGCCTGATGTACATCCCCATGGTGGCCATCCTGGCCCGGTTCCCCATTGGGCAGTTCTTCAAGGGTATTTGGAAGGTCTGGGTTGTCACCCTGAGTACCACCAGCTCCGCCGGTTCTCTTCCGATTTCCACCTCGGTCACCAACGATGACTTCGGCGTGTCCCCGGAGCTGTCCTCCTTCTCTCTGCCTCTGGGCGCTACCATCAACATGAATGGCGGCTGCATCTACTACGCCGCGGCCATCGTGATGACCGCTCAGATTTACGGGATGAGCCTCACTCCCGCTGCCCTGCTCAACATTGTGATCTCCACGGTGCTGGTGGCCATGGGCTGTCCCGGCGTCCCCGGCGGCGCAATTATTATGACCACCATCCTGCTAACCAATATGGGCCTGCCCCTGGAGATTGTGGGCATGATCGCCGGTATCTTCCGTCTGATTGACATGGCAAACACCACCTTTAATGTCACTGGCGACGTGGTCACCACGATGGTAGTGGCCCGCAGTGAAAATATGATAACTCCCCCCGCTGCCGTCGCGGCAAAAAAATAAATACATACTTGGAGGAATAAAACCATGCGTCTTGCTACCATTAAAAAGAACGGCGCGGAAATCGTCGGTATTGTTACCCTCAAGGGCGTGTTCCCCATCGCCGCCCTCAACGCCGCCAAAGGCACCGCCTGGAGCACCGATCTGCTGTCTTTGATCCAGAAGGGCGAGGTTCCCGGCCTGACCGCCTGGTACAACGCCGGCGGCAAGACTGAGCTGGACAATCTGCCAGGCCTGGTTCCCCAGGAGGAGGTAGTCTACGCTCCTCTGTACCGCAACCCCAAGCGCATTTTTGG
>CAKNZJ010000110.1 GCA_932222125.1 uncultured Clostridia bacterium | reverse complement strand
GGATCGCCTGAGTAAGGGTAGACCCACGCCAGCTTATGATTTAGGTTGATTTAGATCTGGGGGTGTAGCTCAGTTGGGAGAGCACCTGCCTTGCAAGCAGGGGGTCAAGAGTTCGAATCTCTCCATCTCCATCGGGCCCGGGGCGAGAGCCTCGCGAGCCCACGCTCGTACCTTGAAAACCACATATCGTAGAAAAGACATATCCTGAGGAACTGGTCAGGAACAGGAGGCCAGTGACTCAAGACAATCGAGGAGTCGCGGCGAGAGCCGTGACAAAGAAACAACAACTCAAGAAAGAAGCCATCAAGGCGCGACGCTACGCGCCGCCAAGTACCCCGGCGCCGGCTGAGGGGAAAGGGAAGATGGTCAAGCTAGGAAAGGCGCGGGGCGGATGCCTTGGCACTAAGAGCCGATGAAAGACGTGATAAGCTGCGAAAAGCTTCGGGGAGGAGCGAATATCCCGTGATCCGGAGATGTCTGAATGGGGAAACCCACCTGGGAAACCCCCAGGTACCGACACATGAATCCATAGTGTGCCGGGGGGAACCCGCCGAACTGAAACATCTAAGTAGGCGGAGGAAAGGAAAGAAAAATCGATTCCCATAGTAGCGGCGAGCGAACCGGGAGGAGCCCAAACCGACACGCGAGCGTGTCGGGGTTAAGGACCGCGGAAAGTATGTCTCGAGCTACCCAAACGGACTGGGACGTCCGGCCATAGAGGGTGAGGGCCCCGTAGGGGAAAGCGAGAGTCGGCGAGCGGGATCCAGAGTACCACGAGACACGAGAAACCTTGTGGGAAGTCGGGGGGACCACCCCCCAAGGCTAAACACTCCTTAGTGACCGATAGAGCATAGTACCGTGAGGGAAAGGTGAAAAGAACCCCGGGAGGGGAGTGAAAGAGAACCTGAAACCCCGTGTCCATAAACTGTGGGACCACGTCAAGGTGGGACCGCGTACTTTTTGTAGAACGGTCCGGCGAGTCACCCATACTGGCGAGGTTAAGCGCGGAAGGCGCGGAGCCGAAGGGAAACCGAGTCTTAATAGGGCCGGAGTCAGTGTGGGTGGACCCGAAACCGGGTGATCTATCCATGTCCAGGCTGAGGCCGCCGTAAAAGGCGGTGGAGGGCCGAACGCGCATCCGTTGAAAAGGGTGGCGATGAGATGTGGATAGGGGAGAAATTCCAATCGAACTCGGAGATAGCTGGTTCTCCCCGAAATAGCTTTAGGGCTAGCCTGTCGTTAGTCTGCTGGAGGTAGGGCTCTGAATTCCCGAGGGGGCGTCAAAGCTTACCAAAGGATATCAAACCGAGAATGCCAGACAGATGATGGGGCGGAGTCAGACCACACGAGATAAGTTGGGTGGTCAAGAGGGAAAGAGCCCAGACCCGCGGCTAAGGTCCCAAAGTGCGTGTTAAGTGGAAAAGGATGTGGGATCTCGAGAACAACCAGGATGTTGGCTCAGAAGCAGCCACGCGTTTAAAGAGTGCGTAATAGCTCACTGGTCGAGAGGTCCCGCGCCGAAAATGTCCGGGGCTGAAACACGACACCGAAGCCTGGGACTCATGGGAACATGAGTGGTAGGGGAGCGTTCTTAGGGCGGTGAAGTGGCATCGAGAGGGGCCATGGAGCGCTAAGAAGAGAGAATGCCGGAAAGATGATGAGACGGAGTCAGACCGCACGAGATAAGTTGGGCGGTCAAAAGGGAAAGAGCCCAGACCTGCAGCTAAGGTCCCAAAGTGCGTGTTAAGTGGAAAAGGATGTGGGATTTCAAAGACAACTAG
>CAKNZJ010000109.1 GCA_932222125.1 uncultured Clostridia bacterium | reverse complement strand
GCTGGGCACGGACACGGTTTCGGTGTGCTGGCGGCTCTCGTTGGCGGGAAGCTCCTGTTTCAGCAGGTCGGTGAGGGTGTAGTGGTAGCCCTCCTGCTCAAAGTCGGAACGGGGGATGCCAGCGGGGTCGTCCTCCGGCCCCAGGGCGTACATCTTCCTGATCTCGCCGCCGTCCTCGCTCCGGGTGACGGCGGTGGGATAACAGGGGGACGGCTGGGCGGGTTCAGGCGGGTCGGCGGCAAAGGCGGCGGTGGTCATGGTCATGGCAAGGGCCAGGACGCACAGCAGCCGAGCCGCGTGGGTGATGGTTTTCCGCTTCATAGAAAAAATACCTCCATGTTGTTGATTTTGGGCGCAAAAAAGCCCGTGGCGCTCCACGGGGTCAAAGGTTTTACCGGCTGAAAAAAGTTTTACCTGCCCATATCGCCTTGCCTTTCAAGAGAACGGATACGCTTGGCGGGATCATCCATATTGGGTATTTGCCCCACATGGATACCATGATAAAGCTGGGTAGGTCTGAACTGAGAGAAGAAATCATTTACTGTGGTCAAAAATGGTTCGATTGCGCTTTCATTCATCTCCGCGATTACGTCCTGTTCCAGCCTTGTTAAGCGCATTATGGGCAGATACTCGTTGTGGGCTAAAACAGACAGGGATAGGATGGCAAGCCTTGGCGAATAACAATCCATCGCCGCATACACGTTGAACGGAAGGCGATTCAGGGCCGTAGTAGGAACACATACGTCAAATCCATCCCAAAGTCCAGTGGATTGATCCGGCAATATGATATTTGTGAGGTAGTCCGGCACCTGTACTTCCAATACAAAAAGGTTTTGAGATAGGCTGTTTGTGATTGCAGCGGTAGTAAATGCGGACTGCAAGGCCAGTTCAAAGCACCGTTCTCTTGCCTTCCCTGGTGTCAGGTCAAACTCTTTCGCAACCATTCCTTGGTCGTAGAAATACATCATATCGGGATCGCTGCAAGTCCATACAACCGCATCGTGGCTAAATCCATTTGCAAGAATTGAGCGGCAGCTTTCCTCGGTAGTCCCGTGATACAGTCTTTCCATGATGTCACCTACCCAGTTTGGGTTCTTGTTTGCTTATAGCACAATAGCAACCACCTCCAAAGAATTACTTGCTGAAAAAGCAGATACTTTCCGATCAGTCAAGGTCTTTCTTTTCAGCAGGTACAGCAGGTTTTGAGGGGGAGAGTGTGAGAGGGGGAGGGCGTGGGAGGTGCCAGGGCCGCAAAAGGGCAG
>CAKNZJ010000108.1 GCA_932222125.1 uncultured Clostridia bacterium | reverse complement strand
GTGGGCAAGGTAATAGGGGACTGCGTTCACACATTGGACAAGGGCTGCATCTATACCTATGATGATCTCTTCCAGATCGGGTGCATTGGCCTGTGCAAGGCGGCCCAGACCGACCAGCCCGGACACAAGGGCGCATTCTCCACCTATGCCTACTGCCTGATCCGCAATGAGATCTACACACAGATGGAGTACGCCACACGCCGCGGCCGGGAACAGGCCACAGACCCGGCGGAATTGCCCTGCGGCGTAGTGGACGACAGTCTGGAGGAGCGGGATGCCTGTCGGGAACTGATGGGGCTGCTGGACCGGGCTGAAGCTACAGCCACCGGCACCACGGCGAAAGGCATCCGGGCCATCCGGATGCGCATTGACGGATACTCCAGTAAGGAGATTGGCGAACTGCTTGGCGCCCCGGCTAACCATGTGACCGCATGGGTCTCCAAGGCCAGAAACCACATCCGTATGATGGGCCAGCCCAGTGTGTAGTTTCCGGATAGCAAAAAAAGTCGAGCAGGCCGGTACTGGGCGTGGTAAGATGGGAAACACAGATGGAGGTGATGGACTTTGGATCAGCAGACTGAGGCGGTTCAGCGGATGCAGGATTACATTGAGTCCCATTTGGACCAGGAGATCACGCTGATGACCCTCTCCAAGGTGTCGCTCTTTTCCCCTTGGCACTCCCACCGGCTGTTTAAGGAACGGCTGGGCCTCACGCCAGCGGAGTATATCCGCCGGATGCGGCTTTCCCACTCCGCCATGCGTCTGAAGCAGGAACAGTGCTTTGTCACCGACGCGGCCTATGACTGCGGCTTTCAAAGTATAGACGGCTTCACCCGCGCCTTTTGCCGGGAATTTGGCTGTAACCCTGGGGACTACGTGAAAGCCCCCGTCCCAATCCGGCTGTTTATCCCCTATGGCGTGAAATTCAAGGAGCTGAGAAAGGATACCGTTGATATGGAAAACCTGCAAAGCGTATTCGTCCAGGTGGTCCGCAAGCCGGAGCGCAAGGTCATCCTCAAGCGCGGCGTCCGGGCCGTGGACTACTTTGCCTACTGCGCGGAGGTCAGCTGCGAGGTCTGGGGTGTGCTGGCCAGTATGGACTCTCTGTGTGGCGAGCCGGTCTGCCTCTGGCTGCCGGATGGGTACAGGCAGCCGGACACCTCCACCTATGTGCAGGGCGTAGAGGTGGCTCCGGACTACGCCGGTGACATCCCGGAGGGGTTTGACCTGATCTCCCTGCCTGCCGCAGAGTACCTGGCCTTCCAGGGCGAGCCCTTCAAGGAGGAGGACTACTCCCAGGCCATCCTGTCTGTGCAGTACGCCATGGACCACTACGACCCGGCTGTCATCGGCTATGAGTGGAATGACAGTAATCCCCGTATCCAACTGGAGCCCCGGGGCGAGCAGGGCTACATCGAGCTGCGGGCCATCAAAAGGAGGAGATCAGTATGAAAGACGAAAATCTGGCAGTTCGGGTAGCTGGCCTCAC
>CAKNZJ010000107.1 GCA_932222125.1 uncultured Clostridia bacterium | reverse complement strand
GGGGCGTAGATTTTCGTCACCCAGCGAGTGGTCGCCATGATCCACTGGCCGTTGTAGACGCCGCCCACGTCCGCCTGATTGACAAACTGACTGCCGCCCTTGGCCCAGGACACCACGGTGCAATCAATTTTGGGGGCTTCTACCTGCCGGAAATTGGCGGGCACGGTGCCGAACACGAACATGACCTCCGTTACATACTCGTTGGACGCCAGCCGCAGGGCCACGGGGGACGCTTCCAGCACATAGTTCTGCTGGGTATTCAGGCTGTCCGCCAGGACGCGGTACTCGCCGTTGCTCAAATTGGTCTTGTAAACGATCTTGTAGTTTCCAGCGGCGTTATAGGTGCCGGTAGTGATCTTCGCCAGCCGAACCGCTTCCACGGGCAGGGTATCACGCCAATAAAAAGACGTGAGTGCGGTGGTGGAGTTATTGGAGATGCCGGAGAAGGTATAGCGGATGTTCTGACCGGGCATAACCTCGGCGTAGCCGGTTTTCTGGATTGCCACGTTGGTGTAAAGGCTCTTGTTGGTCATAGCGGCTTTTACGATCTGCCCAGCGTGTTCAATCTCCACGTCAATGGGGGTCTTGTCCAGCCCGTAGAAGTCAGCGGCCTGGGATTCCACCACTTTGTAGCGGCCCAGGGGCAGGGGCTTGGACACGGCCACACCGTTCTTATCGGTACGGATGGTATCGACAAGGTTGCCGGTGCGGTAGTGGTAAATCTCAAACACGGTGCCGGGGATGGGAGTGCCAGCAGGCCAGCCGTTCATGGAGTTGTAGTCGGCGCTGGTCTTGGTAATCTGGATTTGCCCTGTAACGGCGGTATTTGTCCAGGTGATGGTGGTGCAGCCGCCATACTCCACATAGATGGTCTTGGGCTGGGTGTCCAGGATATAGCCCTCGGCGCACTCAATCTCCCGGATGGTATACCGGCCATCCTCCAACTCTTTGTCGATATACACATACCCCTCATTGTCGCTTTCGTAGGTGCCCACGGGGTTGCCCTTGGCATCGGACAGCAGGAACTTGACGCCATAAATGCCCTTGCCGGTCACGCTGTCGATCTTGTGGATCAGGGCGCTGCCGCTCTGCCGGTTGGTGATTTCCAGTGTGGCGGTGCCGCCGTCCTTCACCTCAATCTGATGGGGAGTATCGTCCAGTTTGTAGCCCTTGGCGGCTTTCAGCTCCACCACCTGATACCAGCCCTTTTCGGCTTCGGGTAGGTTAATGACGCCATTGGTGTCGGTGGTGTAGGTGCCGATGATCTCCCCATTCAGTTTGCGGACTTCAAACTGGACGCCCTTGATGCGCTCCCCGGTTTCCTCGTCCTTCTTGATGATGGTGAGGCCCCCGATTTTGGTGTTATATACGGTGATGGTCTGCGTGTCGGTGGGGTTCACCTTGACGGTTTGCGTCTTGGTGCCCTCGTCCATCACATAACCGGGCAAAGGCTTGGTTTCCGTAATGACCAAAGTGCCCACCACGCCGGAAATGCGGATTTCGCCGTTGGCGTCCGTCTTATACAGTCCCTTGCTGGACAGGTGGCCGTAGTCATCGTCCAGATAGCTGCCGTCCGAGTAGGTGATCTGGAACTCCACCCCGGCCAGCGGCTCATTGGTCTGTTTGTCCAGCTTGCGGATCACGATGGTGCCCTGCTTCTGGTTGTAAAAACGGAGGGTCTGAACTTCACCCACCTTGATTTTGATGGATTTCGGGGTGGTGTCGAGGACATAGCCCTCCAACGTCTTGACCTCCCGTGCGGTGACGGTGGTGCCGGGGGTGAGGTCGTTCAGCACGATGCGGCCATTCTCGTCAGTGATGAACTCGCCATTGGAATTGCCCACCACCGCGCCGGAGCTGTCCGTGATTAAGAAGGTAACGCCTTTCAGCGGCGTGGTAGTGCCCTCGATATACTTCTCAATCACCAAAGTCGTGCTGGGCGTGTTGGTGAAATGGAGGGTCTGCGTGTCGTTGGGGTTCACCACAACCGTCTGCGTCCGGGTGGCTTCGTCGATGGTGTAGCCGGGGATGGTGGCTGTTTCCGTCACCACCAAAGTGCCCACCACACCATTGATGGTGATTTTGCCGTCCTTATCAGTGAAATACAAACCGTTGCTGCTGATCTGTCCGTTTTCAGCCGGTACGAACTCCCCCGTCGAGGTAGTCACCTTGAAAGTGACGCCCTCCAGCGGCTTGCCGGTGAGGGAGTCCCGCTTGTCGATGACCAGCGTTCCAGCCTTGGAGTTTTTGATAACAACGGTCTGCGTGTCGCCGCCCTGCCCAATGACCACATTGGTGCTGGCGGTGTCCATCACATAGCCTGTCGGGGCCTTCAGTTCCGAAATGACATATGCGCCGGGGGCCAGATTGGTAATCTTGATCTCGCCCTGTGCGTCCGTCACAAAGATGCCATTTTGGGTCAGCGTAGACGTGCCGATCACACCGTCCAAACCAACCTCACACCCTGCGGCGGTGGTCACGCGGAACTCCGCACCGGGGAGGGGCTGGCCGGTGGCGCTGTCCCGCTTCTGGATGATAATGGCCCCTTTCGGCTGGTTCTTAAAGGTGAGGGACACCGTGCGCCCCTCCTTGATCTGCACCGTCTGGCTCTGCGTGTCGAGGATAAATCCAGCGGGGGCGCGGGTTTCCGTGACTACCACGCTCTTGCCGGGGGTCAGGCCGGTAATGAGAATTTCGCCATTTTCATCGGTGCGGTACACGCCGTTGCTGTCGCCCACAACTGTACCGTCTGCATACAACACCTTAAACTCGGCGTTCTGCAAGGTGACGGAGGGGTTGACGGAACAGACCTTTCTAATCAGGAGTTGGCCGTCCGGGGCGTTGGTAAATCTGACGGTGACAACGCTCTGTTCGCCGCTGTCGGCCAGCATAATGGTTTCCGAGGACTGGATGATGTTGTAGCCGTCCGCTGCGTCTACTTCCTCCAGCACATATGCGCCGGGGTTCAGCCCTGTCCACATGGCGGTGCCGTTCTTGCCCGTCACTTTCGTACCGATAACGGTGCCGCCCGTGCCGCTGGTGCCGCCGAGATACCGTAACTGGAACGTACATCCGGGCAGGGCCGCGCCGGTGACACTATCATATTTTTCAACGATGATGGCGTTCTTGGGCACGTTCTCAAAGGTGATAACCTTGCTCTCGCCGCCCTTGATATAAAATTCCTGGGTGGCCGGTTCCTTGATGGTGTAGCCTGCGGCGGGTTCCAGTTCCGTCACCTTGTACCAGCCGTCCCGCAGCAGGTCAACGAAAAACTGGCCGTTGGCGTCGGAGTAGAAGGTGCCCAGGCTGTTCAGTTCGCCGGTGGTCGTGTTATTGGAGCCGTACCAGACTTCAAATTTGGCCCCCTTGATGGGACTGCCGGTGATGCTGTCCACCTTGTTCACGGTCAGGGTTGGCTTTTTGTGGTTCTGGAAGTACACAGTATGGTCACGGTTGGGATAGAGGGTCACAAGCTGGGGGTCAGCGTCCATGAGCCAGGGGGCCGGGACGGACTTCTCGGAGATTTCGTACACTCCGGGGAGAAGATTGTCCAGCGTGGCCTTGCCCTCACTGTCCGTCTTGATCTCGTCCACGCTGTGGCCGTCCGCCGCTTTCACCAGGAAAACCGTATCAGGGATGGGGTCGCCGGTGTCGGCGTCCTTTTTGTAGACGATCAGGTTGGGTCGTTTCTGGTTCTCAATGGTGATGGTGCTGGTCTGGCCCGCGAACAGCTCCACATGGTACTCCTGGAGGTCGAGGATGTGGTCTGCAACGGTGGCGGTTTCCTTGACGGAGTACACGCCCGGTTCCAGATTGGAAATGTTGATCTCGCCGTTATCATCGGTGATACGGTCAAGGTAGTGGGTGCCATCCTCAATGCGGGCGATGCGGAAATGCACCCCGCCCAGCCGGGTGCCGTCCGAGCTGGTCTTGATAAGCCGCAAGGAGGGCTTGGGGGTGTTCGTGAACACAAAATTGGCGTTCTCGTCCGGGTTCACCTGCACCACCCGCACGGCATCGTCGATCAGATAGCCGTCCGGCGCTTCCAGTTCCCGCACCTCATATGCGCCGGGGGTCAGCTTGGACAGGTCAATTTCACCGTTAATATCGGTGACAAACTCCTGCCGGTAACTGCCACCCACCAGCTTGAACTCAAAGCGGACGTTGGGTAGAGATTTCATCGTCACGCTGTCCACCTTGATAAGATGGATGCCCGGTTTCAAGCTGTTAAAAAAGACCAGCTCCCGCGTCTGTGTGTCACCGGCCTTCAACTCGATCTGCTGGGGGGTGGAGTTCACCACATGGGCGTCATCCGTGGCAACCTCTTTTACCAGGTAGGTGCCGGGTTCCAGGTCATAGAGAAAAATCTCGCCGCTGGCGTTGGTGGTGTACTCCCCGAACAGGTTGCCGTCATGCCATACCTCAAAGGTCACATCGGGCATGGGCTTGTTGCTGGTCAGGTCATACTTCAAAATACGCAGGGCGGGCCGTGCCCGGTTGGTGACGGTCAGCACGGGATCGTCCTCAACGGCGGGGTCATAGGGGTCGATGTGGATGCCGTGAGGGGTCTTGTCCAGCACATAGCCAGCGGGGGCGGCGGTTTCCACGATCTCGATATAGGCTTCCTTCTTGATGCCGGTCACGCGGGCCACGCCATTATCGTTGGTGGTGACGGAGGTAATGAGTTTGCCGTCCGCATACACATCAAAGGTGGCGTTGGGGAGGGAAACGCCGGTCTGCTCGTCCACCTTGATGATGGTCAGGCTAATGTCCCGCACGTTCTCCCAGGTGATGGTTACATCCTTGGTGCCGTCCCACTCCACCGTTTCCACGCGGGAGGACTTCACATAACCGTCCGGGGGAGACTGTTCCGTGATACGGTACGATCCGTAGGGCAGTTCGTCCCCCTCAAAGCTGATGGTGCCGTCAAAGCCGGTGGTGCCGGTGGTCATATAGGAGCCGTCGATCTGCTCAAAGCGGAACACAGCGCCCTGCAAGCTGCCCTTGTTCTGGGCATCCACCTTCTTGATGGTGAAGCCATGCTCCACATCGTCTGTTACCGTCAGATAGGAGGTACGGCCAGCGGTCAGGGTGACGTTCATGGGGGCGATGATCTGATAGCCCTCCGGGGCGGCGGTTTCCGCCAGGGTGAATTTTTCATCGGCGGGCAGGTCTGTCCAGATGATCTGCCCGTTGCGGTCGGTGGTGCCGCTGACGGTGGTGCCCCTGTCGCCGGTCAGAGTAAACTTGGCCCCTTCCAGCGGAGCGCCGCCCGCGCCTGCCTTAACCACCTGAAGGCTGGCGGTTTCTACCAACTCGTCGGTGGAACTCCACTTAAATGTGGCCTGTGCGTCCAGCGTGGTATAGCCGGGGTCGGAGATAATATAGGACTGCTCCGATGCGGAGGGGTTATAAGCCAAAAACAGGTTATACTGTGCCACGCCGCCTGTGGCCTTGATGGTAAAGGAACCTTCATCGGCGGCGGTGTCCACGGGGATGCAAACCTTGAACGCGCCGTAATACTCGCTGCCGTTGGAGTTCAGGTTGGTGTTGCGGCTCTTGCTGGTGTCTACCTTATAGCAGGTGGCCCCATTCTCCTGCACGGTTTCCAGCGGGGAATTGTTCTCCGCCACGAAAATGGTGCCCTGGGGAGCGTCGGTGGAATAGACTTTTGTGGTGCGGTCGTCGATCCAGGTGGAGGTGGCGGACGCCACATACATCACGCGGGTGTAATACTCCTTACCGTTGATTCGTTCCAGCTTGATTCCGTCCGTGCCGTCCTCGGCTGCGCCCTCCAGACCGAACTCGTTCACCACTTCCACGCCGCGAATATCCTTGTTTTCCTCGGCGCGGAGAGACAAGCCGGTGTAAAGGCTTTTTGTCCAGTGCTGGGACAAACTCAAAATGGCTTTCACACTGTCGAAGATACGGATTTTCTGTGCGTCCGATGTGGGGACGGTGAGGGTATCACGGCCTGCTGTGAAAGATGTGCCAGGGACGGCAAGCTGGTCGCAGGAAGCCCAAATCGCTAACTGCGTAGCGTACTTGTACTCGTCCTCGGTCAGCGCGTTCACGCCCCGCACATCATCCTGGTGCAGTTCCTTGAACTGCTCCAGCGTCCTGTTGGGGTAGCCGCTTGCGAACACACCCATCGTCTGCGGATTGCGGTTGTAGGGCTGGACGGTGAGAGCCTTGGAGGGGGATACTCCTTTCAGCCCGTGGTTGACGCAGTAGGCGGTGCCGGTCAGACCGTCGTTGCTGGTGTACTTCCAGTAACCGCCGCCGATGGTGCTTCCCTTTGTGGTGCCCAGGTACTTGCCATACCCGGCCTGCTGGATGGTGACGGTGCCGCTGTTTTCCAGGGATGCGGCGCTGGCGGGGACAGCCATCAGGCCGAACAGCGTAGCCACCACCAACAGCATAGACAGCAGTCGCTTGAAATGCTTGTGTTTCATGGGTTCTCCTTTCTTTCCGGGCATAAGAAAAGGCAGGCTGCTTTCACAGTCTGCCTATCCGATGCGCTTGTTCAGTTGGTTTACTTGGTGCTGCCGGGGACAAGCAGCTCTTTCAGGAAAGCCGTTTGCTCCGGCGCTCGGTCGGTGCGGCCCTGCACCGTTTCCGCAAGTAGGATATAGGGCCGGTGATAGAGGTCATTGGCGGACACGTCCACATGGAGCCACTGGCCGTCCGCATAGACCATATTCCAGGTGTGGCTGCTGGTGCTGATGGTAAAACAGGGGATGCCAGCCGCCCCGCACAGGAATTTGAACGCTCTGGCATAAGAGCCGCAGGCTGCTTGCAGTTCGCCGCTGTGCTGGGCGAAGGTGCGGGTCACGCCCGCCGTCTTGCCCTTTTGGTAGGCCAGCAGGGTACACAGGTAGTCGTTCAGGTATTCCACCTTCTCCCGGTCGGTCATCCCGTCTGTGGACTGGATGGCGGGCTGGATAAAGTCAAAGGGCGCTTGGTAATTTTCCGGCATGGCGGCGGACACGGCGAAGTAGTCCAGGTATTGCCAGTAGTTGACGAAGTTCTCCGGGACATGATGCTCATACCGCATAACGCCCTCCAACCGGCCCAGCAGGTTCTTGACTGCGCTGTACTCGCTGTCGCCCACCATCGTGTAGGCGGGGGCGGTGTCGCTGGTGCCGTCCACCAACGTCTGCCGGATGGCGTT
>CAKNZJ010000106.1 GCA_932222125.1 uncultured Clostridia bacterium | reverse complement strand
GGCCAGTTAATGCTCACTTTTTTGGTCATGTACCAGAGTTCAACCATGTCCTGTGGAATCAGAGATCCCAAGTTATTATAAGGCAGTTGTATTCCAGCCCCATGTTTATACGCCTTCCACACCAAGGTTGCGCAATTCAGGTTTGCCGTGCTGGTCACCGCTGGAAGCACCTGATAGCTCCACCCTCTTAAATAGTTATAGGCATAGTTCCCTGCAGCGGCTCGGTTATTTACGTCGACATAGTCCGGATAATATAGCCGAACCTGATAACAGCCTCGCCATGAGCTTAGCTTCTGCTCTTGACTTGTCTTCCCATAGCCCAAGGCTTCCACTGTACTTTTACAATTTTCATATACGATTCCTGAATGGCCATGCTGAATCCCAAGGTTAGTGTTGTCTTTGGTAATCAGAACGTTGCCTTTGGTGGCTTCCCTTACAAGTTGATCATACTGTTTATTCGTCATTGACTCATGTTCTGAATCGCCGCCCCCTAATCTCGCAGGTGTATTCAATACAATGGTTTCCTCCGTGACGATATCTTCCTCATAAAATTCAGGCATTTCACCATAGGGAAGCAGCAGCCCCTCTTCAGGCGCATCCCTCGTAGGATCCAGTCCCATCAGACGCTGAATCTCAGCATCTGACACATTGTCCGCCGCATGTACGCCAATAACACATACTGACAAGACAAGTGAGAGTGATAACGCTGCAAACAACCATCTTTTCATAACCGTTTAACTCCTTTTCTATTTCTGTTGAGTCAGTCTGATTGATTGGCTACCCAAATCAATTCATATGCTCAAATATATGTCATTCAATTAAAAATGTCAATATTAAATATTTATCTTTCTTCAAAAATAAATCGAGAGAATCATACTTCATATTTTAGCAACTATCATAGTGCATATGTCTGTTGATATGTACATGGTCCAATCATGCAGACTAAAAAACTGTGCTGCTATACTTATGGTTTGGATCGTGGCATGACTCATCGGGGAGACAATTTTGTTGCTAACTTTTCTTATAACAGAATAGGGCGCCTCCTTCTAGGAGGCGCCCTATTCTGTTACATCTTCAGTTGACCGGTGAAGTTCTCCACGGCCTCCCCCACCGCTTTAAGCGCCTTGCCGGCAGCCTTTTGGGCCGTCATCTTTTTCCTTCTGGGCATCATCATCATGCCCAGCGCTGCACTGGCCACCATGGTAGCTCCCGCAATGGGCAGCACCGCACTCTTATTCATTTTCATCACATTCACTCCTTCGCGCCCTTAGTTTGCCCGACAGGGCAATTTTTATCATAGGCACGTGGAACCATCCCCTGGAAAAATCTTTCAACCACACAAGATCAATGACACCGGACAGTGATCGCTGCCCTGAACCTCCGGATGAATGGCTGCGTCCTCCACCCTTCCGGCTAGAGCGTCGGATACAATGAAGTAGTCAATGCGCCACCCCACATTCCGCTCTCTGGCATTGAAACGGTAACTCCACCACGAATAGGCGTCCGCCCGATCTGGGTATAGGTGACGGAATGTGTCTGTAAACCCGGAAGCCAGCAGCTTGGTCATCTTTTCCCTCTCCTGGTCAGAGAAACCAGCATTCGTCCGATTCGTCTTCGGGTTTTTTAAATCAATCTCCTGATGGGCCACATTGAGATCGCCGCAGTAGACCACCGGTTTTTCCCTCTCCAGACTCTTGAGATAGCTCAACAATTCAGTCTCCCAGTCCATGCGGTAATCAATGCGGGCCAGCCCGTTCTGGGCGTTGGGCGTATAACAGTTTACCAGCCAGAAGTCTGGGTACTCCAGGGTGATCAGCCTTCCCTCCTGGTCATGCCGCTCCACATCCATGCCATAGGAAACCGACAAGGGTTCCTTCCGGGTAAAGATCGCAGTCCCCGAATACCCCTTCTTCTGAGCAGAATTCCAAAAGTCTAGATAGCCCGGCAGATCTACCTCTGCCTGCCCCTGCTCCATTTTGGTCTCCTGCAGGCAGACCACATCGGCATCCAGGGTGGTCACAGACTCTAAAAAACCTTTTTTCAAACAGGCCCGCAGGCCATTTACATTCCAAGATACCAGCTTCATTCTTCCGCTCCCTTTTCCGTCGTTGTTTTCTATCTTTTTGCACCAAAAGCAACACCGTGCCACTTTCATGTCATCAGCCGGCGTGTCAATAGGCACCTCAAATCCCCATCTGTCATCCTTCTATGATGGTACTCTATTTCTACATGTCTTTGGAAGATCATATCACAACTGCGGCCCAATGTCCATGGAAAGCTACCCATTTATGCTGGACTACCCTGTCAATTCCTCCTTTGTCAGTTGACATTTTGTCCCTCAGGCCTTATGCTGTTAGAATAAGTCTTTTTCACTAATTTGGAGGATATATCTATGTGTGGCATTACTGGCTTTATCTCCCACTCTGCCCCCAACGTGGACGCCCTCCACGCTATGGGGGACTCCATCCGCCACCGTGGGCCGGATGACCAGGGCTACTATGTGGACCAGCACTGCGCCATCGCACACCGCCGCCTATCCATCATCGACTTGGCTCACGGACATCAGCCCATGGTCAGCCCTGATGGGCGGTATGTGCTGGCCTACAATGGTGAAATCTACAACTATCGCCAGCTCCGAGAGGAGTTGGCCGCAGACGGAGTTACCTTTGCCACCAACTGCGACAGCGAGGTGCTGCTTCTGGGCTATGTCCATTGGGGTGCGGCTGTCACTGATAAGCTGAGGGGAATGTTCGCCTTTGTTATCTGGGATAAGGAAAAGCAAGAGCTGTTTGGGGCCCGGGACCCCTTTGGCATCAAGCCGTTGTACTATGCCGCTATGGGGGAGCTGTTCTTTTTCGGCTCTGAGGCCAAGAGCTTCCTGCCCCATCCCGGTTTCCATAAGGAGCTGAACCGGGACGCGCTGAAGCTGTATCTCACTTTCCAGTATTCCGCCCTGAATGAGTCCTTCTTCAAAGGAGTGTACCGTCTGCTACCTGGCCACTACTTCATCCATCGGAAAGAACACACCGAGTTTGCCTCCTATTGCAAACTCACCTTCGCCCCAGAAGAGATACCCCTGAAGCAGCGGGCGCAACAGATCCGTGAAGTAATCACCCAGTCGGTAGAGGCTCATCAGATCAGCGATGTAGAGGTGGGCGCCTTTCTGTCAGGCGGCATCGACTCCAGCGTGATCACCGCTCTGTCCAGACCAGATAAAACCTACTCCGTAGGCTTTGCCAACAAAGGGTTTGATGAGACCAGCGAAGCCCAGGCCCTGTGTCAGGAATTAGGGCTTAAAAATATCTCTAAAACCATCTCTGCGGACGAATTCTTCAACGCCCTTCCCACCATCCAATACTATGCTGATGAACCCAATGCCAATCTGTCCACCGTACCGCTGTACTTCCTGTCCCAACTGGCCGCCCAGGATGTAAAGGTTGTGCTGTCCGGCGAAGGGGCTGACGAACTGTTCGGCGGTTATATCACCTATCACACCACCCGGCTGTACAGAGCCTATCGTAGGATGCCCCGCATCCTACTCCAAGCGGTGGCCGCCATGGCGGCCAAACTGCCCCGCTTCCACGGCCAGGGCTTTCTTACCTCTGCCATCCAGGAGGTGGAGGACACCTTCGTGGGACAAGCCTTTATCTTTGATGAGGATGAGGCGCGGCAAGTCCTCAATCCAGACTATCACGGAACCCTTACCTGGAAAGATGTGACCGCCCCCTACTTTGACGCGGTGAAGGGGAGCGATGATCTGACCAAGAAGCAGTACCTGGATCTTCACCTGTGGCAGCCGCTGGATATTCTGCGCAAAGCTGACCGGATGACTATGGCCAACTCCCTGGAACTGCGGGTACCCTATCTGGATCGAGATGTCTGGGCGGTTGCCCGGTCCATCCCCAGTCACCAAAAAATGCGGGGCAGGTCCACCACCAAGTATCCCTTGCGTCTGGCCGCCGTACCCATGCTGCCTGACGATTGGATCAAGCGTCCTAAGGTAGGCTTTCCCGTCCCTTTCATCGCCTGGCTTCGGGAGGAAAAATACTACAACTGGGCCAAAGATTTGCTCAGCCAGGACTATGTAGCCCAATTCTTCCAACAGGACTACCTGCTGGATTTGTTGGAACGGCACTACTCCAAACAGGAAAATACGCACCGAAAGCTGTACACCGTGCTCTCCTTCCTGATCTGGTATCAGGTGTACTTTCCCGAGCACTGTGGCAGAGAACCCTTCCAGCCTTGACCAAGCTGGCGGGTATTGTACCACCTACTAAAATGAGGCGGGCCATATGGCCCGCCTCATGCTTTTGCTATTTTCACTTATCACTTATCTGTTTTACTTTCAAATACCGCTCCCTCAACCATAGAAAGCGTGCCCGCCGATGGTGGTGATATAGGTCTTGGTCCGAGCCGCATAGCTGGACATGCCGGCCCGGTTGAAAAACAGAGCACCCGAAACGGTATTGGCCCCATCCATGGCCAATTTAGCTGCGATATATGATCGCTCGTTGGGCGCACGGTAAATAGAGCCAGAGTAGGCTGGAGTAAATTGATTGCGTTGAAACAGCACACCATAGATCGTATTGGGGAAGGAGCGATGGGCCACACGGTTCATCACCACATTGGCCACCCCGATCATCCCCTCTAAGGGCTGATTTCCGCTCTCCGCATGGATAATGTGGGCCAACCAGTACAAGGTATCGTTGTTATAGAAAGCATATCCCGGAATCAGATAGGCGCTGGCGCCTTCTTGCTCACCCAGCAAAACGGACTTGGTGGCCGCCTCATAGTTGACTGTCAGGTTGAACGCCTTGGCAAGCACGCGAACGGGAACTGCAATGGACCCCTTCACCAGCCTGACTCCTCCGCTCACATATAGATAGCGGCCATTGGCCACCACATAGCTGATGCCTGCGCTTGCAGTCAGTGTCAGCGTCTCACTTTCCACCCCGGCCTCTCCGCTGCCCGCTCCATCGGTCACATTGGTCACGGTTGCCGCGCTGACAGTCACCGTACCGTTCTCCTCCTCCACCATGGCCTCAGGATCCACCACGGACAGGAAAGAACCTACTGTGACATAACACACGTTGTTGATAAATTCATACTCCAGTCCTGACACCGCAACTCCATTCCAATAGATAGAACCTCGGTGGGTTTCAGTTCCCCCCGTACTTACGGCATAGACAGGCAAGGCTAGACTGACGATAGTGAGAATAGCCAGCAGTAGATTAACTACTCGCTTTTTCATAGAATCTCTCCTTACTACATTACAATTTGTTTTCAAATTGTAACCATATTGTAACCTATTTCAAACCCTTTTGCAACCTTTTTTTAGATGCAAAATAGCCGAACCTTCCTTTCAAAAGGTTCGGCTATTGTCTATTTTATACAAATCTGATGGCTCTCCTGATTTTTCCAACTATCTCTATTTGTTTTAATATCCTCCTATTTCTTATATTATTTGATATAATATCATTGTATACCCAGATTTTATCAGCGATAAAATTGATGTGCCCCGATGGTGGTAACATATTGCCGGTTATTGATAATCCAATGGTTGTTGGTGAGCTTGGGCGCCAGGAAGTACAGGCTGTCTCCTGCCGCCCGGGCGCCCTCCAGGCACAGCTTAGCGGCCAGCACACTCTCTGCCGTCGGCTCATGATAAATGGTGCCGTTGGCCACCGGGGTAAACTGCACCCCCCACTTCTGGTCAAAGATCACCGAATAGATATCGTTGGGGAACTCGCTGCTGGCCACACGGTTGAGTACTACCGTTCCCACAGCAATCTTTCCCAGCAGGCTCTCTCCCTGGCTCTCGGCTGAAATGATACGGGACATCCAGTAGAGCTCGTCCTGGGTATAACCAGGGCTGCTTGGCCGGCCGCTTCCAACCGTAAGGGTGACTCCCGCCTCCCGGCTCCAATCCACGCTGCCACCCAGTGCTGTAGCCAGCACTCGAATAGGCACCATCACACGTCCGTTGGCCGCGCGGACGCCGTCCGGTATGTACAGGGCCCTGTCATTGACTGTGAGATAGCTTTGTCCCGGCACCGCCGTCAGCTTCAGGCCGCTGGCGGTAACCCTAGCCGCGCCGCCCGACCAGCTGACCTGGGCATCAGGCGCTAAAATCTCTGCCACCATCCGTAAAGACACATAGGTAGTGTTATGAATCACCTGGGCCTGAACATCGTTCCAAATATCCCGCCCATTCACTTTTAATGTACTGGCAGAGGCCGGCAGAACAAGCGCCGCTGTCAATGCCAGACCCATCAGAGCTTTTTTCAGTTTCATTGGGTTAACCTCCGTAATTTGATGACAAAATTGTAACCATATTCACTCCATTCCGCAATGCAAAATAGTTCCCAATACCAGAGTCTTTTCCCAGTCCATCCTTTATTATTTATCCTATATCCCCAAGCCGCTCCACCCTTTCGGAAAGCAACTCAAGATTTATGAGATTTAGCTTGACAATTGTGAAAAAACTGGTATAATGTTTTTCGTTAAGCAGTTCTGGAGTGGTATCGAAGTGGTCATAACGAGCACGATTGGAAATCGTGTGACGGTCAAAAGCCGTCCGAGGGTTCGAATCCCTCCCACTCCGCCAAAGCTGCAATCCTTTGTTTGCAAGGGATTGCAGCTTTTTCTTTTGTTTTCAATGGGTTTTGGCATTTCATCTTTGGAGCGTTCTCCTCAATAGTGCATCCAAAAAACCTTTGTTAAAATAAAAAATGCTAATAAAAGTGCTAATAAACTCAGTCCTTATCTACAAAAAAAGGCCGGGCTTTCACCCGGCCTTTTTCTTATCCCCACGGGCTGGTGCTCTTCCATCCATAGCCCTTCCAGATCGCCCGCTTTTTTGTGTCTGTCAGCCTAGATCTCTCCAAGGCTTTTATCACATCCTCCTGGTTTGGACTTCCGTCCTCACCCTTGCGCTTTACCGTGGCCGCCTGGATGGCCTCCAGCGCATTGACATACTCATAGGCGCTCATCCCGGCATCCCTGGCGGCGGTGTACCTGGCGTAGGCGCTGTCGCTGAGAAACCCTGCCATGGCATCGTCCTTCACATGGTCACCCACAGGCATATCCGCCACTTTCCGCATCTTCTCTATGGCGCTGGACCCGCTTTCCATCTTATCCAAGGCCATTGCCGTCTCCCACACCTCATCCTCGGTCATGCCCTTCCAGTCCTTCCCGTTTTCCCGGGCCTTCTGGACCTTTCTGTCAAATTCCCTGTCCTCTCCCGGCGCGGACCATTCCCACTCCTTCGGCATAGAGGATACCCGTTTCAGTCCAGCGACATTGGCCATTCTCCGCGTCATCGCCTTGTTGATTTCCTCTGGAGTAAACCCGTGTTTCAGCATATCCCCATAGATGAATTGATATTGCAGCGTGTCCCCCCACATGGCTCGATACAGGGTGTCAAAAAATACAGGCTTATTGGTGTCATCGCGGATATCCAGCATCAGCTTGTCCATGCGGTAGATCTCCTCATTGCGTCCAGCGCCCAACAAGGCACTGTTGAAAATGCCCACGATGTCCCGCTTGAGATTGCCCGCTGGCAGACCCATCAGGTCCAGTACCTTCAACCCCGCTTCCATCATGGCATTCAGGCCTGTCTTACCGCCCTTGCCATTCCACACATAAATCAGATCTACAGCAGCCTTGAACAACTCTGATATCCCCTGACCGGTCCACACTAAATCCTTGGATAATGGATTCAATGTCGTCACAACAACTTATCCATTTCTATAATGAACCGCCATTATTAACTTTGTATTGACATATTTTTGTTTTTACACTATACTTGTCCTAATATAATTTGTGTTCATGTAGGAGGAAATAAATTATGAAACTGTCAAAACTTTTGTCCTTAGGCGTTATATTTTCTATTCTCGTCACCGCCCTTGCAATCCCTTCTTCAGCAACCAATTAGAAACCTGATGCACCCACCTTTACCATATCTTCCCCTACATTTCCAAATGCTTATATCGTTACTAATATAACCCCAGGTGTTCAGTACTTGGATGGCACCTCTGGCAGCCTTGGTTCTGTCTCTGCCACTATATTTGTTGAAGAACGATATGATATGGTAGATGGTGAGCTCATCATTACTGATAGTCGCCTTCTTTCTGAAGATGAAGTTATGGCCATTGGTATTGACAATTTTGAAGATCTCAATACTTCTCCTATGCCCAATGCAGCTCTGGTAGCTAACTCCCGCGGGAAATTAACAATTGCCTTTTCTGGACTCTATGTTCTTGATGGAAAGGGTATTTCTTGCAATTTATGCGGCTCCGCTAAATGGGATGTGTCTGTTCTTAATATTAGTGGAGAAAACATCCCAGCAACTGGTGAAGATTTTATCGGCATAACCTGGTCCGGCGAATTTACAGCTTCCAGTCACAATATTTCTGGCAAGTATCAAAATGGTTCCTCTATTAGTATTTATAACCCTGACTCCATTCCAAACGGTGGTCGAGTCTGGTCTTTTAATGATATTATACGCCTTTCCAAGTACACTCTTTATGCAAAAGATATCAATTTGAATATGATCATAAAGAAAAACGTCTTAGAAGGTAACGGGAATACTGCAGAAGCTGTTCTAAAGTACATTCATACCTACTCGAAGGTCAACGGCTCCATTTCTATCGCTCCTGGTAATAAGACCGTTGCTGGAAGTATCAATCTTTCCAACACAGAAAAGCAATGGTCCCTTGTCTGTACCGTTACTGATATCCCTTACTAACTAAGGAGTTACAAAGTGAATGAAGAAAATCAATAAGAAAGCGAGTATATGGGTTCTGGTAATTGGAACTGTGGTCACTGTGGTCACTGTGGTCACTTTGCTCACAGTGTTTACGTTAGTTAAAAGAAATCAATCTGTGGGAGACTTTTTACTGAAGAACCATGAAGAAGCAACAGAAATTTTAGGAGAAGAAAATTTTGAAAAAAACAGATTTCTGGTCTTTTTTTTGGATGGGAATGGATATGTTTCTTGTGCCATAATTAAAAAAGAATGGAGCGGTTATCAAATAATAAGGACAAGTGGAAAACTGATACCTGAAAATCCAAATTACTTATGTAGTTTCTATAAGGAACGGGGGGAAAATCGTTGGCTAGATTGGGGGATTATAGTAAATGATCACATCAATGGCATAACAGCCGATGGGCAAGAAATGAATATAATTACAGATATACCATATGGGTTTAGGATATGCTGGATAACTGGCACGGGAGAAGAACCACAAATACATACGGAGGGCAGTGCTACTGCAGTAGC
>CAKNZJ010000105.1 GCA_932222125.1 uncultured Clostridia bacterium | reverse complement strand
CAATGCTGTCGCTGAGAGTAAAGACAGGTGAGTACCTGATGATAGGCAGCGAGATTGCGGTGCAGGTTTGCGGGCAGAATGGTGATTCTGTAGAGCTGGCCGTAAAAGCACCGAGAGAAATCCCAGTACTGCGCGGGGAAGTGTACGAGCGGAGCGCCCAGCGCCCAGAAGGGCTGAGGCGGCCGGAAAAGCGCAGGCAGAACCATCCATAAGGTTTCAGCCGGTCCGCGGCCGGATGAAATATAAGCGCCAAGCAGCCAGGCTAAGTGGTCTGGTACACCGGCGCGAGCCCAACGATGAACGTTGGGAGAATCCAAAACGCAACAGATAATTTTAAGGAGAGAAAATTATGCGTATTCAACACAATGTTATGTCCATGAACGCCTACCGGAACTACAACAACAACACCTCCATGCTCAGCAAGAACCTGGAGAAGCTGTCTTCCGGCTACAAAATCAACCGCGCTGGCGACGACGCTGCTGGCCTGGCCATTTCCGAGAAGATGCGCGCCCAGATTAAAGGCCTGGAGGCTGCCCAGAAGAACACCAAGGACGCCACCAGCCTGATTAAGACCGCTGAGGGTGCCCTGCAGGAAGTTCAGGACATGCTGAACCGTATGGTCTACCTGGCCGAGCAGTCCGCCAACGGCATTTATGATGATGACGTGGACCGCGCCGCTCTGCAGGACGAGGTTGGAGCTCTGCAGACTGAAATCGAGCGCATCGCTGACAGTGCCAACTTCAACGGTAAGAAGCTGTTTGCCGATGGCTCCAACATTGCCACAGACTTCCAGTTCCAGATTGGTGATACCGCTAATAGCTACGACCAGCTGAAAATGAGTACCATCATCACTGCCGGCGCTGATATGAAAACGTTGATTGCTGATGCTCTGGCTATTGACATCGGCAGTTTGACTGGCGCTGCCAACGCTCTGGCAACCCTGAAGAGCGGCGCTGACGGTGCGATCAACGTGATTTCCACCCTGCGCGCTAAGCTAGGCGCCACCCAGAACCGTTTGGATCATACGCTGAACAACCTGTCTGTCATGAATGAGAACATCACGGACGCTGAGTCTGGCATCCGTGACACAGACGTGGCCAACGAGATGATGTCTTACACCAAGAACAACATCCTCATTCAGAGCGCTCAGGCCATGCTGGCCCAGGCCAACTCTGTGCCCCAGGGCGTTCTGCAGTTGCTCCAGTAAGCCAATTTTTTCCATACCCCTCTGTGGGCATGATAGGTTGGGCCGGGCTTTTGCCCGGCTCAATTTTTTTGCCTGCCCGCGGAAAAATAAATATTTTTTGCCGGGACTTCACTTGCTTTTTCGGCGGTTTCTGCTATACTTAGGGGAGAGGGGCAGCTTGCCCCCCATGACTTTTTACCCCGAGAAGGAGGTCCCTTATGCAGTCCATCCAATACCCCAAAATTGGCATCCGCCCGGTGATTGACGGCCGCT
>CAKNZJ010000104.1 GCA_932222125.1 uncultured Clostridia bacterium | reverse complement strand
GTGGACTTCTCCACTAATAAAGCCGCCCTGCGGTTTGCCCGTGTCATTCTCAGTAAGTACAACGGCCAGCAGCGCGGAGGCCGCAAGCTCCCTTACCGCTTCAAGGGCTGATACATCACAAATCACCGCAGACCTCCCGGTCTGCGGCGGTATTGGTTCATCGCAGAGGAGGTACAAACATGGAACCGTGTGCTTATACCATGGAACAGATCAAGGCTATGCAGAATGTGGATATTCGGACAGTGGACCCCGCCGGACTGCGGGATATTCGGGAAGTGAAGGTCAACATCGATTTGCCCAAGCAGGAGCGGATTCTGGACTTCATCCGGCAGATCGGCAATCCCTACTGTGATGTGGTACAAAAAAAGTAGACACCTCCAACACACGGAAAAGGAGTAAAATAACGAGAGAAAGGAAGGTGCATAAAATGGCGCAGGAACAAAGGAAGTATGAGAAGGAATACAAGGTACAGGCGGTAAAGCTGGCGAAGGAGATCGGAGCGGGAAAGGCAGCGAAGGAACTGGGGATACCGGTGGACACGCTGTACGGGTGGCAGAAAGCGGTGCGGGATGGACGGCTGGACGCAGGCCCCGGCAGCCACACTCCTGGGACGGCCATGAGCCTGGCGGAGGAATTGGCGGCGCTGCGCAAGCAGGTAAAAGCTCAGGAGCGGGAAATCCGCCGGCTAAAGGAAGAGAACGAGTTTTTGGCGGAGGCCAGCGCTTTTTTCGCCGCGAGCCGTCGGAAGTCAGCAAGGAACAGCGAATGAGGTTCCTTGCGGAAAAGACGGACGGCGGCAGGAAGAAAGGAAAAATCGCCCTGTACTGCCGGGTATTGGAGGTGAGCCGGCAGGGTTTTTACCGGTATCTCTCCCGGCGGGAGCGGCCCTGGAAGTACCAGGGTCTGGCGGATGCTATGCGGGAGATCCATGACGAGGATGTCTGCAATGACACCTACGGGCGCAAGCGGATGTACCAGGCACTGCTGCTGAAGCAGCCGGAGGGCGTCGCCATCCCCAGCGAGCGGACGGTCTACCGGGTGATGAAAGAGATCGGCCTGGTCCATCACCCAAAGCGCAAGCCCAACGGTATCACCAAGGCGGACCGGGAGGCCAGAAAGTCGGACGATCTGCTGAAACGAGACTTTTCGGCGGACAAACCTCTGGAAAAGTGCGTCACCGACATCACCGAGCTGAAGGCAAAGGATGGAAAGCTGTATGTCTCGGCCATCTTCGACTGCTTCGATCTCACCGTCCTGAGTCTGGCCATGGATGTCAACATGAAAGCGGAACTGTGCGTGCGCACACTGGACAGCGCGGCCGCTGCCTATCCGGAGCTGAGGGGCGCCATCATCCACTCCGACCGAGGCTCCCAGTACACCAGCGGGGCCTATCGGGCCGCCGTGGAAAAGCATGGCATCCGCCAGAGCATGAACAGCGACGGCGGCCGCTGTCACGACAACGCCCGCTGTGAGAGCATGTGGGCCAGGATGAAAACTGAGTTGTTCTACGACCGCATCGAACCGGAGTCCATGACCGTTGAGCAATTGAAGACCCTGATCTGGAGGTACTTCATCAGCTACTGGAACCGCCGCCGGATCTGCTCTGCCAACAGTGGCCTCCCGCCCGTGGTGAAACGACAGAGATACTTTGCGGCCCTGGATGCTGCCGCATAAGTTCCGCAAATCTTTGAGTTGAATGTGTCAACTGATATTGACAAGATCATAACTTCCACACAAGCTGAAATGATTAAGGACAATATCCCCAGTCAATTCCCGGATAACGCGTTCCAGTTCTGATGAAATACTCAATGGCTTTCACACCGGCATCCATATCCGTGATGGCCTGACATTTTGGAACGGGGATTTGACCGTCATAGTCAATGGGGCTATATACATTTTCATCTCTCAAATCAACTTCTTCCAGATGGGCCACGGTGTCAGCAAACTCCGAATTGTAGCAAAAATAGGTCTCTGTCTCGTTATGGTCATAGCAAAGAGACAGCCAATCTCCATCTGATACTACTTCCAGGCAGCCACAGTGTCCTTCTCCGTCAGGGTCCAGATACAAAATGATTTCGATCCCTTCAGGTACCTCGTGTAATATCTTAGAGATCAAGTCCGGCGTAATTTCATCTTCCTCGTATTGTTCACCATGAGAATTGTCTTCAATGTACTTTACGGCTACTGCGTTAGGGTCATAGGATGGAATAATATCTGATTTTGGAATGATTTCAAATTTCATAAATTTTCTCCTTTCATGAATCCACGCACTGTCCGTCCGGGTTACAGCCCACAGAATGACCAGTGCCCCTCCCGGCAGCACTGGGCGTTATCAATCATCCATTTGCCGTCAATCAGACGCATTAAATAACGATAATAGAAAATTCCCTGCTCTGCATAAAGCCAAAATTTGCTTTTTGTGACCCGCTC
>CAKNZJ010000103.1 GCA_932222125.1 uncultured Clostridia bacterium | reverse complement strand
GTTAGAAAAGCTATATCTGAACTACAGAAGCACGGTATTGTAGAAAGAAACCGTTTGGGCTTTTTTGTCACATCCAACCATGAGAAAGTATTGGAATACCGGGATAGTTACCTCGCCGCTGTTGAACAGAGATACTTTGAAGCAAAGCAAAAGGTAGAGGAAACTGTTTTAGAAATCAATCAAGGGCAATTCTAACTGTGCGTTGGTCCAACTTGGCCCGAAGTCCATATAAGGCCAGTTGAAAGCGGCGGCATATATTCCGAAATAATGTCTGATAATTGATTTGGAAAACCTTATATCGGGGGAAGTAGATATGGGTAGCATGGCATTAGATATTACCGGCTTAACAAAACGGTATCGGGATTTTACTCTGGATAATGTGGCATTTAGTGTGCCCTATGGGGTCGTTGTGGGCTTTATTGGTGAAAATGGCGCAGGAAAAAGTACAACACTTAAAGCCATTCTTGGCCTTGTAAAAAAGATGCGGGAACAATATCCATTTTGGGATACAGGAGCAGGATATTGATTTTGCCACGCGCAACAAAGTTGGCGTAGTTTTTGATGGAAATAATCTGCCTGAAAAACTGACCCCCAAACAGTTAGGTGCGTTTTTATCTAATATTTATTTCATGTCAACAAAATGCAACAGGAGATGATTTTTATGTTTGGATTTGGGAAAAAAGAAGTGAAAGCCCCGGATGAGCGGTTGGCCGATCTCCAGCGGAAAAAGGACTGGGCCGGGGTGTCCAGAACCTGTTACGAATTGGGCGTGGCCGCTATGGATGCGGGCGACCTACATAGGGCTCAGCTGTGGCTCCACCGGGCGGATACTATTTACAGCGCTGACGACAATATCTATGATAAGGTGGGGGAGAAACTGATGGACGACTGCTCCGACCGCATTGGACGGCTGGAGGAGGAAGACGGACTGTTCTACAACGCCATTCCCGCCGAAATTGAGGCTAGGGCGCAGGAACTGAGCGACCCCCAGATCCGGGTGTGGGGGCTGCTGTCCATTGCCCGGCTGGTGCGGCTGGGGGAGCGGCTGGCCAAGCTGCCGGGCTGTGAGGTGCTGGGTCAGCTGGACTGGGCGGTGGATATGATGCTTCACTCCCTCCAGACCCCGCCCTCTCAGGAGGCTTACCAGCGCCTGATGGATATGTGCAACGCCCTCTATGAGCTCAACGGCAAGCCAGTCTATTACAGCGGCGAGATCGAGATCCCGGGCAAGGCCCCCTTCCAGCTGTTCGACCTGAACGGCTTGTTTGGGGTGGAGCAGGAGCTGAACGGCTATACCGATAGCCACCTGCGGCTGCTGGCCGCTCTGAGCCAGGGCATGGAGGAGCTGCCCCAGGCCGAGAGCAGCATCGTGGCCTGTGCCCTGCTGCCCGACTACTACGTCCGCTCCGGCGCAGACAGGCTGGAGGACGTCCCTCAGATTAAGGCGGAGCTCCAGCGTATTTGGAGCGACTATGATTTTGTCCGAGACCGCCTCACCTGGGAGGAGGTCGGGAAGAGAATCGCGGATTATAAGCGGTTGGATATTCTGGCCTGACGGCTTGCCCTTCAGGCGGCGGGATCATACAAAAAACAGTCCCGCCTTTTCGGAAGCTGTGCCAATAGCCGAAGTACGCAGACTTGCGAGGAAAATTGCCGCCGGCAAGGCAAAAAATCGCAGGAATACTTTGTGTATTTCAAGATTTTTCAACGCGGTCGGCGGCAATTTGGGCCGCAAGGATGTGTGCTGGGGTCTATTGGGTACAGCTTCTTACAAAAAGAAAGGGGAACAAATCAAGATGGAACAATTTTTCTTAGACCTGAAACC
>CAKNZJ010000102.1 GCA_932222125.1 uncultured Clostridia bacterium | reverse complement strand
GGCCTGGGTGAGATCATATCCCGCAACCCCCTCCCCAGCTTCCACCCCCAGGACCTTCTTGTGGGGCTGATCGGCGCGGCCTGCATCCGGGCGGCAGTCTACATCAAGGCCAAAAATGCCAAAAAATACCGCCACGGGGTTGAGTACGGTAGTGCGCGTTGGGGCAATGCCCAAGACATAGCCCCTTTCATTAACCCTAAGTTTGACCAGAACATTCTCCTGACGCAGACGGAGCGTATCATGGTGGGGCGGAATAAGATTCCTAAGTATAACATCAACAAAAATGTGCTGGTAATTGGCGGTTCCGGTTCCGGCAAGACACGATTTCACATTAAGCCCAACCTCATGCAGATGAACGCTTCGTATATTGTCACGGACCCAAAAGGTACAGTTTTGGAAGAATGTGGAAAAATGTTGGAGCGAGGCGGGTATGAAATCAGGGTGTTAAACACCATCAATTTTAAGCAATCCATGAGATATAATCCGTTCAAGTACATCTACTGCGAAAATGACATTTTGAAGCTGGTGAACTGCATCATGGAAAACACCAAGGGCGAGGACAGCAAGGGCGGTGAGGACTTCTGGTCCAAAGCCGAGGCGTTGTACTATCAGGCGCTCATCGCCTATATCTGGTACGAGGCCCCGGAGGAAGAAAAGAACATGACCACCCTGCTGGAAATGCTGAACGCCTCAGAAGTGCGGGAGGATGATGAAAATTTCAAAAATGCCGTTGATTTGATGTTTGAACAGTTACAGCAGCGCGACCCTGAACACTTTGCCGTCCGGCAGTATGTCAAATACAAAATGGCGGCGGGCAAAACAGCTAAGTCCATCCTGATTTCCTGTGGCGCTCGGATGGCTCCCTTTGACATTAAAGAGGTCCGTCAGCTCATGGAGGGGGATGACCTGGAGCTGGACAAGATCGGGGACAGGAAAACAGCGCTGTTCTGCATCGTGTCCGATACGGATATGACGTTTAACTTCATCTCGGCCATGGTCTACACACAGATGTTCAACG
>CAKNZJ010000101.1 GCA_932222125.1 uncultured Clostridia bacterium | reverse complement strand
GCCAAAAACAGCAAAAGAGCCGATGAAATCTCCGCGCTGGCGTTTGATTTCAAGCTGGCTCCGTGTTTTCACCGAGGTGTCCCGGCAATATGCCTCGTTTATGAGGTTTTTGAACGGGATAACCAGCTCATCAGATTCCGCGTTGCTGTGCAGACTGTCATAGTTGTCGTTGATTGCGATAAAACGCACACCAAGGAAGGGAAATAACTGTTCCAGATACTCCCCCACGCCCAAGTGGTCCCTGCCGAAGCGGGACAAATCCTTGACCACGATGCAGTTGATCTTGCCAGCCTTGACCTCGGCCATCATCTCATGAAAGGCCGGACGGTCAAAATTGGACCCCGTGTAGCCGTCATCCACTTTCATGCCGCACTCCCGCAGTTCCGGGTGGCGCGTCATGTAGTCACGGATCAAGTCCTTCTGACCCGTGACGCTGTTGCTTTCCTCCTTGTCGCCGTCCTCGCGGGAAAGGCGAACGTAACCGCAGGTATTCCATACCTGTTCATCGGAAATTTTCATATTCTTCTCTCCTGATCGTTAAAGTCAATCAGCAAAACACTTTAGCAACCAGGGGAGCGCCGGTTTGTCCTGTTGTCTATCACATTAACATAACTTCCGGCTAATGTCCAGAGTGTTTTGCAAAAAAGTTTCCTGTCAGCATTTTGAGCGTATGTAGGAGAGCATCCGGTCCTCCAGGGTCACGTCCGTGTCGGTGAAGCTGACCTTCACCACATATTTCCCGTGACGGTAGCAGTAGGGGTTGCCGATTTGCCGGATGAAATCCAGAATCCGCTCCCGCTTGGGCAGGTCGGTATTGACCTTCACATCCCGAATATCCCGCAGTCCGGCGGGGTCCACCGTCCGAATGTCCACATTCTGCATGGCTTTGACCTGTTCCTCGGTATAAATTGGCTGTTCCATGTACTTCCTCCCCTCTGGTCTAAACTATGCTTGCGCGGCTTGTCCCCATTCCAGACAGCCGGCAGCAAGCCGCCGCAGACTGTTCCCAGCCTGCGGCGATTTGTGATGTATCAGCCCTTAAAGCGGTAGGGCAGCTTTCGGCCTCCGCGCTGC
>CAKNZJ010000100.1 GCA_932222125.1 uncultured Clostridia bacterium | reverse complement strand
TGGTAGGTCATTTCTCTATGGTTCTGCGGGGGCGGTATGAGATCGTCTGGCTGACGGTTCCGCTGGTGGTGCTGGCGTTCCTGTTTGCGAATCACTTCAACATTGTGGGTATGGGGAAGGATTTTTCGCAGAATCTTGGCGTCCCATATAATTTCGTGCTGTTCCTGGGCCTGACCATTGCTGCGATGATCACGGCCTCTGTGGTTGTGGTAGTAGGCTCCATTTCCTATATCGGCCTGATCGTTCCCAATCTGGTGGCCATGTTCAAGGGTGATAAAATTCGCGGCACGTTGGTGGATACGGCCCTGTTTGGCGCAGTATTTGTGTTGGTATGTGATATGGCGGGCAGGATGCTCCTTTTCCCCTATGAGCTGCCAATCGAGCTGATCATCGGCATTATTGGAAGCGTCCTTTTTGTGGCGTTGCTGCTCTACCGTCTCAGAAATGGCCGGAAGGCAATTCGCCTGAACAGGAAAGGGGGCGATGTGGCATGAATACAAAGGCGGTGCGCGCCAACCGGCAGAAGTTGGCGGTCCTTGCCGCACTCGTCCTGTTGTGCGCCGCGGGGTATATGTTGGTAGGCGTACATTTTGACAATGGGAAACTGTTTCAGTACGCCATGAAAATTCGCACCCCTAAACTGATCGTCATGCTCATTACGGCCTTTGCCATTGGCGGAGCGTCTATCGTATTTCAGTCAGTTATCAACAACACGATTGTTACCCCATGCCTGCTGGGGATGAATTCGCTCTACACGCTGATTCATACCGCTGTTGTTTTTGTAGCAGGGTCCAGCAGTGTTCTGGCCGCAAACGCCAACTGCTCCTTCGCGGTGGATCTGGTGCTGATGGGCGCGGTGGCGACAGTGGTTTACAGTTATCTGTTCAAAAAAACCAAGTACAATGTACTTTATGTGCTGCTGATCGGCACCGTTCTGACCTCCTTTTTCTCCAGCATCCAAAGTACGCTCACCCGTGTAATGGACCCCAACGAGTATGACAGTCTGCTGGCAACCCTGGTCGCCAGCTTCAGCAACATCAACGCAGAGATCATTGTCATATCGCTGGTTGTGCTGGCGGCGGTCATTTTTATTCTGAGGAGAGAGCTGGCCCTGCTGGATGTGATCACGCTGGGGAAAGATCAGGCTGTCAACTTAGGTGTCGACTATGACAGGTGCGTCCGCCGCCTGCTGTTGGG
>CAKNZJ010000099.1 GCA_932222125.1 uncultured Clostridia bacterium | reverse complement strand
GTGATGGTGAAATCATAGCCCTGATTGCGATACCACTCTGTATAAACACGGTTTAGCGTAAAGGACATGATAGCCAGCACATTGGCTGTGATGGTGGACTGAGGCCAGGTGGCATAGATTTCACTGGAAGCCACATTTTTGATGTAATCCCGGTAGGGGACATAGTAGTTGACAGCGGAAGAGTCTGTGGGAGGGCCGTCATGGACAATGATGGTCTGGGGGACTACTACCCGGCTTAGTACGATCTCACCTGATTCATTTACCGGTTTCACCTCCGCCTCGGCAATCTTTGGAGGGTAGTTGCCGTACAGGGTGTGGTCCGGGATGATGATGGTCTGGTCCAGAGGCTCCGGGTCGTCCTCCGGTTCCAGGGCCACAGGCTGTATGGCCGTGGTATCGGGTAGGATCTCGGTTCCGGAGATGGTCTGGGGCTTGAAGCCAGGCGCTGAGATCTCCAGGTTATATTCTGTGTATGGGCGGTCGCTGCTAGGGATCAGGCTGTACTCTAAAGGAGGAGCGTCCAAAGTGACCTGTTGTGTCTGGCCGGAGCTGTTGGTGGTAACCTGTTCTATGGTGTTGTCGGGAGTGGAGGTGTTGGCGATGCGCACCGTGGCATTTTCAATGGGAAAATTATTGATGATGGACACCACATTGACCTGGAGAAGTCCGTGGCTTCCCTGATCTGTGGCACAGGTCTGGATATTTTTTTTCGGAGGCTGTGGTTTGGTGTCTGGGTGCGGATCAGCCAACATCCGAAAAAGCAGCTTATTGTTCATAGAAATCCTCGCAGAAAATGGTTACTGCCATTATATGCGCAAGAGGAGATTAGGGTGACAGAAAAATGATGAAATAGGTGTATTATTGAGTGAGCAAGGGGGCGAGGGGGTGTGGGGCCAGGGAGGGAAGGCAGGCTGTGTGCCGTTCGGGTTCAGATATGCCAAGCATTCCGGTGAGCCCTTAAAGCGGGAACCAGTCGGGTATCAGCCCTCCTGTTTCCCTGGTC
>CAKNZJ010000098.1 GCA_932222125.1 uncultured Clostridia bacterium | reverse complement strand
CAGGCCCTGCGGGCCCGTATGGTGGGCTGCCGGGTGGTCATCCCCCTGTATGACAACGCCCCCCAGGAGCTGCGGGACAAGATGAAGTTCATCACCAGTATCAGTGTGCCGGTGGCTTGGCGGCGGCAGTACTGCGGGATTTTCGAGGCGAAAATCGGCAGCGTGACCTATTATCTCATTGACAACCAGTACTACTTTAAGCGCGGCAGCCTCTACGGCCATTTTGACGACGCGGAGCGCTTCGCCTTCTTCTCCCGGGCTATTTTGGAGATGCTGCCCTACATTGACTACAAGCCTGACGTGATTCACGCCAATGACTGGCAGACCGCTTTGGTCCCGGTCTACTACCGGCTGTTCTATGCCAACAACGAGTGGTACGCGGGCATCAAGACCCTGTTCACCATCCACAACATCCAGTATCAGGGCCAGTACGGCAAGGATATCCTGGAGGACGTGTTCGGCATCCCGGCCTATGAGAGCCAGCTGCTGGAGTTCAACAAGGATGTGAACCTGATGAAGGGCGCCATTGAGTGCGCCAACTGGGTCTCCACTGTCAGCCCCACCTATGCCCAGGAGATTCTGGACCCCTGGTTCTCCCACAAGCTGGACCCCATCCTCCGGGAGCGCTCTTGGAAGCTGTCCGGCATCCTCAACGGCATTGACACCGTGAACTATGACCCGGAGACAGACAGCAATCTGTATGCCAACTATACCCAGGCGGATAAGTCCAACAAGGCGGTGAACAAGGCGAAGCTGCAGGAGCGGCTCTGCATTGAGGTGGATGCGGATGTGCCTGTGATTGGCATGGTCACCCGGCTGGTCTCCCACAAGGGCCTGGATTTGGTGAAAGAGGCCGTAGACAATGTGATGGAGTATTCCAACGCCCAAATCGTGATTTTGGGCAGCGGGGATTTGGAGTATGAGAACTACTTCAAGTGGATGCAGGAGAAATATCCTGGCCGGTTCGTGCTGTGCCTGGGCTTTGTGCCTGAGCTGTCCCGGAAGATTTACGCGGGCGCGGATATTTTCCTTATGCCCAGTAAGTCCGAGCCATGCGGCCTGTCCCAGATGATAGCCCTGCGGTATGGCACCATTCCTGTTATCCGGGAGACCGGCGGCCTGAAGGACTCTATCACAGACAGCGGCGACGGAGAGGGCAATGGCTTTACCTTTATGACCTATAACACCGGCGACATGCTCCACAGCCTGCACCGGGCCATCTACGCCTATAACTCGGACAAAGTGGGCTGGGGCGTGCTGGTAGACCGGGCCATGAGCTGCGACAACAGCTGGAGCAAGTCTGCGGGCGAGTACATTAAGCTGTATAAGCAGATTATGGAGAGCTGAACAGTAT
>CAKNZJ010000097.1 GCA_932222125.1 uncultured Clostridia bacterium | reverse complement strand
TTAGCAATGTTATAAGCGCCAGCTGTTGAAATTGTACCCATCTTCTATCACTTCTCCCTCTCTTATGCTCCAAAATCAAGTTTTTTACGTGGTTGCGTATTATCTTCTCCGCCCGGTTTGGCGGCGTTGCCCTCCAGCTTGGGCGCTGATTTCAAACCGCCGGTCTGGGCCGCCTGCGCGGTTGCTCGCAAAACCTCTGGCGGTTGCACCGGCTGGGGCGGCTGCATCATGCGGTCAATCTCCCGCAGGCCGCGTTCCAAAGCGTTGCGGGCTGCTGCGGAAATGCTATTGTAATCGTGGTAGGCGTTTTGCAAACGCTCGGCCGCCACTGCCGCCTGTTGTCGCAAATCATCCGGAAAAGCCGCCGCCAACCCGGAAAGTTTAACCTCTGACAGGCCCAGCTCCGTCAACTGTTTGCGCCGCCGGCTTTCCAAACTGCGCATTGTCAAGCTGATAGCCTGTTCCTGACGGATACATTCATCCACGGCCAGCAAATCATCCTTATGCACAGCGTCAATCTTTCGCTTTTCCACCTCGTTTAGCTGAGTGATAACTCCCTCAATCTCAGCCAGCAGCTGCAAATATTGCTCATAAAGTTCATTTTGCACCGGCTCACACCTCCCCCAAAAGTAACATCTTGCGGGCAATGGCCCCGGCGTCCACCTTGTAGGTTCCGGCCTGCACCTGCTCCCGCAGAGCGTTCACCGTGCCAGTGGTGGTGGCGGTGCGCACCTCCTGCGAAATCTGGCTCAGCAAAGTCTGGCGAAAAGAGCCGCCGCTGCCAATGGTCACCGTATCAAAATTTTGTTCCAGTTTGGGTTCCGGCTTGCCTGCCTGAACCCGATTATTTTTTAATGAATTTATTGAATTAACTCCGTTTACAGAATTTGCTGCGCTCACCGAACTCAGCGGGATTCCGTTGTTAGGCGAAATTCTCATTCCCATCGCCACCTTACCTTTTTTCTTCTATTATATATACTATCGGTTAGACTTACTGCTGATTAAACAGGAAGAGACAATCCAAAACCAACATCGTACCGGCGCCCTCAGGCAAGCTGCACATCCCACTCACCAAATTGTGCAGGCTCTGGCCACTCTGGCTCGGAACCGGCAATATCTGACTGCGGCCGACATCCTCCATATCAGCAACATCATCAACCAGTATACCAACATACGTTTCATCATCTCTAAGAACAACCACACAGCTGTTCTCACTCATTCCCTGACTCAACATCATCTTAAAGTCTATTA
>CAKNZJ010000096.1 GCA_932222125.1 uncultured Clostridia bacterium | reverse complement strand
GCGTCACAGCAGATATGGTGCAGGCCATGGTAAAAACGATGACCCTGGATGCGGACAATAGCCTGTCCATTGAGTTCCTATATATGAACGAGTTTGAGCAGTTGATAGGAGCCTGCAAAGCATTAAGGGAGGCGGCATGATGGAGAAGCACTTGGCAGTATATCTGCGGCTTTCCCAAGAGGATATGGACATAAAAACAAACGCGCTGAAGGATGAAAGCAACAGCATCCACAGCCAGCGGCTTATGGTACAACAGTATGTGCAGGATTCACCGGCTTTGAACGCTATGCCTGTTTGGGAGTTCCAGGATGACGGCCACACCGGCACGAATTTTGACCGCCCAGGGCTGCAGCGGATGCTTGGGCTGGCGCGGGCCGGGGATATCGGCTGTATTGTGGTGAAAGACCTGTCCCGCTTTGGACGGAATTACCTGGAGGTAGGGGATTACCTGGAGCATATCTTCCCCTTCCTCCAGATACGCTTTATAGCTATAAACGATGACTATGACAGCAGCCGGTACGCTGGCACAACAGGCGGCATCGAGGTAGCCTTCAAAAACCTAATTTACCAGCGGTACAGTCAAGATCTTTCTGAAAAGGTCAAGTCTGCCATGCACTTGAAAATGGCAAAAGGCCAGTATGTGAACAACTGCCCTTATGGATATAGGAAGAAACCCGGTGTCAAGCATGAGATGGTGCCCGACCCGGCAGCGGCCCCGGTGGTGCAGGAGATTTTCCACTCTGCCATCGATGGCATGAAGAGCACGGAAATCGCGGCCATGCTCAACGACAGGGGCATCCCTACCCCGCAGCAGCACAAGAACGTGGCCCGCAAAGACCAGCACAGCACCCCCATGTGGAGCCATCAGGCCGTGCTGCGCATCCTCAAGGATTATAAATATACGGGGGCTATGGTCAACTTCAAATGCGAAAATGAGACGATCCGGGCAAAGGCACAACGCAAACGGGATAAATCCGAGCAGGTTATCGTAGAGGGCCGTCACGAGGCTTTGGTGAGCCACGAGGATTATGAGGCCGCCAACGCAACAATCCGCAAAGGAAAGTATCACAAGGCAGCCAAGACAGACCGGGCCGACGCGGTTTACTATTGTGG
>CAKNZJ010000095.1 GCA_932222125.1 uncultured Clostridia bacterium | reverse complement strand
CGGGCCATGGAACTGCTGCGGGAGTGGTGCGGGGACAAGCTGATATTGGGCTGCGGCGTGCCGGTGATGCCGGCCTTCGGCCTGGTGGATTACTGCCGGGTGAGCTGCGACGTGGGGCTGGACTGGGACGATGTGTGGTATATGCGCCTGTTCCACCGGGAACGGGTGTCCACCAAACAAGCCATCGGCAACACGATCTTCCGCCGCCAGCTTAACGGCAGGGCCTGGCTCAGCGACCCGGACGTCTTTTTCCTCCGGGAAGAAAACCTGAGACTCACTGCGGAGCAGAAGCGGAAGCTGGCCCAGGTAAATGCACTACTGGGCGGGGTACTGCTCACTTCTGACGATCCGGCGGGCTACAGCCCCACCGCCCGGGAACAGTATCGCGCCCTGCGGGAGCTCAGCCGGGCGGAGAATATCCACGTAGACACAAAGCGGGGTCTCTGCGTCACTTATACGATAGGGGGCAGGGAATTCCGGCTCAGTCTGGCATAACAGTCCCCGTACGGACGGTGCACCATATCACGCTGTCGTGCCTCAGATGATCATGGTTTGGAGCTGCACACAGTGGTGGGTATCTGGCATCGGGGAACCGTTGCACCGCAACGGTTCCCCGAAAATAGCGATTTCATAATGACAAGCCAAGATAGGTTGACAGGTCACCGAGATAGGTGGCCTGTCAATTTTATATATAAAGTTCATATATTCGGTAAGTCACAGTGATTTCCGTCACTGTGGCTTTGATTTTGTGAAAGGACAGGTTCCCATGAATATCATCAAAAAAAGTGAGTCCATCCGGGCTGGTCTGCGGAAAGGCTTTCAGGATGGCACCTCCAAGATGGCCCAGCGCAAATGCTATGGATATGACACCGGCCCGGACGGTGAGCTGGTCATTAATCCTGATGAAGCCGTTGTCGTCCGCTGGATCTTCGAGCGCTACCTCAACGGTGACAGCTTGGGCAAGATTGCCGCCGGGCTGGAGGAACAGGGTATCCTCTCTCCCACAGGCAAGCCCAAGTGGAACCGAGAGGCTCTCAATAAGCTGCTGTCTAACGAAAAGTATACAGGCAGGGTACTACTCCAGAAAACTATCAGCGCTGGCGGCTCCCAAGTCAAAAACGATGGCTTTATGGAGCGGTATCTTTATTCCGATTCCCATAAGGCCATTGTTTCTGATGAGATATTTAGGGATGTCCAGCAGAAGAAATTGCAGCGTACAAATCAGCCAGAAAAAGAACTTTCCATTCAACTATTCTTTTGATTCAACCAAATTGAGTAATGCTTGTTGTGATACCTATGGCACAGGGACGTTTATATCAACATTTCAAATTCACTTCCCTGCACCTATAATGCTTTACTTATTTTATGATATTTTTCTTAAACTGGTGTTGTAATTTTTATTCGTTATGCTATAATGTAGACTAAGCGAAGGACAATTTGTGATTATCTTTATCGTCGTCCGGTG